>CALRTW020000013.1:0-53071 GCA_943371165.1 Rhizobium sp. Q54
TTGCATGCGCAATTGCAGCTTTGCCCGCTTATCCATACTGGCCAATAAAGCCTGCGTTTGCTCTTCATTCACAAACTCAATCCGCGTGCGCAAGGTTTGGGTTGTTCTCGACACGCGATCGGATAATTCTTTTAAGCGGCGCTGGGTCCATAAGCAAGTACCCATGGCTGGCTGAAAGCGCCGATCCATAAACTCCACCAAAGTCTGAATGCCGGGAATCGGCTCTTCATAAAGCTCTGCTAAATTTTTATTCACCAATTGACTGTAAGCTTCTGCAGCCGTAAAGCGCAGACCAAACTCGGAAATCCACTGCTCTGTCTTGGACGCAAGCTGAGAGAGCTCCGATAAAAATTCCCCATTCTTTTTGAGCTGAATGCCCGAGTCCGTTTGCAGCAAAGCAATTTCTTTCGACATTTGCGCTAGATCAGACTCGGCATTGCGTAGTGGCAGGGATAATCCCTTAGCTACCGGAAAGGCCAGCATCGCTGCCATGCGATAGGTTTCGACTTCCGTAATCCGGCGGGCCACCCGGCCGGCTTGACGCGAGCCCAGGGTATTGTGCGGCACGTAATACGAGATAAAGCCATCCTCATTTAAGTTGAGGTCAGTCCAAAGCTGCGCCCGTCTATTGGACATGATGTAGCTACCCAGTAGCGTATTGCCATTAAAAATAGCCGATACCTCTTCTGCATCATTAAATAGGCTGCGGTCTTCAAAGGCGATATCAATCGCTGCAATACGCTGACCACCAGCTGCCTCAATCGATGGACACGCCATTTTTTGCAATAGGGCATTCAAGCGATCCAAAATCGCATGCCGCGTTTGCATGAGCGGCTTATCTACCGGAGTGCTTTGCTGCACAATCGCAGCAATGGTCGCAAACTCGCCATGCAGCTCCCACTTAATGATGATGCGCTCAGGAGCAGCAGATAACTCGATTGATCGAAAGAAGTGATCTTGACTGGCATTACCCTTGCTTTGAAAGGCTTTAGAGAGGCGCTCAATCCAATCGATCTGCAACTGACGTGACTCGGCATCCAATAAGAATGCCTGGGACAAAATACGTTCTTTTGGCCACTGCGCAACGGGCGGCCTAGAATGCACTTCTTCGTGCAGCACCTGCCGTAAGGGGTGATCGTAGGGTTTCATGTTGCGCACATCCCGTTCATGGTCTTGTTAATTGTTAAATGATACCGCTAAATATTGGCCAAAATGGGCCCTGGAGCGGTAAATTGAGGCCTGCCTATAGAATAGGAATTCATCCGAAATTGAATGGCCCCTATGTCACCCCACCCCTCCGATAGCCCTGAATGGGTCACCCGTGTGCACTTAGCGGCATGCTACCGCTTGTGCGCACTGAATCAGTGGGATGATCTGATTTATACCCACATTTCAGCAGCCATTCCGGGGGAGCCAGAGCACTATCTGATTAACCCATTTGGTATGCAGTTTGACGAAATCACCGCATCCAGCTTGCTGAAAGTTAATGTGCAAGGCGAATTGCTTCCCAATCAAGCTGGCCGAGTGAACCCGACCGGCTTTGCTATTCATGGTGCCATCCACCGGGCGCGTGCCGATGCCCAGTGCGTGATGCATTTGCATAACACCGCCGGCATCGCCGTCTCCGCTCAGCGCGATGGACTTCTGCCTTTGTCGCAGCACGCCATGCGTTTTATGGGGCACCTCGGCTACCATGATTATGAAGGGTTGGCGCTGACCGAATCCGAAGGAGTGCGTTTAGTTGCTAACCTGGGTAGTCACCCTGCCATGCTACTGCGCAACCATGGCACGCTCACGGTGGGCCGTACGATCGCGGAAGCGTATGTGGTGATGGCCACCCTAATTAAAGCCTGTGAAATTCAAGTGGCGGCGTTAAGTAGCCCCAATCTAATCACGCCCGAGCCCGAAATCGTTGCCAAGGCAGCGGCTGATCTGCACGCTTTCGGCGCAGAAGAAGGTGCGCTAGAGTGGCCGGCTTTACTGCGCAAACTCGACCGAATTGACCCTAGCTACAAGCAGTAAATGAAACCAAATTTATACCTGAAAGGAAAATACCATGCCCACAATTAACGTTCAGATGTTTGCTGGTCGTACCCATGAACAAAAGCGTCAATTCGTTGAAGCGGTTACGCGCGTAACCTGCGAAACCCTGAACTGTTCAGCAGAATCAGTTGATATCATCTTGACCGATGTCACCAAAGAGAATTGGGCCAGTGGTGGCGCACTATGGAGCGATAAAAAGTAGCACTCTACAACTGTACATCGGTCTTGGTGGATGATGAGGCTCTTGCAGTAGCGAGGTAAGGACGTTCACCGCGGATCAGGCAATTGCGGACATAGTCCATGCTGCTGCGTAAGCTGTAATAGTCGCTGGCCATCTTTTTTGGCACCTTTATGCTGAGCGCATCGGCTTCCATTTGATTGATCCTACTAATGTATGCATCGCATTGGTTTGCATCAAAATTCGCTGCCAACTCTTGCTCAAAAGCCCATAGGGCGCCATACATTTTATTAATCCGAGTCTGTACGCGTTTGCTCCGGTAATTCGGCAAGCTAGAAACGATGGGATAGGCAAATGCCAAAAATGGAACGGCCAAGATAAACATCCGATGAATAAATTCAGCCACCCAGAATGGCAAGTAGTTCATGATTGGCGGAACGCCACTCTTTTCAAATCGAGCAGCGACGGCGCTCTCTGGAAATGCTGAACGATTGAACTTAGGGAACTCTCCGCGTTTAGCAAAGAAGGATTGCTTACCATTGATCGCTTCGGCAGCCTCTAAGAATAAATACTGTAGGGCGGGATGCATCCGATCGTCAACCAGTAACTGTGTAGTGGTGGACAACAATTGAATAGTCTGCGGCGGGAAATCACGAATCAAACTAAAGCTTGCCGTGGGTACCGTCAGAATTTCGAGGTAAGGCAGTATGCGGGAAAAGGCTTCGGCACGATTAAACCCAATTAAATTCAGCCCAGGACTATTTAATAATTTTTGAATATTGGGTGACTCGAGCTGATCTGCTAAAAAAAGGACATCAATCTCACCGCGCAATAAAGCATTGACTCCATCCGCCGATGGTAATGTCAGAATTTTAGGGATGTATTGTTCTAAACCGGCCGCCTCCAGAATGTGCAGTGCTTGACTATGCGTTCCGCTGCCGACCTCCCCAATCGAAGTCTTCATGCTCAAGAGCTTCTTGAAGCGATCCCCCTGAAAATGAAAATCAGAAGCATCCAGTGCCGGTCCTCGGTAAAAGAACCAAAGCGGCTCATAGGCAACGCTTCCGAGCGATATAATCCCGGCAATACCAGTGGGGTTATGAATCCCGGCCTGGACAAAGGCAGCCTGTACCGGATCTTTTCGATCGCTCAATCGCGCTATGTTTTCTTGAGCACCGCGAGAAGAAACGAGCTCTAGGGTGACGCCTTTTTTTGCAAAATAATCGACGTATTTTTTAGCCAGCATCTGGTAGGAACCGCCCTCGGCGCCGGTTGCCATCAAAATCCGCTTAGGCGGTGGTGGATCTGCCAGCCACCACACTAACATTAATCCAGCAAACAATAGCAATAGGACTGGCCACGTTTCACGCAGAAACTGAACAAAATTACCCCACTTATCCTGTGCAGCCTCACACAGGCCGAGCCAAGTATCTTTTACGTCTTCTTTTACGCTACTCATTCGAAGCCAATGTGATTGTCATTAACAGACTAATCATATTCTTTTTAATAAACCTGTTTTATTTTTTTAAGCAACCTAAGCGAATCGGTTATTACCGCATAAAAAAAGGGGGTGCATCAGCACCCCTTTTTTATCCCCACTACGTCTGGTGATTTAATCGAATTTAATCTTCGTCTTTTCAATCACTTTTTTCCAGCGATCAATGTCTGCAAAATACAGCTCGCTAAATTGAGCTTGATTCAGTGGGGCAATTTGTACGCCCGCTTTCACAAAACGCTCTTTGAGCTCGGGGGACTCCATTATTTTTAAAGTGGAGGCACTCAATTGATTAATAATCGCCCGAGGGGTGCTGGCAGGAGCAAAAATACCTTGCCAGAGGGTATGTTCATAGCCAACTACGCCAGATTCGGCGATGGTTGGGAGCTCAGGCGCCCCAGGAAAACGTTGCTTGCTGGTAACCGCTAAAGCCCTTACCCTATCGCCTTTGTAAAGGGGTAAGCCAACCGGCATACCCGCAAAGTAAAAATCAATTTGCCCACCAACCACATCCGTTGCTGCCGGCGAACCTCCTTTGTATGGAACGTGGATAGCTTGCAATCCAGTCAGCGATAAAAATAGCTCACCGGCCATATGGTCGGAATTACCAATACCCGATGAAGCAAAACTGAGCTGTCCAGGCTTCGCTTTCAGCATTGCTATTAAATCAGCAACTGATTTTGCTGGTGAATTCGGATTAACAATCAAAATATGGGGTGTAGCAGCAACCCCGACAACGGGTATGAGGTCTTTACTGCCATTAAAGGGTAGTTTTGGATTTGTAGCTACACTAATAGCTAGCCCGTTTTGTGCAAACAAAATGGTGTAGCCATCTGGAGCACTTTTGGCAACCGCATCCGCAGCAATATTGCCGGCTGCCCCACCCCTATTCTCGACGACGATCGGTTGCTTGAGCGCAATACTCAAATCGTTTGCAATCATGCGGCCCACAATATCCGTTGAGCTACCTGGGGCATAGCCAATCATCATTTTGATTGGCTTATCTGGATAGACTGACGCCATTGCGGTGGTTGCAACCGCGCTCATCGCCATTGTCGCGGCAACGAGCTTAGAAATAAACCGTGATCTTAAAGCCATTTTTATCTCCCTATATATAATTTTTATAACGCTTGATTTAGATGGTTAAAACAGAAACTCCACATTCAACTGCACATGCATTTAATGCTTTAAGTAACTCATTTGAAATGGGGATACCCTCTCGCTGACGTGATGAGATGGATGCATCAGCACCCTCCCCAGGAATACGAATGCGATCAACTCCGGGCAAGGTATTGGATTCTTGAATATCCCGCACAACGGTAGATACCCGCTCAACGAACAGGGTGCGCTCACCAAATGCATCTGGATCCACTGCAATCAAAGCCTGACCCGTGTTCGTAACGCCATCATGGCAAGCATTAAAGTCAATTGTTTCTTTGCCAACCGCTGCCCCATTTAAGGTTCCAGCAAGGAGACTAATCATCAAGGCCAAACCATAGCCTTTGTAGTCTCCAATCGGCAACAAGGACCCCTCCCCTGCTCGCGCAGGATCCAATATTGGCTTACCAGAACGATCAATCATCCAGCCTTCGGGAATAGACTCGCCACGCTGTGCCGCAAGCTTGACCTTGCCATAAGCTGCAACCGTAGTAGCCATATCTAACAAAACAATCGGCTGGCCTTTTTGGGCCGGGACTGCAATTGCAATCGGATTCGTAGAAAGCAATAAATCAGTGCCACCCCAAGGAGCCATGTGGTTTGCATTGCCAACTGCCATGTAGATACCCACTAGTCCGCGCTCAGCTAACATGCGAACATAGACCGAGGCAGCACCAGAATGGTTTCCATGGTGGCTACCTATCCAACATACCCCGTGCTCACGGGATTTTTTTGTTGCTAACTCAACGGCCTGATTCATCACCAGATGCCCAAGTCCATTGTCACCATTGATTAGTGCAGTACCACCACGCTCGCGTTCCACCCGAATATGCGGACGTAGATTAATCCCGCCCGCCTTAATCCGCTTCACATACGCCGGCAGCCTAAAAATGCCATGTCCATCCGCTCCAGCGAGGTCAGACTGCACCATTAGATGGGCCACAGTCTTCGCATCTGCTGGCGGAACAGCAAGCGAAATAAAAACGTCTGCAATAAATTGCGTGGCTTCGTGAATTGGTAAATGACTGAGATTGGTCATGGTACTTTATTGGTTTGCAGGGGTATTACGCAACTCCATGCTGTAAATGTATCTACCTTCAGGGTGATAAGTAACGGTCGCCTCAAATAACTTTCCACTGGCATCAAAATAGCGCCTTGTAATAACTAAACAAGCTGAGCCAATATCAATATTCAATGCATCAGCGTACTTTTGATCTGCCCGTGCTGCATAGACATCCACTTCGGCGCGATCAATCTTGAGTGCAAAGCGGCGCTCAATTTGCTCAAAAACCATTAACTGCGAATGCTCAGGATCGGTAGTGACATCAGCAAACTGGGGCAGGATATAAATATCAGTCCACGCAATAGCTTGATTTGAATCTTGGTTTTTTCGAACGCCGCCGATGTGATACCACGATGATCCAATCGGTGCATCTAAGACTTTTGCCAACGCATCGTCGCACTCGATAAACTCTTCTATTACATTCACCCGATAGGTATCACGGGGATAACGCAGAATGTCAGCGGGGGAATTAAACGATTGCGTAAAACGCCGCGGCGATAACCTTGAAATGACCTGGGTAGCAGCGCCCTGCTGCCTTAGAATTAAGCCATCACGCTCCAAATTACTGAGCGCATGTCGCAATGTGTGCCTACTGGCCTTAAACAATTCGCAAAGCTGGCTCTCCGATGGAAGGCTCGAGCCAACCGCCCAATAGCCCTCACGAATACGCTCAGAAAGCGTATTCGCAAGTGTCTGGTACAGAGGGGCGCTAGTAGTCAAATTAAGATAAGCCAAACATTTTTTTACCTGCTATTGGCAGGCGGGCTTTGAGGATGTCGCCAGACAAAGATTCGGTAATGTACAGATCTTTGCCGTCTCCGCCAAAGCATAGGTTAGCTAAATGATGGTGGTGTGGGTTGTCCGAATAAATCAAGTGGGTCGGCAGCATATTGTTATCAAAACGCCAAATGCCGATACCAAGATGGCAAACCAACAGGCCATTCTCCGAATCCATTTCAATTCCGTCCGGGCCAGCAACGCCGCCAGTCAACTGAATGGCAACCCCCGTTTTAGAAACAGAGCCATCGGCCATCAGCGGCAAGCGCCATATTTGTTGAGAGCGGGTTGCTGCAACAAACACATGCTTTTCTTGGGTGTTGAGGGTAATACCATTGGGACTTGGAATGTTTAATACCAAACGGTCGAGCTGTCCATTGGCGCGCAATCTAAAGACGCGACCGGTTGGATCGGCAATCCCGGTTTGGCCCTGATCAGTAAAGTACAAGTCGCCATTGGAGGCAAAATGCAAATCATTGAGGCCTTTGAAATTTTCGCTGTACATCGAACCTAAAACCGTTTGAATCTTGCCGGTTTTTGTATCGAGCTCTAAAAGGCCACATTTGTAATCGCAAATGAAGGCGCGGCCATCTTTATGAAACTTCAAGCCATTAGGCCAGCCGTCATATTGAGTAACTAATTCCCAATCCCCTTTTGGCGTAATCTTAAAAATACGCCCGAACGGTATATCCACAAACCATAAATTTCCCTCACGATCAAATGAAGGTCCTTCTAAAAAGCATTCGACCTCCGCATTTTGACGGTTTGGATCAGACCAGCCTGTTCGCGATTTTTTTCTGAACTTTGCAGGCATGGACATAAATACCTCTGCCTTAATCTTCTCTACCGGCTGAAATGGGTTATGCATTCTGGATATCTCCTAAAGTTATACGGATAAGTTAGCGTTAATTCTAAATTGGTTCTGCCGGTAATGTTTTGCTCAAAACACGGTATTTGCCATATTAAATCATAATTTTATGGTGCCAGAGTGATTCGAGGTGTACTATTTTACTAAATTAATAATTTACTTGTACGAACAATTTTAATAAACGGAAAACCAATGGATCGGATTGTTGTTATTGGCACGGGCACTATGGCCGCAGGCATAGCTGCAGGGTTTATTGCGGAAGGATTACCCGTCACCCTACTTGGGCGCTCCACTGAAAAAGCAAATGCTTGTTTAGATAAGGCGCTGGGACTAGCCATCGCCATCAGTAGCAAGGATGCTGTCCGCGCATCAAGCCCAGAGGCATTGAAGCAATTGCAGCAATGCGGCGTTTTTGATGAATGGAGCGAATGGACAAACTGCCTTTGGGTGATTGAGACCGTTTCAGAAAATTTAGTACTGAAAAAAACCATTTTTGCTGCGCTGGATAAAAAAGTCCCGAAATCCGTTCCCATCGGTAGCAATAGCTCCGGTTTCCCTATTAGTAAGATTGCCGAGGGCCTCCCTACAGCAGCTCGTATGATGGGAGCGCATTACTTTATGCCGGCGGACATTGTTCCTTTGGTTGAGATTGTGATGGGCGAAAAAACGGATCCTGCACTTGCAGAGCAGGTATGCACACTCTATAAATCGATTCATAAAAAACCAGTGCTCGTGAAGCGCGATATCCCCGGATTTTTAGCGAACCGAATTCAGCACGCACTCATGCGGGAAGCCCTTGCTTTAGTGGATGCGGGAATCGCAACGCCAGATGATGTGGACGATGCGGTGCGCTACAGCTTTGGCTTTCGCTATGCAGCGGTTGGCCCAATGACCCAAAAGGAAATTTCTGGATGGGACGGCATGGCCAATGCCGCTAAGGAAATTTATCCTTCGCTCTCGAATATCGATGCCATTCCTCCCAGCTTAGCGAAGCTGATGGCAGAAGGCAAAACCGGCATCAAGGCGGGGGAAGGATTTCGTAAATGGAGTCCAGAAGAAAGCAAGGCAATGAACGCCCTTTACTCGCGCCGCCTTAAGGCTGCGTTTGAAGTTCTCAACATTCAATAATGTCCCACTCGCTAGAAACTGTCTTTTTTACTAGGGCAAGATTGGGAACAACACCAATTCCAACGGAATTGAGTTGCTCGACTTTCAATCTTCCCTCGGTAGCAGTTAGGGGCGCATCACAAATGTCGTACTCTAGATACGCATTCGACATACTAAGGCCCCATGGCGCACCATTCATTGCAAAACCAATGCTGGCCGTTGCTGCTGCTGACAACGAGGTTTCGGCAACTTTGCACGCCAGATTTAAGTTAAGGCCGCGTTTTTCTAATTCGATTGCAGCCTGCATGCCTGGGAGCATGCCGCCTAGCTTGATGAGCTTTAAGCTGGCCCCATCCATCACCCCTTTGTCTGCGCATACTTGGATGGTATCGATGCCATGGATGGATTCATCCAAGCAAATCGGCAGTGGGGATGCCGTCTTTAGGCTTAAAAAGTCAGCAATGGAATGGTCGGCTGCAATCGGCTGCTCGACAAAAGAAAGCCGCGAGGCCAGATCAGATCGACAAAACGCGATTGCCTGCTCTAAAGTGAAAGCGCCATTGGCATCAGCCGATATCGTATCGCCCTCTAGAGCAGCGCAAATTGCGGCGACCCGCTCCAGGTCTGAATTCAGGTCATATACGCCTACTTTGATTTTCCAATGCCGATATCCCTGGTCTCGCAGGGCTCGCGCATCGGCAATCTCCGTTTCCAAAGAGCCTCCCAGCATCCGCAGAACTGGTAAGGGATCTGGTTTGGCCAAGGACTCGATGCGATGCGCCTTGCGTAACAAAGACCATACTGGCTCACCTTTGGCTTGCGCAAAGAGATCCAATAGAGCCAATTCAACACAGGACTTCGCCGAACTATTGGCGTATAAAAAACGGGACTGGATAGCGCCAATCGCGCAAGGGTCTTCCCATGACAGTTCTTTCACTGCATGCAGAAGGTATGCGGTGTTAGCCAAGACACTACCAAGCGTCTCGCCCGTCATTAGGGGTGCTGCAGACGTTTCTCCCCAACCCTCCCTGCCCTCATTATCGATCAGGCGCAACAGCAAGGTGTTGGCATGCGTAACCGTTTCCCCCGACATTTTCATCGGCGCTCGGAGCGGTATCGAGAGCGGAAAAAGCGTAGCGGATTTAATGTTCATTGCTTCTATTTAGGTTTTATCGTGTTATCAATTTCATAAAAACAGTAAGGAGATCATATGCTAAAAATTATTCAAGTCATTGCAATTGCCTTAGCTGCGTCATCGCTTCAGGTGCAAGCACAGCCCTACCCTAATCAACCCATTCGCCTCATTGTGCCATTTGCTGCCGGAGGTCCATCCGATGTTCTAGCAAGGGCCTTTAGTCAAAAATTAGGAGAAGATTTAGGACAACCGGTCATTATTGATAACAAACCAGGCGCAGGCACCAACCTAGCCGCAGAATTTGTTGCGCGCTCCAAACCAGATGGTTATACGATTTTTTTAATGATGGTAGGAACGCAGGCAATTAACGAAACCTTGTATAAAAAATTGAGTTACAACACCGTTAAGGACTTTGCTCCGATTACCCTCGTAGCATCCTCTTCCCTTATGCTGGTAGCCAATCCCTCAGTTCCAGTTAAAAATGCCAGTGAGTTAATTGCCTATGCCAAGGCTAATCCAGGCAAAGTCAACTTTGGCTCTTCAGGCACAGGCACCCCACTCCATCTCGGTGGCGAGCTATTTAACGTGCAAGCAGGTACAGACATTACCCACGTACCTTATAAGGGGGCAGCGCCAGCTTTAACCGATGTTTTGGGCGGACAAATTCAGACTGCGATGATTGGAACGCCTGCAGCACTTCCCTACGTTAAATCGGGCAAACTCACTCCAATTGGAGTTACTAGCCTGAAGCGCTCACCTAACGCGCCGGAAGTTCCTGCAATTGCGGAAACATTACCTAATTTTGAGGTGGAGCTCGTTTACGCACTGGTTGCTCCCGCAGGTACACCCAATGCAATTATTAAACGCCTAAATACCCAGATGAGCACAATACTGAATAATCCAGAAACAAAAACCCAACTCGCAAGCCGGGGGTTTGATGTGCAAACGAGCACGCCAGAGCAGCTGGGCGCTTATATTAAAGCTGAAGTAACAAAATGGGCGCCGATTGTGAAAAAATCAGGGGCTACTGCTGAATAATTATCCGCACTTATTTAACCTCTATTTATTGAACCCATTTACTCCATGATTGAAATTTCTGAAAAGCGCCTCATTGGCCCTGTTATTCGTTTGCACCCTAATGACAACGTCGTCGTAGCACGAGTCGATGTGGGCATTGGGACTGAGGTCCCAAGCGAGCATTTCACTAGCCGTAGTCAAGTACCGGCGGGCTACAAAATTGCAGCACGATCAATCAAGAAAGGCGAACCCATACTGAAGTACAACGTTACGGTTGGCTTTGCGAATGTGGATATTGAGCCTGGCACCATGGTGCACGGCCACAATACCGACTTTAAAGAATTTGATCGGGACTACGCCTACGCTAGCGAATTTAAACCCACCCTTCTATTACCAGAATCCGAACGCGCCACCTTTCAGGGCTATGTGCGTGCCAATGGCAAAGTGGGTACGCGTAATTTCATTGGCATTTTGTCGACGGTCAATTGCTCAGCAACAGTAGTCAATAAGATTGCAGAATGGTTTACGCCCGAGCGTTTAGCCGAGTATCCCAATGTGGATGGTGTTGTTGCCTTTAGTCACTCGATTGGTTGTGGCATGGAGATGACTGGCGAGCCAATGCAATTGCTGCGCCGTACTATGGCGGGTTACGCCAAGCACCCTAACCTTGCGGCTGCTTTGGTGATTGGACTGGGTTGTGAGCGCAATCAGCTCAAAGGCTTAATGGAGCAGGAGGACCTCAAGGAAGGCTCAACCTTGCATACCTTCATCATGCAAGAAAGTGGTGGTACCCGCAAAACCATTGAAGCTGGGATTGAGGCGGTGAAGGCGCTGCTACCCAATGCGAACAAAGTAAAACGTGAAACCGTCTCGGCAAGCCACTTATGCGTGGGTCTGCAATGCGGAGGCTCCGACGGCTTTTCATCGATTACCGCCAATCCAGCACTCGGCGCGGCAATTGATATCCTTGCACGGCATGGAGGTACCGGCATTCTCTCGGAAACCCCAGAGATTTATGGCGTTGAGCACACACTCACCCGGCGCGCGGCGACCAAGGAAATTGGTGAAAAACTAATCCAGCGCATTCGTTGGTGGAAAGATGAATACTCGGTTGGCCGTGATGTCCAAATTAATGGTCAAGTAAGTCCAGGCAATCAGGTTGGCGGCCTTGCCAATATTTTTGAGAAATCCTTAGGCTCTTCCATGAAAGGTGGCACAGGTCCTCTGATGGAGGTTTACCGCTATGCCGAACCAGTAACCACCAAAGGCTTCGTCTTTATGGATACGCCAGGTTTTGATCCTGTGTCTGCCACCGGTCAGATCGCGGGTGGCGCCAATTTAATTGCCTTTACTACGGGCCGTGGCTCAATGTTTGGTAGTAAGCCAGCGCCCTGCATCAAATTAGCGACCAATACGCCGATGTACTCACGATTAACGGAAGACATGGATATCAATTGCGGTGAGATTTTAGATGGCACCGTATCCGTACAAGAAATGGGGCAACGTATTTTTGAGCTCTTCTTGGACACCGCCTCTGGCAAGCCATCGAAGAGTGAGCTGCTGGGATTGGGCGACTACGAATTTGTGCCCTGGCAAATTGGCATCATGAGTTGATCCAAAAGGCTGGAACGTTAACCGGCCTTTTTCTTTATTCAGGCGCTATAAAGATCGGTAAAATAGATTGAAGTACCAATCTACACCACCACAGGAGTTGCTTTCGCCTGATGAAATTCAAAGACTATTACGAAACGCTCGGCGTTGCTCGCACTGCAAGCCCGGATGAGATTAAACAAGCTTATCGCAAGCTTGCGCGCAAGTACCACCCCGATGTCAGCAAAGAATCGGGTGCGGAGGAGCGCTTCAAAGAAGTAGGCGAAGCATTTGCGGTATTAAAAGACGCCGAGAAGCGCGCAGCCTACGATCAAATGGGCAGTAATTGGAAGAGTGGGCAAGACTTTAACCCTCCACCCGATTGGAATAGTGGCGGCTTTGCAGATGGCGAGTTTAGCGGCGACCAAAGTGATTTTTTTGAATCCCTCTTTGGCCGAGGCGCTCGCGCCCAAGCGGGAAGACAATCGCAGACTCGATCCGCTAAAGGCCAGGATCAACACGCCAAGATCATGATCGATTTAATTGATGCGTATCAGGGAGCCAAACGCACCATTGGTTTAAGCATGCCGGCCTACGATGCGCAGGGTCAATTGTTTATGCAAGAACGTAAGCTGGATGTCAGCATTCCGCAGGGCATTCGTGCGGGCCAGAATTTACGCCTCGCAGGCCAGGCCGGTCCTGGTTTTGGTGGTGGGCCCGCAGGCGATCTGTATTTAGAGATCGGCATTAATCCCGATCCAACCTACCGAGTCGACGGCAAGGATGTATTTTTCGATTTACCACTAAGCCCATGGGAGGCGGCCCTAGGCGCTACCGTCAATGTGCCGATGCCAACCGGTGCCTTGCTTGAGCTCACTATTCCAGCTGGCACTGCTACTGGACGCAAGATGCGCCTCAAAGGCAAAGGCATCCCCAGCAAAGAACCTGGTGATCTCTATGTTGTACCCAACATTGTTTTACCTAAAGCAGAAACTGAGGCACAAAAAGAAGCCTATCGCACACTGCAAGGTGCATTTGATTTCAAGCCTAGAAGTCATTGAAAGGGATAAATGGCATGACACAAACCCACATTACTTGGATTGAAGGCAGCATAGTTGAACATGATGTGCATATGACCATCGTCGAGCTAGCCGAAGCCACGTGTACGCCACAAGATATGATCATGGCCTGGGTCTCCGAAGGCGTTTTAAGTCCAGCCGGCGCATCACCAGAAGATTGGCGCTTTAGTGGAAACTCCCTGCAGCGAGCCAAAACGGCTGCGCGCCTCATGCACGACTTGGAACTCAATCTACCAGGTGTGGCATTGGCCCTGAATTTGCTAGAAGAGCTTGATCAGCTTCGCAGCCAACTCCATCTCGCTCATGCTAGTAATACCGCTCTAAGCAAAGAATAAGCAATTCTGGGCTTAGGACTCGGAACGGCTTAGGAGCAATTCCCAGCGCTGTAGCATGGCATCGACCTGATTCGTCACTTCAGTTAAGCGGGCTTGCATGCTTGCAGCCAATTCAGGTTCATTTTTGTATAAATCGGGGTTGCTCATTGCCAAGCCAATCTCCGCCTGCTCCGCCTCGAGCACCTCAATCTGCAAGGGCAATGCCTCTAACTCTTGGCGCTCTTTGCCATTGAGTTTTTGAACGCCAGCCTTAGCGGCTACTGGCTTTGCTTCCTTACTATCTTTTTCTGCTGGCTTAATGCTTACTTTTGCAGCAGGCTCCGTTTTCAGGCTACCGTTTTCTGAGCGAATTTTATCGGAACGTGCCTTCTGAATTTTCCAGTCTTCATAGCCACCTTCGTATTCGCGCCAAAATCCATCGCCTTCATTGGCAATAATGCTGGTCACCACATTGTCTAAAAAGTAACGGTCGTGGCTAACTAAAAAGACCGTGCCCTTATAGTCCTGAAGCAATTGCTCCAAGAGATCGAGGGTGTCGATATCCAAGTCATTAGTAGGTTCATCGAGTACCAAGACGTTCGCTGGCCGTGCAAATAGGCGGGCAAGCAACAGGCGATTACGCTCACCGCCTGACAAAGTACTTACTGGTGAATTGGTACGCTCCGGCGCAAATAAGAAATCACTTAAGTAACTCTTGACGTGCTTGCGATTGCCATTGATTTCAATCCATTCGCTTCCGGGGCTAATGTAATCTTCGAGCGACGCATTGAGATCGAGTCCTTCGCGCATTTGATCAAAGTAAGCAACCTCGATCCGCGTACCCATCACCGCTGTTCCGGAGTCTGGGGCAATGGCGCCGAGAATCAGTTTTAACAAAGTTGTCTTGCCAGCACCATTGGGCCCAAGTAGGCCAACCTTATCACCACGCAAGATGGTGGCCGTAAAGTCTTGAACGATTGGGCGATCATAGGATTTTGATACGCTTTGCAAGTCCGCCACAATCTTGCCGCTGCGATCGCCTGCAGAGACGGCTAACTTCACCTGACCCATTTCGTCGCGGCGCTGCGCTCGACTAGCGCGTAGTTTTTCCAAACGGGCAATCCGGCCAACGCTGCGCGTACGCCTTGCCTCAACCCCTTTCCGAATCCAAACCTCTTCTTGCGCTAACAGTTTGTCTGCTCTTGCATTAGCTAAGGATTCGGCATTGAGTTCTTGGTCTTTTAAGACCTCGTATGCTGAAAAATTACCAGGATAGCCGCGCAGAATGCCGCGATCCAACTCGACGATTTGGGTACAAACCGCATCCAAGAATGCACGGTCGTGGGTAATTAAGACTACCGAGCCTTGATACTCCCGCAGTAATTCTTCTAGCCATGCAATAGAGTCGAGGTCTAAGTGATTGGTTGGCTCATCGAGCAACAGCACGTCTGGAACCGCAACCAAAGCTTGCGCTAAGGCGACGCGCTTTTTGGTACCGCCCGATAGCGCCGTGATTTTCATATCCGCTTGCAAGTGCAAACGATCTAGGGTTTCGTGTACGCGCTGCTCCCAATTCCAGCCGCTGACTGCCTCAAGGGCCGATTGCAACTCATCGAGACGCTGATGGGAGGCGTCATCCCAATCTCCTACGCTGAGAGCCTCATATTCCTCCCGCAGGGACTTCGCTTGGGATACGCCCTTCGAGACTGCATCGAATACGGTTTCAGTCGCTTCAAAGATTGGCTCCTGGGGCACATACGCAATACGTAAACCTTGTTGATATTGCAACAAGCCGTCATCCAGCTTTTCCATGCTAGCCAGAATTTTAAGCAGGGATGATTTGCCGGTGCCATTGCGACCAATTAAGCCAACGCGTTCACCGGATTCAAGTGAAAAAGCAGTATTAGCTAATAAGTCTACGTGGCCAAAAGCCAGTTTTGCATCTGTAAGTACGATTAAAGCCATGCCGCATTATCGTCTGTTCTGAAAACCCAGGTCGATAAACGCCCTGTTTGCACCATTTCTTACTGAGGGTGCTTGGCCAAATACTCCAATGCCAGCGCCTCGGCGACTTTGATGCCATCAATTCCGGCGGACATAATGCCGCCAGCATAGCCTGCGCCCTCGCCCGCAGGGTAAAGCCCTTTGATATTCATACTTTGATAATTGGCACCACGCGTGATCCGCAATGGCGATGAGGTGCGCGTCTCAACCCCAGTCAATACGGCATCGTTCATGGAAAAGCCTGGGATCTGTTTTTCAAATGCAGGAATCGCCTCACGAATTGCCTCAATCGCATAGTCGGGTAAGCTGCTGGCGAGATCCGTTAAATGCACGCCTGGCTTATACGATGGCAACACACTGCCAAAGTTGGTCGATGGCTTCTGCGCTAAAAAATCCCCAACCAATTGACCGGGTGCTTCGTAATTTTTACCGCCGAGCTCAAATGCCTTGGATTCAATGGCGCGCTGAAACTCAATGCCAGCCATCGGGCCGCCCGGATAATCTTCTGGGCTAATTCCCACCACAATACCGGCATTCGCATTGCGCTCATTGCGCGAGTATTGGCTCATGCCATTGGTAACCACGCGGTTCGGCTCCGAAGTAGCAGCCACCACGGTGCCGCCCGGGCACATGCAAAAGCTATAGACCGAGCGCCCATTTTTGGCATGGTGTACTAATTTGTAATCGGCCGCCCCAATCAAGGGGTTGCCCGCATGCGGCCCTAGGCGCGCCCGATCGATCATCGACTGCGGATGTTCAATCCGAAATCCAATTGAAAATGGCTTTGCCTCTAAATACACACCAGCATCGTGTAGCGCCTGAAAGGTGTCACGCGCACTGTGCCCCAAGGCCAAAATCACTTGACTGGCAGCAAGGCGCTCACCACCTTCCATTACAAGGCCGCGTATCGCCTGATCCTCGATTTCAAAACCGGTGACTTTTTGGGAGAAGCGAATCTCACCGCCCAGAGCAATAATCTCTTGGCGCATTTTTTCAACCACGCCCACTAAGCGAAAAGTGCCGATGTGGGGCTTAGCAACGTACAAAATTTCTTCAGGGGCGCCCGCTTTAACAAACTCATGCAATACCTTGCGTCCGTAAAATTTCGGGTCCTTCACTTGACTCCATAATTTTCCGTCCGAAAAAGTGCCGGCACCACCTTCGCCAAATTGCACATTGGACTCGGGATTGAGGGTGCTCTTGCGCCACAAGCCCCAGGTATCTTGGGTACGCTCCCGCACTGCTTTACCGCGCTCTAAAACAATCGGCTTAAAGCCCATTTGCGCAAGCAATAGCGCTGCAAAAATACCGCAGGGGCCAAAGCCAATGACGACTGGCCGCTGCTCTATTTTTTGAGGTGCTTTCGCTACAAAGTGATAGCGCGTATCGGGCGATGGTCGGACATGAACGTCGCCAGCAAAGCGAGTTAATAACTGCGCCTCGTCTTTGACTGAAACATCGACGGTATAGATAAAAGCAAGGGCTACATTTTTGCGTGCGTCATAGCTGCGCTTAAATACCTCAAAGGAAATCATGTCTTTTGGGGCAATTTTAAGAAAACGCACAATTGCTGCCTCCAGCGCTTCTGGGGCATGGTCAATCGCCAGGCGTAGCTCGGTAATTCGGATCATAGGGCTATACGATACACAGTCTTGGATTGTAAGTAATCATCTGCTACGGCTACTGTTTTTTTGGTTATATTAGACGCCATGCAATCCACACCCCTGTTTCAGTCTCGCATTGGCCTAGGCACATGGCAAATGGGCGAAGACCCCAGTCAAGCCAAGGCAGAATGCGCCGCCATTGCGCATGCCCTTGAGGTTGGATATCGCCTCATCGATACCGCAGAAATGTATGCCGACGGAGTGGCAGAATCGCTCGTCGGTAAGGCGCTTGGCTCCTTTGCCTCCAATTGCCGTGAGGAAGTTACCTTGGTCTCCAAAGTGTTGCCGCACCATGCCAACAAAGGAGGCACGATTAAAGCCTGCGAAGCGAGTTTACGACGCATGCAATGTGACTATCTGGATCACTATCTATTGCACTGGCAAGGCAGCCATTCTTTTGAGAGCACCATTGAGGGATTTTTAACGCTGCAAGAGCGTGGGCTGATCCGCCGTTTTGGTGTGAGTAATTTTGATCCAAAGGCGGTGAATTCCTGGCGCAAAGCCGAAGCGAATGTAGGCTCCCCGTATCAATGCCAAAGTAATCAGGTGTATTACGCCCTGAATGAGCGTGGCATTGAATTTGATTTACTGCCTACCATGAATACTCTAAACATCGCACTCATGGCGTACTCGCCACTCGGCACCGGCAATCTCGCGCAGCACCCCGGCTTATCTCTACTAGCGGCTGAGCATGGCTTTACTTCTGCCCAGCTGGCGCTGGCATGGATTTTGCGCCACCCGCATGCCATAGCCATACCCAAATCTACCCACTTCGCTCGCATTGAAGAAAACTGGCAGGCGGGTCAAATCCAACTGAATGCTGCTACCTTGTCCCAATTGGATGCCCTATTTCCAGCGCCGACGCACGCTAGTCCATTAGCCATCATTTAATGATGTGAATCATGATTACGATTGAAACCCAGCCTTGGTTAGAAGCCCGCGATGCGGCATATGCTATTCGCTATGCTGTATTTGTCGAAGAGCAAGGCATTCCAGCCGAATTGGAAATCGATGACTACGACCCCATTGCCGAGCATGCACTGGCCTTCGTCGACGGTCAATGCGTTGCTACCGCACGAATCTATCTGGATGAGCAGGATCCTAGCAAAGCTAAGATTGGGCGCATGGCAGTATTGAAAGACTTTCGTGGCCAAGGCATTGGAACGGCCCTACTTGGTGAGGCGATTCGTGCCGGCATGATGCAAGGTGCAAGCGTATTTGAGCTCCATGCTCAGCAAAGTGCGGTTCCTTTTTATGCCAAACTGCAATTTAAACTGGATGGTGCCATCTTTGACGAGGTGGGCATTCCTCATCAGCGTATGCGGCTGGTTCTAGGTACTCCCGCGCGGTAATACCCCAAGGGGATTATGATGGTCTGTTTTCTGCGGCCAATCAGGGCAAACAGCGGATCAATTTAGGAATTTATTCATGGCATTGCGCGCAACCATTCATAAAGCAGAGCTCCACATCTCCGATGGGGATCGCTACTACTATGCTAGCCACCCCTTAACGATCGCAAAGCATCCCTCTGAGACCGATGAGCGCATGATGATTCGCATCATTGCCTTTGCCCTCAATGCACAAGAGCAGTTGGTTTTTACTAAAGGACTCAGTGATACCGATGAGCCTGATATTTGGGTGAAAGACCTCACCGGCGCCATCAATCTATGGATTGATATTGGTCAGCCTGATGAGCGGCGCATTCTGAAAGCCTGCGGTCGATCGGATCAAGTAGCAGTCTATTGCTATGCCGGCAATACCAGTAAATTGTGGTGGGATGGCATCAAAAATAAGCTAGAGCGTGCGCGCAACTTGACCATTGTCGCGATACCCGAGGAGCAATCAAAAGCCTTAATTGCACTGGTGGAGCGCAGCATGATTATTCACATCAATATTCAAGATGGTGAGATGCTCGTCTCTGCAGACCAAGGTCAAGTTACCGTGGTTCCGGAGATCTGGAAAGCACCTGCTAGCTAAAGTACTCATCCTTAAACGCGAATACTGTGTTGATTGATATGAAACCCCGTCTAGTTCTTGATACGAATGTCATTTTGGATCTACTGGTGTTTAAAGACCCTAGTACTGAGCCCATTCGGGTGGCGCTCGATGCCAAGCAGGTCGATGTAGTGCGAAGCGAAGCATCCATGCTAGAACTGATCGATGTAATTCAGCGTCCGGCCTTTAAGCTAAGCCGAGAAGAGCAAGATAGTATTCTGCAGGCATGGGAGAGTGCTACTCGACTGCTGGAAAATACTGCGATTGAGCCCGCCCCCTTCACTTGCCGCGATCTAGACGATCAAGTCTTTATCAATATGGCCTACAGCCTCCGCCCGGCTTTATTATTGAGTAAGGATTTGCGTGTACTGGAGTTGCGCTCCATTGCCAAGCGCCATAGCGTCGAGATTAGCCAGAATTACGAGTGTGTGCGGCACTTTTCTTAGCAATCAACTGAAAGCATTTAATGACACAAAAACCCCGTATGGCACAAGCATCCGATGGACGCTTTGCACCCAATACCCAACTGAAGCATGTGAAGACTGGCGGTCTTTATCGGGTGGTTTGCTTAGCCAATATCGAGGCCGATCTATCGCCTGCGTATGTCTATGAGTCCCTGCAAACCCATGATTTTTGGATTCGGCCCCAAGCCGAAATGGAAGATGGCCGCTTTGTAGTAATGCCATCGCAAACCAATTAGGAGGCAATGCCATGTCAAGCGAAGAACGCATTACTACTTTAGAAGTGAAGCTCAGCTTTGCTGAGGACTTGATTGAGAATCTCAATCAAACGATCTACAAACAACAGCAGCAAATTGAATTTTTATACCGAGAAATGAAATCGCTCAAGGAGCAGATGAGCGCGAGCGGCTCGGAAGGGCTGGGTGGCGGCAACGACGCTAGAGACTTACGCGACGAAATACCGCCCCACTACTAAACTGCAATTAGGCTGCTACTGCGGCCACCGACTGAATCTGGTCCATGGCTTTTTCCAGATGAGCCACAGTACGATCCACGTGCGTCAACTTCTCCAAGCCAAACAAGCCGATGCGGAAGGTTCTGAAGTCTGGGCGCTCATCGCACTGCAATGGCACGCCGGCAGCGGTTTGTAAGCCCAAAGCAATGAACTTCTTACCCGTCTGAATATCTGGATCTTCGGTATAACTCACCACTACACCAGCTGCCTCGAATCCAGGAGCAGCTACTGAAGGGTAACCGCGCTTAACCAACATCGCGCGTACTTTTTTACCCAGCTCGATTTGCTGATTGCGTAAGTGATCAAAGCCCAAGGCTTGGGTTTCTTGCATCACGTTACGTAAAATTTTCAAAGCGTCGGTTGGCATTGTGGTGTGATACACGTGACCGCCGTTTTCATAGGTTTCCATGATCTGCAACCACTTTTTCAGATCCGTTGAAAAGCTAGTGCTCTGTGTGCTGTCAATCTTGGTGCGTGCACGTGCACTCAGGCCAATTAAGGCGCAGCATGGCGAACTGCTCCAGCCTTTTTGTGGGGCGCTGATTACAACGTCTACCTTGCACGCCTTCATATCGACCCACATTGCGCCAGACGCAATGCAATCGAGCACAAATAAGCCGCCAACAGACTCCACTGCATCACCCACTGCACGGAGGTAATCTGCTGGCAAAATAATGCCGGCTGAAGTTTCAACGTGGGGGGCAAAGACGACGGCTGGCTTCTCTTTTTTAATATAGGCCACTACTTCTTCAATCGGGGCTGGCGCATAGGGTGCCTGAGTCGCGTTTTCGACTTGCTTGCCCTTGATCACATGAACGTCTTGGGTGATGTTAGCCATATCGAAAATTTGTGTCCAGCGGTAGCTAAACCAGCCGTTGCGTAATACCAAGATCTTTTCTTGGTTTGCAAATTGACGTGCCACTGCTTCCATGCCAAACGTACCACTACCAGGGACGACAATCGCCGAACTAGCCTGATAGGCGTCTTTGAGTACGCTAGAGATATCCACCATGACTTTTTTGAACTCTTCGGACATGTGGTTGAGCGAGCGGTCGGTATAGACCACTGAAAACTCCAACAACCCATCGGGATCAACGTTTGGAAGCAAGCCAGGCATGCTATCTCCTTAATAATGTAAGCAATAACCCACAATGATACTGGTCATCGGGAAACTGCGTGTTTCTAGGGATATCGCCTAGCGATAAGGCCGCGTAGCCGTTTCTAGGGCAACCGATTGGCCTTTTTCCGCCATGTGGTGGAGTTTAGCCAAGAGCTCCTTAATCTCACGATCACTCAACGGGGCGAGTTTTTCGGGGATTAAGCCATAATTTTCGACCATCAGGCGGATGGCGCTGCGGCGGCCCAGGACCTTGATTAAGAGATACAGGCCCAATAAAACGGCTAAAGCAATGGCGAGAATGGACATAAATTGAGGGTCAAAAATTGGCTAGGACAGGAAATAAGCCTGAATCTTAGCAAACCCCGCTGGCTTATCTGACAAACGGCAATTCATCCCAGCAGGTGGTGTAGTGGGGCGAGCGATTTTCAGAGCGCATGGCCCAGCCCACGGTATTACCCATTGCCGCCGAATGCACGGTCTTTTTTCCAAAACGGGTATTGAGGGAGTCCATTACCTTCATTAACTCAGCTGATTTGTGATTCCAGCGATGGTCATCAAATAAGCTGTGTTGCTGCTGCGCCTTTTCTGAAATACCGCTGAGCACGACACCGGTTTTTTTATAGCGGTAACCGGCTTTAAAAATCCGCCCTAAACCGGCCAGTGCAGCATCGGTTAAGACCAAGGTGTCATCACATGCCTCCACTAGTCCAATTGCAATGCTTGGACTGTATTGCGGCTCACTTGGCTTAAAGCGATTGGTCCGCACAAATACCTGAATCATTGCTGCTACCGACGATTGCGTTCGCAACTTTTCGCAGGCCCTCGCCATGTGCGTCGCTACCGATTCCTCCAACTCTGCTCGGCTGGTCACCGCCCTACCAAAACTACGTGACGCAATAATTTGCTGCTTTGCTGGCACCACCTGCTCGAGCTCCAAACACGAAATACCATTGAGCTCACTGCATGTACGCTCCATCACCACACCAAAGTGAGTTCGAAGCATTTTGGGCGAGGTGCAGCGCAGATCCCATACCGTCTCAATCCCCATTGCCTGCAGACGCAAGGTGAGTTGACGGCCGACCCCCCATACCTCACCGACCTCCGTGATCGATAGCCAATGCTTGAGCTCTGCGCTTGTTAATGCATTCAGGTCACACACCCCATTGAATACAGGATGTTTTTTGGCCAGATGATTGGCTAACTTAGCCAAAGTTTTAGAAGCGCCCATGCCAACGCACACCGGCAATCCAGTCCATTGCCGAATGCGACTGCGCATGATCTCGCCCATTGCAATGGAGCTCGGGTAAAGATGGGTAACGGCGTCGATGCGCAAGAAGCTTTCGTCAATACTATAGACCTCCATGTCCGGCGAAAAGTCGCGCAAGATGGAGACCACACGCTCACTCATGTCACCGTATAAGGTGTAGTTTGACGATAGCGCTTGTATACCATGCTGGGCCGCTAAGTCCTTAAGCAAAAACCAAGGCGTGGCCATCTTCACGCCCAATGCCTTCACTTCGCTGCTGCGCGCTACGGCACAGCCGTCGTTATTGGATAACACCACCAGTGGTACGCGCTCTAGGCGCGGCTGAAATACCCGCTCGCATGAAACATAAAAATTATTGACATCCACTAAGGCAAAATGCGCTGCGCGCGGTGCTACCCCCATCGCTGCCCCATGATCAAGAATGGGTGACGTGGCGCTGCTGGGCATGCGGCGCCGCTTTATTTATGTATTTACGCACCACACCAACCACCACACCCCAGACTTGCAACTCAGCGCCATCCGTAAAAGTGATTACTGGGTAATTGGGGTTTTCAGGGCGCAACTCAATCGTGCCGCGGTATTTGTATAAACGCTTAATGGTGTAGTCGCCATTAACAACGGCGACGATGATGTCCTGGTGCTTAGGCTTGAGTGCTCGGTCCACCACCACTTTATCGCCATCTTCAATGCTGGCGCCCATCATCGAATCGCCGCGCACCGTAAACAAAAAGGTGGCGGGCTTATTCTGAATTAAGTACTGATTCAGGTCGAGCGCATCCTCGACGTAATCTCCGGCAGGCGAGGGAAAGCCAGCAGATAAACCATGCACTAGTAGGCGTAACTCGGAAGGTGGCGCATCAAAAGCAAAGCGCTCCGGGGTTTGGCTCAGCCCCAACTCAGAAACAGCTTGCATCGGCCTTAAAACGGGGGAATTCATGGTGGCTCTTAATTAAAGTACTGTATAAAAACACAGTATAAACACCCCATCCTAAAAATGCCAAATTTACTAAAGGAATTGGCTTTTTAATGCTGCTAACGCTGAATTCAAGGGCCTTCGACTGGTAAGATCAATTGCACCCTTATTCAGAAAGCGCCTCACTATGCCAAACCTCCTCCCCTTTTTTGCGCAATGGGGTCTCACCGCCCTCTCCCTGTGGGTGACGAGCTTTATTTTTGATGGCATTCAGTTTGATGGTGCAGCCGCACTCATTGTTGCCGCCCTGGTATTGGGTTTTGCCAATGCGATTGTGAAACCCATCCTCATTTTGCTCACACTACCACTCACGGCCTTAACGATGGGCCTCTTCTTGCTAGTCATTAACGCATTGGTCTTGATGCTGGTCTCAACCGTGGTGAGTGGCTTTACGATCTCCGGCTTTTGGACCGCCTTCTTTGCCGGCATCTTTATCTCTGTGTTTAGCCTTTTTATTGGTGCCAGCGTTTTTAAAACCGAAGTGCGTTACGAGCGCCATTAAATACGATCCCAGCTTTGCATGGCCGTACGGCAGGGATGGGGTTTATTCATCATCCCTTCGGCATTCTGGGCAACGATCGATGCACCACCCGTTAAAAATCCAAGGCCCAGTTTCAACGCTTGATTCACCGCCGCCTCTTTATTAATGCCAACCTGGGGCTTTACTAAGCTACCCTGTAAGCGCACTAGGCTAGCCAAATCAAGGCCTGCCGTGAGGCCTGATTTTTCTTTGGGGTAAAAGGCCAAATTAATCTGCTCACTGCCCAGATTAACGGCCCCAGCCAAAACAATATTTAAACGGTCGGTTTCAATGCCGATGGAATCCCGAACGGTAACCAGTCCACTCTTGACTGGTAAATAGGCTACTGCGCACTCAAGCGTCGTTTCATTAGTCTTTTTGCGCATCGGATTAATTGCATCAAATACGCTAATCAATACATCACCGCCTTGATTCATAAAGCTCGATGCAAGGCGTGCGCTACCAATCGTGATCTGACTTTGACCATTTAAGCTCGAAGCAATTTGGTGCGGGCTTTTACCGCTACTGGTGAGATTAAATGCAACGCGCATATCACCGCCACTCACCTTTCCTTTGGAATTGGTTGAGGCAAGCAATTGCTCTAAGGTAAAGCCGCTAGCCTGACCTTTGAATGCCCAGTTGGGCGAACCCTGCAAATTGCCAATGCGGGCAGAGCCATCAAACTGTCCATTGCCTAGCCGAAAGGTCGCCTTGGGAACATCGATCTGCTGTGGGGTTAGACGCGCCAGCATGGCTACTTTATTAAGCACTACTTTGCTGGGAAGAACCAACTGAGCAATATCCACATTCAGCGTGCCATTGCCATTGGGCAGGAAATCGAGCGGCAATGGCGCATCCCCAAAGAAACGTTCGGCAGCGCGTGCAGTAGCTGGGGCCTGGCTGGTTGGCGTGATGGTATTGAGCACCTTGGCAGCGGCTGTATTTGCGCTGGATGGTGCAGATGCCGGCTTTGTAGGCGCCGATGTGATGGACGATGCAGGGGAGTTGAACGCGGGTATAGCCGACAAATCGAGCTCGCCTGCTTTAAACGAAAGATCAAACTGAGTTGGTTTGACTGGATTGAGCGCCACTTTTCCCTTGAGTTGCGATGGCCTGCCACCCAGCGCCACTTCAAAATCGAAATTGACGTCAATTGCCTCTGTCCCCATAGCGCGCAAGACCTCTCGAATGGATGTCATCTCGCCTTTAATCGCAATCGCAAGAGTGCTCTGCGTTAGGTCCGCATTGATCGCTGTCTCAGCGCCATGCTTTTGCAGCGATAAACGTGAAATCCCATAGCTACTTAGGGCGGCGCCGCTCGGACGGTAATGAATCTGACCATTAGTTAAATTGAGGTTCTCAATTAACACCGCATTACGGTCTGCAGTATTAGCATCAATGGAGGAGGATACTGTTGCGCCACTGGGCGAAGCAAGGCCCGTCATCAGCCAATTACCATCGCCCTTTGCATTGGTTTCTAAATGCAGGGTCAATCCCGCCAATTGAATGCTGCTTATTTCAATTCGGCCACCTAGCAATGGCAAAAGACTGATTTCTAAAGCTACTTTTTCTAGGCTTGCCATTTGTGGGCTCTTAGCCCAGGCCGCATTACTGAGGCTTACCTGCTCGGCCGATACGGCGATCCTTGGCAAAAAGCCCAAACTAACTGGTCCGGCAATCACCAACTCACGCCCCGTTGCTTCACGTACCTCCAGTACAAGCATCTGCGTTAACTTAGTAGGGCTAATCAAGGTACTCAGATACGCAATCCCAATGAGCAAAGAAGCGATGAGTGCGCCAAGCGTAATCAGTGCTATTTTTAATGGTCGACTCATCTTGCTTTGCATATCCTTGTGCCTATATGCCAATATAGCGCAATCGGCTGGGTAAGAGTGGTATTGAAAGGTATACAGTATCGGTATGAACACAACGAACACCATCACGCACTTCCTTAGCCGATCCCTGATCGCTGCACTTTGCTTCGGTTTTAGTGCATGGATCCCGCTGGCCTCTGCTCAGGCCCAATCGGGCGAGGCATCGCCTGCGCCACTCGAAGCGATTGCCTCACTGGATGTGCCGCGATATATGGGCACATGGTACGAAGTAGCCAAATATCCAAACTGGTTTCAGAAGCGCTGCATTGCCAACACTAGCGCAACGTATGTTGTCCAGCCCAATGGCATGCTGCAAGTTCTCAATCGCTGCCAAAAAGAAGATGGTTCGATCACTGACGCACTCGGCGAGGCCAAACAAGTGGGCGATGCAAACTCACCCAAATTAAAAGTCCGCTTTGCGCCAGCCTGGCTTTCTGTTCTACCCTTTGTGTGGGGCAATTACTGGGTGATTGATTTGGATCCGCAATACCAGCTTGCTGCTGTCAGTGAGCCTAGCCGCAAATACCTGTGGATTTTGTCGCGCACCCAAACCGTTGAGCCCAAAGCCTACGATGCACTGTTGCAACGTTTAAAGCAAAAAGGATTTAATCTCGACGCGATTGAAATCTCGAAACAAACGACGGTAAAGCCAGTTACGCAATAAGCCATGAGTACGATTACCCGCATTTGTTTTGCCCGCCATGGTGAAACCGACTGGAACGCCGAACGCCGCATGCAGGGCCACATTGATATCCCACTCAATAGCCATGGACAAGTACAAGCGCAGCGCTTAGCGCAATCACTGCAGCGTGCGGGCCATGCGTTCGATCACCTCTACTCCAGTGATTTGCAGCGCGCTGCCGATACCGCCAAACAGGTATCGCATGCACTAGAGCTGAGCATCACCATCGACCCCATCTTTCGAGAGCGCCATGTTGGAGTTTTGCAAGGTCTGCGCTTAGACGATGCCCCGCATGCAGTACCAGAAGTATGGCAAGCACACCTGGCACGGGACATCCAGCATGACTTAGGTGGCGGTGAAAACATTGGCCAGTTTCATGAGCGGGCGCAGCGCGCCTTGGCCATGCTAGTGGCTGCACATGCCGGTCAAACTATTTTGGTCGTGAGCCATGGCGGAACCCTCGACATGATGTACCGCATTGCCACTAAACAAGCGTTGGATCAGGCGCGGGTCGCGGTAGTGCCCAATACATCCTTAAATTGGATTACCTACGATGGGGAAACTTGGTCAGTCGAGCGCTGGGCCGATACGGATCACCTCAGCACCCTAGCCCTGGATAATGTAGATTTTTAATTGGGGCTCAGAACTAAACAACTACTGTAATGGTTGGCGGAGAGGGTGGGATACTCTGCTTAAAGTCATATCAGCCTTATAAACATTATATTTGTTGACTCTCTACCTAATGCGTAGTACAAAAGTGTAGTACAAAACTATACTTCCTTATGCCAAATCATATCTTACTACAACGTAACTGCTGGTATGCACGCTTAGGCATCCCTGCAGAGCTTAGACCTCATTTCAATGGCAAGAGAGAGCTTAAAGCAACTCTAAAGACCTCAGACCAGAAAGTTGCCGAACTCAAGGCTATGAAGCTCGTGGGCGACTGGAAGCTCCAGTTTGCCGCCCTAAGAGGTAGCGTTAGCGCCACCCAAGCATTAGCAGCTGAATTTTTGCCCCATCCTGATGGAAAAGTTAATCCCGATACAGGGATGAGTGATAAAGACTATGCAATCGACGCACAGGCTGATTCATTGGCTGATAGTCAAAAGCAAGCCTTTTATGAGGTTGCCTTAGGAAGAGCTACACCTACCCTACTCTATTTGGATAAGTTCTTAAAACAATGGGAAGTAGAGCAAAAGACGAAAGACATGGCTAAAACCGCCATAAAGCGAGTCGCAGACGCCTTCCCTACCCTAGAGATGATTTCCGTTCCCTTGATTTATCAAATGATTGATACAGATACAAATGGCAAGGCGACAAAAGAAAAGAATTACGGCTTTGTTAGACAGTACTTCAAATATTTAAAGCGTATGCAAGCAATACCTCAAGATAAACCCAACCCCTTCGAGAATTTAGATTTCAAACAACCAAAGAAAAATACCGCCACAAGCACTAAGAGGATTGCCTTCAAGACTGCGGAAGTTAAAAGGCTTATGAAAGCTGCTGCAGATAGAGGTGATATTCAACTAGCCCAATTGATTGAATTGGCAGCCTATACAGGGGCGAGAATAGAGGAATTGTGTAGCCTTAAAGTTTCGGACGTCATCAAGGTTGATGGGGTGAATTGCTTAAATATAAGGGATGCAAAAACGGAGGCAGGAAACCGAGAAGTCCCCATTCACCCATCTATTACAAAACTCATAAAACAATTGATTGAAGAGACTGGGGATGGATACCTACTATCGGGTCTGACCTTCAATAAGTACATGCAGCGAAGTAATGCCATTGGCAAACGTTTTGGTCATATGAAGACTGCACAAGGCTTTGGCAAGGGACATGTCTTTCACTGCTTTAGAAATACTGTGGCAACTCAGCTTGAGAATGCTGGAATCCCAGAGGGAGTTGCTGCCGATATTGTTGGGCATGAAAAGAAAACTATGACTTACGGGCTATATTCTGGTGGAACTTCGGCAAAGAAGAAGCTGGAAGCTATTAAATCAGTCAAATACTAGCTATGTGTATGGCTGGAAAGCACCCTCTATAGCATCTTAATTAACGGTATTTTCTACATATTTAATGAATAAAAGAGACCGATTCTTTAACCCCCTTAGACAAGCTAAATCAGCCTCTGCCAGAGCTGTTGTAGCTGATGTTATCCATCAATTACAAAGTTATGAGTCTCATGACCAATTAAGAAAAAGGTCTCGGAAAAAGAGGGATTTAGAAATATTTAACAGGCAAATCGAAGCAATTATTTGTGAGGCAGCCCATCGCCATCTAACTGGCACTGGTAAGCGAATCGCTATAAGCCTTTCAAACCGCCACCTGAGCCGTAAAGACTCTGAATCAAGGATATTGAACAATACGTTATCTCAAAATATCAAGAATCTAGCATCGCCTGAGATGGCTTTTTTAGAGCTTCAGACGGGAAATCAGATGACGGGTGAGGTGACAACCTTTTGGGCTGGAAAACGTCTCAAAACTCGCTTAAATGAACTCAAACTAACCTATGCAGACCTTGCATTGGAGAAGAGTAAAAACATCATTGAACTAAGGGCTGAAAAGGCTCTTGGACAGGCAAAAGGGAAGTTAATTAAATATCCCGAAACGAAGCTAACCTTGCAGTACAGAGATGAAATGGAGCAAATTAATGCCTTTTTGAGCGCTGCAGATATCTGCTATCAAGGGGGTAAAGATATTGATGATTCTCGTGTTGAATTGAGGCGAATATTCAATAACAGCAGCTTTGAAGAAGGCGGGCGACTGTATGGTGGTTTTTGGTTAAATTTAAGCTCCGAAGATAAGAAAGAAATCACCATTGACGACGATTGGGTAGTTAGTCTTGATTATGGTCAGATGGCTGTCAGACTTGCATACAGCCTTGCTAAAGCACAGATAGCCTTTGATGATGGCTACCTTATTCCTAATTGGGAGAAAGCCAGAGAAGCCACTAAAAAGCTCATTAATGTGATGCTAAATTCAGCCTCATTACATGAATGGTCAGTGCCTAAGAAGGTTCAAAAACTCTACCCCTATCGTGAACATATAGAACGACATCTACTTGCTGATATCTATTCTTTTCATAAACCAATAGCCCATCTATTTGGTGGACAGCATGGAATGAAGTTCATGTTCCTAGAAAGTGAGATATTGATTGATGTTCTTTTGGAGCTAAATAGCAAAGGAATAGTGGCTTTACCTATCCATGACTGTATTTTGGTTAAGGAATCTGCTCAAAAGACTGCTGAAGAAGTAATGCTTAGAGTCTTTAAACAACATACCAACTTAGACGCTACTGTCGCTATAGAAGCTTTATAGAATATGTATTTAGTTATCTATCTCTAATCTGTGCATAAGTAATTACATAGATAACTTAGTCGCTACCGTCTCCCTATAGAGGGGTTCATAAGAAGCTATTTTGAGTCTACTTACCGCCAAGCAATATGCAAGAACCATGCGCATACAAAGGAAGCTGATGCAGTAACTACCCCCATTCCAGTGAATGGCGCAAGTATTGAGGAGATTATTGCTCCAGCAATACAACCCATAAATAGAATATTTAGGAAGTCATCCGTATCTAATTTTGCTTAATGATGCAGATAATTTCACTTCCAGCTCCATCTGCTGCAATCATCATGCACCTATAGGTCGGATACATAACAATCAAAGAGCAGATTATTAATGCCCCAGCAATTATCAGGGCTGCCTTTACAAGTGGCTCTTGCATACTTTTAGTAAGTTGTGCAGTTTATAAAATCACCCATGCGTGAGCAATTTGTTTGAACAGGTACTCGTGGCTGGACAGGCTTCATGTTTTGAATAACTTGGTTATTAATAATTTGCTGGTTTTGATTGATGATTTGCTGCTGTTGCTGTGCCTGCTGATTTGCACGGTAAGCCTCCGCTAGCCTTCTTCGAGACTCGTCATCTTGGGCAATTTCTGAATTATGAGACTGCCTGAATGAATCATCGAGCGACTTGGCTACTGCTGCCATTTCTTGACTACTTTGAATTCTTAACTGCTCTCTTGACAGGTTAGCTTCGCCAATAGAAATTTGACCTGTTAATAACCTTGCATATAAAGCATCAGATTCTGCATATCGTTTGGCGACGGGAACTGCATAAGCAGTGCCAGCTGCAGCATCAACTAATTGCTTTCTACATTTCGCTTGTTCGCCAAGAAACTCTCTTAAAAGCTTTTTTTGCTGTTCATTAACTTTAGCTTTAGAGCCAAACAAATCAAATTTATTAGGCTGGTCGTCTGCCATGACTAAGATAGATTTAGTTACTTGCTGACCCGCTGGGCTACTCACTAAGTCATTAGTACACTGCCTTGTTCCCTCAAAGCCAGACTTCATTTTGTTTGACAGCTCTTGACTTTTTGCTTCAGCAACTGTGGCACTGCCTTGTGGCGACCTACATTCATAAGTTTGGATTTGGATTATTCCTTCATTTCCCCTCATGGTTGGTATAGCAGTTTTTCCGTAACCCCCGCAATGTGCTGTTGCAGCATTAGCAGATGAGGAGCGTCCGCCGACTAGGGGGTCATATCGATAAGTAACAAACTTATCATTAGCCTGAAGTACTTCATGAGTGCCGCCCCAGCCAACAGGACCTCCTGCGCATCCAGATAGAACAGCTATTGAAAGGCTTGTAGCTACTAGATATTTCATTTGGGTCTTAATTGAGTTACATTACTTAAAAGCATATCACTTTTGTAAGTTTATATTCCGTTGGAATAAATCCTTAACTACTTACATGCAATCCACTTTGTTTTGTTCTCAGTCCAAAAGCTCTTGGGGAACACAAACATAAAAACAACTGTATTTTTTTGAAGGGCGTAGCGAACACCATATTTAGATACATCATAGACTCTAACGGGGTCTTTATCGCGCCAATCATCTGTAGATGGACATAAGACTGTTATGTCGCCTTTAAATTTAGACTGTATTAAATCCCCCGAATCTCCACAACCAATACCGTTAAATTTAATGCTTTTGTAATCCGCGCAAGTGGCAACAATTCCCGACACGGTCTGAGTAGCTTTATCTACATAAATTGATGTTCCTTCATTTACCTTGTAAATGATGTCATTAGCATCTTTTGAATCTACTCCTTTAATTAGCTTGCCTTTTCGGAATTCCACTTCAGAAAGTTTATCGCCGAGCGTTATGTCATCATTGCTTGAAATCGTGGAAAATTTTTCAGGCACAATCGATTTGAATGAGTCTGCAAATATCGCAATTGTAAAAGCCGCAACCATAGCGGTAAAGATACCCGCAAACCATAAAACAATTTTTTTCCAATTCCAAGTTTCTCGCGTTTTAACGTAGAGGTAAATGAGACCAAAAAAAACAAAGCCAAAGAAGACTGCAAAAGCCATGGTTATTCCTTATTTTTTCTAAAGCCTCGATATATCCAACCTAGCGTCCAGCCAAAAGCATAAATTGCAATCGCAAACCCAATCAACATAGCGAGATTTTTGGCTCTAGCCATGAGCAGCTTTGTACTGTAGTCGTCATATAGAGCCTTGCCCAACTGCTCACCCATTGCTATCGCTTTGTTCGGGTCTACATTTTTATCGATAGCTAAGGTATAGCGCCATGAATAAGCAAAGTCGTAATCCATCATTACAAATTTATTTGGCTCTACGTACTCGTCCCAAGGTTTTTTATTGTCCTTATCCATATAAAAGGCTTTGCCTGCCTTAATTTCTAATAAAAGGTCTGTAGGTATAAGTTCGAGAAATTGCTTTTCTGTGAGTCCGATTACATATGGCTTATCAGACATAAAGATAGCTGCAATAGGAATATAGATAAAGACAATAAAAGCTACGAATATACGTTGCCAACCGTTTAAAGAATTCAATTTAATCATTTAGATTGCAGCCTTCTTACAAGTGCCGCGAACCCGCTCTTCCCCACCCTGAGGGAAAGAGACCACAACCCTATCTAGTGTGAGCGCCTTAAAATCGATGAAGAATAAGAAAGAATTAACTTTTGTATCAAACCCCTTACCCTCCTGAGTTGCGTACGAATAAAGGGCGTACTTATCATCGTATGAGGTTAATTTAGCATCATACTTTTTGCCATCCGAGAAAAACTTAGCGTCTAAAATTTTCCACGAATCTTTTTCAGTCTTCCCCTGCATTTTCTTCTCTGAATATGAGAAAGTTTCCTTTACTTTTGATTTTTTCTCGCCAGTAATCTTTGTACCCACGGTTTCGCATTCAAAGGAAAATTTGACTTCATCGGCATTTGCTGCCGACATGAGAATAAAAGATGCTAAAGCTAGTGAAAATTTTTTCATATTTGGCTATAACTTATCGCTTGATGCAGTCTTCCCAGCATCCCTTTGTTATCTTACCCGCCATATCCATTGCTGGATAAACGCCAACTTCAAAAAGGGTGAAATTGTATTGGGCTTTTTCTCCAACTAAATCGAGGTTTGTCATCGCCGTGAACTCAGGAAGCATTTCTGAGTTCCACTTTGCAATCATGTCCTTGATTTGAATGTTTGATAAGTTTCTTGTTATAGCGCTATCTTCTGCCGCTTGTTCGACTCCAATTGAAACTTTATGCGGTCGATTAAGGTTACTCGGTAAATATGATGGCGTAACTTTAAGTACTCCGCCTGCATTTGGCATTAGAAGCGTCCAGTCATACTCTCCTGCAATAGCAACCTTGCCAATGCCTGTAATGCTTACTTTTTTTAAATTATTTGTCCATTCAGCAAAAGAAAGGCTAAAAGTTTGTTTAGCCTCTTTTTTCGACAATATCTCCTCCGCTCCTATGCTGAGGGGAGCAGTCATGAGAGTTAACAAAAGAATCGGGGTAACTAAAAAACGCATTAATTACAGCCAAATAAATGAATGAAACTTATTGGAGTTGCCAAGCAGTACATTTAGATTAAGAAACATTGGCTATAGAGCTGGGTGAGACAGTTGCTGTTTCTGTGGCACTAGCTGCTTTTAATTTCTTTGCAGCAACTTTAGCTATCTTTTTAGATGCCTCTTTTGCTTTATCGCCCTCAAGAACTTCTCTTTTAATAACCTCATTCAAAAGCACGGTCTTAATATCATCGGTATCAATTTTGACATCAGGCGATACACGACGAAGTTCTCTGCGTATTACATCTAAAACGGGGTCTGTTTGGAGCATTGCTCCAACAAAATAACGGGACAGAGCTTGTTTCTGGGTATGGTAATCACCCAATGCTGACTTCATCCAGCCCTCTTTGCAAAGAAGATAGAGGGATTCAATATCGTCTTTAGACCTACTATTAATAGTAGCCATATTAAATTCAACTACAAGCTCTTTATCTATTGGCTTTTCAAAAATGACTTTATAAACAGACCAAGTTATTCCGTTTGTGAGAATGACCCAATCTAAGCCCTGATTTGCTGCGTAGTCAATTGCCTGCTTTACATGCTGTTCTTTTAAATCTATCCCAATAGCTTTAGCTTCAATAAGCTGCTCTAGGCGATTTTCAAGTTTTATAGCTAAGTCACAAAAAGTCCCCCTAATTGCAAACTCCGATGTAACTTCAGAATACTTGTCGTAACCAAAAATCTCAGAGAGCATGTCCTTAATTAAGGTGACGGTGTCAGCTTCACCGACATCTCTTGATTTTGCAGCCAATAAAAGGGGTTGATATTTTTTGATGCCAGCGCCGATACGCTCTGTAATCTTCTTTGGAATATTGGACATCGCTTCACTCTCTCATCTGAAAAACTGTTTTATATGCATTGAAGGCAACATTTACTTATAACGATTAATACTACCCCACCCCCCCCATTAAGATAAACAAGACGGGATTTCTGGATAAGTGTTTGGACAGCAAACCAGTGTTTGGGCTAGAAACTAAGGATTATTAGCAATAGAGTGTATTTATAGTACAAAATTGTAGTACAAAATATACCTTTTAAATATCTATAAATTATTGATTTATAAAGATATTTTAAAAATGGCGGAGAGGGTGGGATTCGAACCCACGGTACCTTTGACAGTACGCCTGATTTCGAGTCAGGTACATTCGACCACTCTGCCACCTCTCCGAACCGAACTGCAATTATAGCGTTGGGATATTTAAGCCTTGGGCTTTAGGCTGGTGATGCCGCCCATATAAGGCTGCAAAGCCTTGGGGATGCGGATACTGCCATCTTCTTGCTGGAAATTCTCAAGGAGGGCAACGCCGGTTCTGCCAACGGCCAAACCCGAACCGTTCAGGGTATGCAGTAACTCAGGTTTGTTATTGCCGACCTTGTAACGGGCCTGCATCCGTCTGGCCTGAAAGTCGCCCATATTGGAACAAGAGCTGATTTCACGATAGGCATTTTGCGACGGAATCCACACTTCAAGGTCGTAGGTTTTGGTGCTGCCAAAGCCCATATCGCCAGTACAAAGCAATACGCGGCGGTATGGCAACTCAAGCATCTCCAAAATGGTTTCAGCGTGCCGGGTTAACTCTTCCAGTAATTGCATGGATTCATCGGGTTTGGCGATTTGCACGAGCTCGACTTTTTCAAACTGGTGCTGGCGAATCATGCCGCGCACATCGCGCCCGTAACTGCCGGCCTCTGACCGAAAGCATGGGGTGTGGGCAACGTACTTTAGTGGCAAGGCTTCTGCATTAGTAATGGTGTCACGTACTAAATTCGTGACCGGCACTTCCGCCGTCGGAATCAAGTAGAAATTTTCAACGCGCTCTTCAGTGCCCTCTTCGCCCTCACCCATTTTGCGCGGGACTTTAAATAGGTCTTCTTCAAACTTAGGTAACTGGCCGGTGCCCCGCATCGAGGCGGCATTCACCATAAAGGGAACGTACAACTCTTCGTAGGCATGCTGCCCTGTGTGTACATCCAGCATAAATTGAGCTAAAGCGCGGTGGAGCTTCGCAAGCTGTCCTTTGAGCACTACAAAGCGTGAGCCACTGATCTTGGCGGCGGATTCAAAATCCAGTCCCAGGGGCCCGCCCAAGTCAACGTGGTCTCTTACTGCAAATGCAAAAGTCGGAATAGCGCCCCACTGCTTGATTTCGAGATTGTCTTTTTCGTCTTTGCCGACGGGTACGGACTCATCCGGAAGATTCGGAATGCCCGCCACAAAATCAGCGATCTCAGTTTGCAGAATGGAAAGGCGGTTCGCGCCCGCCTCCATGTCGCTATTGACTTGGACAGCCTCAGCCATTTCTGCAGCAGCATCCTCGCCTTTGGCTTTTTTCATGCCAACGGTTTTGGAGAGCTGGTTGCGTTTAGCTTGCAATTCTTCTGTGCGTGATTGCAATTGCTTGCGCTCTGCCTCTAAGGCATTAAATTGCTCAACCGGCAGAATAAATTTACGGGTGGCTAAGCGCGCTGCTACCGCAGTGATATCTTTGCGAAGGAGTTGGGGATCGATCATGGTGTTTTACTTTTGTGCGAATCATTATTTTAAGCGCAAGACCTCGGCTCCAGCAGGCGGCGTGAAGGTAAAGGTGCTTGCAGGCAAGGCGATATTGAGCTGGATTTGCGTTAGGCTCAGCTGTACCACGCTACCCAGGCCATCCATCAGCTCTAAAGCCCGCGGCAAGTTAGCACTCATGCCAATGGCAATCGAGGTATAGGGCAAGTCATTACTGCCAGCCGATAGCTTCGCTTTCGGCTTGAGATTGACCCAGCGCAGACCAGCACGTTCAGCGCCCTCTTCCAGATCAAAGTGTTGTTCCAGCGATCCCTCGCCAAACAAAATAGCAGCTGGGGTGGACGCTAAAACCTGCCCGGCAGGCCGAAAGGTCGCCTGATTTAAATCCTTATCCCACATGATGAGCTGCTTGCCATCGGCAATCAAACGCTGCTCAAAGGGCTTTTGGGTTTCCCACACAAAGCGGCCAGGGCGCTGAAATATAAAACGCCCTTCGGTTTTGCGGATGACTTTCAGGCCTTTATCTTGGGGCTCATTTGGTTTTGGAGCGCGCAATTGCTGTTGCACAAACTCCCCTTCGGCGGTTTTTGAGTTGCGCACAAACTGGCGCAATTGCTCAACACCGCTTTGTGCATCTTGCGCAAAAGAAGGGTTGGGGATTGAAAACAGGAGAGCGCAAAAAGCGCTACTTAAAAAACGCATTGTCATAAATGAACTTACTCAGAACCGCGGACAAGGATTTCGCGGTTACCGCTGCCGCTCATTTTGGAGACCATGCCGGCTTTTTCCATATCCTCGAGTAAACGGGCTGCGCGGTTGTAGCCAATCCGCAAATGGCGCTGTACCAGTGATATCGATGCACGCTTGTGCTCCAAAACCACCGCGACTGCCTGATCGTAGAGTGGATCGGCTTCGCCGCTGCCACCACCACTGAGTACGTCGATATTGGACTCGTCTGCACCCTCAAGAACGCCCTCAATGTAGTTGGCTTCACTTTTTTCTTTGAGCCACTCCACTACGCGGTGCACTTCATCGTCTGAGACAAAGGCTCCGTGCACCCTTACTGGAAGGCCGGTGCCGGGCGCCATATAGAGCATGTCACCCATACCCAGTAAGGCCTCTGCACCCTGCTGATCGAGGATGGTACGACTGTCAATTTTGCTGCTCACCTGAAATGAAATCCGCGTCGGCACGTTGGCTTTGATCAAACCGGTAATCACGTCCACGCTAGGCCGCTGTGTCGCGAGCACCAAATGGATGCCAGCTGCACGCGCCTTTTGTGCAATGCGTGCAATGAGTTCTTCGATCTTTTTGCCAGAGACCATCATCAGGTCAGCCAGCTCGTCGATCACAATCACAATCACCGGGGCTTTGTAGATTGGCTCGGGATCATCTGGCGTCAAGCTAAATGGATTGGTGAGCTTTTCACCTTTTTCTTCTGCTTCGAGAATCTTTTTATTAAAGCCCGCTAAATTACGCACGCCAAACTTACTCATGAGTTTGTAGCGACGCTCCATCTCATTGACTGCCCAATTGAGGGCGTTGTAGGCCTGCTTCATGTCGGTCACAACCGGGCACAGTAAATGCGGGATCTTGTCGTACATCGCCATCTCTAACATCTTGGGATCAATCAAGATCAAGCGCACTTCATCGGGCTTGGCTTTAAACAGAATCGACAAAATCATGGCGTTAATACCAACCGATTTACCGGCGCCCGTGGTACCTGCCACCAGGCAATGCGGCATCTTAGCCAAATCGGCCACCATTGGACTACCCGAAATGTCTTTACCTAAAGCTAAGGTCAACAAGGAGTGGTTGTCGTTGTACACCTGCGAACTCAGAATTTCGGAGAGATAGACCGATTGGCGGCTCGGGTTGGGTAACTCCAAAGCCATGCAGGTTTTGCCGGGAATCGTCTCCACCACACGCAGGCTCACTAAGCCCAAGGATCGCGATAGATCGCGCGACAAATTGACGATCTGACTGCCTTTAACACCAATAGCTGGTTCGATTTCGTAACGGGTTACGACTGGGCCTGGGTAGGCTGCAATCACTTTGACTTCAACGCCGAATTCGTCGAGCTTGCGCTCAATTAAGCGTGAAGTAAATTCCAAGATGTCGGCAGAAATGGTTTCCTTCGCTTCAGGCACTTCGTCCAATAACGAGAGGGGTGGTAATTCAGAATCCGGAATATCCACAAACAAGGGTTGCTGTTTCTCGCGCTCAACCCGCGCACTCTTAGCAATCTGCAAGGGCGCTCGCACAATCTGGACGGCTGGGGCAATTTCAACCCGTCCACGCACTTCTTCAACAAACTCTTCACGCTCTTCCGCCGCTTGCTCACCGATCTTCAAATCCTCAACCCGTTCACGGCGCTCGCGCAGGCGGCGATAGGCAATCTCGAGGGATCGACCTACCTGCTCGGCAACGCTCAGCCAGGAGAAACGTAAAAACAAGGAGAGGCCAGCAAACAGGCCAAACAACAGCAATAGGGTTGATCCAGTAAAGCCGAGTGCCATCACCAAGGGATCGCCAATTAACTCGCCTAAGATGCCGCCCGGGGGCCTTGGCAAGGGAATCGCTAAGGAGTGCAAGCGAATCGACTCAAGGCCCATGCTCGAGCACAGGGTTAATCCAAAACCAAGCCAGCGCACTAATATCGAATCGGGCTTGGCATCTGGGTCGGCTGGCAATGGAACGCTCCACAACTCACGCCAACCGGCGATCACGCGGCGGCCAAAGAGCACAACCCACCAAAAGGCAGACACCCCAAAAATATAAAGCAATAGGTCAGCAGTCCACGCCCCAAAGCGACCGCCGATATTGCTTGGCGCCTCAAAACTGGCATGCGACCAGGCTGGATCCGACTTGGAATAGGTCGCCAGAATCGCGATCAGGCCAAGGCATAAGCCTAAGGTCAAAAACCAACGGATTTCTAAGAAAAGACGGGGCATTCGTCCCTGCCCGCCATCCTGGGGTGGTAGCGTGGATTTACTAGGGGATTGGGTCGATTTAGCCATGTTCCCTAATTGTAATCAAGCAATCCTATAATTAGGGTATGACTACTACTCCAAAACACAGCAAAGTCCTTATTCTGGGCTCTGGCCCAGCAGGCTACAGCGCCGCAGTCTATGCTGCCCGCGCCAATTTACAACCTACCCTCATCACGGGGATGGCCCAAGGCGGTCAATTGATGACTACGACCGATGTAGAAAACTGGCCGGCTGATCCAGATGGGGTTCAAGGACCCGAGCTGATGGACCGTTTTTTAAAGCACGCAGAGCGCTTTAATACTGAAATCATTTTCGATCACATCCATACCGCAGCCCTCTCTGAAAAACCGATTCGCCTCGTGGGCGATTCGGGCACTTACACCTGCGATGCCTTAATCATTGCTACCGGCGCATCGGCGCAATACTTAGGTTTACCGAGCGAAGAGGCCTTTATGGGTCGCGGCGTTTCTGGCTGCGCTACTTGTGATGGTTTCTTTTATCGCAACCAAGATGTGTGCGTGGTTGGTGGTGGCAACACCGCCGTTGAAGAAGCGCTCTACCTCACTGGCATTGCCCGTAAGGTCACCGTCATTCATCGCCGAGATAAATTCCGTGCCGAGCCCATTTTGAATGACCGCCTGATGGCTAAAGTAGCCGAAGGCAAAGTCGAGCTCAAACTTAATGCCACCTTAGACGAAGTCTTAGGCGATGAAAAAGGCGTCACCGGCGTGCGCATTGCCAAACAGGACGGCAGTAAAGAAGACATTCCTGTCATGGGCGCATTTATTGCGATTGGCCACAAGCCCAATACCGAATTGTTTGTCGGTCAGCTGGACATGGAAGGCGGTTACATCAAGACGCAATCCGGCTTAGCTGGAAACGCAACGGCAACCAACATTCAAGGTGTCTTTGCGGCTGGCGATGTGCAAGATCACATTTACCGTCAAGCCATTACCAGTGCGGGTACGGGCTGTATGGCTGCATTGGATGCGCAGCGCTATTTAGAAACCCTGGAGTAACTTCCATCGAGCGTGCCATTTTTTTGCTGGTGCATCGATTTATCGCAAGGCAATGGCATAACTGAAATCAACCCCCCCCTTTTTTTATTATTGTTTGGAGTGCATATGAGTCTTAATCTAGTAAATCCCGGTAAAAAAATTCCTGAAAATTTCAATGTGATTATTGAGATTCCAATGAATGCAGATCCGATCAAGTATGAAGTCGATAAAGAATCCGGCGCCTTGTTTGTCGATCGCTTCATGGGCACTGCCATGCATTACCCATGCAACTACGGTTACATTCCGCAGACCATTGCCGGTGATGGCGACCCGGTGGATGTACTCGTCATTACTCCCTTCCCCCTCGTTCCCGGTGTTGTGATTAGCTGCCGCGCAATTGGTGTATTGCAGATGGAAGACGAAGGTGGCGAAGATGCCAAATTATTGGCTGTGCCTGAAGACCGCATTCTGCCGATTTATTCCCACTGGCAAAAACCAGAGGACTTGAACCCCTTGACCCTCAATCAAATTAAGCACTTTTTTGAGCACTACAAAGACCTGGAAAAAGGCAAGTGGGTTAAGGTTCGCGGTTGGGGCGGTGTTGCCGATGCCCATAAAGAAATCCTTGAAGGAATTGAACGCAATAACAAGGAAAAGGCATAAGCCTTGACCCCATTTCACATTGCCCTGGCTCAAATCAACCCCGTAGTGGGGGATTTGAGCGGCAATGCGAAGTTAATTGGTGATGCGGCTGCAGTCGCCCACCGCTCTGGTGCAAAGTTACTCATCACCCCGGAGCTAGCCCTCACCGGCTACCCCCCTGAAGACTTGCTACTGCGCCCTGCTTTTATTGAGGCAGCGGCAGATGCCCTAGATCAATTACGCAGCGCTTTGGCGGCCTACCCCGGCTTGGCGGTGGTGGTTGGCCACCCCCTTAAAACCCCACAAGGATTGCACAATGCTGCATCCGTGTTGCGGGATGGGGAGTGTGTTGCAAGCTACGCCAAACACGAATTACCCAATAACGAAGTCTTTGATGAAGTGCGTTACTTCATTCCCGGCAGTGCGCCCTGTGTTTTTGACGTTGAGGGTTGCGCCATTGGCGTGATCATTTGCGAGGACGCTTGGCATGCCGGTCCTGCTGCACAAGCAAAAGCAGCTGGCGCGCAGCTATTGATTTCTCTTAATGCCTCGCCCTATCACTTGCACAAAGAAAATTTACGCTTAGAGGTCCTGCGCACGGTCATCGGCGCAACTGGCCTGCCTTTTATTTACGTGAACGCCGTTGGCGGCCAAGATGAGCTGGTCTTTGATGGCGGTTCCTTTGCGCTCGATGCCAAGGGCTTGGTAGCCACAGCAATGCCGCAGTTTGAAAGCGGCATTGGTCTCGTTGCGATTGATCAGGATGGGGAGCCTGAGCTCGGAGTCATTGCCCCATCGCAAAGCATGGAGTCACAAGCCTATGCCGCCCTAGTACTGGGCGTGCGTGATTATGTGCACAAGAATGGATTTCCGGGCGTCATCATCGGTTTATCTGGCGGGGTGGATTCTGCTTTGGTGCTTGCCATTGCAGTCGATGCCCTGGGTGCCGAGCAGGTACGCGCAGTGATGATGCAATCGCCCTACACTGCCGAAATATCGTGGGTGGATGCCCGCGCTTTAGCGAACAATCTCGGCGTGCAATACGATGAAATTCCGATTGGTAGCGCAGTAGCTGCTTTGGAAGGTGCACTTGCCAGTCAGTTTGCTGGCCTTGCCCCAGATACCACTGAAGAGAACATTCAAGCCCGTGTGCGCGGCACCCTCTTGATGGCGCTGTCGAATAAAACCGGTCGCCTGGTTTTAACCACCGGTAACAAAAGTGAAATGGCCGTCGGCTATTGCACGCTCTACGGCGACATGGCGGGCGGCTTTGCAGTGATCAAAGACATTCCCAAAACCCTGGTCTATAAGCTGTGCGCCTATCGCAATAGCGTAGCGCCGGTCATTCCTGATCGGATCTTAACGCGCGCACCATCGGCCGAATTGCGCCCCGACCAAACCGATCAAGATAGCTTGCCGCCCTATGAGCTACTGGACGCCATCGTTGAGGGATATATGGAGCAGAACCAGTCGATTGCATCCTTGATTGAGCGCGGCTTTGATGAAGCCAGCGTACGCAAGATAACCCGCCTCATTAAACTCAATGAATACAAGCGGCGCCAGGCGCCACCGGGGGTCCGTGTGACTACCCGGGCATTTGGTCGGGATTGGCGCTATCCCATTACCTCTCGGTTCTTAGCCTAATACAGCGTTTTTGGGTGTATTGGATTGCTTAGACGAGTCGATTGGTTTTGGGTATGATTACTGCAACAGGGGAAACGTATGAAATTAATAACATCCATCATTAAGCCGTTCAAACTCGATGAAGTGCGGGAAGCGCTTGCTGAAGTCGGCGTTACCGGCCTGACCGTCACTGAAGTCAAAGGCTTTGGTCGCCAAAAAGGCCACACCGAACTCTACCGTGGAGCAGAGTATGTAGTGGATTTTTTACCCAAGGTCAAAGTCGAGGTTGTGGTTGCTAGCGATCGCGTTGAAAGCGTAATCGAAGCCATTACTAAAGCGGCGCGCACCGGCAAGATTGGCGATGGCAAGATTTTTGTCAGCCCGATTGAGCAGGCAATCCGTATCCGTACCGGTGAAGCCAACGAGGATGCGGTTTAGGCTTTCGCTAAGACAACTACTTCGGCGCTGCTAGTCTGCTTGCACTAGCAGTATGGTTTTTGAGGCGGCATTACTTGGCCGCACTCGAAAGCCCTGAAAGAATACCTCTGCAGACGACAGGCCAGAGGTCATTAGCTTAAATGGCGGCTTACCGTAAAACGAGTGCCCAAGACCAGGCTCCATCGTTTTAGTTTGTACTTTTCCATCCCCATCTTCCACGCAGATGATTTGTGGCGTCAGCATTTTGACGAAAACCATATTGCCAGGCTTGCCTGCGCTGGGTGCTTTGTAGTTTTCAATGGACGCATCGGGCAATGGGCAGGCCGGATTGGCCACAGCGGCTACCGCAGGGCTTGAAGCAATTACAGGAGCGACTTGCGGTGTCGCAGCCGGAGCCGGACTTACTGGCTCAGCTGGAGGGGTTGCAGGCGCAGCATCGGCCGGCGCTGCAGCTAAGGCGGCTACCTCAACTGGCTTTGGTTTACCCATCAAGGCATCCAGTTGATCTGCTAAAAAGGGTTGAAACTGCACTAGCGCCAACGCAAGTGCGCCTACTGGTAATAGCCACAGCCATTTTTTTCCGGATGACTTGTGTTCACGCACATCGGAATACGACCGCTTGCTAGGCTCTGGCTTTAAAGCCTCGACTAAATTAGGCTTGGCTTCCGACTGATTGACTACTGCAGACTCTGCATCACTTTTTGTTTTTCTGCTGACCGCTTTCTTCTTAATTTCTTTTGGCTCATCTTCGCTGGTCTGCGCCACTTCTATTTGAGGAGCTTCCTTTTTTAAATCCAGTGAAGGCTCTTGCTCAGCGCTCGTTAACTGACTCTCGATAACATCGGTGGCCTGAGCAAAGGGGAGTTCCGCTTGCGGACCAAAATCAAATGCGTCTTTTTCGTCCAACTGAATTAACTTAGCGACTTTTTTTGCCGCAGTGAACTTCACCGTGGGTGAGTAAAAGGTGCTGCTTTGACCATTCTCAATTTGCTGAATTTGTTTTTTAGACAGGCAGGCTAGGTGTGCCAACTCCTCGACCGACAGGGCACATTTTTCACGTGCTGCAATAAATGCAGCAACGCGTATCTCGGGAGTCGACTGTTTACCGGCCATGTCTTGAAGTTAATAAAGTATTAAGTTTATTTTCAGCGATTAATGTGATGATTTGAAGTCGCCATAGGGCTAATGCGCCTGTTGGGTTGGCAGGTCCTGGTCTAGGGACGCCTCCAAGTACGACTTCACTAAGCCTTGCAATGAGTCTGCATGCATTTTTTCCATGACGCGTGCTTTATGTACCTTGATCGTGGCATCGGTCGTGCCGAGCTGCACAGCAATGTCTTTATTCAAAAGGCCTTGGACCAGCAGGTGGCAAACCTCTTTTTCACGGGGAGTCAGGGTGCTGAAATAGCGCTTGACCTCAACGTCCTTGGAAACCCGTTTGAGCTGCCGACTATCAAAGGCAATGGCGTCGGCAACGGAATGGAGTAGATCCTCTAAATTAAACGGCTTGAATAAAAAATCCAGAGCCCCTTTTTTTAGGCTTTTGACAATTTGCTGCGGGTGACTTTGACCACTTACAAAAATGATCGGTGTCTTACGGCCTATGCGAACAAGTTCTTCTTGTAGATCAAGTCCTGTCATATCCGGCATTTGCATATCCAGCAAAATCACCGCTGGCGCTATAGGAACTGAATGCTCAATAAACGCTTTAGCGCTAGCAAAATCATGGACGTTGTAGCCCAACTCGCGCAACATTCTGCTCAAGGAGGTCCGCATTGACTCGTCATCGTCAACCAAATACACGTGCCCTGATTTATTCATGCATCCATCCTAAATTGCTAATAGAGCAAATGTAATAGAAGTGCTGTACTTTAGATATTAGCTGAATGGCTAACTTTTGAAGTCTAAGCTACTGGTTTTATTGCGCTTTTTTGGTATTGCAGTGCAGCAATCTATTTCCCCATCATTACCGGTGCATCACTTGATACCCGCTCATTGCACAATAGAGGTTTTTCCGCAATTACAGATGGAGTCAGCCGCATGAAACGCCTTAACGAACGCTCAAGAATGGTCACCGAAGGTGTTGCACGCGCACCCAACCGCTCGATGTATTACGCCATGGGATACAAGGATGGCGACTTCACCAAACCCATGGTGGGCGTGGCCAATGGCCACTCGACCGTAACCCCTTGCAACAGTGGCTTACAGAAGCTCGCTGACGCCGCCATTGAGGCGCTTGAAGCGGCTGGCGCGAAAGCCCAAGTTTTTGGGACCCCCACCATCTCCGATGGCATTGGCATGGGTACCGAAGGCATGAAGTACTCCCTGGTATCGCGCGAAGTCATCGCAGATAGCATTGAGTGCTGCGTGAACGGCTTATGGCAAGACGGCGTAGTGGTCATTGGTGGCTGCGATAAGAATATGCCTGCCGGCATGATGGCCATGGTGCGCACGAACGTGCCTAGCATCTATGTCTATGGCGGCACCATTCAGCCAGGTCATTACAAGGGCAAAGAGCTCAATATTGTGTCGGCTTTTGAAGCAGTGGGCGAGTTTACGTCTGGCCGCTTAAGTGAAGAAGACTTTAAGGGCATCGAACAGAACGCTTGCCCAAGCAGTGGTTCCTGCGGTGGAATGTATACCGCCAACACCATGAGCTCATCATTCGAAGCCCTGGGCATGAGCCTACCCTACTCCTCAACCATGTCCAACGTCGATGAAGAGAAAGTGATCAGCGCTGCGGATTCAGCGCGCGCAGTAGTGGAGGCAATCAAAAACAATTTACGTCCCCTCGATATTGTTACCAAAAAGTCCATTGAGAATGCCGTGAGCGTCATCATGGCTGTTGGCGGCTCCACCAATGCGGTGCTGCATTTCCTAGCCATTACTAGCGCCGCTAATATTGATTGGACGATTGATGATTTTGAGCGGATTCGCAAACGCGTTCCTGTGATTGCCGACATGAAACCATCGGGCACCTACTTGGCAACCGATTTACACCAAGCGGGTGGCATTCCACAGATCATGAAAATCTTGCTCGATGGCGGTTTGCTGCACGGCGATTGCATGACCATCACTGGCAAGACCATTGCGGAGGTTCTGAAAGACGTTCCTTCCGTACCCCGCGCAGACCAAAAAGTCATTCGCACTTTAGATAACCCGATGTATGCCGAAGGCCATCTGGCCATTCTGAAAGGCAACATTTCGCCTGAGGGCTGCGTTGCCAAGATTACCGGCCTCAAGAACCCATCGATTACTGGTCCAGCACGCGTCTTTGACTCGGAAGACCTGGCAATGGAAGCCATCATGGCAAACAAAATTAAGGCGGGCGACATTGTGGTGATTCGCTACGAAGGCCCCAAAGGCGGCCCCGGCATGCGTGAAATGCTCTCCCCCACATCGGCACTCGTCGGCCAGGGTCTTGGCGAGAGCGTTGGCCTAATCACGGATGGCCGCTTCTCCGGTGGCACGTGGGGCATGGTTGTCGGCCACGTTGCGCCTGAAGCCTATGTAGGCGGCACCATTGCATTAATCAATGAAGGTGATTCAGTCACGATTGATGCGCATAAGCTCTTAATTCAGCTCAATGTTGCGGATGACGAGATTGCCAAACGCCGTGCAGCCTGGAAACAGCCAAAACCACGCTACACCCGTGGCCTCTTAGCTAAGTACGCCAGTACAGCGAGCAGCGCAAGCAAAGGTGCGGTAACCGACTTGGATTTGAAGATTTAATTTATGCAACTGATTTGGATCTCCGGATCAACCGCTCAGGTTAAAAAGATCAACATTACCGCCCGCACGCTGATCAAAGCGGCGGCGTTAGTGTCGTTCATTTTAATTTTGCTCGGAGTCGGAATTCATTCGCTGGGCTTTCGGGTTGCCATTCAATATAGTCCTGAGCTTGCGAGGGAAATCGGCGGTGTGATTACCGTGCAAGAAAAGGATGCCATTGAAACCAGCTACCGCGCTCGCTTGCACGAGCTACAAAATCAGTTGACCCAATTGACCGAGCGCATTGTGGAGATGAAAGCCCTCAAGGATCGCTTTGCTGACTTAGCAACACCGGCCCCAGTGAAGCGCTTATCCCCAGAGGCCGGCAATAAGGGCGGCGCATACCAACCGATTGCATTTAAGCTAACGCCGCAGAAAAGCCTGGTGGACGAGCTGGATCACGTCATCGGCAATACCTCATCTCTTCAGCAAGGCATTAAAAGTTTGGAGAACAGCTGGAGAGAGCAGTATGAGTGGCTGAGCCAGTTACCAACAGGGTCGCCAATTCAGAATCAATTGGGCCTCTCCAGCAACTATGGCACGCGCCTAGACCCATTTACGAATCTCTTGGCACAGCACCCCGGGATTGATTTTTCAGCACCCTCGGGAACACCAATTATTGCCTCTGGTAACGGTACTGTTACTAGCCTAGGCTACGATGGCGCCTACGGAAACTACCTGATGATTAGCCATTCCGATGGCTTCGTTTCTAAATACGCCCACGCCAAAAAGATTCACGTTCGGCAGGGTCAAGTCGTTAAGCGTGGGCAAATTATTGCTGAAGTGGGCAGTACAGGCAGGTCTACCGGACCGCACCTCCATTATGAAATCACCCACAATGGCAAGCACGTCAACCCAATGCAGTTCTTAATCTCCAGCAACGTCCAGCTATCTAAAAAGTAAGTGCTCCTCTGCGCTTGGCTTAGCGCCCTTTGATCTTGTCCCAGCTATCCTGAAATACTGTTTCTGAGTCACCCGATAACAAGGGGCGCTCATCTGTGCTGGCGTTTGCATTGAGCGCGCCATTCAGCACCGCACCATATTCCATTGCAAGCTGGCCATAGGCAACATCACCCCGAACTGATGATCCATTGTGAAGCTCCACCTTTTCGGAGGCATACACATTACCTTCTACCGTACCGGCAATCAAAACCCGGTGCGCATGAATATCGCCGCGAACGGTTCCCGTTTTGCCCAAGGCAACCGTAATGGATTTGCCTTGCCTCGCTTCAATGTTCCCAATGACGCTGCCATCAATGCGCACACTCTCATCAATCAGGATACGGCCATGCACTTCGGTCGATGCTCCAATGATGGTCTCAAAGGATTCGACGGTTTTCTCTAGGCCGCCAATCGCATTTTTTTGCTTAAACATGCTGTCTCCTTTACGTTTATTAATTACCCCCTTACGCAGCGGCAATCATTCGTAATTTCTTGATTTGAAATGAAATAGTACAGTAAGCGCTCTACTCCCTAGGGCGAATACAAAAGGGCGCCGCAGCGCCCTTTTTTAACCCAATACAGCAGGTATTTAGTGCTTAGGGCCGTGTCCATGACCGCCAGGAGCATTGACTGGCATCTTCACTTCCACTTCGCCTGCTTTGGCAAACTTCAGCTTCACCGGCACAGACTCACCCGCCTTCAGGGGTGCCTTGATGTTCATAAACATGATATGCAAACCACCTGGCTTGAGTTCGACAGCGCCATTGGCAGGCACCTCAATTTGTTTTACCTCACGCATGCGCATCACATTGTTATCCATAGTCATGGTGTGCAACTGCACATCATCCGAGACCGTGGAAGTTGCAGAGATTAATTGATCAGCAGCGCCGCTGCTCGTAATTTTCATAAAGCCACCCGCTGCCGCTTGGCCCGGGACGGTAGCGCGGGTATAGGCTCCATTGACAGCAATGCTGCCTACTTTTGCATCTTGGGCATAAGCAGTCGATGAAATCGCGCATGCCAATACAGTGCTGGCAATAAATGCGGGTAATGTGAATACTGTTTTTTTCATGATTTCCTTTGAATAAATTTAATGGAGATGCATCTTCAGTTCCCGCTCAAATTGCGGGAGATCATCTCGGTTTACAAAAATACCAATCGGCGTTTCTTGATCGGCATGTTGAAGTACTAAGCGATATAAATGTTTATCAGTTCGACTCACGCGAGCCCATACGGTATTGAGTTCTTTTCTTTCCACCTTACCGCCCCAGCTTTTTTCAATCGTCATTTTTTTGCCATCGATCGTGATCTTTTCATAATCGAGGGCATGGCGACTGTACACATATAGAGCAATGGTCAAGGCAGTAATTTCGATGCAGGTAAAAATCAGAACCATCCAAACACCCATGAGCAAAAACGAACCTGCCACCAGAAGCGAAAAAAAGACAATCGAGGCATAGAAATACCCCACCTGCTTCGGTGAAAAGGAACAGTTTCGTTTCATAAGCCAAACGCGCATGGCAATACTCTACTACCAGCTCAAGGTCTTTGTATTTGGCTTAAATAAGGCTTCGCCAGTAACCTTAGCACCCCCTAATTTGATACCCGGCAATAGATCCGCCTCCGTAAAACCATAATGACGCAAGCAAGGTGGGCACATAATCACCGCGCTACCGTTTGCGATCATCTCTGCTAGCAATTTTTGCTGCTCGGGATGGGTTGTGTTGCTGGCTTTCACCCCAAGATAAACCCCCTTATCGCTCAAAAAGACGCTCAATGGGTGTCCATTTGCTGCGTGGTGTTTACTAAAGTTCAGGGCCATCGTGGCGCGATGGGGTTCATCGCTGGTAAGACTAACGAATAGCGGATCTAGGTTAGCGGCATACGAAGCCATTACAAATGACCACATGCAAGCCATCAGCAGAGTTTGTATTAAACGTTTCAACATGATTTTTCCGTTTAGCAAATAAAAAAGGGATGAGCGGAATAAGCCAGGGGGCTTCTCTGCAACTCACGATCGTGGGTAAGCGCACTTACCCGCTTGCTTTAGGAAAGGATTGGGGGCGCCCGCGAGGGCAATTGCATCCACGCAATAGTGGGTAATGAAATAAGGCTTAATGCTGAGCGGACGGTTGAAACTGACTCCGGCTCCGCAAACTGTAAATCGAGGGCAATACTGGGCACATAACTATCTTGAATCAGGCAGTATGCGCATCCGGTTTGCGCTTGATGACTATCGGGTAGTCCTAGATCAACCCGCAAATCGATCTGTTCACCGCTGGGGGCGCAGATCGCCATCCTGAGGTCATTGGCATCTGCAATGATCGGCCGCGCATGCGCTGCCATAGGGGCGATAGAGCCGAGCAGTACAGCGGCAGCAGTAAGACAATGAATCCATGTATGTGTAATGCGTGACATGGGCTTATTTTAAGCGTAAGTAGGAGATTCGTCTCGGCTGTAATGCAAATGGGGGCTTGCGCCCCCATTTAGATCATGCGTCCTACAAGACAGACTTATGCTGCTTTGGCCTTCTTACTGGTGAACTTGCCAATCAATGGCCAGAACAGCAGGACTAAAGCCAAGGTGGTGATGCCGCCCACCAAGTAGTTCGAGAAGAATACATCGACGCTACCTTGTGAAATCAACATCGACTGGCGGAAGGAATCTTCTGCACGGTCACCCAGAACTAAAGCCAAGACCATTGGAGCCATTGGGTAATCGAGTTTCTTAAAGACATATCCGACTACACCGAAGCCCAACATTAACCAAACGTCAAAGGTGGCGTTGTGTACTGTGTAAGCACCAACCGCACAAATCACAATGATGACTGGTGCAATGATCGAGAACGGAATCCGCAGAATCGATGCAAACAGCGGTACGCAGGTCAAGACCACGAACAGACCGGCAATGTTACCGAGGTACATACTGGCGATCAAGCCCCAAACGAAGTCTGGCTTCTCAACGAAGAGCAATGGACCTGGCTGTAAGCCCCAGATCAGCAAACCACCGAGCAATACTGCCGCGGTAGGTGAACCTGGAATACCGAGCGAAAGCATTGGTAATAATGCCGCTGTTCCAGCAGCGTGAGCTGCTGTCTCAGGAGCAACAATACCCTCCATGTCGCCCTTACCGAAGTTGCTCTGATTTTTAGAAACGCGCTTAGCAACACCGTATGCCATGAAGGAAGCTGGGGTCGCGCCGCCTGGCGTAATACCCATCCAGCAACCAATCAAGCAGCTGCGCAAGGAAGTAGCCCAATACTTAGGCAATTGCTTCCAAGTCTGCCAAACGATGGTGCTCTTGATCTTCGCTGCTGCACCAGAGAACTTCAGACCCTCTTCCATCGAGAGCAGAATTTCGCCGATACCGAAGAGACCAATAACCGCGATCAAGAAGTCAAAGCCGCGCATCAATTCAGTACTACCGAAGGTCAAGCGCAATTGGCCAGTAACCGTATCCATACCGACGCAAGCCAAGGCAAAGCCAAGCATCATTGCGGACAGTACTTTAAATGGCGAGCCTTTGTTCATACCCACGAAACTACAGAAGGTTAAGAGGTAAACAGCAAAGAACTCAGGCGGACCAAACTGCAGCGCAAACTTCGCTACCAATGGTGCCAAGAAGGTGATCATCACAATCGCAAAAACAGCACCAATACAGGATGATGTAAATGCGGCAGTTAAGGCCTCACCTGCTTTACCGCTACGCGCCATGGGGTAACCGTCAAAGGTCGTTGCAACTGACCACGGCTCACCCGGAATGTTAAATAGGATTGATGTGATCGCTCCACCAAACAAAGCGCCCCAGTAAATACAGGAGAGCATGATGATGGCCGAGGTAGGTTCCATCGTAAACGTTAATGGCAGCAAAATCGCAATGCCGTTGGCGCCGCCCAATCCAGGCAACACACCAATGATGACGCCGAGAACAACGCCAACCAACATCAACATCAAATTAAAGGGGGTCATCGCTACGGCAAAGCCGCTAAATAGCGCGTTAATTTCGTCCAACTGGAGCTCCTTTTTTTCTAAGCTTTTGTAATAATTTTGTTATTTGACGCCGATGAATTCGAGCGGATTAAACCAAGAGCCGTGTGGCAATGGAACCTGAAACCAGTACTCAAACATCATGAAAAGAGTGATGCTGACACCAACACCAACTGCAGCGGATTTCCATAATGGGTACTTACCTAACCACATCATGAAAACAACGATGTAAACAGCGGCAGAAACATAAATGCCGATGAGCTGCATAAAGAGTACGAATACAAATGCTGGCAACAGAACAGCCAGAACTTGCCTAAATGGCTCTTTCTCTACAAAAGGCTCGTCTTCCTTCTTGCGGTCAACAATGGCGGCCTGATAGAGGGTGACTGAGCTGGAAAGCAAAATGATTAGGCTGATATAAAACGGAAAATAACCAGCCTCGGGACCATCACTGCCCCAGGATGCGCCCAACTTAATGCTGCCAACCATCACCACCAAACCAAACACTAAAAATAAAAGGGCTGTAATGATTTCCATGGCACGCATGCCAATGGATGCCTCTGATTTTGAATTATTTGCGTGTTCCGACATTGCTCTACTCACTAAAAAAGGGTTAATACAGTAATAAAACAGGGCGCGCTTATATGCGAGCCCTGTTCATCCTAACTTACTTCGCAATAAATCCAGCTTCTTGCATCAACTGTCTATGCAATGCAGCGTTGGCGTCTAACCACTTATCAAACTCTTTGCCACTCATGAAGGTTTGGTTAAAGGCGCCGTCGGCCATGAACTTCTTCCATTCTGGGGTGGCAACTACCTTTTTGAAGAGGTCAACGTAGTAATTGACCTGATCTTGGGTTACGCCAGGTGGCATGAAAATACCGCGCAGCATCACGTAGTCGGTGGGTACGCCCACTTCTTTACAGGTAGGAACGTCATTCCAAGACTGAGTAGCCGTGATTTTCTCTTTGTACGGCATGCGGGTATCGTCAAACACGCACTGGGCGCGCAGTTTACCGGCGCGCCACTGGGCTACCGCTTCGATTGGGTTGTTCACGCTGGAGTCAATGTGGTTACCTACGAGCTGAACTGCCACATCACCGCCTCCCTTAAAGGGAACGTAGATGAACTTGGTGCCAGTCGCTTTTTCAAGCGCTACGGTAATGATCTGGTCTTCTTGCTTAGAACCGGTACCGCCCATCTTGAACTTATTGGGGCCAGCCGCTTTAACCGCGTCAATGTACTCTTTGGCCGTTTTGTATGGCTTATCGGCATTGGTCCAGAGCACGAACTGATCTAAAGCCAGCATCGCGACCGGGGTCATGTCTTTGTAAGAAAAAGGAACGCCAGTCGCCAAAGGGGTAGTAACGAGGTTCGAT
>CALRTW020000014.1:0-53062 GCA_943371165.1 Rhizobium sp. Q54
TGGTCTCCTGTTCTATGTGGCCAAAGGCGGTAAGGAAGCGGGCTTACCAATTTATCCCGAGATTACTGCTGCCATTGCCGCGCCGATTGTGGCCGCAGCATTCTTTGTTATTAGTAAACGCCGCCGGGCGCGCAATGCGCGTAATGCAATTTCGTCTTAACGCTGGCTGCACCCAATAAAAAAGGAGCTTACGAATAAGCTCCTTTTCTACGTCCGGCGTAGCGCCGGCAAATACATTACTACGCTAAGCTATCCGCCCAGATGTTACGTGCCCAGCCCCAGGCATAAACGCCTTCGAGCGAGGTAGGCTCGCTGGAAAGTCCGCCAGAGCCCGGAACAGTTCTGAAGGTTTTCTCGGCAGCGTTGTACTGGTGGACGCTGGCGACGTGAACCACTTCCCTGGCATTCACAAAGCTGTAGCAGGTGTTCGTCAGTACCGGTGCTGGATTGACTTCCCAGCCGCTCAGTTCAGCCACAATGGCGGCAGCCGTTACTTTGGCGTGTTGGTTTGCCATGTGGCCGGATTTTGGCATGAGGGGCGCAATCTGAATTGCATCACCAATCACGTGGACATTCTTGGCTGCAGTTGACTCAAAGTTAATGTAGTTCACATTAGCCCAGCGCCCGTTGGAGTTGGCAATGCCCGATTTAACCGCCACATCACCAGCGCGCATTGCAGGAAGAATGTTTAAGACATCGGCCTTCACGTCGTCTTGCACATCAAACTTGATGGTTTTGGTCTTCGCATCAACTGCAACGGCATTGTGCTTCGGACGATATTCGATCATGCCAGGGTACTGCTCAGCCCATACCTTCTTGAAGAGACCACCTTTGGAGATCACGTCTTGGTTGGCATCCAAAATCAATACCTTACCTTTGGGATTATTGGCCTTCAAGTAGGAAGCAACTTGGCAAGCACGCTCATACGGTCCAGGAGGGCAGCGATAGGGCGCCTCTGGAATGGTGATTGCAAATACGCCGCCTTCGCGCATCGCAGCGATTTGATTGTGCAGGGTGACGGTTTCAGGACCGGCTTTCCAAGCTTGCAAAGTAACACCAGCTTGATTCGCTTGCGCTAAACCTTGAACACTGTCCATCATCAAGCCGATGCCAGGCGAGAGGACTACTTTGTCAAAACGCATGGTTTTGCCTGAAGCCAGCTGTACGGTTTGCTTCGCGGCATCAATGTTGACCACGCTATCTTTAATGATCTTAATGCCATGGCGTTTGCTGAGGCCATCATAGGAAACCGTTAACTCCGATAGCTTGCGCGATCCGCCGATAACCAGATTGGACATCGGGCAGGAGATAAATTCAGGATTGGGTTCAATGATGGTGACGCGTGCGGTGTTGTTGGAGAACAGTCGCAGGTACTTTGCTGCGGTAGCACCACCGTAGCCACCACCAATCACCAGGATCTCGGCTTTTTGTAAATTGGCTGCACGGGCAGGGCCGGATAAGCCGGTCAGTAAACCCAGGGCCGCAGCACTTTGACCCATAAAATGTCGACGATTCATAGTCATCTCCTTATTTCTTGCCAAGTTGGTTGGCAATGATTTGCAGTTGTTCGTCGGTATAGCCCTTCGCCAACTGATGCATGATGGTGCCTTCACGTGCACCGGACTTATAGGCCTTCATCGTGGCCAGTATTTGCTCGCTGGTGAGGTTATTGATCAGCGGCATGCCTGCTTCAGGAACGCCTTTACCGTCAGTGCCATGGCAGTTTGCGCAGGTAGCGGCAAGGCTGCGGTGGTATAGCTTGGTGGCGTCGGCATTTTGCGCGGCAGCGAACATGCTGGTCTGCGATAAGCCCAAAAAGACCGCAAGTCCTAAGCCTAGTTTGCGTAGGGTGATGTGCATTTGAATGCTCTCCATGAATAATGATTAAAACAACAACTCTTTATATCTAGATTGCTATCTTAGTTGTAATTTACGGCTAAAAACGCTTCTTATAGACTGTTTTTTTATATTGTTGCAACTAATTAATCTAAGCGCCTGCAGGTTTACCCTAATTTATTGGGGATTTTCCTAAGCCTTATAAAATAGACCGATGCGCAGCCAGACCCCCCTTCGTTTTCTTCTTCTGATTCTGGCCTTAGCAATCCTGACCTATTGTTTTGCCCTCGACAGCCGCTTTGCGCCAAAAAATGGCGATGAGTACGTCTATATGCACATTGCCCGCATTACCGCAGACGTAGGGCAGTGGTTACCCTTGCAGTCGGAGATGGAGGTCATGCGCAATACCAAGCCGCCACTGGTCTTTTGGCAGGGGATTGCTAGTACAGACTGGGCCGCTAACTGGGGCTTGCTGGAGTTGCGTTGGCCCAGCGTTCTATATACCGGCTTAACCGCACTGTTCCTGTTCTTGGCGGTAGAGCGCTTTTCCGGGAATGCCCGGACCGGCTTACTTGCTGCTGTAGTGTGGTTATCGTTCTTTGCAACCTACCGCTACGGACGTCCTTACCTCACTGATCCGCCCGAAGTCTTTTTCCTGAGTCTGCCATTTTTTGCATTGCTCTATTGGGGGCGTGCTGCATTTGACTCGCGCATTCTCTTCCCGCTGCTTGCTGCAATCAGTATCGGCCTAGGGCTCTTGTATAAATCCTTTGCTTACGTGCTGCCTGCCTGCTTTGCGTTATTGCTGTGGTACGGGTGCTGGCGCGAGTGGCGCCTCATCGATGTGCTGAAGCAGGATTTCTATAAGCTCATCGTGATTGGCTTAGTGTCGCTGGGTATTTTTGGCTTGTGGTTTGCACTAGACCCTAACCCGGAAGCGATTTGGCGTGAGTTTGTTTTGGGTGAAAACGCAGGAAAGTTTGGTGCACGTTCTAGCAATTACTTTCTGGATTTGATTCGGGGAGGCGACAGCATTTGGTTGCTGCTCCTGACAACCATCGGTAATGCTGGCCTCTTTGCTTTTGTGTTGCTATCGCTAGGTTGGCAATCGTGGCGTGAACGCGCCGTTACCGACATTGAAGAGCGCTTATTGTGGCTTTTAGTCCTTGCCTTTGTGATTGTGTTCAGTCTGCCGAGTCAGCGCTCGGGTCGTTATCTGCTGCCAATCATGCCAGCCCTTGCTGCATTAATTGCACTGCATTGGCATCGCCTACCCTTGTGGGGATTTCGGTTTGCGCTAGTGCTCCAGCTTATTGTCTTGCTAGCACTTGCTTGGGCCAGTATTCATCTGGAGGGCGGTGACTGGGCTAGTCCCCTGCTATGGCAATACTCGCTTTGGCATTGGCTTTTGCTTGGTGCGGGTATAGCGCTGGTGTTATGGGGATTTATCCAGGCCAATACAACGAAGCTCACGGCATTAGCGACGTGCTTCATTTGCTACTTGGCCTTAAATACCGGACTTGCTCCACTCGAAGGACAAATTGGCCGGTACGACGCACAGGCGATTGCGCGCGTGCAGGATAAGCTGGTTGCGGTGCCGTGTGATTTCCGGGCCAAGGATGAGGAGTACCGACTCTTGCTGCCGGGCGCCCGTTTGCAGGGTTATCCAGCCAGCGAAGCTGCTAAGGGTACTGAATTAGCAAAACAGTATCCGTATTTCACGGCCTATGCGGCGCCAGGTGCGCCACCGATATTCTGCGATGACTGCCAAGTTTTAGGTAAGCGCATGGAGATGCGCGCACGCCAGAGTCAGGAGGAGATTTTGGCGATCATTCGTGGCGAGATGGGACAATATCTTTTCGTGAACGAATACCTGATCCACTCTCCCTCTGCTATACCAAGCAACTCACCGGATGCCTGCCGATGATGCGCATTGCGAGTTTATGCATCCTGGCCTTGGCGGGTGTTGCCGGTTATCTGCAGATAGACAGTCGGCCGCCTTGGGCACCATTTGCAATGCCGGTGGCACTGGAATCTGAATTGCAGGTAGCCGAACCGGCCCCAGTAGTGGTGGGGAAAAAAATGCAAGCGACTACGCAAGTTAGCATTCCTGAGCCGCGCGCCCAATTTATTCCAGAGACTGCAGCACCGTCGGTGCATGCGGGCTCCGCAATCCTCCTGAATGACGGCAATCTGCGAGCATTTTGGTTTGCTGGCTCCAGGGAGGGGGCGACCGATGTCGTCATTCAAACGGCTGTGTTTGATACCAAGGCAAGTAGTTGGTCTAACCCTGAAGTAGTAATTAACCGAGTTAACGCCGAGAAGGGCTTATCGCGCTACATTAAAAAACTGGGTAACCCATTGCCGGTGCGTTCAAGCCAAGGCAAATTGCAACTGTACTTTGTCACGGTTTCCGTGGGTGGCTGGGCTGGCAGTTCCATCAGTTGGATGGAATCCAGTGATGAAGGTATCACCTGGTCCCGCCCCCAGCGCCTGATCACCTCGCCCGCACTCAATTTAAGTACGCTGATTAAAGCGCCCGGATTTGACTTTGCAGATGGCACCCTGGCTTTGCCGGTGTATCACGAGTGGATGGGAAAATTTGGAGAGTTGATTCGGATTGATGGTGGGCGCGTGATCGATAAGCGTCGCATGAGTTCGGGCCGTGCTTTATTGCAACCCATCGTCTTTATTGATACTCCAGAAAAAGCCGTAGCCTACTTTCGGCAGGCAAGATCGGCAGGCCCACCCCGCATTGCAAGTGCACTGACCGAAAACGCCGGTCAATCCTGGGTCAGTGGAGTGGATTTAGATTTAGCCAATCCCAACGCAGCAATTGCGGGTCTGCAACTGGCCAATGGCGATCGCCTTATCGCATTGAATGACTTAGAGTCAGGCCGCTATCGCCTTGTCTTGGCGATAGCACCTGCCGGCACCAGCAATTGGAATGTAATTGCGGAATTGGAGAGCGATCAAACGCTAATCAACGGAATTTATCGCGAATTTTCTTACCCCACTTTATTACTCGGCGCTAATGGGGAGGCGCATCTGATTTATACCTATGATCGCAAAAAGATGAAGCACATTCAGTTTGATCCTCGCTGGATTGAAAGCAAAAAGAACCAGAAAGGGGGCTCCTGATGGTTCCAAGCTCGATTATGCAAATAGTTGCGCTAATGGAGATTGCAATCAGTTCTGCAATCGTTTTGGCATGCCTTGCGCAGGGATTATTTTTTAAAGACGACGGTCATGCGCGGATAGTAGCCCTGCGGGTGCTCGTTTGTTTTGTACTGGCCAATCTCTTGTTCTGGCCGGTATTCACCTTATTCTCGCCACTGGAGTTGCCCTTGGCTGCTTATATCCGCGGCTTTACGGGTGAGTTGAGTATTACCTCGATGCTACTCTTGTGGACGGCTTATTTTGCGCCAAAAGAAATCCACGTGCCTCTAGTCATGAAAGTGTGGATTGCGTTGGTTGCGATTATTTTTTATCCGCTTGCTTTGGGTGTGAGTATGTTCGATCCCTACGCTTGGGGCTACGGCTCATTTACCTTACTGGCCGCCGTGATTGTTACGGCCTTAGTTGCGTGGTTTGCTGGATCCAATCGCATTGCGATTATTTTGGCCATCGCTATTTTGGCGTGGACAGCTGGGTGGCATGAGTCCACTAATTTATGGGATTACATCCTTGACCCCTTCTTAGGCTTATGGGCAATTGGCTCACTGATTGGGTCTGCATGGCGGGCACGCGCCGCACGGGCACAAACCGGATACCTCTTTCGTAAAGGCTGAGTCGACTGAGGAAAGGACATGTCTTTACGGGCATAAAAAAACCAGCGACGCATCGCTGGTTTTTTGCTTTTTGTTCCGCGGACAAAAATCCGCTGACTATGGACTGCTTAGTCTGGAATATTAGCTTTACGAATCACAGGACCCCATTTGTTGATTTCGCTGTCGAGGTGGGTTTTCAGTCCACTCGCGCTGACTTTGTCCATTGAAACAATATCAATGTTTGAATCAGCCAAACGCTTCTTCACGTCTGCATCATTCAAGGCTGCTTTGAGGGCAGTATTGAGGCGAGTCTGAATTGCCTGTGGAACATTCTTTGGTGTGTACATGCCGTGCCATACCTTCACTTCAAAGCCTTTTAAGCCAGCTTGATCGAGGGTTGGAACATCTGGCAGTGCGGATAAACGCTTCGGTGTTGTGGTGCCGTATACCTTGACGCGATTATCTTTGACAACGCCGATTGTTTGGGTTGTTTGATCGCACAACAAGTCGATCTGTCCGCCCATCAAGTCGGTCAATGCAGGACCAGTACCTTTGTAAGGAATGTTGGTTAAGCGAACACCCAAACGGCTTTGGAACATCAGGCCGCATAACTGCGATACCGCGCCAGGACCGGCATTACCCATCGTTACTTTATTGCCGTTGGCTTTGATATAGGCTTCAAGTTCTTTAAAGTTATTTGGCGGAAAGTTTTTGCGTGCCAATAACAGCATTGGTACGTCAACTACTTGACCGATGTATTCAAAGTCAACGAGTGGATCGTATGGCAACTTGTCATACAGGGCTTGTGCAGTAGCCATGCCCATGTGGTGCAAATAAATGGTGTAGCCATCTGGTGTAGCGCGCGCTACTTTAGCGGAGGCTACTGTGCCGCCAGCACCAGGGGCGTTCTCAACGATGACGGTAGTACCTAAGGATTTGCCCATTGGGACTGCGATTAAGCGAGCCACGGTATCAGTTGGGCCGCCAGCTGCGAACGGAACAATCATGGTGATTGGCTTGTTATCGGGCCACTTACTTTGTGCAGTAGCAACATTGCTACCAATTAAGGCACTGGCGCTGATAAGGGCAGCAAATCCAGCTAATACGGTTTTCTTCAATTTCATTACGGTCTCCATTTTTTTAATGCCCTGTGATTTTGCCATTTCCGTTATCTACCGGGGCATTAGTGTTTACCAGCAAGCACCAATAGACGTTTAGCCAAAAGAACGACGGGACGATCAATCATACGGCCGTTTAGCTTAACTACCCCACCTTTCGAGGCTTTATCGGCTTCAATCACTTGATTTGCCCAGCGCAGCTCCTCCTCGGTGGGCGTAAATGCCTTAGAAACAATAGGGACTTGCGCCGGATGAATACAGAGCTTCGCACCAAAGCCAAGCCGCTTGCCCCGCAAGGCATCTGCAGTGATGCGATCGATATCGTCGGTTGCGGTGGTGACGCCATCCACCGGCGGGCCAATTTCAGCCAGGCGCGAGGCTAAGACCAGCTGAAAGCGCGCTACTTGTAATTCCGTTTCTTGTGCATCGCACACCATACCTAGGTCGGCTTGCAAATCAATATTCCCCAAAGCTAAGCGAATGACTTGCTGGGCATTGGCAATCGCATCAATCTGTTGCAACCCGCGTGCCGTTTCAATCATGGGGATGATGGCGCTATTCGGTAAGACCTCTGCGGCACCATTAATCTGATCAATCGATTCACTTTTGGGAATGAGCAGACTGGCAACTGCAAGCTCTTCGGCTAGCATTAAGTCTTCGCCATAAAAGCGCGTGCCAGGGGCATTTGAGCGAATCACAATGCGCTGGCGTTCCTCGGATGAAAAACCAGACCATGCCTGCCGAATCGCAGAGCGCGCTGCCGCTTTATCCTCTTCCGCTACTGCATCTTCCAAATCAATGATGATGGCGTGGGCGCCGCTGTTCAGGGCTTTTACAAATCGCTCGGGCCGATTACCCGGAACAAATAAAAAAGTACTGGCGTAGCCAATCGGATTGTCAATCGGGTTCATGGCGTTCATGTTTGTGGATCCAGTAAAAAACCAACTTTCGTTTGATTGCGGATGTTCCACAGTGCATCAATGGCGCTGGTCATCTCCAGTGGGGTAGCGCCACCACTGAAGGCCGCTAAGCGCAGTGCCTTATCGGTAATCTCAGTGCGCGTTAGGGTATTGCCAGGATCGCCCTTGGGCTCATCTACACGGCCATGCAATTTGCGCCCGTCTTTCAGAAACACGCTTACCTTGCCGATCCAACGCTTGGGGTAGGCTGCATCAATCTCAGGATCCAGCTCCATCGTGACCCGATCACGCAAGGCGCAGATTTCAGGATCGCTGAAGTGATCGGCAAATTCTTGAAGGCCCGCAAATTGATAATGCGCAATGATCGCCAGCACCGTACCCATCGAGAACTTCGATTGGTGCACGGTGGCGGGGTGGGTGACGGGGCCTAAGACATCAATCGCCCCTTGGTGAACATGCGTAATGATCCGATCAATGTCTTGTGCCTGAATATTATTGGATTGCATCGTATGCAATAGCGCATCGGCAGCAGGATGGGTATGGCGGCAAGAGGCATGGTACTTAAAACTCGTTTCTGCACTAGCCCAGCGCGTGCCGAGGCGATCCACTAAGAAATTCGGATCAGCATCGCTCGACATTCCCGCAGCTAAACCTTGCTTGCCTTCGAGAATGTGCTGCGCTCCAGTAAATCCATCCTGGGCCAAATAGGCAGCCATCAATCCCGTACCGGCAGCATGCGCGGTATGCAATTGTTTTGAGTCAGCAGCGTCGCGCAAGAATTCCCAAAGGCCAGCGGATTGGGTTCCAGCAGAACCAAATGCATGCAGCATTTGCTCTGGACTGAGTTTTAAAAGATGACCCACTGCAGCAGCAGATGCTAAGGAGCCGGCAGTGCCTGTCGTATGAAATGTTTTGTAGTGCGAGCGACCCAAAAACTCACCCACACGAATGCCCACTTCATAACCTACGATCGCAGCAGTTAAAAATTCAGTACCAGAGCGACCCAGTGCTTGAGCGCAGGCTAAAGCAGGCGAGAACACGACGGTTGCTGGATGAAATACCGAACTATTGTGTAAATCGTCTTGCTCAACCACATGCGATGCTGCTGCATTGGACATCGCTGCCAAATAGGGGCTGCTGCTGCTGCGGTGAACGAGGATTTCGGAAGGGCCGCTGGTTGGACCCATTTGTTCGGCAAACCGGGTCAGGATTTCAACCGGGGTAGCACCTTTACCGGCGACGGCAGAGCCAAACCAATCCACCAGCAAGTCTTCGCCGCGGCGCATAACGTCCTCGGGAATATCCGCTGGCTTCAGTGTTGCGGCAAAGTCAGCTAAGACCTTCGAGTAATGAATCGCGCTCATCTTAATTCAGCACCGCGGTTGCTTGCATGGTTAACCATCCTTCGTGATCCTGCGCCCAGACACGAATGGTCTTGCCGCTGGGGTCAAGCGCCAAGTCTGGGGTCGCTGAAACCGAGAAGGGGTTGATGTCAAAGGTTGGGCGAATGGCACGAAACTCAAAGCGTTTTAATGTAGCCCCTGGAATCGATTGGCGAACTAAGTCAACCAAGAGCGTGGCAATCAAAGGACCATGGACGATGAGGCCTGGATAGCCTTCCACTTCGGTGACGTAGCGCCGATCGTAATGAATGCGATGGCCATTAAAGGTGAGGGCAGAGTAACGAAATAACAAGACATCATCGGGATTGATGGTCTTGGTCCACGTGGCATCCGTTGGTGCTGGAGTGGGTGCAACGGGTTTGTCATCGGGCGCAGGTGCATCACGGTACACAATGTCATGCTCTTCCGTGAGCGCAATGCCCGCTGCATTGCTAATTTCATGGCGCACTAAGACAAAGATGAGATCACCGGTACGCCCTGATTTGTGGGTAACGGATTGGATGGTGGAAGTGCGTTCAATTGCATCGCCAACGACTAGCGGTTTAATCCACTCGAGTCGACCACCGGCCCACATGCGGCGGGGTAGCGGTACTGGCGGTAAAAAACCACCGCGCTTAGGGTGCCCATCTGGGCCAATTTCCGATTGGCGCGCATGGGGTACAAAATAAAGCCAGTGCCACAGTTCGGGTAAGAAAGTCCCCATCGTTGGCATTGGGTCAGGCCGATCCAATGTGGCTGAGAGGGCTCTGACTGGCGCGGCAGTGACGGCATCCGAGATGGATTCGGATTTACCAATCCACTCCTGCAGGTGTTTAATGGTTTGATCTTCGATTCGCATCACCCTATTATGCAATGGGCGATGCAGTGGTGATGCGCTTTTACCCCAGCCAACCCAAGAAAAGCCCAGTCAATGCGGCGCCAGCGAGAACCGTCATGATGCCAAGCTGAAAGCGTACTAGGGCAATGGCCGCCGCAGCGCATATTAATACCGACGGTATAGATACCGACCCAGCAAATCCAGCAGGAAAAAATACGTGGTACGCAAAAAATAGACCCAAGTTCACAATCACGCCAACTACAGCAGCGGTGATCGCGGTAAGGGGTGCCGTAAAGCCTAACTTGCCGTGCGTGGACTCAATCAATGGCCCACCAATGAGGATGAATAAAAAGGACGGTAAAAAAGTAAACCAGGTAGCAATGCACGCCGCTACCGCGCCGCTCCAAAAGGCCATATCGTGCCCAAGGGTTGCTTGAACGTGCCCTGCAATATAAGCAACAAAGGCAAGCACCATGATGAGCGGCCCTGGTGTTGCCTCTCCTAATGCAAGGCCATCGATCATTTGACTGGCAGTGACCCACTGGTAATGTTCAACTGCGCCCTGATAGACATAGGGCAGTACTGCGTATGCACCACCAAAGGTGAGTAAGGCGGCTTTGGTGAAAAACCAAGCAAGCTGGGGATAAAGGGCCGTCCAGCCAAAAAAGAGAATGAGTAGCGAGATCGGCAGAGTCCATAACAGCGCTCCCACAATGCCCTTTCGTACTGAACTGCGAACACTAAAAATGGCATGCTCTGGAGTGGGTGTGCTGTCGCCAATGATGGCATCACTATTTTCCTGCGCACCGACCGCGTTAACAGCGTTTGCCTTCGGGCTAAAAATGGCGGGGTATTTTGTTCCGCCCCAAACACCAATCAAAGCAGCGCAGATGACAATCGCCGGAAAGGGAACATTAAAAACAAAGATGGCAATAAATGAAAGGCCGCTGATGAGCCACAGGGCGCGGTGGGCAAGCGCCCGCCGACCAATCTTGAGGGCGGCGCACAAGACGATTGCAGTCACTGCGGGTTTGATGCCAAAAAAGAGAGCGGCGATCCAAGGAGTCTGACCAAAGGTCAGATAGACCCAGCCCAGCCCAATCAGGATCAATAAGGAAGGCAGTACGAAGAGGACTCCAGCCAAAATGCCGCCAATACTGCGGTGCATTAACCAGCCGATGTAAGTCACTAATTGCTGCGCCTCTGGTCCAGGCAACAACATGCAATAGTTCAGCGCATGTAAAAAGCGCCGCTCGGAAATCCAACGGCGCTTTTCAACTAACTCGGTATGTAAAACCGCAATTTGACCCGCGGGCCCACCAAAGCTAATGAAGCCTAGCTTAGCCCAAAACCACAGGGCCTCGGTGAGCGGAACCTTCAAGCCTCGTCCATACCGCCAACGACTTGGCTAAAGCCGTTGTCTACGTAAATGATTTCAGCGGTAATGCCATTTGCAAGATCCGACATCAAGAAGGAAGCTGCATTGCCAACGTCATCAATCGATACATTGCGACGTAGGGGTGCAGTTGCTTCAACCGCACTCAAAATTTTGCCAAAGCCTTTAATGCCGGAAGCGGCCAAGGTTTTAATCGGCCCTGCTGAAATGCCATTGACCCGAATGCCTTTGGGGCCGAGTGATCCAGCAAGGTAGCGGACTGATGCTTCGAGGGAAGCCTTCGCTAAGCCCATGGTGTTGTAGTTGGGGACATTGCGCATCGAACCTAAATAGGTCAAGGTCAGCAGTGCGCCATTTTCTTTCAGCATAGGCAGGGCCGCTTTAGCCATGGCTGGAAAGCTATACGCTGAGATATCGTGGGCAATCTTGAAACCTTCGCGACTGAGTCCGTCTAAAAAGTCACCGGCAATGGCTTCGCGCGGAGCAAAGCCAATGGCGTGTACAAAGCCATCAAACTGGGGCCAGGTTTTGGCTAAATCACTAAATAGTGCGGCAATCTGCTCGTCGCTACCCACATCGCAGTCAAAAATCAGCTTGGAATTGAATTCATTGGCAAATTCGACGGTGCGCTCCTTGAAGCGATCGCCGACATAGGTAAAGGCTAATTCAGCCCCTTCGCGATGGCAGGCCTTGGCAATGCCATAGGCAATGGAGCGGTTAGAAAGGAGGCCGGTGATTAAAATCCGTTTGCCCGATAAAAAGCCCATGATGAGATCCTTTGCTTCAAATGTGATTTGCTATCTACAATTGTTGCATATGGTTCACTTGCCCCCCTTACTCACGCCTTTTGCTCGGACTTATTCCGGTCGAATCGCAGTCCTGCTGCTTTTAGGGGTGATTGGCTTCGGGGGTAAGGCTGACGCAGCCCAAGGCATCGCCCAATATGGCAAGCCCAAGTACGCCGATGGCTTTGCCCATTTTGATTACGTTAATCCCAATGCGCCCCGGGGCGGCACTTTAACCCTGCCCAATCCCGATCGCCGCACCAGTTTTGATAAGTTCAACCCATTTACATTGCGGGGCGTAACGGCTCCTGGTGTTTCGCAGTTGATGTTTGAGTCCTTGGCAGTGGGTAGTGCTGATGAGGTATCAAGTGCCTATGGTTTGATCGCCGAAGATATTGCAGTTGCGGCGGACAAGATGTCAGTGACGTTTCGCATTCGGCCGGAAGCCCGTTTTTCCGACGATAGCCCAATCTTGGCTGCAGACGTCAAGCACAGCTTTGATACCTTGATGAGTAAATTGGCCAATCCGCAATTTAGAACGGTTTTTGCTGATGTGAAGCAAGCGGTCGTGGTTTCGGAGCGCGTGATTCGCTTTGACTTTAAAGCCCCCAATAGTGAGTTGCCTGTAATGGTAGGTGGGTTACCGATCTTCTCGCGGGCCTGGGGCAAAAAGCCCGATGGCACGATTACCCCGTTTGATAAGTTGGCGTTTGAACATCCGATTGGTAGCGGTCCTTATGTGATTGAGTCTTACCGTGCTGGTAAGACGATGGTGTTTAAACGCAATCCCAACTATTGGGCTGATCGTGATGGCAAAACCGTTAATGTCCGAGTGGGCTTTTTCAATTTTGATCGCATTCATTACAAACTCTATGCCGACGATGCAGTGCGCTTAGAGGCATTTAAGGCGGGTGAGTTTGATGCCTTAGTCGAGTACCGCGCTAAAAATTGGGCCAAGAGTTATGTAGGGCCTAAATTCAATAACGGCAGCTTATTGAAAAAAGCCTTTATCAATCACAATGGCGCCGGTATGCAAGGTTTTGCTGTCAATATTCGCAGGCCCTTGTTTCAGGATGAGCGCGTTCGTCAGGCACTGGGGTATGCGCTGGATTTTCAGTGGCTCAATCGCCAACTGTTTTACGATCAATACGGCCGCATTAGTAGTTACTTCATGAATAGCGACCTCAGCGCTAATTTTGATGGCCCAGCCAAACCCGAAGGGGATGAGTTAAAGCTTTTGCAAAAGCTCAAATCGCAATACCCGCAATCGGTGCCGGACGCTGTATTTTTACCAATGCCACCGCCCCCTACAACAGTTGAGCCAAGTAGTCTGCGTCAAAATTTACTCAAGGCGCGCGATTTGTTGGCGCAAGCCGGATGGACTTACCGCGATGGCGCACTGCGCAATACCAAGGGTGAGCCATTTCGCTTTGAGATGGTTGAAGATGGTCCCTTCTTTTTGCGGGTGATCTCATCCTATGTGCGCAATTTAGAAAAATTAGGCATCAAGGTAGATGTACGCACCAGCGACTTTGCCTTGCATCAAAAGCGCATGAATGAATACGACTTTGATATGACGACGATTCGCTTCCCGGATTCGCAAAGCCCTGGCAATGAGCTTTACGATCGCTTTGGTAGTAAAGCCGCTGAAGAAAAAGGATCAGACAATGTGATCGGCGTTCGCTCGCCAGCAGTCGACGCCTTGATTGATGCCATTGTTCGTGCAGAGACGCGCGCGCAACTACAAACTGCGACACGGGCACTCGATCGGGTGCTGTGGAATAGTTACTATGTGATTCCGCAGTGGTACAACCCAACGCATCGCGTGGCCTTTAAGAGCGAAATGCGTTACCCTGAGCCACCCCTGTATTACACCGCCGAGTCTTGGATTTTATTGAACTGGTGGAAGGCGGATAAATCCCAATGAACGGTCAACTGCTCTCCTACATCATTAAACGCATTCTGTTGATGATTCCAACCTTGCTTGGCGTCCTCACCTTGACGTTTGCCGTAGTGCAGTTTGTTCCCGGCGGCCCAGTAGAGCAGTTAATGCTCGAGCTCAAAGGCAAGGGCGATGCTGCCGTGAGCGGTGCCGAGTCTTCCGGCGGCGGCAGTACCTACCGTGGCCGCCAGGGCATTGATGCAGAACGCCTAGCTGAAGTCAAAGCCTTGTACGGTTTTGATAAGCCACCATTGGAGCGCTACTTTGCGATGCTCAAACGCTTTGCCCAGTTTGATTTAGGGCAGAGCTACTACCAACATCAAAGCGTCTGGCAGTTGATCGTATCGAAGCTTCCAGTCTCGATCAGCATTGGTCTGTGGACCTTTTTTATTAGTTACCTCATATCCATTCCCTTGGGTATTGCCAAAGCGGTGCGCGAGGGTAGTCGCTTTGATGCGGTCACGAGCACCATGATCTTGGTGGGCTATGCCATTCCGGGATTTGTACTAGGTGTGTTGCTCTTGGTTATTTTTGGCGGCGGTAGCTTTTTGCAAATCTTTCCATTGCGGGGCTTAACATCCGACAACTGGAATGATCTAACCATGATGGGGAAGATCCTCGATTACCTTTGGCATTTGGTATTGCCGATTACAGCATCGGTACTCGGTAGTTTTGCTGTCATCACAATGCTGACTAAAAATTCCTTTTTAGAAGAGATCCGCAAGCAGTATGTGCTGACCGCGCGAGCCAAAGGCTTAAGTGAAAAACAGGTGCTCTGGAAGCATGTTTTTCGTAATGCTTTATTGCCGTTGGTGACGGGATTTCCAGCTGCATTTGTAGGCGCTTTTTTTACCGGCTCACTGCTGATCGAAACCTTATTCACACTCGATGGACTCGGTTTATTGGCCTATGAGTCCGTCATGCGCCGTGACTATCCGGTGGTCTTTGGCACCCTGTACCTCTTTACCTTGATTGGCCTCTTTACCAAACTCATCTCGGATGTTTGTTACGTCTTGGTGGATCCACGGATTCAGTTTGGCGCTGGGGGCGGCTCATGAATCGGTGGCAGCGTTTTAAAGCCAATCGCTTGGGCTATACCAGTCTATGGATCTTCCTGATTCTCTTTGGCCTGAGCGTATGCGCTGAACTCATCGCCAATGACAAACCGCTGGTCGTGCGCTATCAAGGTCAGTTTTATTACCCTATTTTGCAGAGCCAGCCAGAAACCGTTTTTGGTGGGGACTTTGCGACGCCGACCGACTTCTTGGATCCGGATATTCGCCGTAACATCACCACTAAAGGCAATTGGGCAGTGTATCCGCCGATTCCCTATAGTTTTGAAACCCTCAACTACTTTGCGAAGTCCCCCAATCCAGCGGCCCCTTCCATGGATAACTGGCTTGGCACCGATGACCGTGGGCGCGATGTGTTGGCGCGTTTAATTTATGGCTTTCGTTTATCCATCCTGTTTGGCCTGGCTTTGACTATCGTGGGCGTGACGGTCGGCATTATTACGGGCGCGCTGATGGGATTTTTTGGCGGCAAGTTCGATTTAGTTACCCAGCGCGCCATCGAGATTTGGTCGGCGATGCCGGAGTTGTACTTGCTCATTATTTTTGCGTCGATTTTTACCCCGAGCATTTGGCTCTTGGTGGTCTTATTGGCTGCATTTAGTTGGATGGGTTTATCTGATTACGTACGCGCCGAATTTTTCCGTAATCGCGCCTTGGAATATGTTCGAGCAGCGCGCGCCTTGGGCTTAACGAATATGCAAATCATGCGGCGCCATATTCTGCCCAACAGTCTAACGCCCGTGATTACCTTTTTGCCATTTCGTATGAGTGCAGCAATTCTGTCCCTCACTAGCCTCGACTTTCTTGGTCTGGGCGTGCCTCCAGGTACGCCAAGTTTGGGTGAGTTATTATCCCAAGGAAAAGGCAATCTGGATGCATGGTGGATCTCCTTATCAACCTTCGTCGTCTTGGTTTCTACTCTGCTATTGCTCACCTTCATGGGCGAAGCCTTGCGCGATGCATTTGATTCTCGTAAGAGTGGCGCAGTATTGGGGGCACGCTGATGAGTGATCAATTGACATTAGCCGCCCCTTTACTACGATACGACAATCTGTCGATTTCATTTGGATCTGGGCGACGTGAAAAGTTTGCAGTCAAAAATCTGAATCTGGATATTGGCGTTGGCGAACGTGTTGCCTTGGTGGGTGAATCGGGTTCTGGAAAAACCCTCTCTGCGTTGGCTCCGCTACGACTCTTGCCGGAGGGTGCCAAAGTAGCAGGAAAGTTAATTTGGACTCCCGTGAGTGCAAAACAAGCCCAATCAGAGCATCCATCTTCGCCGCAATCGACTGACTTGCTTGCGCTCTCGGAGCCCGCCATCCGAGAAATTCGGGGGCGCGACATTGCCATGATTTTTCAGGAGCCGATGACGGCGTTAAATCCGCTCTTTACGATTGGCAATCAAATTGTTGAAGCAGTCTTAGTGCATGCGCCCCTCACATCGAAAGCGGAGTGCATGGAAAAAGCGATTGCGCTTTTGCGTAAGACCGGCATCCCTGAGCCAGAGCGCCGTTTTTACTCGTATCCACATCAACTCTCCGGCGGGCAGCGTCAGCGCGCCATGATTGCCATGGCCTTGGCCTGCAAACCCCGTTTACTGATTGCCGATGAGCCAACCACGGCATTGGATGTCAGCTTGCGGATGCAAATCTTGGAGCTCCTGATTGAGCTGCAAGTCGAAGCGAAGGGCGATCAGGGTATGAGCATCTTGCTGATTACCCACGACCTGAATTTAGTGCGCCACTTTGCTGAGCGTGTCGCGGTGTTAAATCAAGGCAATTTGATGGAGTGCGGGCCAACCAAGCAGGTTTTTGAGCATCCTGAAAATACCTATACCGAAGCCTTGGTGAACAGCAAGCCGGTACGCGCGCTCTTGCCCGTAATGCCGCTAGCTCCGGTCTTACTTAGCACTGACAATCTCCATGTTTCTTATCCCGGATCAAAATCAGGGAACCCTCTGCAGCTCTTGTCCCTGTTTAAAAAACCACCACGCAATACCGTGCTTAAAAAAGTGCAGTTTGAATTGCGCCAAGGGCAGACCATTGGCGTGATTGGGGAATCGGGATCTGGCAAGACAACCTTGGGTATGGCGATTTTGGGTTTGTTGGGTGATTCTGCTGCCCAGGTTGGTGGCACGGTCAATGTGCTCGGTAACGATTGGCAGGCACTGGACTCTGCAGCCAGACGCAATCTGCGTTCGAGCTTGCAGGTGATTTTTCAGGATCCATTTGGATCCCTTTCGCCGCGCATGACCGTTTTGCAAATCGTGTCTGAAGGACTGGATGTTCATTTTCCGAATCTATCCGCGAGTGAGCGCGAGGGCAGGGTGCTTGATATGCTCAAAGAAGTTGGTTTAGATCGATCGGCTTTGCAGCGTTATCCCCATGAATTCTCAGGAGGGCAGCGCCAACGGATTGCGATTGCGCGTGCCCTCGTATTGCGGCCGCAAATTTTGGTCTTGGATGAACCTACCTCGGCCCTGGATGTATCGATTCAGAAGCAGGTCTTAGCGCTACTGACCGAGCTCCAGAAAAAGTACAACCTGGCCTACCTCATGATCAGTCATGATCTGGCCGTGATTCGGGCGATGTCGCACCAGATTATGGTTTTAAAAGAGGGCAAGGTCGTGGAGTTTGGCGAAACCGAAGCCTTGATAGCCCACCCCAAGCAGGTCTATACCAAGCAGCTCTTTACTGCCGCTGAAATGAGCTAGAGCGCCATGGCGGCGCAATCCCGCCTAAAAAATAGGCAGTTTACCGCCACTTTATGCTTAAATATTCAATATAAACAAAGACTTAAGCTAAACTACCCCGTTTGGTGAATTGTAAAAAGTTTGATACACTCGCGCAATGTCTATGTTGTTTAACCCATCCTCCTCTGCACGCGGACTTGCCCGATCGCTAGCTATTACTGCTTCGCTCGTGGTTTGCACGGCTGCTTCGGCAAACGAGCAGGCCAAAGAAGCGCCAACCGAATCGTTTACCCAGGCAGGTAAAGCGTATTTCATTCGTGCTGCAGATAAGCTCGTGGATTCGGTATCGGGTCGCTCTGAAAATCTGATTAATCAGGCAATGGAATTGATTGGTGTGCGGTATCGCTGGAATATGGATATTCCACAATCGGGTCTGGACGGCAGCGGTTTCGTTGCCTACGTTTTTAAAGACAAGCTGAGCTTTTTGATTCCCCGCAAATCATCCCAGATGAGCAAAGTAGGGAAGTCCATCACGCGCGATGATTTACAGCCTGGCGATTTGGTGTTCTTTAACACCATGCGCATGACCTTTTCGCACGTTGGAATTTATGTTGGTGAGAATAAATTCATTCACTCGCCGTCCAAAGGCGCCAGCATTCGAGTGGATGACATGACGAGTGTCTATTGGGATAAGCGTTTTGATGGCGCCCGTCGCCTCGACGGTAGCGATGAGTTTTCCGAGCAGGAACGGAAAAACCTGATGAACGAAATGAAGAAGTTTAAGAAGCAAACCCAGATGTACTAAGCGCTGATCAGCGCTTTTATCTGAGCCATTTTTTCTTGAGTGGCAATCTCCCCAGCCAGTATTGCCGCGCTTCTTGCCTTAAAGTCAGCGCCGCCCATTTGATGGAGCTTTGGCTGAATTACGATATCGGCACTTTGCAGCTCAAAGCTATTAATACTCTGCTGCATGATGCTAATGGTTTGCTGGAGCACCCCTAGCGTACCGCTTGCATTTTGTTGGCCAGGCTCATTCGAAATCGAAACTGCAATCACTACGGTGGCGCCCATTTGCTTCGCGTATTGCACTGGCACAGGCGCGACAAGACCCCCATCGACATACTCGCGACCCTGAATGGTGGTGGGCTGAAATACACCTGGAATACTGCAGGAGGCGCGCACTGCGATACCGGTATTGCCACTACGGAACAGCACCCCTTTGCCGGATTGCAAATCGGTGGCAACCACACCCAAAGGCATGCGCATCTGTTCAATGGATCGGTTTTTCACTTCCCGATTGATCATGGCTTGCAGTGCGTCGCCCTTAATGAGGCCGCCAAATCGACCGGCAAACGGGAGGCCCCAGTCGGCAATCGCCGCTTCATCCAGGGTTAGCGCAATACGATTGAGGTCGTTCCCGCTGAGGCCCGAGGCGTAGAGTGAGGCGATCACACTGCCTGCACTGCTACCCACCACCAGATTGGGTGAAATACCCTGGGCTTCCAGGGCTTTAATCACGCCAATGTGGGCAAAGCCACGTGCAGCGCCTGCACCCAAAACCAAGCCAACAACCGGTTTTTTAGGGCTAACCGTCGTGCAGGCGCTTAATCCAAGGGCGCTAGCACCTGCGAATGCCGATGCAAGGCCTAAAAAATGACGCCGATTTGGCTCGGGGGTAGGGGGTAGGGTAAATAATTCCATTTGGCTATTGTAGGCAGCCTCCCCTATAATGGCGCAACTAGTGAGCGAATTGTGAGAATTGCCTGATGGGTTTCTCCCACGCCGCACCCGCTCAGACAAGAGCGTCCAATTTAACTCCCGACCCACAAAGTCACCTTGGACGATTGCCTGAAGCAGCTAGAGAACACCCCAACCCATGACGGATAGCCCTTTTATGCCACTCAGGCTTTGACCTGTTAGGCCGAATTTTATGGATGATCACAAAAAACGCGTTATTGAAACAGCCCTCTTGTGCGCGCAAGAGCCCATTACAGCAATGGATCTCACACGCCTGTTTACGGACGATACGAGCCAAGCTGATATTGAAGAAGTGTTGACGGCGATTCAGGAAGACTGGCAAGACAAAGGCATGGAGCTGGTGCACATCGCTACCGGTTGGCGTTTTCAGAGTCGCTTATCGATGCGCGAGTATTTGGATCGACTTACCCCAGAAAAGCCACCGCGGTATTCCCGCGCAGTAATGGAAACACTAGCCATCATTGCCTATCGTCAGCCCGTTACCCGTGGCGAGATTGAAGAGATTCGCGGTGTTGCTGTCAGTAGCAATGTGATGAAGCAACTCGAGGACCGCGGCTGGGTAGAGGTGATCGGCCATAAGGAAACGATCGGTCGTCCTGGTCTCTATGCTACTACGAAACAATTTCTGGATGATTTAAGCCTGCCGAATTTACAAAGCCTTCCTTTATTGGAAGATGCTGCGCCGACCTTTGAGTCCCTGGGTCAAGGTGTGATTGAGTTTGATCAAACGGCTACAGTCGAGACCGTCATCACCATGGAAGAGGGCAGCAGCCTAGAAGAGCAGCAAGACGCCGAGCCTGCGCCCGGTCTCGAAAACGACACTCAGTCGGATGACGAGCCCAAGCTAGACAACACACCAAACCATTAATGACATCTTCCAACGAAACCAATTCCGCAGCACCTAATTTGAATGCCGCACCCGTCGGCAGCGACAGCAACTCAGGCGCTGCTGCTTCAGAGAATAAAAGCGAAACGCCTAGTGGTGCTCCCAGTGGCGAGCAGGGCGAACGCCGCCCCCGTCGCTTTGGTAAGCACCCGTTTAAAAATCGCAAACCCCGTGGCGATAGACCGCCACGCCAAGAGGGTGGTGAACGTACGCCCCATACGCCAGGGGAACAAAAAGCAAAACCCACATTTGATCCTGCCCAAAGTGATGCCTTATTTGCTTCGGTTGTGTCAGGTGAATTCGATGCGGCCCTCGATGCGCCTGAAGCCGAAATCGCCAATCCAGATTTAGCCAACTCCTCGGATGAAATTGCGGTCTCCCATCACGCCGGGGTTGAACGCAATGCCAATCGCCAGCACGATCACGATGATGCAGAGGGGCCCACCGACGATGAAATGAGTAGTTTGCAATTTACCAACGTCGATGAACTGCCACTCAGTTTGCGGGACGAAGTCTGGTCTGACTTAGATGGTCTGGATGATGATGCGGACGATGAAGACACCGTCAAGCTGCACAAGGTGTTGGCCGATGTCGGTATGGGCTCGCGCCGCGAGATGGAAGATTTAATTGTGCAGGGCCGGGTATCGGTCAATGGCATGCCAGCGCACATTGGTCAGCGGGTTGGCCCAACCGATCAAGTCCGGATTAACGGCAAGGCAGTGCACCGCAAAATTCAGACCAAGCCACCGCGCGTTATTTTGTATCACAAGCCCTCCGGTGAAATCGTCAGTCAAGCGGATCCTGAAGGCCGTCCGACCGTCTTTGACCGATTACCCAAGCCGCGGCAAGGTCGCTGGATCGCAGTGGGCCGACTCGACTTTAATACCGAAGGTTTGTTGTTGTTTACAACCTCGGGTGAGCTGGCCAATCGGTTGATGCATCCCCGTTACGGCGTTGAGCGTGAATACGCAGTGCGCATCTTGGGTGAGCTTAGTGATGAGCAGCAGTCGCAGTTAAAGTCGGGCATTCAGTTAGACGATGGGCAGGCCCGTTTTCTGCGCCTTGCCTCTGGCGGCGGTGACGGTGCAAACCGCTGGTACCACGTGGCTTTAACCGAAGGGCGCAACCGCGAAGTACGCCGGATGTTCGAGGCAAGTGGCCATACCGTTTCGAGGTTGATTCGCACGCGCTATGGAATCTTTTTGTTGCCCCCGCGCTTGCGCCGCGGCAAATGGGAAGAAATTCCAAACGAAGGCGTTGCGCAGCTGATGAAAGCGGCCGGCCTCAAAGTGCCCCAAGCAAATGACAAGGGTCGCTCCAGTCAATCGGGTCGTGGCGATTCCAATCCAGCCAGAGGGGATGATTTCCAGCCAGATCCAATGCAAACATCGGTTTCATATTGGGGATCGCGTGAAGCATTAACCATGGCCAATCAGCACCATGGACTGACGCACCAAGGTAAAAATGCAAAACCTGGCGGTGGTGGCGGTCAAGGTCAGGCAGGCCGAGGGCGCGGTCAGGGCCAAGGCGGTCGGGCAGGCGGACAAGGTCAAGGACAAGGCGCAAGAGGCAAAAAAGTCCATCATGGGCACGCATTTAATCCCCAATCCCCTCAGGGACCCGGGGCTGGTGGACCAAAGCGAGGCGCCCCCAAGGGACGCAAACCCTTCAATAAAGGGCCCAGAAAACCCCGAAATCCAAGCGAAAGCTTCTGATTTCACTCAAGATTTGGCGTAATCAGCTATAATTCTTACCGTAGTTACGCTGTTGTAGTTTGCAGCGCTGTTTTACCGGCTGATGTTGCGATCAACGTAAGCTGGCCTGTTCTGTAGTTCGGAATATGGGCTTTGAAGCCCATTTTTTTTTGCCATTTTTGCAGCAAGGGGTGTTGTGCGAGAGCAGCAGATTATTTCTGCCGAGTTGGGAAATCTGGGTTACGCGTTGGTTGATATTGAGCGCGAAGCCGGAGGCTTGCTACGCGTAACGATTGAGAACCAAGACTACGAGCGTTTAATCACGGTCGAGGATTGCGAAAAAGTAAGTCACCAGTTGAGTTACTCCTTGCCGGTGGAAAACATTCCGTATGAACGACTGGAGATCTCGTCCCCAGGACTAGATCGCCCTGTGAAAAGCGCAGCTGATTTTGTGCGATTTGCGGGTTTTGAGGTTGATCTGAAACTGCGTGTTGCAGCGTCTGGTCGTAAGAATTTTCGTGGTGTATTGGAGGGGCTCATCGCAGGAAGCGTTGATTCTCCCGATGCCAAGTTTGGTTTGTTGTTTGAGGCGAGCGATGGTGCAGAGTCTCAGTTGGAGTTTTCCCTTGCCGAGGTCGATAAGACTCGGTTGGTCCCTGTCATTGATTTCAAAGGAAGAAAATCATGAGTCGTGAAGTTCTCATGTTGGCTGACGCCCTGGCGCGTGAAAAAAACGTTGATCGTGAAATTGTTTTCGAGGCACTCGAGCTTGCGCTCGCTTCGGCTACAAAGAAACGCTATGAAGAGGATGTGGATATTCGCGTCGGCATCGACCGCGAGTCCGGTGAGTACGAAAGCTTTCGCCGTTGGTTAGTCGTTCCCAACGAAGCCGGTTTACAAGAACCAGATAAAGAAATCCTGTTGTTTGAGGCTCAAGATCAATTTCCGGACATGGAAGTGGGCGAGTTCATTGAAGAGCAGATCGAGTCCCTGGCATTTGGCCGTATTGGAGCGCAAGCCGCTAAGCAAGTGATTCTGCAGCGCATTCGGGATGCCGAGCGTGAGCAAATTCTGAACGATTACCTCGAGCGTGGAGAGCTTGTCATGACCGGCACGGTCAAGCGCGCCGACAAAAATGGCCTCATCATTGAATCCGGTCGCGTAGAAGCCCTATTGCGCCGTGATCAGATGATTCCAAAAGAGAATTTACGTTCTGGCGATCGCGTACGCGCCTACATTTTGAAAGTGGATCGCGAAGTACGCGGCCCTCAAATCGAACTGTCACGTACCTGCCCAGAATTCCTCATCAAGCTGTTTGAGAATGAAGTGCCTGAGATTGAGCAAGGCTTGCTCGAGCTCAAAGGCGCTGCTCGTGACCCTGGCGTACGCGCCAAGATTGCGGTTGTCACCTATGACAAGCGCATCGATCCCATCGGTACCTGCGTTGGTGTTCGTGGAACCCGCGTTACAGCGGTTCGCAATGAAGTCGCTGGTGAAGCAGTGGATATCGTTTTATGGTCCGAAGATCCAGCGCAATTTGTGATTGGCGCCCTCGCTCCAGCACAAGTGTCATCGATCGTGGTGGATGAAGAGCGCCATGCAATGGACGTAGTGGTGGACGAAGAGAATTTAGCCATCGCCATTGGTCGTAGCGGTCAAAACGTACGCTTAGCCAGTGAACTAACTGGCTGGCAGATCAACATCATGACGCCAGAAGAGTCAGCCGATAAGACCGAAAAAGAAGTGGCCGTTGTGCGCCAAATCTTTATGGATAAGCTCGATGTCGATCAAGAAGTTGCCGATATTTTGATTGAAGAAGGCTTTAATACACTCGAGGAAGTAGCTTATGTTCCATTAAGCGAAATGCTCGAGATCGATGCCTTTGATGAAGATACCGTGAACGAACTGCGGACCCGTGCCCGTGATTCCTTGCTGACGATGGAGTTAGCAAAAGAAGAGCGCGTTGGTGAGGTGTCCCAAGATTTACGTTCCCTTGAGGGAATGACGACGGAGTTGATTGCAAAGCTTGCTGACAATCAAGTTCACACCCGTGACGACCTTGCTGAACTGGCTGTTGATGAGCTGGTTGAGGCGACACAAATTGACGAAGAAACAGCGAAAACGCTCATCATGAAAGCGCGCGAACATTGGTTTACTTCATGAGAGGAAGTGCATGGCAACGACCACAATAAAAGAACTTGCTCAGGAGCTTAAGCGCACCTCGGCCGACCTCTTAGATCAATTGAAGGCAGCTGGAATCAATAAAGATTCTGAAGATGCCAAGATTACCGAGAAGGATAAAACCGCACTGCTCGAGCATTTGCAAAAAGAGCATGGCAGTGCTGATACTGGCGCGCGCAAAAAGATCACCTTAACCAAGCGTGAGACTTCCGAGATCCGCCAGGCGGACTCCACCGGAAAAACGCGCACCGTGCAAATCGAGGTCCGTAAAAAGCGGGTACTCGTTAAGCGCGGCGATGAGGCGGCTAAGGCGGAAGAGGCTCCAGTAGAAGAAAAGCCAGCGAAAGCACCTGCCAATAAACCCCTCTTGTCTGAGGAAGAACTGGAAAAGCGGGCTGCAGAAGCAACCCGTCAAGCCGAGTTATTGGCGCGTCAAGAAGCAGAAATGAAAGCGGCTGAAGAAGCCCGTCAAAAAGCGGCAGCTACGCCAGCAGAGGGCAAACCATCTGCAGAAGATGCGAAAGAGGCGAAGTCGGCTGAAGCGATTGAATCCAAAAAGAAGAAAGACCTTGCAGCAAAAGAAATGGCCGATGCCAGCGAAAAGCAATTGGCCGATATTCGGTCACGCCGTGCTGCAGCAGAAGCGGAAGCTTTAGCGATTCGCGACATGATGAGTGCGCCTGCGCGCGTTTTGAAGGCCCCAAGCGAAGTGGCTGCCGAGGAAGCGAAAAAAGGTACCTTACACAAGCCATTAAAAGCGGAAGGTGCAGACGATAAGAAAAAAGCCCCTGCTAAGGTTGGCGGAAAACTGATTAAGTCATCTGAAACTTCCTCTACATGGCAAGAAGAAGGCGCCAAGCGCGCTGGTGGATTAAAAACCCGTGGCGATAGCTCCGGCGGTGTTGGTGGCGGCTGGCGGGCAGGTGGTGGGCGTAACAAGCGTCAGCGCCAAAGCTCGGACAGCAATGTGGATACGAACTTCCAAGTACCAACCGAGCCAGTGGTTCGCGACGTACACGTCCCTGAAACCATTACGGTTGCCGATTTAGCCCACAGCATGTCGGTTAAGAGTGCTGAAGTGATTAAGTTGCTCATGGGTATGGGCCAGATGGTCACTATCAACCAAGTGCTTGATCAAGATACCGCCATGATTTTGGTGGAAGAGATGGGTCATAAGGCATTTGCAGCCAAATTGGATGATCCTGATTTAGACCTCGGTATTACGGGTCACGATGCAGAGCTTCTAGGTCGCCCACCGGTAGTAACCGTGATGGGTCACGTTGACCATGGAAAAACATCGCTGCTCGATAAGATTCGCCTAGCAAAAGTAGCGTCGGGTGAAGCTGGCGGAATTACGCAGCACATTGGCGCCTACCACGTTGAAACACCGCGTGGTGTGATTACCTTCTTGGACACACCAGGTCACGAGGCATTTACTGCCATGCGTGCACGTGGTGCGAAGGCAACCGACATCGTTATTTTGGTGGTGGCTGCCGACGACGGCGTGATGCCGCAAACCAAAGAAGCGATTGCCCATGCTAGAGCTGCCGGAGTACCGATTGTGGTGGCGATTAACAAGATCGACAAACCGGAAGCCAATCCAGACCGAGTTAAGCAAGAGTTAGTCGCTGAGCAGGTTGTGCCAGAAGAGTACGGCGGCGACATTCCATTCATTCCAGTCTCCGCGAAAAGCGGTGAGGGCATTGATTCCCTTTTGGAAAACGTCTTATTGCAAGCCGAAGTCCTTGAGTTGAAGGCACCGAAAGACGCTCCAGCCCATGGCCTTGTAATTGAGGCGCGCCTAGATAAAGGTAAGGGTCCGGTTGCAACCGTATTGGTTCAGTCGGGAACGCTCAAGCGCGGCGATATGATTTTGGCGGGATCTTCTTTTGGTCGTGTGCGTGCCATGCTGGATGAAAACGGCAAGCCATGTACCGAAGCGGGTCCTTCCATTCCGGTAGAAATTCAGGGTCTATCAGAGGTGCCGGCTGCGGGTGAAGCGGTTCAAGTGGTACCAGATGAGCGTAAGGCGCGTGAGATTGCGCTCTTCCGCCAAGGTAAGTTCCGTGATGTGAAGCTGGCAAAACAGCAGGCCGTCAAACTCGAAACCATGATGGAAAACATGGGCGAGGGTGCAATTGAAGCCAAGCTGCTGCCAATCATTATTAAGGCTGACGTCCAAGGTTCACAAGAAGCCTTATCGCAATCCTTGCAAAAGCTATCTACTCCTGAAGTCAAGGTGCAGGTTGTCCACGCTGGCGTGGGCGGCATTACCGAGACCGACGTCAATTTGGCCGTTGCTTCGAAAGCCGTGATCATTGGTTTCAACTCGCGCGCGGATGCCTTAGCGCGTAAGTTAGCTGAAAACAATGGCGTCGACATTCGTTATCACAACATTATTTATGACGCTGTTGATGAAGTGAAGTTGGCTCTGAGCGGCATGTTGACTCCAGATAAGAAAGAAGAGATCACGGGTCTGGTTGAGATTCGCCAAGTCTTCTTGGTATCTAAAGTTGGCGCGATTGCCGGTTGCTTGGTCGTTGACGGCTTAGTTAAGCGTACTTCAAGCGTACGCTTGCTGCGTGACAACGTCGTTATCTGGACGGGCGAGCTCGACTCACTCAAGCGCTTTAAAGATGATGCTAAAGAAGTGCGTGCCGGTGTTGAGTGCGGCCTTTCATTGAAAGGCTACAACGACATTCAAGAGGGCGATCAGCTTGAGGTGTTTGAAGTGACTGAAGTAGCGCGTTCGCTCTAACTCGGACTGCGTTCTTTATGCATAAAACGAGCCCTCATCGCAATCAACGCCTAGCGGATCAAATTCAGCGCGATTTAGCTGAGTTGATCCCGCGCGAATTGCGCAGCACCAGTTTGGGACTCATTACCCTGCAAGGGGTTGAGCTGTCGCCGGATTTGGCGCATGCCAAAATCTTCTTCACGGTATTGGGCGCTGAACCCGATCATGCGCTCACTGCCTTGCAAGAAAAAGCCGGCTATTTGCACTCCTTGCTGTTTAAGCGCTTGCATATTCATACCGTTCCCACACTGCATTTTGTGCATGACGTATCAGTTGAGCGTGGCATGGAAATGTCCCGATTAATTGATCAAGCGGTCGATAGCGACCGCAAAGATTGAGAAATTTGATGCGCCAACGCCTGGATGGGGTCGTATTGCTGGATAAGCCCCTTGGCATGAGTTCACAGGGCGCTGTGACTGCGGTAAAACGCGCGCTCAATGCCGATAAAGCAGGGCATACCGGGACCTTAGACCCAATGGCAACAGGCCTTCTGCCCATTTGCTTGGGCGAGGCAACCAAATACTCCCAAGACTTACTGGACGCAGACAAGCGCTACATTGCGCGCGTTCGTTTTGGCGCCAATACCGATACAGGCGATGCCGAAGGGCAGATTGTGACGACCTTTCCTTTGCCGCAGTTTGCCGATGATGCTGCCATACGGGCTGCTTTAAATGCCTTACTGCCCGCGTTTACCGGCCCGATTTTGCAAGTGCCGCCAATGTACTCGGCATTGAAGCGTGACGGTAAGCCCTTATATGAATACGCCCGTGCTGGCGTCGAGCTCGAGCGCGATGCGCGTTCGGTCGTCATCCATGCGATTGCTTGGACCGATGTGCAGTGGCCTGAAGCGACTTTGGAAGTGAGTTGCAGCAAAGGAACGTACATTCGGGTGTTGGCAGAAGATTTAGGCGCGGCACTCGGCTGCGGCGCCCATTTGGTCGGCCTGCGTCGCAGTGAAGTGGGTCACTTAAGCTTGGCACAGTCCATCACCCTGGATGACCTCTTGCGGACAACCGCAGACCACGCTGATTTTGTTCTGCCAGTAGATGCGTTGTTGCAAACCTTGCCTCACCTCACCGTAGATGCGCAACAAGCCAAGCGCCTAGAAATGGGCCAACGCGTTCCGCTCGCCGTAAATGCCAAATTTCCATTGGCAGAAGCCTTGGTGCGGATTTATCGCGCCACCGCAGCGCCCCACAATTTTATTGGTACTGCCGATTGCCGTTCCGGCGTACTCCACCCTAAACGCTTGATTTCACAAGCCCCTTAACCTTATTTTTAACTTTAGAAGCTTCACATGACTAAACGCGCACTTCGTAATATTGCAATCATCGCCCACGTTGACCACGGTAAAACTACCTTAGTGGATCAATTACTGCGCCAATCTGGCACCTTCCGCTCCAATGAAAAAATGACCGAGCGGGTTATGGACTCGAACGATCTTGAAAAAGAACGCGGCATTACGATTCTGTCCAAAAACTGCGCAGTCGAATACGACGGCACCCACATCAACATCGTTGACACACCAGGCCACGCTGACTTCGGTGGTGAGGTTGAGCGTGTGCTGTCGATGGTAGACGGTGTTCTCTTATTGGTGGATGCGGTTGAAGGACCAATGCCACAAACCCGCTTCGTGACCAAAAAAGCCTTGGCCTTGGGTCTCAAGCCCATTGTTGTGATCAACAAGGTTGATCGTCCAGGAGCGCGTTGCGATTACGTCATTAACGCTACGTTTGAGTTATTCGACAAACTGGGCGCCTCGGAAGAGCAGCTCGACTTCCCAATCGTTTACGCTTCTGGCTTAAATGGCTATGCCGGCAATTCAGAAGATGTTCGCTCGGGCGATATGCGTCCCTTGTTTGATGCGGTTCTTAAAAATGTACCCGTACGAGATGATGATCCAGATGGTCCATTGCAGTTCCAAATCTCCTCGATTGATTACAACAGCTATGTCGGTAAGATCGGCGTTGGCCGTATAAATCGTGGCCGGGTAAAAGCGGGTATGGATGTGATTTGCATGAATGGCCCAGATGGAGTTCCGTTCAAGGGCCGCGTCAATCAAGTACTGAAATTCAAAGGCCTGGAGCGTGAGGTCGTGGAAGAGGCAGTGGCGGGCGATATTGCGTTGATCAACGGTATTGAAGATCTAGCCATTGGTACCACCATTTGTGCGGTGGATAAGCCGGATCCATTGCCGATGCTCAAAATTGATGAACCTACCTTAACCATGAACTTCATGGTTAATACCAGCCCACTCGCTGGCCGTGAAGGGAAGTTTGTTACCAGCCGTCAAATTCGGGAGCGTTTGGATCGTGAACTGAAGTCCAACATGGCCTTACGTGTGCGTGATACGGATGACGACACTGTCTTTGAAGTATCAGGTCGCGGCGAGTTGCACTTAACAATCCTCGTTGAAACCATGCGCCGCGAAGGCTACGAGTTAGCAGTATCGCGTCCGCGCGTGGTTTTCCATGAAGAAAATGGCGTCAAAATGGAGCCCTACGAAAACCTCACCGTGGACGTAGAAGACACTACCCAGGGTGGCGTGATGGAAGAGCTTGGCAAACGTAAGGGTGAGTTACTTGATATGGTGAGTGACGGTAAAGGCCGTACACGTCTAGAGTACCGCATTCCAGCGCGAGGTTTGATTGGATTTCAAGGTGACTTCATGACATTAACCCGCGGCAATGGCTTGATGAGTCATACCTTTGATGCGTATGCCCCAGCAAAGGATGGTATTTTGGGCGAGCGCCATAACGGCGTATTGATTAGCCAGGATGATGGTGATGCGGTGGCCTATGCTTTATGGAAATTGCAGGATCGTGGCCGTATGTTTGTATCCCCAGGGGATCCGCTGTACGAGGGCATGATTATTGGTATCCATAGCCGTGATAACGATTTGGTAGTGAACCCCATTAAAGGCAAGCAATTAACCAACGTACGTGCTTCAGGTACCGATGAGGCAGTTCGCCTCGTAACTCCCATTGCAATGAACTTAGAGTATGCAGTCGAGTTTATTGGCGATGACGAGTTGGTAGAGGTAACGCCTAAGAGCATTCGCTTGCGTAAGCGTTACTTGAAAGAGCATGAGCGTAAAAAAGCATCACGCGATTAAGTTCCTGCGATTGCTAGAAAAACCACCTTCGGGTGGTTTTTTCTCTCTGCATGGAGGAGTGGTGCAGGATAATGGCATGAGGCGAACGATCAAAATTCAATGGAGTTAGATGCAATGACGCACTCCGATAATCAGCACCAAGCTAATCCTGGGGGGAAGCGTTTAGCCGTTGCACCCATGATGGAGTGGACTGATCGGCACTGCCGCTCCTTCCATCGGCAACTATCGAAGCAGGCTGTGCTTTATACCGAAATGGTAACCACAGGCGCATTGATGCATGGCGATGTGCCGCGTCATCTCGATTACTCTGAGGAGCAGCACCCCGTAGTGCTACAGCTGGGTGGCAGCGAACCAGCCGATCTGGCTAAAGCAGCAGTCCTAGCAGCCCAATGGGGCTATGACGAAATTGATCTCAATTGCGGCTGTCCTTCGGAGCGGGTACAGCGTGGCGCCTTTGGTGCTTGCCTGATGGCAGAACCCCAATTGGTGGCCGATTGCGTTCGAGCGATGCGGGCAGCATGCGATTTACCTATCTCGGTGAAGCACCGCCTTGGCCTCGATCACATGGATGCCAGTCTGCATCAAAAAGATTACCAATTTGCCTTGGATTTTATGTTGGCGGTGGCCGATGCCGGCGCCCACCAGGTCACCATTCATGCACGTAATGCTGTGCTAAAGGGTCTATCGCCTAAGGAGAACCGCAGCAAGCCTCCATTGCACTATGCTGTGGCAGCGCAATTGCGTTTGGATCTTCAAAAGCAGTTTCCAGGCGTGGCTGTTTTGCTCAATGGCGGTCTGGAGAACAACGATCAAATCGCGGGCCACTGGCATGACTTTGATGGCTTTATGGTGGGGCGCGCCGCCTATCACTTTCCGGCCATGTTACTCGGCTGGGATGATTTGCTGGAGACCAATGGCGAGGCTGCAGGCTATCTCTTTAGCGAGTCGGAGTGGCATCGCGTGCAAATTGGTTTAGTGCATCAGGTATGGCGCTGGTTTGATGAATGCCAGAGTAAGGGCAAGCCGTTCTACATTGGCGCCTTTACGCGGCACATACTAGGCCTGGCCCATGGCAGGGCAGGTTCACGCTACTGGCGCCAGCGCCTATCGGATCACCATGCCTTAGCTAAGGTACAGAGCAAAGCGGCGATTGCCGACTTTTTCCTTGAGGCCAGTTTGGAACTAGGGGATTGGGCTGCGTTTGAGATAGATGCTGCCTCGGCGGTAAATTCATGAGCGCTGTGCAAAACCCGGGCACCGATCTCGAGCTGGAGATCACGCCAGATTACCAATTGGCACTGGATGCAGTTGAGCGCGGCGATCCATACATCTTCATTAGCGGTAAAGCAGGCACGGGTAAAACAACCTTAATTAGCCATCTGCGTAAAACCATTGCCGGCAATGTTGTAGTGCTCGCCCCGACGGGGGTGGCAGCACTGCAAGTGCGTGGCGTTACGATTCATTCCTTCTTTCGCTTGCCGCCACGGTTGATTTTTCCAGAAGAGGACATCAAGCCATTGCGGTCGTCGCGTGAGCGTCAACTGTATAAGGACATTCGTCTCCTCATCATTGATGAAATCTCGATGGTGCGGGCTGATTTGGTGGATGCGATTGATCTTTTCTTACGTGAAAACGGACCCCAAAAAGGCGAGCCGTTTGGGGGCATACAGGTGATGTTTGTAGGTGATTTATTTCAATTGCCGCCGGTTGTGTCGAGTAGTGACATGCATATCCTGCATGAGCGCGGTTATGAGGGCCCGTATTTCTTTTGCGCCATGGCACTGCACCGTAAAGACATTACGATGATCGAGCTCACGAAAATCTTTCGTCAAAAAGATGCCGATTTTGCGCAGTTGCTCAATCAAATCCGCATTAATGAAGACATTGAAGTGGCGCTGGAAACCATTAATGGTGCCTGCTTTGATAAGGCGGCAGAGCCTGATCCAATGACGATCACCCTGACTACCACCAATGCCAGGGCAGATATGATTAATCATGGTGAGCTCAAAAACCTGACGAGCGATGCCACCAGCTTTACAGGCAAGTTAGAGGGAAAGTTCAATGTAGACGAACGTAATTTACCGTCGCCCATGAACTTAACCCTAAAAATAGGATCGAAAGTGATGTTTACGGCCAATGACAATGGCTTTCCTAAAAAATGGGTCAACGGCAGTATTGGCATTGTTCACGAAATCGGCAAAGACAAAATTAAGGTCAAGATTCCCAATGGGGCCTATACGAATACGGTTGAGGTAACGCCATTTAAATGGGAATCCTATAAGTACGACCACGATATGGTGTCTGGAAAGATTAAGCCCAATGTGATTGGCTCCTATGAGCAAATGCCACTGATGCTGGCGTGGGCCGTGACGATCCACAAAAGCCAGGGCAAGACGCTCGATAAGGTGAAGGTTGATCTCTCCTCCGGGGCCTTTGCATCGGGCCAAGTCTATGTTGCACTCAGCCGCTGCCGCTCGATTGAGGGGATCTCCTTAGAGCGGCCTATTGTGCTAAAAGACGTGCGTTGCGACCCCGAAATTAAGCGCTTTTATATGGCGTGTTTGCCTTAAAAAGCAGCTCAGATTAGGCTCTAAACGGCTGACCAGCAAATTTTGGCCAAAAGCCGACAAAAAGCTATAATCTCAATTCTTCTACGGTGGCTGTAGCTCAGCGGTAGAGTCCTGGATTGTGATTCCAGTTGTCGTGGGTTCGAACCCCATCAGCCACCCCAAATTCCCCTCTGCACTCCAGTGACCCCAGAATCCCTTGAAAAGCTTGTTCGCATGAAAATGCCGTATGGCAAGTATGCGGGCAGGACCCTTTCCGAATTGCCCGGTGATTACCTCTCCTGGTTTGCCCGCAAAGGCTTTCCGAAGGGTGAGCTGGGTGAGTTACTAGAGCTGATGCACACCTTAGACCACAATGATTTGCGGGGGCTATTAAAACCCCTCTCAGGGCGCTAATCAAGAACTTTGCAACAGAAAATTAATCCGCAAACACCACGGATTTATTGCCATTGATTAAGACTCGGTCGTTCAGGTAGTAGCGCAGGGCGCGGGACAGCACTTGACGCTCTAAATCACGGCCTTTGCGCACTAAATCATCGGCACTATCGCTGTGGCTAATGCGGGTGACGTCTTGCTCAATAATCGGGCCTTCGTCCAAATCGCTGGTAACAAAATGGGATGTTGCCCCAATCAGCTTAATGCCGCGTGCATGTGCCTGATGGTAAGGCTTGGCGCCCTTAAAGCTGGGCAAGAAAGAATGGTGCACATTAATGCAGCGACCCGATAGCTTGGCGGATAAATCATCCGACAGAATTTGCATGTAGCGCGCCAAGATCACCATATCCACCTGAGCATCTTCAACGATGCTTAATAGCTTTGCTTCTTGCGCGCTTTTGGTTTCCGGGGTAACCGGTAGGTAATGAAACGGGATGTCGGCAAAATCAATGCTGGCATAAACCGAGCGGGGGTGATTGGAGACAATCCCAGCAATGATCATGGGCAGCTCGCCAATGCGCCAGCGATATAGCAAGTCCACTAAACAATGATCGAGTTTGGACGCCATGATTAAAACGCGTTTAAGTTTGGCAGTGGAACGCAACTCCCAAGACAGCTGAAAGCGCTCAATGATTGGCTTAAAACCATGACGCAAGCCCTCTAAATCAACGCTCTCATCGCAACTAAAGCTCACGCGCATAAAGAAGCGCCCTGAATCTTTGTCGTCGAACTGCTGCGCCTCTTGAATATCCCCGCCTGCTTCAAAAATATAGCTGGCAACGGCAGCAACAATGCCGGGGCGATTTTGACATGTAAGGGTGAGGTTGATGTTTTGCTGTGGCATGGGGAGATGATTAAGTATGTAAAAAAGTTAAACGATAAAACAGGTAAGTCATCATTTTATCTGCTGGGCGAGGGTATTTCTGCTGGCCTTGGTCGATCGGCTAAGCCAATCATTTCCTGGCTATGGTCTCGTACTACCGGAATGACCAGCTCTTGGCAAACGGGCTTAGGCCCTAATAGATTTAGAAAATTACACTCTTTCTTGGTTGCTTCTGAAGCGGCATGCTCGAGTGGGGATTTGCCGGTAGCAACCGTAGTGGTAATACTAGCAGCCGTAATCGGATTGGCAATTACGGCTGTCGTAATTGCCCCGCCAACGGCGCTCGCCGTGGCAGCTATTGGTAATGCACAGCCGGATAAAAATAAAGCGCTCAACCCAATAATCACGGTATACGTAAGACCATGCCATGCAATACAGCGGCAATAGCGCGGAAACAAAGCTAGCTTATTTTGCTCGGCAGGCAATGCTGTAGACTCCGGCAGCCCATGAGCCACTAGTAATGGCTTCAAATTGGCTGTCAGGGGATTTAACGTCAGCAACTACCTTGCCTTTTCCTTTGTTACCAGAAAAAACCTTGTATTCAATGGGGCGGTACTGGGCTTTCTCGCAGAGGTATTCATTTAGACCGATGATGGAGCGGATCTGCTGTTTAGTTTGAGGATCTGTACCCGGGGTTTTGAAGTCAAGCATTGACATCATCTGCGCTTTATCACCATCGCGTTTAAGGGTGCTGATATCGAGGGATACCGTAGATTGATCGTTGGAGCCAATTTCTTGCCAAGCGGCGAAGGCATTTGAAACGGGTAGGGCACTCATGCAGACTGCAAATACCATCCATTTTTTCATCGTAATTCCCCTAAGTTGATCTACGAGTCCATTTTAAACCTCAAGTAGGCTACTTTGGCCTGAGTTCGAGTCGGCGCTCGAAGGCGGCTGGTTTCATCTGTAGGGGCAGGGCTTGATTATTTGCCCAGAGCGGGTTGAGGTTGCGATAGAGCTTACTCTGCACCCAGCCCGATTGACCCGTTTGATAGATAAAGGTCGATTGCTCTAAATCGGCCAAATCAAACACGGTTCGCAGGCTTGCCGCTTGTTTTGTCTCAAAGGGGTTTTTGTGCTTACCAAGCTCTGGTCTACCGACATTGATCGTAAAGCCATCCCCCGGAAATGGCGCCGTGATGTTGAATACCCGATTTAAAAATGGAACCCGACTAAAGGGGCGGTGTTCAGAAACAGCGATGTGCGCATTCCCCCATTTCCAATTTGCCGGATTACTGCCGTACTGCGTGCTGAGGTATTCCAGCGCTTTATCCATCGCCTGTTGTGAAGCTTGCGCGCAATTCTCTATGCCATCTGTTTTGGGTGAGTCGCACCAGGGGCTATTTGGATTCGATAGTTGTTCGAGTAAAGCGTTTCTAAAATGGCGCTTGCCATACTCAAACGAAAAATAATCCCCAAGGCGCGAAAATAAGTGGCGTGTCAGTTGGTCTACCCACGCGTTAAAGAGGAGGGCGCCACTGCTATCGATGTGCATATTCCCATCAAATCCCGCAATGATGGCTTGGGCTGCGGCTGCGCTAGAGTGACCTGATTGCGTTGCCTTAAATAGGGGGAGCAGCGGTGTTGCGGCCAGCGAAAGGGTGTCGCCCTGCATGGTTCGCATTGAGGCAGCATCATGCTGGGGCTTTGCTTGCAGTAAGGCGGTAATGCGCTCATATCGAAATGGCAGCTCCCAATCGCCTGTAAGTGGGTTGGGATTATTGGCAGCCAGGATTTGCTGGTTGGCAGTCGCAATCCAGCCTTGCTCGGGGTTTTCTGCTGCAGGTAACTGATCAAATGGAATATAGCCTTGCCAGTCGTATTGCTTATCCCAGCCAGGGGCTGGTGCAACCCCATAGAGGCCTTGATGAAGGGTGCGCTTGGGGGCAACCCCTGCCGCCTGAAAGGCAATATTCCCAGCGGTGTCGGCCATCACTACGTTTTGCATGGGGGCATAGTTCTTGCGCAATGCTTTTTTGAAGGTCTCTATATTCGTGGCGCGATTCATCTCGAGTAAGCCAATCACCGATTGATTATCGAGATCAAGGGCAGTCCAGCGCAAAGCCAAAGCAAAGCGATCGGTATTAATTAAATTTTTAGCCCGATCGTAGGATTCTGAAATGATGGGCCCGTGGCGACTCTGTTTGACAATGAAACGATGCGCGGGTTTATTTTTAATCTCAATTACTTCTTCGCGGACTAAAAACGCAGCCATGCCGTCGGGGGTGCGGTATTGACCTGGATTGGCGGGGTTGAGTTCCTCGATAAAGAGGTCTTGAACATCAGGCCCAGTGTTCGTAAAGCTCCAGGCAATACTATCGGTTCTGCCGAGCACCACCGCCGGAATGCCGGGCAGGGTGGCGCCGATGACATTAATCCCTGGGGCCTCTAGGCGTGCAAAGTACCACAGTGCCGGGGCAGATAAACCTAAGTGCGGATCGTTGGCGAGTAGCGGTTTACCGCTGCTTGTCCGTTTGCCGCTGAGCGCCCAATTATTCGATCCAATACCCTCTATGCCGCCAGGCAACAAAGCACGCAATAACTGATCTTGTTTTGTGTCTGGCTGCCATACATCCTGAATACCCAAAGGCTTAGTGGACTTGCTGGCATCGGTACTGGCAAAAATGCCCATGTTTTTATACAGCGCTGCAAAGTCCATCTTAGTGACGGGATTGCCTGATACGTAGGGCGGTAGGACTTCCCAAATTTGTGCCGTGCTTAGATCGCGCGATAACTCCAAACGCTGCAACTCCTTTTGCCAGTTGCCACCCAAATCCATGGCCATCATCAGCATCCAGGCAACGCTATCGGTTGGTGACCAATGGCCTGGCTTGGAGCCAGTCAAAAAGTATTCCACTGGCAGGGCCCAGCCCAATTTGGCATTGCCTGCATTCACGCCATCGGCATAGGCTTGCAGAAGGCGTTTAGCTTCGACTGGGTAGCGCTCATACTGCCGCTCGGCACTGTATTTAATGCCGACGCTACGAATGAAGCGATCAATTTTGAGGGTGTCTTCCCCGAGGATTTCAGATAAACGACCCGCTGCTAATCTACGGTTAATTTCCATTTGCCATGAACGCTCGGTTGCATGCAAATAACCAAGGGCAAACAAGGCATCGCTCGCGGTAGCCGCTTTAATGTGCGGAATGTCGCTGGCATCAAACCCGATACTCACCGCATCATTCAGACCTTGCATCTGCTGGCTGCCCGAAGGACTATTTTTGGTCGAGGCAAGATAGGTTAAGGCAAGGCAGGCAATCACGATCATTACGCCAGCCAAACCCAATGCAATCCACTTAAGGATACGAAATGCCATAGCGCTGCGCCGGGTTGATTTCATCATGGATCTATTCTAAGTGCTCTTGCTTTGCCTGCTGCACAAATAAAAAACCCCGCTTGCGCGGGGTTCTCTAACTGAAATTTACTGCTACTTGTAAAGCACTTCCGGTAGCCACAAACCAATGGCAGGGAAGGTATAGAGCAGCACAATCGCTAGAACCTGGATGCCCATGAATGGCAACATACCCGCAAAAATCTGATTCAGAGTCACGTGTGGAGGCGAGACCCCTTTGAGGTAGAAAGCTGACATCGCTACGGGTGGCGATAAGAATGCGGTTTGCAAATTCAGCGCGACCAAGAGACCAAAGAACAATGGGTTGATGCCAAAGTCATCGAGCAGGGGCACGAAGATTGGCATGAAGATCACGATGATCTCAGTCCACTCGAGTGGCCAGCCCAGGAAGAAAATGATGACCTGAGCCAGAATCAAAAACTCCATTGAGCTTAAGCCCAGTGATAAGACCCACTGCTCAACCAAGGTTTGACCGCCGAGGAGCGCAAACGCTGCCGAGAAGATCGAGGAGCCAACGAAGAGCCAGCACACCATTGCTCCCGTTTTGGCCGTCAAGAAGACCGACTCTTTAATGATTTGCATATTGAGTTGTTTGTAGGCTGCCGCTAAGAGGACGCCGCCGATGGCTCCAATCGCTGCTGCCTCGGTTGGTGTGGCAAGGCCAAACACAATCGAACCCAATACAAACAAAATCAAGATTGCCAATGGGAAGAAGGAGCTCAGGAGCATCTTGAAGATCTCTAATCGCACCCAAGTCAGAAGCAAATAATAAATGGCCAGCATGGCCGCAAAAATTGCGGTCATCACCCAGAACCAGGTTGGTGCATCGCGTGGCTCTAGCGCTTTTGCGGCTGCGGCTTCAGCCGCTTTTGCCTCATCGGCGCTCATTACCGGGGCTGCAGCCGCTGCCGCTGGCTTATCTTCTTCTGCGCCGGGCGGCAAAGATAGACTACCGCTTTCGGCTTTTTCAGCACCAGGAGGTAGGGACAGACCGCTGGTTGACTCTTCCGCTGCGCCACTACCTGCATCGCCCATTTGAACGAGTTCAGAGCTAATGACGTTATCTAAAGGCGCAGTTACTACTTTGTAGATTGAGCCCGTAAATAGTGCAAAAACCAAGAGCGGTAACAGCGCAATCAGCAGGGACTGGAGCAATTCAGCAGGGCGTACATGCAAATTACGTTTGCCTTTTAAGGCAATCAAAATTGCTGGGATCACTTTCTGGCTGATTTTTTCACCGAGCTCGGTGTAGCTCATCGGCAATGGAACTTTGCGCTCCTCTAAGGACAGTGGTGGCATGAGTTTTGGCTTAAATTTAGCCAAAATAATGACGTAACCAATGTACAGGCCAGCCAACATAATTCCGGGGAAAAATGCGCCGGCATAGAGTTGAACCACTGAAACACCGGCGGTTGCGCCGTACACAATCAACAGCACTGAGGGTGGAATCAAAATACCCAAGCAACCGCCAGCTGTAATACAGCCAGCTGATACGCGGGTGTCATAGCCTGCCTTAAGCATGGCCGGGAAGGCTAAGAGACCCATCAGCGTCACTACCGCGCCAACAATACCAGTGGCGGTAGCAAAAACAGCGCAGGTGAAAATGGTGGCAACAGCCAAAGAGCCTGGAACCCGCACCAAAGCCAAATGCAATGAGCGGAACAGCTTTTCAATTAAGTTCGCGCGCTCAACCAGGTAACCCATGAACACGAATAGCGGAATGGAGATGAGCACATCGTTGGTCATCACCGCATACGCCCGCTGCACCATTAAAGACAAGGTGTTGTTGAGCGCGAGCGAGGGGTCCTGAAAGCTATAGGAGATGAAGGTAAAGATCATACCCATACCCATCAGGGTAAAGGCGGTAGGGAAGCCCAACATGATCGCAACCACCACTAAGGACAACATGAGGAGGCCCATGTGGCCGCTTTCAATATTGCCCCAGGGCAAAAAGACGATTGTGGCCAGCACAACCAAGGCCATGATGCTAAAGCCGAATAATAGTTCCTTACGCATTGGTTTTCTCCTTATCTAGGCCAACCATCGCTTTAAGCTTATCGACGTCAACTTCTTCTACGTCTTGTTCTCTTGAGGGCCATTCACCTTGCTGAATGCAGACCACGCAGCGGAAGATTTCAACGATACCTTGGAACAGCAAAATCACTCCAGCTAAGGGGATGATGGTTTTAAAAGGGTACAGAGGAGGGCCATCCGCCGTAATCGACGAGTGCTCCAAAATGCGCCAAGAGTCGGCGGCATAACCATAACCGGCATAGGCCAACGCAATCACCCCTGGAATAAAGAAAAGGACGTACAGAATGAGGTCAAAAATCGCTTGGGTGCGGGGCTTCAAAAAGCCATAAAGAATGTCACCGCGCACGTGGCCATTTTTAGAGAGGGTGTAGGCACCCGCCATCATGAACATGGTGCCATACATCATGATCATGGCATCGAAGGCCCATGGATGCGGGTTATTGAGTGCATAACGCGAGAACACTTCAAAACCAATCAATCCGGTAAGACCAACAATCAGCCAAGCAAAGAACTGGCCAATGAAGGTAGACAATCTGTCTACGGTTAAAAATAATTTTTGCACTTTGGAGGCTCCAGGCATTTAAACCATAAAAAATGGGGTGGTTACCTTCGCAACCACCCCATATTGCTACTGGGCGCTATTTTAAGCTAAGCCTAAAACTTACGCCATATTTCTGTATAAAGCCTAAAACTCATCAAATATTCCTCAATTAGGCCTTTTTAGCGCCTGATGGGAAATAGTGATCAAAAGCCATGCGGCGTGTGGTGGTTGTATCCAGATCCCACTTCACTGCACGCTGGGCAAACGCCTTTTGTGACTCCACAATCCGCTTAAAGAGTGGGTTTTCAGCCGACTTCTTGGCTACCACTTCGTCGAACACCTTGAGCTGGGTACGCAAAATGCTGTCTGGCGTTTTGTAGAACTTAACGCCTTGGGTCTTTTGCATTTCATCGTAGGCTTTGGAATAGCGATCCACTGCTTTCCAAGACATGTCAGCAGAAGCTGCTTCTGCGCAGTTGTCCAAAATCGCGCGGAGTTTTGGTGAAAGAGCGTTGTACTTTGCGCCGTTGTACAGAATTTCGAACTGCTCGGCATTCTGGTGATAACTTTGCAACATACATACTTTCGATACGTCTGGGAAGCCCAGTTGACGATCGGAAGACGCGTTGTTGAATTCAGCTGCATCGAGCAGGCCACGATCCATCGCAGGGATGATCTCGCCGCCTGGCAGTGCGTTTACAGAAACGCCCATGGCTGTAAACATGTCAATCGCGATACCGACGGTACGGTATTTCAGACCTTTTAAGTCTTCTGTTTTAGCGATTGGCTTTTTGAACCAGCCCAGTGGCTGTGATGGCATTGGGCCATATACATAGGACTTCACGTCGGCGCCAACGGTTTTATAGAGCTCTTGCAAGAAGGCTTCGCCGCCGCCGTATTTGTGCCAAGCGAGGAGCATGTTGGCGTCCATACCGAAGGATGGGCCTGATCCCCACAATGCGAGGGCCGCATTCTTACCGTAGTGGTATGCCACCACGCCATGACCGCCATCCAAAGTACCTTTGGAGACCGCATCAAGCAAGCCGAATGCAGGAACAACCGCGCCTGCTGGCAATACTTCAATTCTTAATTCGCCGCCGGTCATGTCATTGACCTTCTTGGCGTAATCAACTGCGTATTCGTGGAAAATGTCCTTCGCTGGCCAGGTGGACTGGAAGCGTAACGTTTGTACAGCTTGCGATTTGGCAATCATTGGGAAGCTGAGCGCAGCTGCACCAGCACCACCAACAGCAGCACCTTTCAGAAACTTACGACGTGGTGCTTGGTTTTTCATTTCAGACATTCATATCTCCTAGTTTTAATCAATAAGGTACTACGGTAAAACTACTCGCTAAAGTATAAGGATCTAATTTAAATTTCCATCTCGGGTAAACCCTTTAAACCCCATTGCTAGGGCTTTTTTCATCATATAGGGTGCCGCGTGTTAGGATTCTTGTCTGTCTTGGTTTTGTTGCACTGCAAATCAATGCTTTCAAAAGCACGCGCCCGAGTGGTGAAATCGGTAGACACAGCAGACTTAAAATCTGCCGACTCAAAAAAGTCGTGCCGGTTCGATTCCGGCCTCGGGCACCAAAAAAAACTGTAATTTCTGGGGTTTTTATTTCAGCAAAGCGCTACAACCCCTCATTTTGTAGCTTAAAACCGTACATAAATGGTTTTAGCTAATCAGGCCGTGATTTCCTCAAACAGCAATATCAGGATATAGATCACCCCAGCAGCCAATACACTCAGGACAACGAGCGTTACAAAGCTTTTGATCAGTTCCGAGAATAAATTGCCGATCAATTGAAATAAATTGAAGCGCTGACTGCGATCGGCTTTCATGGCCTGATAGTTCTGCAGCGTTTTATAAAGCGCTACGCAGATCCATACCGCAAGAAAAAGATAAGGGCCATGCTCGTAGAGGTAGGACATAAAACGCCTTTGAGAATTAGGGTTGCAGTTTACGGTTTAACGCAGCGAAAGCCAATATAGACCACGCTCACGTCCAGTGGCTTGCTGGCGCGATTCGATTCGCGTTGCTGTTCGGCGCCATACCACCAGGATGCGCCCCGCGTCACACGTTCATTGCCCACTGCGGTTGAAGTCCACTCCCACACATTGGCGCCCATATCAAAGAGGCCATTGACACCGGCTTCCGTGCTTCCCGCGAGAACATGGCCCGAGCCACGCAAGAGACTGCCCTTGGGCGCAAGACCTTGGTAGTTGCCGCACTCGCCATCAAGGCAATGGGAGCCCTTGGCACTGTCGCCATTGGGGAAGCGGTAGCGCTTTCCATTCACGAAAGGAGCGGGCGGATTAGCACGCTGCTCAACAAAGGCAGCTGAGACCCACTCTTCATCCGTAGGCAGGCGTTTGCCAAAAAAACGGCAGATCTGTTCTGCTTCAAGGGCATTCAGGTGAACTGCCGGCTCACGGTCTTGGGCCTTCGCGCCATAGGGGGTTTTCCAGGTCCAGCCGGGCTTTTGAACAAAGCCCAGTTCATACACCGTCCCGCCACCATTTTTTTCTGCCTGACTCACAAACCCCGTCTGACTGGCGAATCGTTTCACTTCACCAATGGTCATCTCAATCTGATCCCACTGCAGGCTACCAACCCGCAGCGTTTGAATGCTGGACTCGGCTTTGGCTAATACCTGCTGTGGGCTAATCAATACTAGCGTGGCAAATCCAAATCCAAGGAGGCGAAGAGGAGTCATTGCGGCTCGGTAATAAAGCCCAGCTTAGTTAGGCCGGCGCGTTTGGATGCCGCCAAGACCTGAGCTACCGAGTCATACCGCACTTCTTTGTCGGCGCGTAAATTAACCTCGGGTTGTGGATCCTTTTGCGCTGCTTTTTCTGCATAGCCAACGAAGGTAGGAAGGTCAATTGGGCTGCTGTTCCAAAAGATTTGACCGCGCGCATCAATCGATACCTGAATCGACTCGGGCTTGGTTTCATTGCGAGCGCTATTGGCTTTGGGTAAGTCCACTTTCACGGCTTGATGGATTACCGGCAAGGTAATAATAAAAATAATGAGCAAAACCAACATCACGTCCACGAGGGGCGTCATATTGATTTCGGTCATCAGCGCATCATCACCCTGATCGCCTGAAGGATTGCTAAACGACATAATTACTCTCCCGCCTCAACGCGAGCGCCAGTAACAAAATACGCCAGTAAATCGTTACCAAAGCGATTGAGGTCGGCAACGATTAATTTATTGGCGCGGTTAATGGCGTTAAAGCCCAGCACCGCTGGAATGGCAACTGCTAGGCCAATCGCCGTCATGATGAGGGCCTCGCCAATCGGACCAGCAACCTGATCGATTTGTGCGCTACCCGAGCTGCTAATCGCAACGAGGGCGTGGTAAATGCCCCAAACCGTGCCAAACAAACCGACGAATGGCGCAGTAGATCCAGTCGAGCCTAAAAAGGTCTGGCCTTTTTGCAAGAGTGCACTGCAGGCATCGATGCTGTTTTTAATGCTGCGCGACATCCATTCGGAATAGTTCAGTGCTTGCAGTAATTCGCGGCGGCTCGAGGTTTGGCTCTGATGGTGTTCCGAGGCGCTCATGGCTTCCTTGGCAATCCGAAAGTAGGGGTTGTTGGCTTGATCAGAAAAGCCAGCCAGGCCCTGAGCAAATGAACTGGCACGCCAAAACTGCTCGGCTTCCGGCTTGAGGGCGCGCAGTGTTTTGATGTTCCATAAGCGGCTAATCAAAATGACCCACGTAATGATCGATGACACCAATAAAAGAATGGCAACAAAACGCGTGACCGCATCGCCTGCCATCCATAAATTCATTAAGCCAAATGGGTTATTCATTGCATTAGTTCTTTAAGTTAAATTTAATCAGGAGGTTGGTTGAAATGCGGGCGGGATTGCCATTGACGCTATACGGTTTAAAACGGTAACGCTTACCAATTTCAGTCGCAGCACGATCGAGCCGCGCAAAGCCACTTGAGCGGAGTAAAGCTACGTCTTCGACTACGCCGGTCTCATCAATGATCAGTCGCACCACCACTTCACCTTGTTCGCCAGCCCGCTTCGAAAACGACGGATAGTAAGGGTCGGCATCCGGCTGATAAACCACAACCAGTTTACCAATATCGGTTTGAATGGGCGTGCCCGTATTACCCTGACTGCCGGCTGGGGCAACGGCTGCGTTGGGCATCTGACTCTCTGCTGCTTTGGCTGCTTCAGCCGCTTTGGCTTGGCTTGCATCGACCGGCGGTGTGCTGCTCGGGTCGAGGGTTTTTGGTTTTGGCTCTGGCTTGGGTTTAGTTTTGGGTTTCACTTCTTGTTTGGGCTGTGGTGTTGGGGGCGCTGACACAGGCGGAGCTGGAGGCGTTGCGGGCGCGACTAAATTGGCCATGACCCGCACTTCGTTTTCAGATGGATCGTTTTTTACATCGAGTCCGAGATCCAAGCTAACAAAGAACATGCCATGCAGCGCAAGCACAAAAACAATCACAATCCATTCTTGCCGCGTAAACAGCGGTTGTGCTTTCGAGCTTGGCTTGCTTAGCGGCATAGTCCAGTCCGATCCAGGCCCACTGTTTTGAAATCGATGCTGAGTTCGGCAATATTACTGCGGAGCAATTGCATCGCCATGCTGTGTAGATGTGCACCATCGGCAGTACTAAGCAGCAACAAACTACGCCTACCGGCTGCTTCACTCGGAATACGATGGGCTTCCAATTGTCGCGCTAGCTGACGGACTACTGCTTGGCTGGTATCCACAATTAATACTGACGATCCCAATTGATTCAGAATCAATGGCATTAAAAACGGATAGTGGGTGCAGCCCAAAACAAGCGTATCAATTCCGGCAGTGCGCATCGGCTGTAAATGCTGTGCGAGTAGGGCGGCCGTTTCTGGGGCATGCAATTGACCGGATTCAATCAGTGGCACAAGACCTGCCCCAGCTTGTTTAACAAAACGGCAATCCCCCGGCAAGGTGGCAAGCAGGGCATTGAACTTGTCGCTCTTCAATGTGGCTTCTGTGGCTAAAACACCCACCAGGCCTTTTTGGCTTTGCAGTGCCGCCGGTTTGATTCCAGGCTCGACCCCAATGATCGGAATGGTCTTGAGCGTTGCCCGAATGTGCTGAATGGCTTCTGCAGTTGCGGTATTGCAGGCAACCACGATCGCTTGACAGCCTGCCTCGGCTAGCGACTGGCATACCGCCAGGCTGCGCTCTGCAATCCACTCCGGGGGCCTTTCGCCGTAAGGAGCGTTGGCACTATCAGCGAAGTAAAGGTAATCGTGATTGGGAAGCTGACGCAGAGCCTCATCCAAAATGGACAGGCCTCCTACGCCCGAATCAAATACCCCGATGAGTGCCAATGCTTGCCTAAAACCTTATGCGACGACGACGGGGATTTTTCCAATCCGCGCTTGCCACTCTTTAGGCCCTTCGTTGTGCATCGATGTCCCCTTGGAGTCGACTGCAACCGTCACAGGCATGTCTTGCACATCAAATTCATAAATCGCTTCCATGCCTAAATCGGCAAAGCCAACGACCTTCGATGTCTTAATTGCTTTGGAGACCAAATACGCCGCGCCGCCGACTGCCATCAAATACGCCGACTGATGTTTCTTAATGGCCTCAATAGCAACGGGACCGCGTTCGGCTTTGCCAATCATCGCAATCAAACCGGTTTTGGCCAGCATCATCTCCGTAAATTTATCCATGCGGGTGGAAGTGGTGGGGCCAGCAGGACCAACGGCTTCATCGCGTACTGGATCAACCGGACCAACGTAATAGATCACGCGATTTTTAAAGCTCACCGGAAGCTCCTCGCCTTTGGCCAACATGTCCTGAATGCGTTTGTGCGCAGCATCGCGCCCCGTGAGGATTTTTCCGTTAAGGAGCAAGCGATCGCCTGGCTTCCAGCTGGCCACTTCGGCTGGAGTCAGGGCATTCAAATCGACCCGCTTGGATTTTTGAACGTCCGGCGTCCAGGTTACGTCCGGCCAATCGGCCAAGGAAGGCGCCTCTAATTTAGCGGGGCCATCGCCATGCAAATGAAAGTGAATGTGCCGGGTCGCTGCGCAATTCGGAATCATCGCCACAGGCAATGAGGCAGCATGAGTGGGGTAATCCAAAATCTTGACATCCAAGACCGTGGAGAGACCGCCGAGGCCTTGTGCACCAATCCCGAGCTGGTTCACTTTTTCATAAATCTCCAGGCGCAATTCTTCGACGCGGTTTTGGGGTCCGCGGGCAATCAGCTCTTGAATATCAACCGATCCCATTAAGGCTTCTTTGGCCAGTAAGGTTGCTTTTTCAGGAGTGCCGCCGATGCCGATTCCCAGAATGCCGGGAGGGCACCAGCCCGCGCCCATGGTCGGAATGGTTTTCATCACCCAATCGACGATCGAATCGGATGGGTTGAGCATGATCATCTTGGCTTTGTTCTCGGAGCCGCCGCCCTTGGCTGCGCAAATCACTTCAATGCCATCACCCGGCACGATTTCATAATGAATCACAGCAGGGGTGTTGTCACCCGTATTTTTCCGTTTACCAGCAGGATCGGTGAGAACCGAGGCACGCAGCATATTGTCGGGATTGAGGTAAGCGCGGCGCACCCCTTCATTCACCATATCGGTGACGCTCATGGTGGCATCCGACCACTGCACATTCATACCCACTTTTAAGAAGACCACGGCAATGCCGGTATCTTGGCACAGCGGACGATGCCCTTCGGCACACATCCGGCTATTGGTCAGAATTTGCGCAATCGCGTCTTTGGCGGCTTCGCCTTTTTCCAACTCATAGGCCTTGCCCATCGCCCGAATGAAATCAGTGGGGTGGTAGTAGGAGATGTATTGGAAGGCGTCAGCAACGCTTTGGATGAGGTCTTCTTGTTTAATATTTGTCATAAATTTCATCAAATTAAATGGATTTCACCATTTTAAGGGTTTGCCATAGAGCAATTGACCCTAAAATTACCTTATCTTAGGGTGAAAGCGAGTGGATTTACACTATTCTGCATGGATTTTGCAGTGCGGTAATTATTGTCATTTAAATAAAAGGGTTGGACAGCATGGAACAGTTAATGCAAGAGAATCGGATTTTTAATCCCCCCAGTGATTTTGTTAAAAATGCTGCTGTGCCTGGAATGGACGCTTACAACGCACTGTGTGCGGAAGCGGCAAAAGATTACGAAGGTTTTTGGGCCCGCCTTGCCCGTGAAAACCTCTACTGGAAAAAACCCTTTACTAAAGTGCTGGATGAGACCAATCCACCGTTTTATAAATGGTTCGAGGATGGCTTAACCAATGCCTCTTATAACTGCCTCGATCGCAATTTAGAAAACGGCAATGCCCAAAAAACCGCCATTATTTTTGAAGCCGATGACGGCAAAGTAACCAACGTTACTTATACCGAGTTGCACGCACGCGTCTGTCAGTTTGCCAATGCCTTGCGCAAGATGGGAATTAAGTCAGGCGATCGCGTCATTATTTATATGTCGATGTCGATTGAGGGCGTTGTTGCCATGCAGGCATGTGCTCGCATCGGCGCTACCCATTCAGTAGTGTTTGGTGGCTTCTCCGCCAAATCATTGCAAGAGCGCATTGTCGACGTGGGTGCGATTGCGGTTATTACAGCTGACGAGCAAATGCGCGGTGGCAAAGCCTTGCCACTCAAAGTGATTGTCGATGAAGCACTTGCCTTGGGTGACTGCGAAAAAGTCAAGAACGTCATTGTGTATAAGCGCACGGGCGGCAACATTGCGATGACCGCAGGGCGTGATTCTTGGATGCATGAGGTTGTTGCCGGTGAGGCCAAGACCTGTGAGCCAGAGTGGGTGAGCGCCGAGCATCCTTTATTTGTCTTGTACACATCCGGTTCGACCGGCAAGCCAAAGGGTGTGCAGCACTCAACCGGCGGCTATTTGCTCTGGGCCATTTTGACCATGAAATGGACCTTTGATATCAAGCCATCGGATGTCTTCTGGTGTACTGCTGACATTGGTTGGGTTACAGGACATTCCTACATTACCTACGGCCCCCTCGCGGTTGGCTGTACAGAGATTGTGTTTGAAGGCGTACCGACGTATCCGAATGCCGGTCGTTTTTGGGACACCATTCAGAAACACAAGGCAACGATTTTCTACACTGCACCGACGGCGATTCGTTCGTTGATTAAAGCAGCCAGCGTTGACGAATCCGTTCATCCGAAAAAATACGATTTGTCCTCCTTGCGTCTCTTGGGTTCGGTTGGCGAGCCAATTAACCCAGAAGCCTGGATGTGGTACTACGAGAACATCGGCGGCTCGCGCTGCCCGATCGCGGATACTTTCTGGCAAACCGAAACCGGTGGCCACATGATTTCCCCATTGCCAGGCGCTACACCAATGGTTCCAGGTTCATGCACCTTGCCATTGCCAGGCATCATGGCAGCGATTGTGGATGAAGCAGGGCATGACGTGCCGAATGGCAGCGGCGGTATCTTGGTAGTGAAACGCCCATGGCCTTCGATGATTCGTACCATTTGGGGTGACAACGATCGCTTCGTTAAAGCGTATTTCCCAGAAGAGTTGGGCGGCACTTTATACCTTGCAGGCGACGGTGCGATTCGCAATAAAGACACAGGCTACTTCACCATCACCGGCCGTATTGATGACGTGCTGAACGTATCTGGCCACCGCATGGGCACGATGGAAATTGAATCGTGCTTGGTGGCTAATCCATTGGTTGCTGAGGCAGCCGTGGTTGGTCGCCCCGATGACATGACAGGCGAAGCTATCTGCGCTTTCGTGGTTCTCAAAGGCGGTCGTCCAACGGGTGATGATGCGAAGAAGCTGGCGATGGAGTTGCGCAATTGGGTAGGTAAAGAAATTGGCCCAATCGCTAAACCCAAAGACGTACGCTTTGGTGACAACTTGCCCAAGACACGTTCAGGCAAGATCATGCGCCGTTTACTGCGTGTGATTGCGAAGGGCGAGGAAGTGACGCAAGATACCTCGACCTTGGAGAACCCAGCAATCTTGGAGCAGCTGAAGCAGGCACTGTAAGCCTGGAGCGGGTGTTTTCAACTTAAACCGCCGTTTCCATTTCGAACCGTATAATCTACGGTTTCGGAGAGGTGGATGAGCGGTTTAAGTCACACGCCTGGAAAGCGTGCGTAGGGTTAAACCTACCGCGGGTTCGAATCCCGCCCTCTCCGCCAGAAGTATTCAAAGAGCCCCTATTTCAGGGGCTCTTTGTTTTTCAGGGTCCTTACAAGCGCTATGCCGCTTTGAGCTTAAACGTGATCATTTTGCCGAGCGCAGCCGCGGCGCTCGTCAAGGTAAGTAAGGTCAGACTCGTATCGGATTCATCCAACAATCGATTAAGGGCTGCGCGGCTAGTGCGCATTTTCTTGGCCATTACTGTCTTTGTTAGTTTTTGCTTCGCCATTTCTTGTTCAATTTGCCAAGCGATGACGCGTTTCACTGCTACAGCATTAGCGTGATCCAGGATGGATTCTTCGCTTAAGAAATCATCAAAGTGACTACCAATGTGTTTTTTCTTCATTCCCGCCCCCTTAACTTCTTTACCCTGTCTTTTGCCAAATCTAAATCTGCTTTCAAGGTCTTTTGTTGCTTTTTAATAAAACCGTGAATCAGTACCATCGAATTCGTATCTAGTACAAAGAGTACCCTTGCAATTCGTTTGCTCAGCGCTACACGTACCTCCCAAAGATCCCCATCGAGGTGCTTCACCAGCGGCATTCCTAAAGGCCAACCAAATTGAACCGTCTTCATGTCTTCGCCAATGCGCTTCTTATCTGCGCTACTTAGCTTTTGTAGCCATTCCCTAACGGGCTCATTGCCTTGTTCCGTTTTATAAAAGTAGATATCAAGGATGGGTATTCTCATCCGAGTAGCGTACCAATAATGGTACATATCTTACATCATCTTGTACTGAAAAGCGTGTAGGAAAACGTCCGGGATATCCGGTAGAAAGCCAACTTGTTTAATAATGGCCAAAATGATCAATTTCTTGAATACCCTCTACCGCTCACGAGCGCTACGCTATTCGCTGCTAAGCATTGGCGTATTGATCGCAGCATTTTGGCTGCTGATCATGACTTGGGGCATTCATTATTTAAAGCAATCCATTGAGAGCTACAGCGCCCAGATTGGCTATCGCATCGAATACCGCGATCTCCGCATTGCGCCATTTCAGTTGCGACTCGAATTGGATGAAGTGAAGTTATCGAGTCGCGAGCCAAACGCCATTCCGTTATTTACGCTACGCCGTGGCGTACTGCAATTGGATCTGCCAGCCATCCTTGCAGGCCGGATCGGCATACGGGAAATTCAGTTAACGGATCCGCAGTTTCATGTGGAGCGCAAACGCCAATCGGGCAAGCCCAGCCTATGGAATTGGCAATCCTTCGTAGCTGCGGTCAGCAAAGCGCTGCCCCCAAAAGATCCAGCAGCGCAGCCTAAAAAAGTAGAGATAGGGCACTTTGGCATATCGGGCCTGACCTTTTCGCTCGACGATCAGCCCAATCGCTACCGCCACGATTTTGGTCCGATTGGATTGGAATTGCGCGACCTGGCGAACTTTAGCAAGGAAGGTAAGCAAGGCACCCTCGAGGGCGATTATCAAATTGATCTGGGTAAGCTCGATATTCGTTTGCCCAATTCGGTGCAGCGCATTCAGGTCGGGCGCGCGCAATTGGTGGGTGGTGTTCGTGCGGGCGAGGGTGATTTATTGGCGATTGATTTGGCGGCCACACTCGATACCGGAAAAGTGACATCGCGATGGCTCTTGGGTGCAGCAAGCAATTCACTGTCGGGTGATATTGAGTTGGAGCAACTGCCACTCATTCCACTGATGCCTTTTTTACCCAGTAACAAGCCGCTGGTGATGCAAAGTGGTTCCCTGACCGGAACACTGCAATTTGCCTCGGAGCCAAGCGCATGGTTGATCAAAGGTAATGTTCTTATTCCCGAGTTATTTGTGCGTGAGTCAACCGTGACTACGCCGCTGCTGGCTTGGAAAGAAGCCAAAGTAGAGCAGTTGCAGTTTAAAAAATTCAATGACGGGCGTAGTCATTTGTCAGTCCATGAGCTGGCATTACTGCAACCCCAAATTCAGTATGAGATTAATGAGCAAGGCTTCTCGAATATTCGTCGCCTATTTATGAAGGGCGGCGATAGCAATGCAGCTGCTACTGAAAGCGCAGCGCCCACTGCAGAGCAAGGCAAGACCCCTACGGAAGCCAATCCTAGCCCCAGCGCAGTAGCAAAAGAGCCTAGCTTATTTAAGCTTGATCTGCGCTCGGTGCAATTGCGCGATGGCAATGTGCTGTTTACCGATTTGGCAATTAAGCCGAAAGTGCAAGTAGCGATTCGTAAGCTCAAGGGGTCATTCTTGGGCATTAGCAATGAGCCAGGTGAATTTGCTTCGGTAGCCCTAGATGGAGTGGTTGCGGGGACCGGCAGTTTGCGGGCGACCGGGCAAATGGCCTTTGATGATCCGCGCCTCAATCACGATATGCAGTTGCAATTTCGCAATCTCCCGTTAAGCGATTCCAATCCTTACTTCATGGCATTTGCTGGTCGTCATATTTTAGGTGGCCGACTTGATCTCACGCTCAATTACAAATCGGCCCAAGGGCAGCTCAAGGGTCAAAATCGTTTTGTGATTAAAAAGATTGAACTCGGTGAGGAAGTGCCCGAGTTCACTGGCAAGCGCCTGCCCTTAGGTTTAGCAGTTGCCTTGCTGGAAGACTCGGATGATGTGATTGATGTGAAGATCGACATTGCAGGTGATGTCAATTCGCCGGAGTTCAGTGCGACTGGGCTGGTATGGCAAGCCATTCGTACGGTTTTAACGAATGTGGCGACCGCGCCGTTTCGTGCGCTTGCATCCTTACTGGGTATGCAGGGAGACCCAGCGATTTACGCTATCCCAGGTGAGGCTGCATTCTTGCCCGCGGATCAAGAGCGGTTCGCTCAATTCAGTGATTTGCTGGTCAAGCGTCCCCAATCTACGATTGAGTTGATTGGTACGTATGATCCGCAATTGGATCGTCAGGAGTTGTCCCGGGCGAGAGCAGATCGCGCCATTTTGGCGGCAGCAGGTTTTAAGTTAGAGGCCAATGCGCCGCTCCCCTTGCCGAGCCTCTCCGATAAGCGTATCCAGGCAGGCCTTAAATCTGCTTATGCTTCTGAAGTAGGCCGCATTAAGTTAGCCCAGCGGATTCTGACCTTGCCAGACAACGTAGAGCGCTACCAACAATTGCGCCAAGAACTGATAAGCCATTTTGCGGTGAATGATGGGCAGTTGCAGGCTTTGGCAGATGCGCGTGCGCGCGAAGCCCGGGAGGTGATGCTCAAATCCAATCCAGCCCTGGGTGAGCGCATCCGCTTGGGTTCGCCCAAGGCGGTTACCGCCGGCCGCGAAGGCATTCCACTGGAAATCGCCTTGGGCGCAAAGTAGGTCAAAGCCCCTTCGGAGTGATAGACTTGCCTATATGAATCCACCCCTTTTTTCGCGCTTGTCGCTCGTTGCCTTAATTGTCCTCGGTTTGAGCGGCTGTGGCACGGTGGAATCTGCGGCGCGCGATGATTGCACGTCCATTGGCTGGAATGTTGGCAGCGCCGGCTACGAGGACTGCTTTCGGGCGCGCGTACGTGAGCGCAATCAGGACTACAGTCGCCCATCGGATTTAACGCCAACGCCCAGCCTCATCTAAGCGGTTTTCGGTATCCCCTAAATTTAGGGTAAACCCGTAGTAATACCCCCTCTAAAGGCTCTTGAGCGCCGTCAAGGACTTGCTCGTATAAATCCACCAAAATCATGCGAACGAAATGGTTTTGCGGATGCGCAGGGCTATTTCCAACCGAGAGTAGAGATCAAAAGACTATGAATCACCCCAAGCCATCCGAAGCGGTCGAAGCTGTTGCACTTGCGACGGTCAATGATTTACGGGAAACCATTCGGCGCAAAAGCAAGTTAAAGGGCCGTCAAGCCGACGACACATCGATTGCCGAAGTGCGCCAGTTGATTGGTGAGGCGCCACACCGCCGTGATCTCTTGATCGAACACTTACA
>CALRTW020000015.1:0-42424 GCA_943371165.1 Rhizobium sp. Q54
ATTGTTATGCCACGCTGGAAGCTATGCAAAAAGAAGGCGTGCCTTTGTTAATGCATGGTGAAGTCACCCATGCCGAGATTGACGTGTTTGATCGTGAAGCCGTTTTCATTGATACGATCCTCGAGCCATTGCGGCGCGATTTTCCCGAGCTCAAGATTGTGTTTGAGCACATCACGACGCGGCAAGCGGCGCATTATGTGCGCGATGCACATACGAACAATAAAAATACCTTAGCGGCGACGATTACGCCGCAGCATTTACTGATGAACCGCAATGCGATTTTTGCAGGCGGTATTCGGCCACACAATTATTGCTTACCTGTTCTGAAGCGCGAAGAGCACCGCTTGGCTTTGGTTGATGCCGCTACGAGCGGTAACCCCCGATTCTTTTTGGGAACCGACAGTGCGCCGCATGCCAAAGGCCTTAAAGAAAACAGTTGCGGTTGCGCGGGCTGTTACACGGCTTTCAATGCACTTGGTTTGTATGCTGAGGTATTTGAAGCGGCCAATCAGTTAAGTCGCTTTGAGGCCTTTGCTAGTTTTTATGGCCCTGATTTTTATCTCATGCCACGCAACACCAAGACCATTACCTTGCATAAAGTGGCGCAGAAGGTGCCTGAGGAATTGCCGTTGGCAGAAACCGTCGTCGTGCCGCTGCGCGCTGGCGAAACGATCGCCTGGTCCTTGGCTGACTAATTTATCGGCAGATACGTGCAGTCTCGGTTAGACTGTCCGCGCAGAGTCAATTAGGCAATCGCCGCTTTCGTAAGAAAGGGGAGGAAAGTCCGGACTCCATAGGGCAGGGTGTTGGCTAACAGCCATCCACGGTGACGTGCGGAATAGGGCCACAGAGACGAGCGTATTTAGTTACGGTGAAACGCGGTAACCTCCACCCGGAGCAATCCCAAGTAAGCAGACGATGAGGCGGCCCGCTGAGTCTGCGGGTAGGGAGCTTGAGCCGCCAGGTAACTGTCGGCCTAGAGGAATGGTTGCCCCCAAACGCAAGTTTGGGCGACAGAATCCGGCTTATCGATTGACTCTGCACTTCCCCTTTCGCTGCTTACTCCGCCACAACATCAATGCTGTAGGTAATTTCAGCCATTTTGGCGAGCATGGTGGTGGCTGAGCAGTATTTTTCATGGGAAAGTTGCACGGCTCGCGAGACTTTACCTGGATCCAAGTCTTTGCCTTTGACGGTGAAGTGCAGATTAATCTTGGTAAAGACCTTGGGCTCGACTTCAGCCCTTTCTGCCGTTAATGCCACCTCACACCCTGAAACTGCTTGCCTTGCCCGCTGGAGAATCAAAACGACGTCAAATGCTGAGCATCCGCCGGTACCTGCCAGGAGCAATTCCATGGGCCTGGCAGCCCCATTTTTGCCACCTGCATCGGGCGGCCCATCCATCTGCAGCCGGTGACCACTCCCGGTTTCGGCAGTAAAGGCCATGGTTCCAGCCCCTTGCCACGTGACTTTGCATTCCATATTAGTGAATCCTTACTTCAAAAAAATAGTTAATATAAACAATTACTTATGATTTTACTAGAGAAAAATAAGCAAGAAAACGGAAGAAAAGAGTTCTTGCATTGCAACATAATTACGAATAAAATAACCTTATTGACAGCGGGTTATGTAACATAGATTAACCAGTTGTCTTCAATTGTCTCCTCCACCCAAACATCGGTGGATTCCAGCCCAGGACTCGTTCCTGGGTTTTTTTTGGGTTACAATTCAAGGCTTTACTGAATTACCGATCTAGTCAGCGGTAATTGTTGTGTCAGTTTAATTGATCAATCTGCGAGCCTGCAACCATAAGCAGGGCCAAAGGGCGAATGATTGAATTGGTGGTAATTTTTTGACTATAACAATTTGAGAAAATCATGAAAACTTTTTCCGCAAAATCCCATGAGGTGAAGCGTGATTGGTTCGTGATTGACGCTACGGACAAAGTCCTCGGTCGTGTCGCCAGTGAAGTGGCACACCGTTTACGCGGCAAGCACAAACCTGAATTCACCCCCCACGTTGATACAGGCGACTTTATTGTCGTTATCAACTCATCCAAGCTGCGTGTCACTGGCACCAAAGGCTTGAACAAAATTTATTACCGTCACAGCGGATACCCTGGTGGTATTAGCTCGACCAACTTCGATAAGATGCAAGACCGCTTTCCTGGTCGCGCACTCGAGAAGGCTGTGAAGGGTATGTTGCCAAAAGGCCCACTCGGCTACGCCATGATCAAGAAATTGAAAGTCTACGGCGACGCTACGCATCCACACACGGCTCAACAGCCTAAAGTGCTCGAGATCTAAGGAAACCACATGGCTATTAATTACGGAAATTGGAACTACGGTACAGGTCGTCGCAAGAGCTCTGTTGCCCGTGTCTTTATTAAATCTGGCAAAGGTGAAATCACGGTTAACGGTAAGCCGATTGACATTTATTTCGCCCGCGAAACATCCCGCATGATTGCGCGTCAGCCTTTGGCTCTTACAGCCCACCTCACCACCTTTGATATCAAAGTGAACGTGAGTGGTGGCGGTGAAACTGGCCAAGCAGGCGCAGTTCGTCACGGTGTGACACGTGCATTGATCGACTACGACAACGCATTGAAGCCTACCCTGTCTAAAGCAGGTTTGGTGACACGCGATGCCCGTGAAGTTGAGCGTAAGAAGGTTGGTCTGCACGGCGCGCGTCGTCGTAAGCAGTTCAGCAAGCGCTAATTACTTTCAGTCGCTCTGTTTTGCTGAAAGGGTCGCGCAAGCGGCCCTTTTTGTTTCTACAATCAAGGGTGTGAATAAGCATAAAGTAGTAGCGCTGTACGATAATTTGGTGTGAGCGTATTTGGGAGAATGGCATGATTAAAGTAGGTATTGTTGGCGGAACGGGATACACCGGGGTAGAGCTCTTGCGTTTACTCGCACAGCATCCCCAGGTCACCATTCAGGCGATCACATCGCGTACCGAAGCGGGCATCCCCGTTGCTGACATGTTTCCCTCGTTGCGCGGCCGAATTGATTTGAAGTTCTCGACACCAGACGATGCGAAATTGGATCAGTGTGACGCCGTGTTTTTTGCCACACCCCATGGGGTTGCGATGTCGCAAGCCGAATCATTGCTAGCTGCCGGTGTGAAGGTACTGGATTTGGCGGCAGACTTTCGCTTAAAAGACACTGCGGAATTTGCACAGTGGTACGGCATGCCCCATGCATGCCCAGCAATTTTGGCGGAGGCGGTTTATGGTCTACCTGAAATCAATCGGGAGGCAATCAAAAAGGCGCGCGTTGTCGGTTTGGCGGGTTGCTATCCTACATCTGTGCAGTTGGGTTTTGCTCCGCTCTTGTCGCCGAAGTCGACTGGCGGTAAGCGCTGGATTGATGGACTCCATTTGATCTCCGACTCCAAGTCGGGCACTTCCGGTGCCGGCCGTAAAGCCGAGGTGGGCACTTTGATGGCTGAAGCCAGCGATAACTTTAAGGCCTATGCCGTTAAAGGCCATCGCCATACCCCTGAGATTACCCAAGGCTTAAAAGCCATTGCGCAATCCGATCAAATCGGCTTGACCTTTGTTCCGCACCTCACGCCCATGATTCGGGGGATTCACTCGACCTTGTATGCGCGCATTACTGAGGAGGGTAAGGACGTCGACTTTCAAGCGGTTTTTGAGCGGTTTTACAAAGACGAGCCCTTTGTGGACGTAATGCCTGCCGGTAGCCATCCCGAAACCCGTTCGGTGCGGGGCAGCAATGGCCTGCGTATCGCGATCCATCGCCCCGGAAATGGCGATACCCTGGTGATTTTGGTGGTGGAGGACAACCTCGTCAAAGGGGCTTCAGGTCAAGGCGTACAGTGCCTCAATTTGATGTTTGGGCTGCCGGAGACCATGGGCTTGACCCAAATTGCCCTCTCGCCTTAAAGTGGTATTAATGCGTTTTACATGACCTTATGCTGGAGCGGGCATTTAGAGCCTAAAATAGGGAAACACTTTTTGAACTAGGAGTCATTTATGACACAAGTTGCTACAACCCAATCCAACGATCTTGCTGAGCCACCAATTCCATTGGTTTTTACCGATAGCGCAGCAGCAAAGGTAGCGGACCTGATTGCCGAAGAAGGTAACCCTGAATTAAAGCTGCGCGTATTTGTGCAAGGCGGCGGCTGTTCTGGCTTTCAGTACGGCTTCACGTTTGATGATGCTGTGAATGAAGACGACACTGCTTTTGATAAAAATGGCGTAACGCTGTTGGTCGATTCAATGAGCTTTCAGTACCTCGTGGGTGCTGAGATCGATTACAAAGAAGACATCAACGGTTCGCAGTTTGTAATTAAGAACCCCAATGCCACAACTACCTGTGGTTGCGGATCGTCTTTCTCCGCATAAGTAAGTGCCTTTAAGCAGGGTAGCAAGCGCCTAAGATTCGAGGCCCACTTGCTCCCGTAACGGCCGGCAGATTTGCTGGCCGTTTTGTTTTGTGCGCCCATGCGAGCCAGGCAAAGGCGAGAGCCTCAACCAGTTGTGGATCGATTCCATTGGCTTCGCTGCTGCAGATTTCAAGCACATGTTTAAACATCATCTGTGCCTGCTCGCGTAAGCTATTGAGTAGTGCCGTGTTACGAACACCGCCACCACAGACAATGAGGACTTCAGTTTGCGGTGCATATGCCTGAATGGATTGCAGTGCTGTAGTCACGGTGAGACGCAATAACGTCGCTTGCACATCTTCAGCCTTAAACGCATCACCACCCAGTTGCTTTTCTAACCACTGCAGATGAAAGTCATCCCGCCCCGTACTTTTTGGGGGTGCCTTTGTAAAAAAAGGATCTACCAACATTCGTTCGAGTAGGGAATCGTTCACTATCCCTTGCGCAGCCCACGAGCCATCCTGATCAAAGGCTTGACCTTGGTGTTGTGCAATCCATGCATCCATCAGCATATTGCCGGGTCCGCAATCAAAGCCAGTGACATCCCCCTTCTGTGGAAGGAGTGTGAGGTTGGCAATACCACCTAGGTTCAGTACGGCTGTATTTTTATCGCTTCTAAATTGCTGCGCATGAAATGCCGGCACTAAAGGGGCGCCATGGCCACCTGCGGCTAGATCACGGCTCCGAAAGTCCGCAATCACATCAATGCCAGTTAGTTCAGCCAGCAATGCCGGATTCAGGGTTTGGTGGGTGTATGCGAGTGCCTTATTGGAACCCGCTTGATGCCGAATGGTTTGGCCATGTGCCCCAATAGCGATGATGTCAGAGGGATGCCGCTTGCTCTTTGCAAGCAGCTGCTGGATCACTTCCGCATAAGCCATGGCCAAGGCATTTGCAGCCAGATGCTCACGGTGGATCTCATTCTCACCCGGAGTTTGGAGGGCCAATAGGGCTGCTCGGAGCGGGGGTGCAAAGGGGGTGCTAATTGCCCCGTGGAGTTTGGTCTCGCCATTGGGACCAAGTTCGGCCAGTACCGCATCAATCCCGTCAAGGCTTGTGCCAGACATCATGCCGATGTAAAGGGAGTGGGGCTTATGCATGCGGTGGGTAGACTCTATTCTGAGGAATGCGACAATACGATTATCGTAACTGAAACCCTAATTTAACCGAACTCGATAATTGAATCAGCATGGCGGCTACCCCAGAACCCAAATACCCACTAACCCCTGACGTTTTTGCTGCCCTAGAGGTAACCAAGCGAGGTTGTGATGAGCTTTTAGTCGAGGCCGATTGGCTTGCCAAGCTGGCTCGCAGCCAAGCCACCAAAACGCCATTACGAATTAAGTTAGGCCTAGACCCTACTGCGCCGGACATTCATTTGGGGCATACGGTGGTTCTGAATAAGCTACGGCAACTGCAAGACTTGGGCCATACCGTCATTTTCTTGATTGGCGATTTCACGAGCATGATCGGCGATCCTTCCGGCAGAAATGCAACCCGCCCACCGCTAACAGCGGAGGCCATTGCCGAAAATGCCCAAACCTATTACAAGCAAGCCAGCCTCGTGCTCGATCCGAGTAAAACCGAAGTGCGTTACAACAGCGAGTGGTGTGATCCACTGGGCGCACGCGGCATGATTCAGCTGGCAGCCCGCTATACCGTAGCGCGGATGCTCGAGCGCGATGACTTTACGAAGCGCTATCGCTCGGGTGTGCCGATTTCAGTTCACGAATTTCTCTATCCACTAATGCAAGGCTATGACTCGGTTGCATTAAGGAGCGATTTGGAGCTGGGCGGTACGGATCAGAAATTCAATCTACTCGTCGGCCGTGAACTGCAACGGGAGTACGGTCAAGAGCCGCAGTGCATCTTGACCATGCCATTACTTGTTGGTCTTGACGGCGTTGAGAAGATGAGCAAATCCAAAGCCAATTACGTTGGCATCAGTGAGCAGCCAAACGAGATGTTTGGCAAGCTGATGAGTATTTCGGATGAGTTGATGTGGAGCTACTTCACATTACTGTCGTTTAGGCCGCTTGCTGAAATTGATTTAATGAAGCAAGAAGTAGCTGCTGGCCGCAATCCACGTGACTGCAAAGTACTCCTAGCCCAAGAAATCGTGGCACGCTTTCATTCGCAGGCAGCAGCAGAAAAAGCCTTGGAAGACTTTAATCACCGCGCTAAAGGCGGTATCCCGGACGATGTTCCTGAGATCGCCTTATCGGGCGCGCCGCTTGGCATTACTGCATTAATCAAGATGACTGGCTTAGCGCCATCGAATGCAGAAGCCAATCGCAATATTGAGCAGGGTGGGGTACGGATTGATGGAGCAGTGATTAGCGATAAAGGCTTGCAAATTGCGGCAGGATCCTTTGTATTGCAGGTGGGTAAGCGTCGTTTTGTAAAGGTGACGCTGAGCTAAGTCAGTCTATGTCAGTAGGTCAAGGTTGTTGCTTGGCGGTGTTAAGCCAAAGTGCTCGTAGGCCAAGCGCGTAGCAATGCGGCCACGGGAGGTCCGCTGCAGGTAACCCTGCTGAATCAAATACGGCTCAAGCACATCTTCAATCGTATCGCGCTCTTCACCAATGGCTGCGGCAAGGTTATCAATGCCAACCGGGCCACCATCAAACTTATGCAGGATTGCTTCAAGCAATTTACGGTCCATCACATCAAACCCACTGGGATCAACATCAAGCATCGCCAATGCCGCATCCGCCATGGCTTTAGTGATAACACCAGTGCCCTTGACTTCAGCAAAGTCACGCACCCGTCGCAACAGGCGATTAGCAATTCGTGGGGTTCCGCGCGCGCGCCGAGCGATTTCAGTAGCGCCGCTCGGATCGATTTTGGCTTTAAGTAAATTAGCGGAGCGCTCCACAATTATAGTGAGCTCATCGGTTGTATAAAACTCTAAGCGTGCAACGATTCCAAAACGGTCGCGCAATGGATTGGTGAGCATGCCGGCACGGGTCGTTGCGCCAATCAAGGTAAAGGGTTTGAGATCAAGCTTGACACTACGGGCCGCAGGACCCTCGCCGATCATGATGTCCAGCGCATAGTCTTCTAGGGCGGGGTAGAGAATCTCTTCTACTACAGGCGATAAGCGATGAATCTCATCAATAAAGAGAACGTCGTTTGCTTCTAAGTTGGTTAGCAGCGCTGCGAGGTCGCCCGGTCGATCCAGAACAGGGCCACTGGTTTGGCGTAAGTTCACGCCGAGTTCACGGGCAATGATGTGTGCCAGCGTCGTTTTACCTAAACCAGGAGGCCCAAAGAGTAAGACGTGATCAAGTGCTTCATTGCGCGCACGCGTGGCGCTAATAAAGATTTCCAGCTGCGAGCGGGCTTTAGTTTGGCCGACGTATTCATCAAGCTGGCGTGGTCGTAAGGCGCGCTCAAACACTGCTTCAGCATTACCAGCCGAGCCACTCACTAGGCGATCGCCTTCTGCTGGAAGGTCGTCCGGTAGGGAGCTTAAATCATCGGTGTGTATGGCCATGGTGAGAGTGTATTCGCTTCGTGCAAATTACACTTTAGATAAATACTTTAAGCCCTGACGAATGCCTTCAGAAACTGAGGCATCGGGACTAATTTGCTTAATTGCCAAAAGTGCTTCTTTCTCGGAGTAACCCAAGGAGAGTAATGCTTGCAAGACTTCGCTGCTGGGCTGCGCAGTCGCTGTTGCGCCACCGCCTTGACCTAAATCAGGCCCTAGCTTTCCTTTGAGCTCAAGCAAGAGGCGCTCAGCCGTCTTCTTGCCAATGCCGGGAACCTGTGTGAAGCGACCCGGTTCTTGCAGCGCAATTGCTTGGGCCAGTTCATTCACACTCATGCCGGATAAAACGGCAAGTGCCGTACGCGAGCCAACACCACTGATTTTGATCAGCGCCCGAAAGGCTTCGCGCTCGGATTCGGTGGCAAAACCAAAGAGTTGCTGCGCATCTTCACGCACCTGAAAGTGCGTTAGTAAGGTAATGGTGTGGTTGATACCCGGCAACTGATAGAGGGTGCTCATGGGTACGTCGATTTCATAACCAACGCCATGGCAATCCACCACTAAGCGCGGTGGATGTACGGCAATTAAAGTACCTTGAATGCGTCCAATCATGGGGTGATCTTACTCTTTGCTGGTGGGCTTGGGTTTGAGGGCTGCAGGTAAGTGGTAGTGGTGCGCAGCGCAGATGGCGACACCGAGCGCATCGGATGCATCGGTTCCGGGCGCGCGGCTTAGGCGTAACAAGCGTTTCACCATCTCTTGTACTTGTGGCTTAGTAGCCCGACCCGTGCCCACAATAGACTGCTTGACGCGCAAGGCGCTGTATTCCGCCACGCTGAGCTTAGCGGACACGAGGGCGGCGATGACCGAGCCCCTGGCTTGACCGAGCATTAAGGTGGAGCGTGGATTCACGTTTAAAAAGACCTCCTCAATCGCAGCCGATTCTGGATGGTAGGTATCCAAGACTTCTTTAACGCCGTTATACAAGATGCCTAGGCGTTCAGGGAGGCCTTTCTTGGGGTCGCCGCTTTCAATCGTTCCGGAGGCGACGTAGGTCATTTTCTGGCCATCCACATCAATGATGCCAAAGCCCGTCGTGCGAAGTCCAGGGTCAATTCCAATCCAGCGCATGGGTTTCGATCAATGCCCGTTTCGTTTTAGTGACGGAAATGGCGTGTGCCGGTGAAGACCATCGCAATGCCATGCTCATTGGCAGCGGCAATGATTTCCTCATCGCGCATGCTGCCACCAGGCTGAATCGCGCAGCTTGCGCCTGCAGAAACAACCACATCCAAGCCATCCCGAAACGGGAAAAAGGCATCGCTGGCAACTGCCGAGGACGCCAGGCTAAGGCCAGCATTTTCGGCCTTAATGCTGGCCATGCGCGCCGAATCAACCCGGCTCATTTGACCTGCACCAATACCCAAGGTCATGCCATTGGCGCAATACACAATCGCATTCGATTTAACAAACTTGGCAACCCGCCAAGCGAACATCATGTCCGTCAATTCGGTTGGGGTCGGCTGGCGTTTTGAAACCACGCGCAGCTCAGCTTGTGCGACATTTTTAAAGTCTGGCGATTGTACCAATAAACCACCGCCCACGCGCTTCATATCGAATGCATTAAATTCCAGGCCGAGTGGAATCTCGAGTAAGCGCACATTTTGTTTGCTAGCAAAAATGGCTTTTGCTTCCGTAGTAAAACTAGGTGCAATGAGGACCTCAACAAATTGCTTGGAGATTGCTTCGGCCATGGCGCCATCACAAGGCACATTCAATGCAATGATCCCGCCAAAGGCAGAGCTTGGATCAGTTTTAAAGGCTTTTTGATAGGCTTCAATACCAGTTGCGCCCGTAGCTACACCGCAAGGGTTGGCATGCTTGATGATGACGCAGGCTGCTGGAGCAGCAGAGTCAGTCGAAAAGCTCTTGACGCATTCCCATGCCGCATCCGCATCGGCAATGTTGTTGTAAGACAGTTCTTTGCCCTGAAGCTGGTGGTAATTAGCGAGGGCGCCAGGAACGGTAGCGGTATCACGATAAAACGCAGCCGATTGGTGCGGGTTCTCACCGTAGCGCATCTCTTGCACTTTAGTAAATGCCAAGTGCAGAGTCTCTGGGTAGGGCGAACGATTGGTATGGCTTAAATCGCTACCTAGAGATGAGAGGTAGTTTGCAATCGCGCCATCGTATTCAGCGGTATGCGCAAACACTTTTTTGGCGAGACGCAAATTGCTTTCATAGGAAATCGTGTTTTGATTGGCCTTCATTTCGGTCAAAATCGGCTCGTAGTCGTCCGGTGAAATCAATACCGTCACATCCTGATGGTTTTTTGCTGCTGCACGCAGCATCGCTGGCCCACCAATATCAATGTTCTCAACGGCTTCGTCAAAAGAACAATCATCTTTCGCTACAGTTTGATTGAATGGGTACAGATTAATCACCAGCATATCAATCGGCGCAATGCCGTGGGCTGCGATGGCATCCATATGCTCTTTGGAGTCGCGACGCGCAAGTAAGCCGCCGTGAACCGTCGGGTGGAGGGTTTTCACGCGGCCATCGAGCATTTCTGGGAACTGGGTGAGGGACGATACCTCGGTAACTGGCAAGCCATTGTCCGCAAGGAGCTTGGCTGTCCCGCCAGTGGAAATCAATTTGACGCCCAAGGCATGCAGCGATTGGGCAAAAGGAACAATACCCTTTTTGTCGGATACAGATAAGAGTGCGGTGCGAATCATGATGGAGTGTAGGTGTTCAAGGTAGGGGTATGAGAGCGGCGCTTTAAATCAGCTGATGCTCCGTTAATTTTTTATGGAGCGTATTGCGGTTTATGCCGAGGTATTGCGCAGCCAGCGATTGATTTTGCTTGGCGTGCTGCATCACTACTTCGAGCATCGGCTTTTCCACCACACTCAACACCATGTGGTACACATCATCGGGAGGGTTGCCATTGAGGTCGGCAAAATAGCGTTGCAACTGGGTTTGAACGCATTCGCTAATGGGGTGTTTATTGGGCATCGTATAACTCAGTCTATTTAAGCGGCTTCTAAAAACAAAAGGCGATCCGAATGGGATTTCATCTCATCAAAAAAATCATTCACCATTTGCAATTGGGTTTTGCAGTCATCGGCCGTGTTCATGCGTTGGCGAAAGGCATGCGAGTCGCGTAAGCCTTTGCAATACCAACCAATGTGCTTACGGGCGGTTCGTAGTCCGATGTATTCGCCATAAAAGGCGTAGTGATCAATTAAGTGGGCGTTCATGATGGTCTGAATTTCAGCCACCTCTGGAACATCTAATTTTTTGCCGGTATTCAGGTAGTAATCAATTTCCCGAAATATCCAAGGACGGCCTTGGGCAGCGCGGCCAATCATGATGGCATCAGCGCCTGTTTGCTGTAAAACAAATGCAGCCTTTTCAGGCGAATGAATATCGCCATTGGCCACTACCGGAATGCGTACTGCGGACTTCACAGCAGTGATAGTTTCGTATTCCGCTTCGCCGTGATACAGATCGGCGCGGGTGCGGCCATGCACCGTGAGCATGCTAATGCCGGATTGCTCTGCAAGCTTCGCAATAGCCAGGGCATTTTTATGTTCCCGGTCCCAGCCGGTGCGGATTTTTAATGTCACGGGTACCGCATCTGGCCCGGTGCCAACGGCATTCACCACTGCCTCTAAAATCTGTTGCACTAGGGGCTCATCGCGCAATAAGGCAGAACCGGCTGCAACGTTACATACCTTCTTTGCAGGGCAGCCCATATTGATATCAATGATTTGCGCGCCATGATCCACATTAATCCTGGCAGCGGCGGCCATCATGGCCGGGTCGGCACCCGCAATTTGTACGGAAATGGGTTTGAACTCGCCTTGGTGATTGGCACGGCGCTGGGTTTTTTCACTATTCCACAGCAAGGCATTGGATGCGACCATTTCAGAGACCGCATAACCCGCACCCAGTTTTTTGCAGAGCTGCCGAAATGGACGATCGGTCACGCCAGCCATGGGCGCGACGAAAAGTCGATTGGCTAATTGGTGGGGGCCGATTTTCATAAAAGCCGTAGCGTCAATGGGAACATCAATGGGGGGGTAAATGCTGCAATAAACGAGCATTCCATTGTAGCGTAGGCAAGGGGTAATCTGCCTAATTTTTAGGCAGAACAGGACTGACTAGGGGTGTTTGAAGTGATTGTGTAGGGACTGGCTTTGGGGATTCGCTTAGCGTCGACCAAACATCATCTGGCGCGCGAGTCCTGTTTTAACCGGGGGCAACCATTGCAACAGCGCTAGCGCGCTGCCACGCGCTGCGATTACCGGGGTGAGTGGCGAGGTAAATACGCGCGCTAAAAAATCAGTAATGCCAATCGTTGCCTTCCGATCGGCTTGTCGGCTGATGCTGTATTCATGCAAGGTGTTGTCAATTGCGTTGCGTGATTTAGTGGCATGCGTTTGCTTTGAAAAAAAACCGCTGAGTTGTTCAGCTAGGAGATAGGAATCACGCAAACCCAGATTTAAACCTTGACCAGCGACGGGATGAAGGGCTTGCGCTGCATTGCCGATCCACACTTCATTGCCTTGCACAATCTCTTTGCGGTAGTTCAGGCCCAGCGGATAGAGACGCCGATCACGAATCGATTTAAATTGGCCTACTCGCGAACCGAAGGTTGATTGAAGCTCATGCAAAAAATCTGCATCGGAAATGGCATTCAGTCTTTCTGCGCTGGTTGGTGAGCTACACCACACCATATTGAGCACGTTACCTCCGTGATGGCTGGGCAGCAAGGCCAATGGGCCTTCATTAGTGAAGCGCTCCCATGCATGGTGAGCCTGGGCATTTTCAACTTCAACCAAACCAACGAGAGCCGATTGTTGGTAATCACGGCCCGACTCAACCCAGTCTTGCTGGGTAAATAGACCGCCTTCCGCATGCACAATGCAGCGGGCACGGGAATGATCCTGATTCTGATTGTTATCTGAGCCTGTGTGTTGCCAAACGAAGTGCGGCGCACTTTTTTGCAATTGTCGCAAGGCTTCTCTGAGTGCGAGGTGAATGCCGCGGTAGCGCACGATATGACCCAATGCGTCTTGACCTAATTCATCGCGGGTCATAAGTGCCCGTCCAAATTGACCCACATGCGACACATGGACCGAATGGATTGCACATGAATCACCCGGCCATGCCTGGATCGTATCCAGCAATAGCTTACTGCCATGCGATAAGGCAATGCCTCGGGTATCGCTCGCAACAATATCGCTATCGTTTTGTGGATTGCGATCAATCAAGTGAAGCGAGAGCTCCGGAAATTTTTGCAAGCACCATGCAGCGCAAGCTAAACCTACTGGGCCGCCGCCGATGATTTGCACATCCACAGATGCATTCGATAAAGACATGATTAGCCGCGCATTACCGCTTCGATTTCATCGGCCTTGACAGGAACGCCGCGGGAAATCAAGTCACAGCCATTATTAGTTACCAAGGCATCGTCCTCGATCCGAATGCCGATGTTCCAAAACGCTTCTGGCACATCGTCTGCGCGGCGCACATACAAGCCGGGCTCGATGGTCAACATCATGTTTTCGCAAAGAATGCGCCATGGCTTTTCAGCAGCGTTGCTACTACCCGCTTCGCGATAGGATCCAACATCGTGGACGTCCATGCCCAACCAGTGGCTGGTGCGATGCATGTAGAAACGACGATAGGCGCCTGTTTCGATGGCATTGTCGACGGAGCCCAATTGATGCAATGAGAGGAGTTTTTCATCGAGCATGCCTTGGGTTAAGACACGGACCGCAGCGTCGTGGGGTTGCATAAAAGTATTGCCAGGCTTAGTAGCAGCAACCGCCGCTTCTTGTGCGGCTAGGGCGATGTCATACAGTGCCCGCTGCGCCGCTGAATAGCGTCCATTAATTGGAAAGGTGCGCGTGATGTCGGAGGCATAGCCATCAAGCTCGCAACCCGCGTCAATCAAACATAAATCACCGGATTGCAGTTCAGCAGCGCTGGCACGGTAATGCAAGATACAGGCATTAGCGCCGGCAGCAACGATGCTGTTGTAGGCTACGCTTTGCGCTCCCTGGTGACGAAACTCGTGCAATAACTCAGCCTCAATTTGGTATTCGCGCTGGCCAGGTCGGCAGGTGCGCATGGCGCGCAAATGCGCTTCTGCAGAAATCGCTGCAGCACGGCGCATGGTTTCAATTTCGCTGGGGTCTTTAAATAGACGCATCTCATGAATTAGTGCTTCAATGTCACGAAACTCCGATGGGGCGTTTACTCCAGCGCGCGCTTGGCCGCGAACGCGATCAATCCAATGGCGAATGCGGCGATCAGTTTCAGCGCTGCTGGCTAAACGAATGTACAGCGCGGTTTGATCGGCTAGAAGCTTGGGCAACTCCTGATCCAATTCAGTATTGGGGTAAGCGTGGTTCACTCCCAGATAATCTGGAGCGGCTTCGGGCCCTAAGCGCAGACCATCCCAGATTTCCCGCTCGGCATCTTTCGGGCGGCAAAAGAGATGCGCCGCCACTGTATTGCGGTCAACCTGCAGAACGAGGGTTGCACCCGGCTCATCAAATCCAGTCAGGTAAAAGAAATCACTGTCATGCCGATACGGAAATTCACTATCGCGATTGCGAAATTGTTCTTGTGCCGTAGAGAGGATGGCAATTCCGCTGCCAGACTGCGCACGAATGCGCGCAGCCAACTGGGCGCGGCGTTGGTGGTAGAGGTCGGCCTGAAAAACGGGGAGGTTACTTAGAGTCATAGGATTGATTTAGCTCGTGTAAACGCTGCGGAGTCCCTACATCGTGCCACGGACCGGCATATTTTTCACCGAAGACCTGATTTTTGGTCATAGCCGAGCGCAGCAAAGGGGCTAATTTCCCAGCTTCGCCCAATTTTAAGTCTGCAAACAGGGATTGGTGATAGATGCCGATGCCAGAAAAGGTCAGTTTCGTTTCCTGCGATAGGGGGGTGAATGGTTTGTCGCTGACACGATCCCCTTCTAGGTAAAAATCGCCCTCTGGGTGTTGTGGGGGGTTTGGTACCAGCGCTAAGTAGGCAAGTGGCTTAACCCCACCATTCAACTGCGCCTGAAAGCGGCTTGTAAATGCAGCAATGGGGAAGCCAGGACAAAATACATCGCCATTGATCACTAAAAAGTAGGGCTCTGGATTAATCAGGGATAGGGCCTGGCGGATACCTCCGGCGGTCTCCAGAGCGGTTTCCTCTGGCGAGTACTGGATTTGTACTCCCCACTGCACGCCATCACCCAAGGCCAACTCAATTTGCTTGCCAAGCCACGCATGGTTAATGACGACCCGACTGGTGTTTGCTGCCACCAATGCCTCAATGTGCCATTGCAACAGCGATTTGCCCTGAATCTGCAGGAGTGGCTTTGGTGTTGAATCCGTCAGCGGGCGCATACGTTCCCCACGTCCCGCGGCCAATAAGAAGCAAGGCAATGCATCTGGTGTAGGTGGGGTGTGCATAGGCTGCATTACTTTATCGAGCTAATGGAATTGGCGCGCTCTAATATTCTGGCGAGCGGTTTTAATTCAATGTAGCGATTGGCAGTAGCAAGGGCGTATTTCAATACCAGCGGAATATCGTTGAGATAGCCATCTTTGCCATCGCGGTGATATAGACGCGCAAAAATTCCCAATACTTTGATGTGGCGCTGTAAACCCATCCACTCAAAGTCACGATAGAACTCACCAAAATCAGCATGCATTGGCAAGCCTTTTTTACGACCGAGCTCCCAATAGCGTGCAACCCAATCGATCACGCGTTCTTCAGGCCACTCTATGTAAGCATCACGCCATAGGGATGCAGCATCATACGTAATCGGTCCGTACACAGCATCTTGAAAATCTAAGATGCCGGGATTATGCATTTCAGTAGACATTAAATTGCGTGAATGGAAATCGCGATGGACATAAACCTGTGGCTGCGCCAGATTATTTTTTAGAATCAAATCAAATGCATTGCGCAGGTATTTTTCTTCATTTGCAGTCAGTTCAAATTGCAGGTGTTTTTTTAAATACCACTCGGGCAATAGATCCAATTCGCGTTGCAATAATGCTTCTGAGTATTCCGGCAATACGCCAGGTTGGCTTGCTAATTGCATTGACACTAATGCATCGATGGCATCGCTATACAGCGCATCTGCATTGGAATTGTTAAGTGCTGCCAGGTAGGTGGTAGAGCCTAAATCGCTCAGCAGCAAAAACCCATCGGATGTATTTTTTTCTAGAACAAGCGGCACATGCAGTCCTGCTTGCTGGAGTAATTCAGCGATCGCAATAAAGGGCTCAACCGGCTCGGATTGCGGGGGTGCATCCATCACGATGAGGGTGGGATATATGGCATTTTGGCTATGGAGCCGAAAATAGCGGCGAAAGCTCGCATCCGATGATGCGGGCACAAGCGATGACAGGTCGAGCTCCCAGCTGGTAGGGAGGCCTTCTAGCCAGTGGCGGAGGGTATCAAGGCGGGTATTGGGCATATCGATTCGTATAATAAGTGGGTCTGGATCTATGAGTCATTATCGCCGTCGCGCTGGTCTTTGCGCCCCCTTTGTTTTTACCCCATTTTTACGAGTAATGATGGGGTGTTTTTGGCTGTATTTTTCAACAACAGCATTTGCTCAGGCGCCAGCCTCAAGCCTCTCCTCTTCGCAGCGCACTAACCCTAATTTTGTCTTGATTCCTGACCGCGGTAATGTCAGCGTTTTAAAGTTAGATGATCAATTGCGCGTTGGAAAACCCATTGCCGATAACGAAGCATTAACGTTCACTTTCAGTGATTCGATTCAAGGCATTGTTGACCGTGAAATGAAATTGAAGGGTCGCGCTCAAATTCGACGGAACGATACCGTTATCAAAGCCGATGAAATTATTTATCACCCCGATACCGATATTGCTGATTTAATTGGCAATGCAGAAATGACAAAAGGCAATATTTCATTTAAGGGTCCAAAAGCGAGTTTCAAGGTAGACGCAAACCAAGGCGTAATGCTGCAACCGCAATATGAGATTCGCGATAATGGAGCTAGCGGCAAGGCAAATAAGCTAACCATTAACTCATCTGATTTTTTTGTTTTTGATAAGGCAACCTACACTACCTGTTCGCCAGATAACTTGGATTGGTATTTTTCTGCCAATAGCATGGAGGTCGATAATTACGAGAAGCGATTTAAGGGTAAAGATGGGGTCATGTACTTTTTTGATGTGCCGATAGCGTATTTGCCGTCATTTAGTGGACCTACATCAAAAGAACGACGTTCTGGTTTCTTGGCTCCTGTGGCTGGTTACAACTCAAACAATGGATTTGATGTAACACAGCCCTACTACTTCAATATCGCTCCCAATCGTGATTTTCTTTTTATGCCACGCTACATGAGTGAGCGCGGTACTCAGCTCGGCGGATCCTATCGCTACATCGATCCAAAGTACTCAGGCACGGTTCTTGGGGAGTATTTACCATATGACATGAAGTACGGGCGTGATCGATGGAAATACGATTGGCAACAGCGTCAAAGTTTTGCACCGAATTGGAGTGGATATGCCAACATTTCCCGAGTTTCCGACAATACCTATCCGATCGATTTTTCACGGAGCTTAGCCGGAGGCATTACCAGTCAGTTTAGGCAGGAGGTCGGAACAACTTCCACGATCAAGGGTTGGAATGTATCCGCAAGGGCCTTGACGTTCCAGACCTTGCAGCCGGATCCTACTGTAACTGTACAGTCGCCATACAATATTTTGCCTCAGGTGGTAGCGGCATACAACAGCCAAAACGCGGCCCTAGCTCCGGATCGTAGTCAGCAATTTGTACGTCTACCGAGTGGCCCGCAGGTGAGTTTTGTAGGCGATTTCACACGATTTGCATATAACTCTGGCGGCACACTCACCCCAACCGCCCCAGGTGTCTTCAGTCAAGCTGATCGTTCGGTTGTAAAGGCCGCCATTGGTATGCCAACCATTACCCCCGGTTATTACATCAGGCCGCGACTTAGCGTCCAGTCCAATACCTATAATGCAACCGCATTTGTACCTGGGTTTCAGCCTGCCCAAGGCTTCACCATACCCACCTTCAGTTTAGACTCGGGCCTTGCTTTTGAGCGTGAAGCAGCAGAGTTAAAAGGATTTTTTGGTCGAGATATGCTGGTCACAATGGAGCCACGCGCATTTTATGTGTACACCCCATTTCAGGATCAAACGGCTACCCCACTGTTTGATACGGCCGATGCCGGCTTTGGGATAACTCAAATTTTTAGTGAAAATACCTTTGTAGGTAATGATCGCGTGGCCGATAACAATAAGTTAACGATGGGCCTCACAAGTCGAATGATTGAAGCAGCAACGGGTACAGAGCGGGCTAACTTTACTTTAGCCCAAAGACAGGCATTTACGGGCCAGCGGGTAGGGCTTACAAACACCATTCAAAATCCAGTCACCTACTCCGATACCTTGGGTGCAGGCTCCGTTCGTTTGATGGGAAACTTTAATGTGGATGTATTTGGACAGTACAACACGCAGATTAATCGCTTAGTTCAAACTTCAGTCGGCGGCAGTTGGCGACCGACAGTGGGTCGCAGCTTGAACTTCGGCTATCGCAATGTTTGGAGTCCGCCGGTGTCTGCTTCGCCGGAAAACAACTTACCTGCAACACCCGGCGTCACTACTACAGATCAATACAATATTTCTGGTCAGTGGCCAATTACCAAAAAAGTATCAACTTTAGGACGTTGGGGCTATGATGCACTCACGCGAAATAACCTTAATTTCTTAGCGGCAATGGAGTACAAAGAGGAGTGTTGGACTGGCCGGGTTGCGTATTCGCAGGTTCGTAATACTTCCTTGATTACCACCACTCAGTTGCTTTTTCAAATAGAATTTAGGGGGTTTGGTTCTGCCGGAGCGAATCCAGTCGATATCATGAGGTTAAATGTTCCAGGGTACATGCCAACCACCAAAGTAGTGCCGCCCTCAATTTATGAGAATTATCAATGATGTTTTGCAGGAATTACCTCAGTAAAGTAGTCCATGCCCTCTTTGCGGTTGCAATTCTTGCAGCCGCCGCTCCGATATTCGCTCAGCCATCAAGCCCTTCAGCTGCAAATGCCGATACAAAAATTCGAGACATAGACGGTGTTGTTGCTGTTGTTAATACTGGATTTATCAGCCGAAAAGAAATTGATGATCGCGTTGCAACCATCGTCAAGCAAAGCGCAGCAAATAGCACAGCTTTACCAAGCAAGGATGCGCTTCGCAAGCAGGTATTGGAGCAGTTGATTGTTGAAAAAGTTCAACTTCAAGAGGCGCAGCAAAATGGAATTTCAGTAAGCGATGCTGAGCTCGATAAAATCATTGCAGACATTGCTGGACGAAACAAGTTGAGTGTGGCTGCCTTTCGGGAAGCAATTACTAAATCCGGCAGTACTTTTTCTAGCTATCGCGATTTGTTGCGCAACGACGTCATTGTTACCCGCTTTCGCGAACGTGAGGTAGATTCCCAGATAAAGATATCGGAAGCTGAGGTCGACAACTATATTAGTGAGCGTACTCGAGCTATGGCTGCCCCAGCACCAAATCAAGCTGGGTCGGGTGGGCAAGAAGAGATTGATGTTGCCCAAATTTTTATACCCGTCGATGCGAATGCCGGCCCCGCTACCATTTCGGAAGCCCGTAAACAAGCAGATGCCTTGCTGCGTGAGGCGCGCGGCGATGTTGATTTTTTACAATTAGGTGCCAAGGCAGCAAAAGAAAATCCCCGAATTAAGTTTCAAAGCCTGGGATATCGAACGCCAGATCGATTGCCACAGATCTTTCTGGAGGCGGTTCGCAATCTTGGATCGGGCCAGCTAGCTCCTTCAGTAGTCAAAAGTGCTGCAGGCTTTCACGTTCTGAAAGTATTGGATCGCCGCGTAACGGCCCCAACAAGTCAGCCAAGTGCGCAAGAGGCAACGGGCATAAGTACCCCAAAAAATATTACGATTACAGAGACAATGGCAAGGCATATTCTTTTGCGTAACCGTGCTGGTTTAACGGACGCGGATGCAGAGCGTCGCTTATCGGGATATCGCGACCAGGTGCGCGCAAAGGCAGCTGATTTTGGCGAATTAGCAAAGAAGCACTCCGAGGATGGGTCGGCTCCCAATGGTGGGGTTTTAGGGTGGATGTCGCCCGGACAGCTTGTGCCTGAATTTGAATTTGCGATGAATCGCTTGCAAATCGGAGAGGTCAGTAACCCAGTAAAGACTGAGTTTGGCTGGCATTTGATACAGGTACTTGAGCGTCGGGATGCACAGTTAACCGTCGAGAAGCAGCGTGAGTTCGCGCGGGCTGCCATACGCGAGCGTAAGTTTGAGCAGTTATATCAAGATTGGCTACGCCAACTTCGCGATACTGCTACTGTACGAATGATTAACGTTGACAATGCCACCCGTTGATTTAGTCATTACAACAGGTGAGCCGGCTGGTATTGGCCCCGAGGTGTCGGTTCAAGCAGCACATGCGTTTTTGCAAGAGCAGCCAGATGCCCGCATCACATTGATTGGTGACCCTACCCTGTTCGGTGCACTCGCAACGCATTCACGCTTGCAGATTGAGTCTGTGAAGTTAAACAAGCCAGTGGTTTCAGGTTTACTTGATGCAAGCAATGCATCCTATGTGCTGGCTACACTCGATTCCGCGGTAGCTGGGTGTCAATCTGGACGTTTTCACGCCATGGTAACCGCCCCTGTGCACAAGGGCGTTATCAATCAGTCTGGTATCGCTTTTACGGGGCACACAGAGTATCTGGCAGCAGCATGTGGCGTGCAGCGCGTAGTAATGCTGTTATGCGCTAACTTGCCTGCTGGTTTAATGGGCTTACAGCATGGCTTGCCATTGCGTGTCGCCCTCACAACCATCCATATACAACTTGCTTTGGTTCCAGCTCAGATCACTATCAAGTCGGTATTGGAAACAATTGAAATTCTGCACTCTGGCTTAAAGAACCAATTTGGTATTACTCAGCCACGTATTTTGGTAGCTGGACTCAATCCCCATGCGGGTGAAGGCGGCTATTTGGGTTCAGAGGAAGGCTCCATCATTGAGCCGGCGATTGCACAGGCACAGCAAGCCGGCATTCGAGTAGAGGGGCCGTTTCCGGGGGATACCCTATTTGATTTTCGTTCGCTGGATCGGGTGGATGCGTATTTAGCGATGTACCACGATCAAGGCTTGGCCCCATTCAAATTTGTGGCATTTAATAGTGGCGTGAACGTGACCCTTGGGCTGCCGATTATTCGGACATCAGTAGACCATGGCACTGCACTGGATATTGCTGGCAAGGGAGTGGCTGACGCGGGCAGTATGCTTGAAGCTATCCGCCTTGCATTTCAGCTTGCCCAGCATCGAAAGGCTGCGTTACATGCATCAGGCGCGTAAACGCTTCGGCCAAAATTTTCTGCACGATCAGGGCATTACTCATGCGATTGTGAGCTTGATTGGTCCCTCTAGTGATGCAGCTATTCTAGAAATCGGCCCAGGCCTTGGGGCGCTAACCAAGCCCTTATTGGCTAATCTAGAGAGCTTGGACTTGCTTGAAATCGATCGTGATTTAGTCGCCTATTGGCGAAAGCAACAGTTACCTGGCCTAACGATTACCGAGGGCGATGCCCTTAACTTTGATTTTCTGGCATGGGCTCGAACAAAAAAAGCCAGCGGCGCAAAACAGGTCAGGGTTGTTGGTAATTTGCCCTACAACATTTCATCTCCCTTGTTGTTTCATTTAGTCGGTGCGGCAACAGAAATTGATGAGCAAGTATTTATGCTACAAGCCGAAGTGGTTGAGCGCATGGTGGCCGATGCAGGTTCATCGGAATACAGCCGCCTGTCCGTGATGTTGCAAGCCCGATATCACTTGGAGAAGTTATTGGATGTGCCGCCCGAGGCATTTGATCCGCAGCCCAAAGTTAATTCTGCGGTTGTGCGCATGATTCCGCGAAGCAACTTCAATACCTCTCCTGAAGAGTGGCGCGCGCTTGAGAAAGTGGTGGCAGCAGCGTTTGCGCAAAGGCGTAAGATGCTACGGACTAATTTGCAAGATTACCTTGGTCGTTTGCAGCTAGAAGAGGATGAGCTGACCAAGCGAGCGCAAGACATTTCGGTTGCGCGCTACTTAGAATGGGCTTCCGTCTTAGCTACATCCTCGTAGGCGCTCGGATCAATCACTCGCATTTCAGTTTCGATCCAGGATTCGACGGCGCTATTGAGTTGCCCGCCCGTCTTGCCTTCAGACGCAATCACGGGGCCAATGGAAATAATGACCAACCCTGGATACTTTAAAAAGCGATTGCGCGGCCAAACACGACCGGCATTGTGCGCTACCGGAATGACTGCAGCACCAGTAGCAGTGGCTAGGCGCGCACCTCCCTTTAGGTAGGGCTTATGGGACCCAACTGCAGTGCGTGTGCCCTCCGGAAAGAGCATGATCCATTTGCCTTCTTTGAGGCGTGCTCGGCCCTGACTGGCCACTGAAAGAGCAGCGGTCTCGCGGTTATCGCGATTAATGTGAATCATTTTGAGCGCAGCCATGACCCAACCAAAAAACGGGATCCACAATAGCTCTCGCTTGAATACGTAACATAGCTGCTTAGGGAATAAAGCAATGTAAGCAATGGTTTCCCAGGCGGATTGGTGTTTGCTGAGAATGATGATGGGTTGATCAAGCGCCCCCAACATATATTCCATGCCCCGAATTTCATAGCGAATGCCACATAGCCATTCCAGAACCCAAAGGACAGCTTTATTCCAGCCACTCACAAAACGGTAGCGGGTTTCACTGCGCATAAACGGAAATACCGCCAGGCAAATGATTGCCCAGATTGGCGTAAACACCAGCAAGAAAAGCGCAAAGAGGGTTGATCTCAAGTAAATCATGTATTGGACGCAGATCTCAATAAAGATTTGGTGAACGCCATTAAGTCGGCATGCACTACGGTACCTGATGGCAATATGCCTTTATCTAGTGTCTTTTGACCTTTGCCGGTGCGAACCAAATGGGGGCTTGCGCCTAAAACAGTAGCGGCCTCCAAGTCACGTAAGGAGTCGCCCACGATGGGCACACCAGTTAGGGGTAAAGCAGAATCCGTTTTGCGGTAGCGGGACGCAATGTCACGCATCAGGCCGGGCAATGGTTTGCGGCAATTGCATTGATCTTCGTCGACATGGGGACAGAAGAAAATGCTATCCACGCGACCACCCATGGGAGCCAATAGATCCATCATTTTTTGATGCATGGCATGCAGGTCATTAATGGTAAATAGGCCTCGAGCTAAACCCGATTGATTGGTTGCTACCGTTACTTGAAAACCAGCTTGATTGAGCTCAGCAATCGCCTCTAAGCTCCCAGGAATAGGAATCCACTCGTCTGCTGATTTAACGTACTGATCACTGTCAATGTTAATCACGCCATCGCGATCGAGAATAACTAGCTTAGAAGCGCTTGAGCTCATGCCAAGGTGCCAATATCGGCAACTAAATTCATTTGGTGGTGGAGTTGCTGCAGCAAGGCCAAGCGGTTATCGCGCAGAACTGGATCTGGATCCATCACCATCACATCGGCAAAAAATTGATCAATCGGCTGACTTAAATCCACTAGCGTGCGAAGCAGGGTAACGAACTGGCGCTGACTATAGGCAGCAGTTAGAGGCGGAATGGCTTTTTGCAAAGCCCCATATAAAGCAGTTTCCGCTGGGAGCTGTAAAGCTGCTTCGGAGCACTGCGCCGGAATGGGTGTGGTGGTCTTTTTGAGAATATTACTAATGCGCTTATTTGCCGCAGCCAATTGGGCTGATTCGGGTAAGGCATTAAATTCACGTACCGCACGTAGCCGATCCATTAAGTCATTGAGCTGTTTAGGTTCTTGACTCAGTACCGCATCAATTTCAGCGCTCGTAAATGGCTTGCCTGCTTCCGTTTGGTCGCGCAAATAGGCGCGTAAGCGGTCGATGACAAACCCATAAATTGCAGCTGCATCGGCTTTTTCTTGCACGCCGGATTGCTTAAATTGTCCACGAGCCAGCGCGATGAGTTCGGGCAAGCTGCAAGGTAGATTTTTCTCGAGCAGTAATCTGCAAATACCCAGTGCGTGGCGACGTAAAGCGAAGGGATCTTTATCTCCGGTGGGCGCTAGGCCAACACCCCAGATGCCAACTAAGGTTTCGAGCTTGTCAGCAATAGCCAATACCGTGCCCGTCATGCTGTTGGGTAGTGCATCCCCAGCAAAGCGCGGCTGGTAGTGTTCGCTGCATGCCGCAGCAACTTCAGCATCCTCGCCATCGTGCTGGGCATAGTAGCTACCCATGATGCCTTGCAGCTCTGGGAACTCGCCCACCATGTCGGTTAGCAAATCGGTTTTGGCTAACTCGGCAGCGCGTGCCACCTGTTTTGGATTAACTGCAGAACCCTTGCTTTGCAAATCAGTTGCGATGGCAGTAGCGATTGCGCCAACTCGCTCTGTGCGCTCAAGTTGAGTGCCCAGTTGATTGTGATAAACCACCTTAGCTAAATCAGCGACGCGGGATGACAACGGCCTTTTTTGGTCCTGCTGAAAGAAAAACCGGGCGTCCGATAAGCGGGGACGGACCACGCGTTCATTGCCTTGGATGATCGACTGCGGGGTAGCAGTTTCAATATTCGATACGATCAAAAAGCGATTGCGTAGCTTTCCAGCGCTATCAGTTAAGGCAAAGTACTTCTGATTGGTTTGCATCGTCAGAATTAAGCACTCTTGCGGTACCTCTAAAAACTCGGCGTCAAAATGGCAGGCATAGACTGTAGGCCACTCGACCAATGCCGTCACTTCATCGAGCAAATTGCTGGGCATTAAAACCGCATCGCCTTTAGCTGCCTTCAGGAGTTCGGCTTCGATATAGGCGCGGCGCTCATTGAAGTTAGCCATGACTTTGTTCTTGGTGAGCTCAGTAGCGTACTGATCGGCGTGGCTAATCGTCAATACATTAGGAGCTAAGAAGCGGTGCCCTTCCGTTTGATTCGAGGCATGAATGCCCAGTGCATGTATCTGCAGTGGAGTACTGCCATGCAAGGCCACGATGCGATGTGCTGGACGCGCAAACTCAACATCTTCTAGTGTTCCATCTGCCTGCTGCACTTGGTAATGCATCATTTTGGCAATAGGTAGAGCATGTAAGGCATGCACTAGTGCAGTCTGTACAGTGTCTTCTAAAACAGCGCCACGGGCTTGGACATTTAAGTAGAGCGCTTCATTTTTATCTTGCCCCGATCGCTCAAGGCTAGCGATGTCGATATCGGGATAACCCAATGCACTGAGTTTTTTAAACAATGGCGGCGTTGGTTTGCCGTCTGCATCAAATGCAACGCTGACCGGCAATACTTTTTCACGGACGGGAAAGTCTGCTGCCTTACTCAGTACGTGGGTAATCTGCACCGCTAAACGGCGTGGGCTTGCAAAGCTAGTGGTGACTGATTCAGAAGTGCTTAAGCCAGCTGACCGAATGGCGCCGGATAGGCTTGCAGCAAAGGCATCGCCCAGTTTGCGAAGGGACTTTGGTGGTAGCTCTTCTGTAAATACTTCGATTAAAAGCGTTGCCGAGGAAGATGAAGGAGTGCTCACAATAAAACCTTACGCAGTGACTTGCTGTTGGCACATTGGGAAACCCAATTGCTCACGGGATTCAAGGTATGCCTGTGCTACCAAGCGAGAGAGTGTACGAATGCGGCCGATATAGGCGGCACGTTCGGTTACCGATATGGCGCCGCGGGCATCCAGTAAATTGAAGGTATGGGCCGCTTTTAAAACCATTTCATAGGCAGGCAGGGCAAGTGGCACTTCCATTAGGCGTTTGGCTTCGCTCTCGTAGTTACTGAAATTGGTAAAGAGCATTTCAGTATTGGAGTACTCAAAGTTATAGCGCGACTGCTCCACTTCATTCTGGTGGTACACGTCACCATACGTTACGCCGTCGGTCCAAACTAAATCGTAGACATTCGAGCAATTTTGTAAATACATTGCGAGGCGCTCGATGCCGTAGGTAATTTCGCCTAATACGGGCTTGCAATCAATCCCGCCGACTTGTTGGAAGTAGGTAAATTGCGTTACTTCCATGCCATTGAGCCAAACCTCCCAGCCCAAGCCCCAAGCACCTAAGGTTGGGTTTTCCCAGTCGTCTTCTACAAAGCGAATGTCGTTTTGCTTTAGGTCCAAACCTAAAGCGCTGAGGGATCCCAAATAGAGTTCCAGGATGTTATCCGGAGCTGGCTTAAGCACAACCTGATATTGGTAGTAGTGTTGCAAGCGGTTTGGATTTTCTCCGTAGCGCCCATCCTTTGGTCTGCGGGAGGGTTGTACATAAGCAGCCTTCCAGGGCTCTGGACCAATGGCCCGTAAAAAAGTAGCGGTGTGGGATGTACCTGCGCCCACTTCAAGGTCAATGGGTTGCAATAAGGCGCAGCCTTGTTTATCCCAATAGTCTTGAAGCGTGAGAATAATTTGCTGAAATGTAAGCATAGTGAGCTAGAACCAATCGATCTAAGTGATTGATTTTACCTGCCAATTGCCGGGATTTTCCTAAAACCGGCGCCGTAGCAGGAAGGCAAATGCCAGAAGGAAACACGCCAAACTCAAAATCGGCCAATTTCCCCAGACAACAAACGGGGTTTTGCCTGTAAAGCCTTGAACCGAAGCGCTCAGGCTTGCTTGGCTCCATTGCGGCAAGGCCTGCAGCACGCGTCCATCCGGACCAATCACGGCAGTGATCCCCGTGTTGGTCGAACGAATGCTGGGAAGCCCCGTTTCGATCGAGCGCATTTGCGACAGGCGCAATTGTTGGCCGGGTGCTTGGGACTGACCAAACCAGGCCAGGTTGGTTATGTTGACGAATAGATTAACTGGGCCCTCGCTGTTGCGAATTCGGCTTGCCAGCTCATCGCCAAAGATGTCTTCATAGCAGATGGTAATGGCGGCGCCAATGCTATCTTGACCTAAGCGCTCAATTTGAAAGGGGGGCTGCATCAAATTGCCCCGAGCAAAATCACTCAGCGGAATTCGAAAGGCATTGACGAACCACTGAAAGCCGGGCGGAATAAATTCACCAAAAGGGACAAGGTGAAATTTATCGTAATAGTAGGGCGAAGTAGAGGATGGCGATACACCAAGTGCGCGATTGGAATACTGTAATTGGCCATTTTGGCTCGGAACAATCCCAATCAAGCCCAGCAGAATATTGCTGTGAGTCGCTTGTGAAAATGCCCTGAGCTGAGCTAGCGTATCGCTTGGCAAGTCTCTTTCAGTCAAGGGAAACGCTGTCTCTGGAATCACAATCAGATCGGCCGCTTGTTGGGTGATGGCATCGCTATAAAAACGAATTTGCTGTGCGATTTCACTCGGATTCCACTTTAGGCTTTGCTCAAAATTTCCTTGAATCAAACGAACACTGATAGGACTACCAATCGCTTCGGTAAATCGCAATTGATTGAGGCCCAGCATTAACACTAGCGACAATCCAAGTGGAATGCTGATGCGCATAAGCGATTGGCGCCATGCACTTAACTGCATTGATGCCCACACCACCAAAAAAGTAGATCCTAAACCGCCCAGCAGGGGCGCAATCGCCGCAAAGGGGCCATTGACTTGCGCTTCGGCAAGGCCGACCCACGGAAAACCAGTGAAGAGTTGGCCGCGGAGGTATTCCATCAGAACCCAGGCTGCTGCCATGATGGCACTGCTCAAGAAAATGTGTCGGTGCTGTAGCTTTTTTCCTAAGGCGCTCGCCAAGCCAAAAAAGAGCGCCATATAGCCTGATAGCAAAACTACGGCGGCGACGGATAGTGCAGCATTCATGCCGCCGATGTCATGCAAGCTAATGTATATCCACCACAAGCCAACAATAAAATAAGCCAGGCCGAATAAAAAACCACCGGCAAAGTTCGGCAGAAATTGAGTTGTATTTACTGAAGAGAGTCGCCACCACAAGAGACTCAGCACGGGTATTTGCAGCCAGCCGCCCCAAGGCAGCTCACCCGCAATAGAAACGCCAATGCCAAGGGCAATGCAGTAAAGCCAGTGGGTGTAGTGAGTAACGCCGAGCGCGCCCTGACTAATCAAGCCTTACCTTAAGCTGATAAGGGCATGTCAGATGCCAAGCGCCTTGCTAGTAATACATGAATTTGCCGTGGATCGGCGCGCTGGACTTCAAACTCAATGCCCTCAATTTGCACACGCTCACCCAGTTTGGGTATGCGACCTAAATGGTGGGTAATTAAGCCCGCTACGGTTTCTACTTCATCGTCATTAAACTGCGTACCTAAGGCTGCATTCAGTTGCTCGAGTTCGGTAATGCCTTTGAGGCGGGTGTCGCCGTTGGCTAGTAGCAGAACGTTATCGGCATCTTCATCAATGTCGTGCTCATCCTCGATGTCGCCCACAATTTGCTCAAGCACATCTTCAATCGTAACGATGCCAGCCACGTTGCTGTACTCATCGACAACGATTGCTAAATGATTGCGATTGGCTCGAAAATCCCGTAACAAGACACTCAGGCGCTTTGATTCAGGAATAAAGACAGCAGGCCTTAGCCAATCACGCAGTTGAAAGTTTGCATCACTAGCATGACGTAACAAATCTTTAGCGAGCAAGATGCCAACGACAGCATCTTTGCTGCCTTCATAAACAGGGTAGCGCGAGTGGGCTGCGGAAATAACGGTTTGAATCACCTCCGTAACCGAAGAGTCAATATCAATCCAATCGATTTGCGCGCGTGGCACGAGAATATCGCGGGCACAGAGTTCACCGACCTGAAAAACCCCCTCAATCATGGAAAGGGCATCTGCATCAATAAAACCTTCCGTCTGAGCGGCCCGCAAGGTTTCAATTAATTCTTGCCGTCGCTCCGTTGCGCTGGTGGGTTGTGGCGTTAGAAATTCAGCGAGGCGTTCAAGTAAGGATTTATCGGGGTCAGGCATCGAAATAGAATAGCGCACTACAAAGCAAACAAAAAAAGTGGGCTTAATTAATGACGTAAGGGTCTGAAAAGCCTAGGTTTTTCAGAATAGCCACTTCACGCGCTTCCATTACCTTGGCACCCTGCTGCGTCATGTGGTCAAGGCCGGCAGCGTGCAGGCAACCATGTACTACCAAATGCGCTAGGTGGGCCTTGACTGCTTTGCCTTGCTCGCGCGCCTCGTGAGTAACGACCGGCATGCAGAGCACGATATCGGCTTCCAGCTCACTTCGGCTGATCCCATACGTGAAGGTCAGTACATTCGTGGCGTAAGCCTTCGTCCTGAATTGGCTATTCAGTAGCTGTCCTTCAGCGCGATTCACAAAACGCACCGTCAGGTTGCCAGGACAATTGATGCTGGCACGGACCCATTTCTTGATAAGGGCGCTGGACGCTAATTCGCTCACTTTTTTCTCAAGCGCGGGACTGGCGTATTGAATCTCGACAGTGCACGATGTGACTTTGGATGTGGCGCGATTGGCAGGCATAAAAATTAATGTACGAGTGCGTTGACACGCTCACCGCGCAGGGTATGCGCTAATACTTCCGTGATGCGAATATCCATCATCGTTCCAATGAGGGAATCCATCTCTGAAATAGCCGCTGGAATATGAATCACACGGTTGTTTTCAGTACGGCCTTGCAAGTTAATGCCGTCTTTTGCAATGCCTTCAATCAGCACACGCTCTTCTTTGCCGAGCATTGCTTTACTAATCTGCTCTGCCTGAGAATCAATTAACGCCAATAACGTTTGCAGGCGTTTCAGTTTCACTGGATAAGGGGTATCGTCCGCCAGATTGGCCGCTGGGGTACCGGGGCGGGGGCTGAAGATAAAGCAGTAGCTGTTATCAAATTGCAATTCAGTCACCAGGCTTAAAAGTTTTTCAAAATCAGCATCCGTTTCTCCTGGGAAGCCCACAATAAAATCACTGGAGAGGCAAAGGTCAGGGCGTACGGCACGCATGCGGCGAATAATGCTTTTGAATTCCAGGGCGGTATAGCCGCGCTTCATCGCTGATAAAACGGAATCAGAGGCGTGCTGCACTGGCAGATGCAAGTGACTAACTAATTTGGGTACTTTTGCATACACATCAATCAGGCGCTGGCTAAATTCTTTCGGGTGGCTGGTAGTAAAGCGAATGCGCTCGACTCCCGGTATCTCGGCGATGTACTCAATCAAGAGGGCAAAATCGGCCAGCTCACTGCTGCTGCCCATCTTTCCGATGTAGGCATTGACGTTTTGACCCAGCAATACGATTTCTTTAACGCCTTGTGCGGCAAGGCCCGCCACTTCAGTGAGTACATCATCAAAGGGACGCGATACTTCTTCGCCGCGGGTATAGGGCACAACACAGTAGCTACAGTATTTAGAACAGCCTTCCATAATAGAAACGAAAGCGGAGCCGCGGGTTTGCCGCGATGCAGGTAAGTGATCAAACTTCTCAATTTCCGGAAAAGAAATATCCACCTGAGATATGCCGCTGGATAATCGCTTGGCAATTAAGTCGGGCAGGCGATGCAAGGTTTGGGGGCCAAAGACCACATCCACATACGGTGCGCGGCTAATGATTTGCTGCCCCTCTTGGCTCGCCACGCAGCCACCCACACCAATCAGTAATTCAGGTTTGAGTTTTTTCAGCTCGCGTAGACGGCCGAGGTCAGAAAACACCTTGTCTTCAGCCTTTTCCCGAATCGAGCAGGTATTAAGCAAAATGACATCGGCTTCGGCGGGGTCGTTGGTGGCAGTCATGCCATCGTTGGCATGCAGGACATCGGCCATCTTTTCCGAGTCGTACTCGTTCATTTGACAGCCAAAGGTTTTGATATACAGTTTTTTCATATGCCGTTTCAGGTTTATAACTGGGGGCGATTTGCAATTTTACGGTAAATCAGCCCGTGGTTCGCAAAAAGATAGCTACTGGCCGTAAGATAGATACATCATGATTAGACGCATTTGCCTGTACACACTGCTTTTTTTGCTTGCTACCGGCACGCGGGCGATTGCAGCACCGATTTACATCACAAACTATCCATCCGAGGCCAATGCCAAGGTATTTGTAACGCAATACAAATCTGAGGCCAATTGCATTGTGTATGAAACGCCCTACCAAAGTGAGAATGATCCGGGCGTATGGTTCTTCACTAAATACAAAAGCGATGCACGCGCTCGCATTTACTACACCCAATACAAATCAGAGGCGGATTTACTGGTGTATTTCACCAAGTACAAAAGCGAAGCGCGTTGCCGTTACTAGCAATGAAATTAATCTCGATTAACAGTGGCAAAGTAGCTCCATTATTTGCTAACCAGCACCTGGACCGTACCGTAGTGATGTCTGGCATTAAAAAGAACGGCATCAGTCACATTGATCAGCCAAACCCCGTCGACATCAATACCTTGGGTGTTCTTGGTGACGAGCAGGCCGACCACGCCGTGCATGGCGGGATTGAGAAAGCCATTTACGTTTATCCGCACGAGCATTACCCGTTTTGGAATACGCTGTTATCGCGTGAACTAAAAAGACCAATGGATTTACAGCCTGGGTCAATGGGCGAGAACTTCACCATCACCGGCTTGTTGGAAGCAGATGTATTTGTGGGCGATACCTTGCGAATTGGCGATCTAGAGTTTGTGGTGACCAAATTGCGCGAGCCGTGTTTTAAGTTTAATGCGCGTATGGGTTACAAAGGCGCAGCAAAAGCAATGTTGCAGTCGGGGTATTGCGGTTGGTATATGCGGGTCATCACGCCGGGAACATTGAATGCGGGCGCGACGATAAACCACCTACCAGGAAAGCAAGAAACAGCAATTGCCGATCAAGTGCGCGCAATCGCAAAGCGGGACATGCAGCGCGATTTGTGGGACTAGTGCCCCTAAGAAAAAAGCCACTGCAGGCAGTGGCTTGTAAATGTGGTGGCGATTCAGGGATTCGAACCCCGGACCTGTGGATTATGATTCCATCGCTCTAACCAACTGAGCTAAATCGCCGAACTGGCATTGTAGCAAATAACTTAAAGTCCAGCCCGATCTAGGGGGTTGCTATCTTAGGTGAATATTCCATGCTGGATTGCCCATAGGCCCTGCTTTAAAGCGTAACCGCCCTATCTTTGCCATTCTTTTGCAAGGGCGCTTAAAACCGCGTTACTAAATTAAGCGCTATAGCCGGAGCCATTTTGTAGTTTGTATTAAAGACTTGGTTTCCGCCGCTGTCGGTAGCGGATACGGCGCCTGCAACGTTTGCAATCGTATACAAATCTAATCTGGTTTGCCGATCAAATGCGTATGAGAATTTTGCAAAAATGGGAACAAATTGATTCTGGCCAACACCACCGGGGTAAGCGCCGGAATCATTCAGTCTAAAGCGATAACTACGATACGCAGCACCGCCCGAAACCTTAAAGCTTGGAGTGGCCGCATACGTTAACTCCAGTCCAGCGCCACCTGCAGGGCCACCTGGAAATGGATTATTTAAATTCCATCGATCGCTAATTTTCCAGTCAATCACGAGGTAAGGAAAAATACGATTGGTGTCGATTTGACGGAAGACGCCAGTGCCCAATCCGAGATTCAGGGTGGGGGACAGCTGCTTCGATGCATTCAGGATGCCACCGAAGGTAAGTGAATTACTTGCGCTGGTCCCTTGCTCCCCGGAGGTCTCTACGGTAGGGGCCACACTTAATCTCCAGTCAGAATCCAGTCTGTGTGAGTAGACCATACTCAAGGCTGGAGTATTGATGGTTGACCATGGATTTTTTCCGCTGGCACTGTAGCTTTGCATATTGCTCCAGTTCCAAAATTCACTCTCGTAGCGAACGGAGATACCCAGCGTAGTGCTGGATGAGACTGGTTTGATCAGACCAAAAGAAGCACTAGCGTATGACCTTCCAAAACTGCCGGACGACTTTAAATCGGTATTGAGCTGACTAATGCCAACGATGCTGACAGAGGCTCGAATGGCATCGCTCTGTGCAACGTAGCTGGGTTGCGCTTGACCAATGAGGGGAAGTCCAGTGAGTAAAAGGGCGAATTGCAGAGCGCGTTGACGCATGATGAGGGCCAATAAATTAGATAAGTATCAATACTATCGTAAATATGATGATGAAAAGAGTGAAGTGAATAGATCACTCAATTTAGAAAGAAAGGCGGACTTATACAAGATACCCATCCATTTTGAATGGCAATCCAACGCATAGGCGCTACTAGCCTAGACTATGACGAACGGCGCCGCGCCTGAATCTTTTTGAACACTTCTTTACTGAAGATCCACAACGCTGGTAAGCCGGGAATAATAATCATGGCTAGGGCAACGAGGGAGAAGTTGGCTTTCACCCAAGGGTGCTCGCCAATCCAGTAACCGAGCGCAGTAAGGCTGCAAACCCACAGAATGCCCCCAATGACATTGTAAAAAGCAAAGATGGGGTAACGCATGTGCGCAACGCCAGCCACAAACGGAGCAAAGGTGCGGATGAAAGGCATGAAGCGACCTAAGACAATCGTGATGGGGCCGTACTTTTCGTAAAAGGCATGCGCCTGATCAAATGCTTTGCGATTAAACCAGCGTGAGTCTTCCCACGAGAAGACTTTATTTCCTATAAATCGTCCGATGGAATAGTTGAGGGCATCACCTAAGATGGCCGCTGTGGTGAGCAATGCCATCAGAACATATAAATCCATGCCGCCGACTGCGCACAGTGCACCCGCTACAAAAAGTAAAGAATCGCCTGGCAAAAAAGGCATCACCACAAAGCCAGTCTCGACAAAGATGATGGCAAACAGCAGAACGTAAATCCAAACGCCCCATTCGTTCGCAACGATTGCTAAGTTTTTATCGAGGTGCAGAAATAAATCAATGAGGGTAGAAAATTCCAAGACAATCCTTTGGGGAAAACATCGCGTTACGCAGGTAGCGCAACAAGCACGTCGTTTAAATTGGCCCCAGTATAAGTGGGCTTGGGGCCGATTTCTTCAAAAGGCAGATTTTGGCGATTAACCCAAAACGTCGTCAGCCCAAACCAGCCAGCACCAATCACATCCCAGGCATTGCTTGAAACAAACAAAATGTCTTTGGGCGCACATCCAAAATGGCTGGTTAATAAACCATAGCTTGCGGGACTTACTTTAAATTGGCGCACTTCATCAACAGAAATGACGCGATCCAATAGGACATCAAGTTGATTTGCTTGCAATGCTGTTGACAGCATGGCTTGATTTCCGTTTGAGAGAACGGCGGTAGCGATCCCTACTTTCTTGATTTGACTCAGCGTTGATTGGCATTCCGGAAAGGCGCTTAACTTGGCATACTGCCCCATCAGTTGCGCCTCCTGATCTTGGCTTAATGAAATAGCGAGGCGCTTGCAAGAAAAACGCAGCGCTGCAATGGTGAGATCCCAGAACGACTGATAGTGCGTTGATCCCGTAGGATCGCTCATCGTAATCAGGCGGGTGTATTCAATTTGGCGATCACGCCAGAGCACACATAAAGATTGTCCCTGACCTGGAAAGAGAGTTTCTGCCAAGACCCCCATCGAATACACATCGAGGAGGGTGCCATAGGCATCAAATGCAATCAGCTTAGGCATACAGGCGATGCTTTAGATAAAGCGGAAGGCAATGATGGCAATGATTGTGGGCGGAACGGCGTATAGAAATAAATACAAGGGGCTAATTGCGCCTTCATCAAAGCTGGACTTCAAAATGGAGTAACCGGCTGGATTAGGCGCATTGGCTATCACAGTTAAGCCGCCGCCGGTGAGGGCGCCCGCTACCAGCGAATACTTGAACTCATCGGACAAGCCTTCGACCAGTGAACCCAAATAGGTGAGTGCTGCGTTATCCGTAATGGCGGTTAGAACCGTGGCGCCATAGTAGACCGTCGTTGAATCGAGATTAATTAATAGCGGTTGCAACCACCATTTTTGTTGGCTACCTAATACAACGAGCCCTGCTAAGAAAAACGCAACCAATAAGCTCTCACGAATGATGAGCTTATTCTGGTAGCGTGCATAGGCTGTGGTGTAGCCCACAAAGAATAAAAATAAGCCCATGAATAAAACCGAGTGGTGCACTGAAATGACCACTGCCACTAAGAAAGCTAAGTGAATGAAAATCACGCTCACCGGAATGGCATCGATTTTCTTTTCATTGGGCTGGATATTAAAACCACGTAACTCCTTGTAAAACAAGAATGCCAGTAGCGTGGAGTTGGCCGTCACCGCTACTGCAGAGCGCCAGCCGAAATTCTCCAGCATGAACCACAGGTCCCAGTTCCACGTACTAGCCACCATCAAGATGGGAGGCGCAGCATAGGGAGTGAGGGCGCCACCAATCGAGATATTGACAAAGAGCACCGCGAGTCCGGCGTACATCAACTTGGGTGAAATCTTCTTAGAGAAGTAATAATCGCGCAGCAAAAGTGCGGCAACCGTCATGGCCGCTGGCTCAGTAATAAAGGAACCCAACAGCGGAACGAGGGTGAGTGTGACCCACAGAAAGCCTACCGACTTTTTAACCGGCAGAATGGCCGTGACGCGCAATACCAAGAATAAGCAAAACTCGAGAACCGGTTTGCTTGCGGCAATGATCATGATGACGAATACAAAGAGGGGCTCGGTAAAGTTGAGCTTTTCTAAATAGGCAATCGTGGCATCGGGTCCGGTATGAATGAAAAAGAAGGAAACCAATACCATGGCCCAAAATCCGAACACTACTTCCACTTCACCCAGCAAATGCCATACCCCGGCATGGTTGGGTTGCTTGTGCGCCAACCCCTCAAAAAAGGCGGCGGAAAAGGTATGAATAATCGCCAGTGCAAAAATAACGCTGCTGACGATGTTGGCGGTGGTGGGATTCATGGTAATTGCCTGACTGTATCGAAGTGCTTCTATTGTATTGATAAGTCAGCCAAATGAACATATGATGATTTGTAGGGACTTGATTGCTTTGCATTTAATTTCAGGGAATTCCCCATAGATAGCTTACTAACGCACAAGCACATTGACAAATGACAGGGCAAGACACGCAACATACTTCTTCTTCCCATAGCCTGGTGCAAAACCTACGGCAACAGGTGATGCAAAGCTTGCCATTTTCCAAAATGGCCGAAGCCGACGTTGATTTTTTTCTGAAGCAATCGCGTGAGGCTTACTTTGCGCCCAAAGAACGCATTCTTGCGCCAACCGATGGCCCTCCCCAATTCCTCTATCTAATAAGGCAGGGTCGCGTATCGGGTCGTCGCGACATTCCCGGGATAGAAGAAACCGCTTTCTTATTGGACGCAGGCAGTTTGTTTTCGATTGGCTCAGCGTTTGCCAACCGGCCGGTTTCTACTACCTACAGTGCGGTAGACGACTGTTTTTGTTTGCTCTTCCCGGTCGCCGCGATGCGCCAGTTGCAAGCGCAATCCAAACCCTTCAGTGATTTTTTAAGTAATCGCATCTGGGGTTTGCTGCAAGAGTCCCGCACCGCACTGCGTAATTCCTTTGCCTCACAGGCCCTAGCAGAACAATCGCTGGAAAGTCGCCTGGGTGATTTGCGCTTAAAAAAGCCGCTAGTCACCAGCCCAAATACCCCCCTGCGTGAAGCGCTGACCCTAATCCATGAGAAAAAAGTCGGGTCGATTCTGGTTTGCGAGGATGAGCAAACCATCGTCGGCATCTTGACCCGCTACGATGTCTTGTCACGGGTGACCCTGAGTAATTTGGATCTCAATACGCCCATTTCAAGTGTGATGTCGACCGGAGTAAAAACCTTAAGTGTCGACGACACAGCTGAGATGGCGGGCTTACTTATGTCGCGTTTTAACATTCGCCACTTACCAATTTTGGATCACGGTCGTTTAGTTGGGATTATTTCAGAGCGGGATTTATTTTCCTTGCAGCGCCTGTCGCTCAGTAATATCAGCACGGCTATACGCGCTGCCGATGATCTGCAGGGTTTGAAAAAATGCGCCAATGATATTCGGACCTTTGCACGTAATCTCTTGGGGCAGGGCGTTCAGGCCCGCCAACTAACAGCCCTGATTAGCCACTTGAATGATGTGCTGACTGAGCAGCTGATTGCCTTAACTGCCGAGCGCTACCAATTGAACCCGAGTCGCTTTGCCTGGATTGCCTTGGGCTCCGAGGGGCGTAGTGAGCAAACCATTGCAACCGATCAAGACAATGCCTTGGTGTATGCCGATGATGAGGATGAGGCGCAGCGTTTGATTTATCTTCAGTTCGCTCGAGAAGTGAATGAAGCCCTGGATGCATGCGGATATCCGCTGTGCAAGGGCAACATCATGGCTAGCAATCCGGAGCTCTGTTTGTCGCAACAGGAGTGGTTGAATCGCTTTGCCCGTTGGATCGATCAAGGTAATCCAGAAGACTTATTAAAAGCCAGTATCTTTTTTGATCTTCGCGCGCTTGCGGGTAATGCCGATTTACTGATCCCACTAAAAGAGTACGTGCGCATTAATGCCGCCGCTACCCCACGTTTTATTAAATTGCTCGCAGAGAATGCCCTGAATTTACGCGTGCCGCTCAATTGGTTTGGAGCGATTGAGCCGACCGAAGTCGATGGACAGGAAATCATCGACCTCAAATTGCAAGGCACTGCATTGATGGTCGACGCGGCGCGTATTTATTCCTTGGCACATGGCATTGAGGCCATTAATACCCGCGAGCGTTTGGCAGCGGTGGGTCATGCGCTCAATGTCCCTGAGACAGAAAGTGCTGCTTGGATTACCGCTTTTGAGTTTTTGCAAACCCAGCGCCTTGCCGTGCAAATTAGTGAGGCCTCGATTCCGAGCAACCCCAATGCGATTGATATCAACGAGCTGAATTCAGTGGATCGCAGCATCCTCAAAGAGTCGCTACTCAAGGTGCGCACTTTGCAGCAGCATTTGCAGCTGGACTATGTTCGCTAATCTAAAAGATGCACCCCTCTTTGATGGTTTGCGTTCGCTTTTTAAAGGGAAGCAGCCCGAAGTACGTCGCTGGATTGTGCTTGATGTGGAAACCAGTGGGCTTAATCCCCACTCTGATCGGCTGCTGGCGATTGCCGCAGTAGCACTGGAGGTTAGCCCGGATTTTGAGCGCATCGCCATTGTGATTGGCGATAGCTATGAGGCTGTCCTCAAACAAGATTTGCCCAGCAGCAAAGACAATATTTTGGTTCACCACATTGGCGCTCAGGCGCAGGCCGATGGAAGACCGCCGATTGAGGTCTTAGAGGAGTTCCGGGCTTGGGTCGGTAATTGTCCATTGCTCGCCTTTCATTCGGCATTTGATGAGGCGATGCTGAATCGGGCTTATGCATTGGCTGGACTAAAGCCACTTCAAAATGAATGGCTCGACATCGAGCCCTTAGCAAAAATTACAGGGGTAAACCCTAGTTTGCGTGCATTAGACGATTGGCTGGGGCATTTTGGGATTCAGTGCGCCGTACGCCACCAAGCTGCTGCTGACACTTTTGCTACTGCCGAGCTCCTGATGCGCCTCTGGCCCTATTTAAAGCGGGAAGCCGGTTCATGGTCATCCTTGCGGAATATTGCTCGTCAGGCTAACTGGATTCCGCGCTAAGCTAGTTCTAAAACCCTCATTTTTTCACGGTTTTATAGGGGAAAGCCCCGATTTGGCGACCCTGCCATAAGCACCATAATCCTTGTACTTCTAAGCGTTCCGAGTCGGAATGTAACTTTTAGGATTTTTAGTGCTTTTATTTTTAAACATTGCCCAGCTGGTTTTATACATCGGCGCCTTAGGTCTGATTGGCCAAGGCTTGCTTTATGTATTGGCTGGACAAAAGCGCGACACCAATTTGTTCTACCAGTTGATCGGCATAATTAATAAGCCATGGACTCTACTTGCGCGTTTCATTTCGCCCAAGCAGATTCTCGACAGGCAAGTACCCTTTGTGGCGTTTTGTATTGTGAGCGTTCTTTATATTGCAGTGACTCTAGCGAAGATCGAGCACTGCATCAGCATTGGGATTGAGATATGCCAGTAAATAAACGCAATCTCGATTGGTATCTCATGAAATGGCGTGCGAACGCATTAATTACGTTTGGTTTTAAAAACCAAGCCATGGATGTGTTCGAAGAAATGAATCGCCGCTTTCCGCATGACGACTACGTCATTACTAGCCTCGCCTATATGAAGACCCAGCATGGGGATAAGGCGGGCGCGATTGCTGACTACAAACGCTTGACGCTAAAGCCCGATGTATCCGCTGCTATTTGGTACAACCTGGGTTTCTTGCAAGAAGAGATGGGGCAAGTTCAGGATGCAGAACACAGCTTTCGCCAAGCAATTAAGATCAATGAGAATTTAGATCAAGCCTGGTATGGACTTGGCTTGGTACTCATTCAACTGCAGCGTTTTGATGAGGCCATTAAGGCGCTCAAGAAAAATACCAAATTGCAGCCGATGAGCCCCTATGCGTGGTACCAGCTGGCCCGGGTGTATGCCGAGCGCAACCAGCCCGAAGAGGCCACCAAAATTATTCGTCACCTCAAAGAATTTGAGCCCAAATTTGCTAAGCAGTTGGAGCGGGAAACCGGTTTAGGTGCTTAGTAGTTTTAGTAGTGTGTATTAAGTAGTGCATTAGTAGTAGATGTATTTTTTTAACTAAAGGAGAAACTGTTATGCAATTAACAGAATCGCATAAGCAATATTGGTCTAAGAACCTACGGATGACAGCAATTCTGTTAGCCATCTGGTTTGTCGTGACCTTTGTTGTGGGCTTTTACGCCCGTGATTTAAGCTTTAATTTTTTTGGATGGCCGTTTAGTTTTTGGGTTGGGGCACAAGGCTCTTTAGTGACTTATGTTCTGATCATTGCCTACTACGCGCACTACATGAACAACCTTGACAAAGAATATGACTGCGCTGAAGTGGAGGAGGACTAATCATGGCTGGAATGACACCTAGTGGCGGAGATGGCAGTATGTTTGGTGGCGGCGGAAGTAATGCCGACTTCAAAAGAGGTCTAAACAAGATTTATACCTATTACACCCTCGGCTTTATATCGTTCGTTATCATTTTAGGTATTGCCGAGCAAATGGGCTTAGGCCGTGCAGCGATTGGTTACACATTCTTAGGCGCAACGGTATTGCTCTACGCTGGTATTGGCGTAATGAGTCGTACCAATGACGCTGCGGAATACTATGTAGCCGGTCGACGCGTTCCTGCGGTCTATAACGGTATGGCAACGGGTTCCGACTGGATGTCGGCCGCGTCGTTTATCGGTATGGCAGGTACCTTGTACTTGACCGGTTACGGCGGCTTGGCCTTCATCATGGGCTGGACCGGTGGTTACTGTTTAGTAGCGCTGTTCTTGGCTCCTTACTTGCGTAAGTTCGGTCAGTTCACGATCCCTGACTTCTTGGGCGCACGCTATGACGGCAACCTCCCACGTTTCCTCGGAATCGTTGCTGCAATTTTGGTCTCGTTCGTATACGTGGTTGCCCAGATTTACGGCGTTGGTTTGATTACAACCCGTTTGGCTGGCGTGCCATTTGAGATCGGTATTTTCTTAGGCTTGGCTGGTATTTTGGTTTGCTCGTTCTTGGGTGGTATGCGTGCTGTTACTTGGACACAAGTTGCGCAGTACATCATCTTGATCATTGCTTACATGATTCCTGTTGTTTGGTTATCGGTGAAGCAAACTGGCAATCCAATTCCACAGATCGCTTACGGCGCTCAACTTGAAAAAGTTACTGCTAAAGAGGCTGAGCTGATCAAGGATCCAAAAGAGCTCGAAGTTCGTGCGATTTTCAAAGCACGTGCTGACGCTCTTGGCGAGAAGCTGAAAGACGTTCCTGCTGCATTGGCTGCCGATAAAGCAGCTGCCGAGCAAAAGGTTGCTGATTTGAAGGCTGCAAATGCACCTGCACCTGAAATCGCAGCAGCTGAAAAAGCTTTGGCTGCAGTTCCAAAAGATGCAGAAGCTGCGAAAAAATTGTGGACAACACAACGAACCGGCGCAACAAACCGCTCGAACCAACTTGCTAACATGCCTCGTCATGCTCAGCAGTTTGCGGGCAATCCAGATGGTGACGAAAAGGCCCGTACGGCTTTCGATACCTCACGTCGTAACTTCTTAGCGTTGATCTTCTGTTTGATGGTGGGTACAGCGGCATTGCCACACATTCTGATGCGCTTCTACACGACTCCGTCGGTAAAGCAAGCACGTGAATCCGTGACATGGTCCTTGTTCTTCATCTTCTTGCTGTATTTCACTGCGCCTGCCTTGGCAGTTTTAGTGAAGTATGAGGTCTTTACGGTACTGGTCGGAACACCATTCGATCAACTGCCGGCTTGGATTGCATCATGGAGTAAGGTTGATGCCACTTTATTGTCCGTTACTGACGTCAATAAAGACGGTATTTTCCAGTTAGCTGAAATGACCATTGGTGGTGACATCATCGTTCTGGCAACCCCAGAAATCGGTGGCTTGCCATACGTGATCTCCGGCATGGTGGCAGCAGGTGGTTTGGCTGCTGCACTGTCGACTGCTGACGGACTCTTGTTGACCATTGCTAACGCACTGTCACATGACCTGTACTACAAAATGATCGACCCAAATGCACCTGCAAGCCGTCGTGTTGCAATTTCCAAAGCATTGTTGGTATTGGTTGCTCTGGCAGCGGCGTATGTTGCGGCTCAGAAACCAGCTGACATCTTGTTCTTGGTTGGCGCGGCGTTCTCCTTTGCTGCTGCATCGTTCTTCCCAGCACTTACCCTCGGTATTTTCTGGAAGCGTGCAAACAAAGCGGGTGCTTGCGTTGGTATGGTGCTTGGTTTAGGTATCACCATGTACTACATGATCATGACTCAGCCATGGTTGCGTACCGTATTTAACGTGACATCACCTGTTGAACTTTGGTACGGTATTGCGCCAATTTCTGCTGGTATCTTCGGCGTGCCAGTTGGTTTTGCTGCGATTATCTTGGTGAGCTTGGTAACCCCAGCCCCACGTAAAGATATTCAAGACCTGATCGACCACGTACGTTATCCAACCCTCAAGGGCGATACGATGAGTACGCAAACCAATTAATTTGCGTATGAAATGACCAAGAGCAATCTGGGTCATTGACTAACCCGCTCTTCGGAGCGGGTTTTTTATTGCCTAAAAATGGGTAGTAGTGGCGAAGTGCTTTAGACTGCTCCCTATGGAAAACCTCAGTTTTTGGATCGGCATCATTGCAACCGTTGCATTTGCAGTTACTGGCGTACTGGCGATTGCCGATCGGGGCGTGGATTTGTTTGGCGTGATGGTTTTAGGGCTGATCACCGCAATTGGTGGTGGTACCGTGCGCGACCTGATTTTAGAAACCCCAGTTTTTTGGGCAAGCCTGCCGATTTATTTGTGGGTTGCCTTGGCGGCCAGTGCGATCGCTTTCTACTTAGAGGCCTTTTTTACCCAGCCGCAGATTTACCGCTGGATGCTGTATTTGGATGGATTCGGCGCAGCCTTGTTCGGTATTCAGGGGGCGGAT
>CALRTW020000016.1:0-40436 GCA_943371165.1 Rhizobium sp. Q54
AGTATTGGAAATGCTTTGGGCTTGTTGCAGCAGTTCCCTGGCGCGCTCCAGTGCATCGACCTCGCCGCGCTCCTGATACGCCACGCGGCATTCGGTATAGAGCTTGGCGACTTTACCGCCGAGTTTCTTGATGGACTCTTGGGCTTTGACTTCAAAGCCAGGTTCACGACCATATAAATTATTAAAACGGCGGGCTACTTCGCGGGTCATCTCCACGTGCGGCACTTGATCCTCGCCAACGGGAACATGTTGTGCGCGGTAAATCAAAATATCAGCCGATTGCAATAAGGGGTAGCCCAAAAAACCGTAGGTCTGTAAATCCTTTTCCTTGAGTTTTTCAATCTGGTCTTTGTAGGTTGGAACACGCTCCAACCATCCCAGCGGTGTTCCCATGGATAACAACAAAAAGAGTTCAGCGTGCTCAGGTACACGGCTCTGAATAAACAGGGTTGCTTGTTTTGGATCGACGCCAGCAGCTAGCCAGTCAATCACCATCTCCCATACGGATGCCTCGATCACATCTGGAGTTTCGTAATGGGTGGTAAGCGCGTGCCAATCGGCGACAAAGAAAAAACAGGGGTACTTCGACTGTAACTGTACCCAGTTTTTTAAGACGCCATGGTAGTGACCTAAATGCAAATGACCCGTTGGTCTCATTCCGGAAAGTACGCGCTGTGCAAACATAATTAAGTGGCCTTCTTCGGCATTTTAGTAAATAGCAATACAGAGTCTAATGGAACACCGACCATACTGGGGTTAAGTGCTCTGGCAGATGAGGCAATTTACCCAAGTCAATGTAACTCTCCTGCGGATCATGAAAATCAGAGCCGCGCGAAGCCATAAAGCCATAGTGCTCGGCAGCCTTTGAATAAATTTGATACTGTGCGGGGCTATGGCTTCCCGTAACTACCTCAATTGCGAGGCCGCCCAACTCCTTAAAGTGTTTGAAGAGCTCATCGAGCTGCATGGCAGTTAATTTATAACGGCCCGGATGCGCAATCACCGCAACACCCCCTGCCGCTTTGATCCAAGCTACCGCATCATCTAGGCTGGCCCATTGATGTGGAACATATCCAGGCTTATGCTCAACCAAATAATTCTTAAACACCTGATCGGTATCGCGGCAAACGCCCTGTTCCACCAAAAAACGTGCGAAGTGGGTACGTGAGATCAATTCGGGGTTGCCGGCATACAGTAGCGCGCCTTCATAGCTGCCCGCAATTCCGACTTTAGCCAACTGTTCGGCCATCATTTTGGCGCGATTCTGACGACCATCGCGAGTACGACGCAGGCCTTCCAAAATACCCATGTGTGCGGCATCAATACCAAGGCCAACAATGTGAATCGTGTGCCCCATCCAGGTCACCGAAATCTCAACGCCAGAGAGGTAGTCCATTCCTAAGTCGCGCGCTGCACGCTGAGCACGCTCCTGGCCGCCCAACTCATCATGGTCAGTTAAGGCCCATAAATGAACGCCATTTTCAAATGCGCGTAAAGCCAAGGTCTCTGGCGTCAGCGTGCCATCCGAAACCACGGAATGGCAGTGCAAATCAGCATTCAGAATAAAAGGGGTCGTCATCCCCCCTATTTTAGGTCAAGCCGGCATGAACCACACGGCGCGGGGCATCTAAATAGTCACGGGACTGCATTTCAACCAGCCTGGACACGGTTCGGGCAAACTCACCCACAATTTGCCCTTCGGTATACAGCTGATCGGCTGGCAGTTCAGCACTCATAATCAGTTTGATTTTATGGTCATACAGCACATCAATCAGCCAGATAAAGCGCCGTGCCTCGTTAGTCATGCGGGGCGGCATATAAGGCACCCCAGATAAAAAGACGGTATGAAAGAGATTGGCAATCTCCAAATAATCGTTCTGTGAACGCGGTCCCATACACAAAGTTTTAAAATCAAACCAAACCACACCGGCAGCGCGGTGCATCGGACGAATTTCACGTGACTCAATCCGTAAGACGGGATTCTTTTCTTCGGGCTCTTTGCCTAATATCGAACGAAAGGTCTGCATCATCAGCACATCGTTCACCGACGTTAATGGCTGGAAGTACGCCTGCACTTGAGCCATCTGCATTTGTCGATAGTCGGTGCCAGCATCCACATTAAGTACGTCCAATTTACTCTCAAGCAAGGTGATCGCCGGCAATAAGCGATCCCGATGCAAGCCGTTCGGATAAAGCTGATCCGGTTTGTAATTGGAAGTCATGATGAACTGCACCCGATCCTCAAATAGTGCGCTCAAAAGCCGATACAGAATCATGGCGTCCGCAATATCGTTGATGTGAAATTCATCAAAGCAAATTAAACGGTAGCGCTGGGCAATGCGCTTAGAGAGTTCGTCCAGGGGATCGGCCATGCCGGATAGTTCGTGCAACTCACGATGCACCTCGCGCATGAACTCATGAAAATGAATGCGGATTTTTTTCTCGAGGGGTGAAGCAGCAAAAAAACAATCCATCAAGAAGGATTTGCCGCGACCAACCCCTCCCCAGAGATACACCCCCCTGGGAAGCGCCGGGTGGAATAATTTTTTGGTGAGGGCGTTGCTGCGCACATCCTTGTACGCAACCCACTCATCCTCACAACGCTGCAGGCGCTGCACTGCGCGCTCCTGCGCGGGGTCGGAATGAAACCCCCGCGCCTCCAGCTCTTTTCGGTAAAACGCGAGCGTACTCAACTTACATATTTAATGCGCGTTGATCCGTTGCTAATGCCGCCTCACGCATTACCTCCGACAGACTGGGGTGTGGATGGCAAATGCGCGCAATGTCTTCTGCAGCCGCCTTAAACTCCATCGCAACGGCGGCTTCCGCAATCAGATCCGAGGCATTTGGTCCAATGATATGCACACCGAGAATTTCGTCGGTCTTCGCATCCGCTAAAAACTTAACAAACCCATCGGCACGAGCCATGCCAAGGGCGCGTCCGTTCGCAGCAAATGGGAATTGACCTGCCTTATAGGCAATACCAGCGGCTTTCAGTTGCTGCTCGGTTTTTCCTACCCACGCAATTTCGGGGTCGGTATAAATCACCCACGGAATACAGTTGTAGTCGATATGGGGTTTTTGGCCTGCAATGATTTCAGCGACCAATACGCCCTCATCTTCCGCCTTGTGGGCCAACATCGGTCCACGCACAACATCACCCACTGCATAGACCCCAGGGGCTGCTGTGGCGCACGTGTGGTCATCAATTGGAATAAAGCCACGCTCATCGACTTTGAGGCCAATCGACTCAAGGTTAAGTTTGTCGGTATTTGGTACGCGACCTACGGAAACAATTAAACGATCGCATTCAAGCTTCTGTGCTTTGCCTTCAGCGTCTTGATACTGAACCACAACGCCCTTTTTATCGGCCTTGACTTCGCCAATCTTGACGCCCATATTGATCTTGAGGCCCTGCTTTACAAAAATCTTATGGGCCTCTTTTGCAATGCCTTCATCGCACGCACCCAAGAAAGTAGGCAAGCCTTCCAAGACCGTTACCTCAGAGCCAACCCGGCGCCAAACCGACCCGAGTTCCAATCCAATCACGCCAGCGCCAATCACACCCAAACGCTTGGGAATGGAATCAAACTTGAGTCCGCCAATATTGTCACAAACGAGCACGTTATCCACCGGAATATTCGGCAGATGGCGCGCCTTCGATCCAGTTGCAATGATCACGTTCTTTGCAGTCACCGTGCCGGCATCTTTGCCGTCGATCTGAACCTGATACCCATCCGCCGTTTTACCAACAAAAGAAGCGTGGCCTTTGAGGGTTGTGATCTTATTCTTACGAAACAGAAACTGAATGCCCGCCGTCATCTTGGTCACGATTGCATCTTTGCGCGCCAGCATTTTGTTGGAATCGAGCTTAACCGAACCCACTGTAATGCCATGCTCAGCAACATGATGGCTAACCTTCTCAAACTCCTCTGAGGAAGCTAATAAGGCCTTCGAGGGAATACAGCCCACATTCAAACAGGTGCCGCCTAAGCGGGGCTCACCCTTCGGATCATCGTAGGCATTGGATTCTGCGCAAGCCACTTTAAAACCCAGCTGCGCAGCCCGAATCGCTGCAATATAACCACCGGGACCTGCGCCGATAACGAGCACATCAAATACTTGACTCATGTGTATGCTCCTTACAGATCAAGCAGGAGACGTGAAGGATCTTCTAAAGCTTCCTTCATGGCAACCAAACCGAGCACCGCTTCGCGACCATCAATGATGCGGTGGTCATACGATAAGGCCAGGTAGTTAATTGGGCGGATCACAATTTGCCCATCTTCCACAACAGCGCGCTCCTTGGTTGCATGAATACCCAAGATCGCTGACTGCGGCGGATTAATGATTGGCGTCGACAGCATCGATCCAAACACGCCACCGTTGGAGATGGAGAAGGTACCACCAGTTAACTCCTCAATCGACAGCTTGCCGTCGCGGGCTTTGGCGCCGTACTCGGCAATCTTCTTCTCGATATCGGCTAGGTTCATTTGATCCACATCGCGCAAAATCGGCACCACCAAACCGCGTGGCGAGCTAACCGCAATACCGATATCAAAGTAACCGTGATACACAATGTCATTGCCATCGACCGATGCGTTCAGTAAGGGGAATTTCTTTAAGGCATGGGTAGCTGCTTTAACAAAGAAGGACATGAAGCCTAGCTTGACGCCATGGGTCTTTTCAAATACGTCCTTGTACTTATTGCGCATCGCAATCACGGGACCCATATTGACCTCATTGAAGGTCGTCAGGATCGCATTGTTTGCCTGGGACTCCAGCAAGCGCTCAGCAATCCGCGCGCGCAAACGACTCATCGGTACGCGCTCTTCTGGGCGCTCACCCATGGGCACTACAACTCCCGGCAAAGCAGGCGAGGCTACTTTTGCAGGCTTGGATCCGCCGGCGGCAGCGCCAATCACATCGCCTTTGGTAATCCGACCATCACGTCCTGTGCCAGCAACCTGCGCTGGGCTTATGTTCTTTTCTGCCATCATTTTGGCGGCTGAAGGAGCGGCACTTGCACCAGCAATTGGGGCAGCGGCTGGTTTAGTAGCAGGCGCTGCGCTGGCTGCAGCAGCCACCGGAGCGACTGCGATTGCTGGGGCAGCCGTAGCGGAAGCAGTAGCTGTGCTATCAATCTTGGCAATAACTTGATCGGCAACTACCGTGCCGCCATCACCAACTATCAACTCAACCAAGACGCCAGCCGATGGGGATGGCACTTCTAGTACCACCTTATCGGTCTCAATCTCAATCAGGATTTCATCCTGACCGACGGCTTGACCTACTTTTTTCTTCCACTGCAATAGGGTTGCTTCAGCAACTGACTCTGATAACTGGGGAACTTTAACCTCAAAAATAGCCATGATTCTTCCTAATAAATGATGTGATGTGAATTTGCCTGTACTTATTTAGTAACGACATATCCCTTGAGTTTGGCAAAGGCCGCGTTGATCAGCGACTTTTGTTGTTCTTGATGGAGGTGGGCGTAGCCAACCGCCGGCGAGGCTGAGGCAGGACGACCGGCATACGCCATGCGCATTCCTTCGCTCATATTTTCCAAAATATTGTGCTGAATAAAGAACCACGCACCTTGGTTCTGCGGTTCGTCCTGACACCACACCACCTCTTCTAATGCAGGGTACTTTTTCATTTCAGCAGAAACGGCTTTATGCGGGAATGGATATAGCTGCTCGATGCGAATAATCGCAACATCGCCAATCGACTTATCGGCGCGCGCTTTGGCAAGGTCGTAATAGACTTTGCCAGAGCACATGATGATGCGGGTGACCTTTTTCGGATCAATGGATTCATCGCGCTCAGGCAGTACCGTGTGGAAAACCCCTTTGGTAAATTCAATTAAGGGTGATGCAGCCTCCTTATTGCGCAGCAACGACTTGGGCGTCATCAAAATTAGGGGCTTGCGGAACTGGCGAATCATTTGACGGCGCAACACGTGGAAAATCTGTGCGGCGGTTGTCGGCTGAATCACCTGCATATTGGTATCGGCACACAACTGCATAAAGCGCTCGAGGCGTGCTGAAGAATGCTCTGGCCCTTGACCTTCGTAACCGTGCGGCAACATCATGACAAGACCGTTTACACGGCCCCACTTCACTTCACCCGAGGCAATAAATTGATCAATCACCACCTGGGCTCCGTTCGCAAAGTCGCCAAACTGTGCTTCCCAAATGGTTAGGGTGTTTGGCTCGGCAGCAGCGTAGCCGTATTCAAAACCCAATACAGCCTCTTCAGACAGAATGGAATCGATTACGGTAAATGGCGCTTGGTCTTTTGCTACATGCTGCAGTGGAACGTACGTGCCGGTATCCCATTTTTCACGGTTTTGATTGTGCAGTACTGCGTGGCGGTGCGTAAACGTACCGCGACCACTGTCTTCGCCAGATAGGCGAACGGGATAACCGCTGGCAACCAAAGAGGCGAATGCCATGTGCTCACCCATGCCCCAGTCGACATTGATTTCACCGCGGCCCATTGCGGCGCGGTCAAGCAATACCTTTTCAACCAAGGGATGCACTTTTAGATCGGCTGGGATGGTACTAATTTTTTCAGCCAAACGCTTCCACTCGGTCAGCGGAATTGCGGTATCGGCACTATCGGTCCATTTCTTGTTCAAGAAAGGTGACCAATCCACCGCAAACTTGCCTTTGAAATTACTCAGTACAGGATCCGATGTTTGCACGCCGGCATCCATCGCAGCGCGGTACTCTTTAACCATAAGGTCGCCCGTGCCGGCGGGTACTACGCCCTGCGCTTCTAACTTCTCAGCGTACAACTTGCGTGTACCGGGATGTGCGCTGATGATTTTGTACATCAAGGGCTGAGTCATGGCTGGCGAATCTTGCTCGTTGTGCCCTAATTTACGGAAACAAACGATGTCGATGGCGACGTCTTTTTTAAACTGACTCCGAAACTCAACGGCCAACTGCGTAGCCAGGACTACAGCTTCTGGATCATCGCCATTCACGTGCAATACCGGGGCATCAATCACCTTCATGATGTCGGTGCAATACAGGCTAGAGCGCAAGTCGCGCGGATCAGATGTTGTAAATCCAATCTGGTTATTAATCACGATGTGGATCGTGCCGCCCGTGGAATAACCGCGTACCTCCGCCATAGCTAAAGTTTCTTGCATGACGCCCTGACCCGCGATCGCAGCATCGCCGTGCACTAATACAGGTAACACTTGGCTGCCAGTTAAATCACCGCGGCGCTCCATCCGCGCGCGTGCAGAACCCTCAACTACGGGGTTGACGATTTCTAAATGCGATGGGTTAAAGGCCAGGGACAAATGCACTGGGCCACCCGGCGTTGAAATGTCACTCGAGAAACCTTGGTGGTACTTCACGTCACCAGCGGGCAGATCTTCAGGAGCTTTGTGCTCAAACTCGGCAAATAAGTCCTTTGGCATTTTTCCAAGGACGTTGACCAAAACATTCAAACGGCCTCGGTGGGCCATGCCAATCACAATCTCTTGTACTCCGCGGCCGCCCGCATCGCGGATCAGCTCGTCCATACAGGCAATAAAGCTCTCACCACCCTCGAGCGAAAAGCGTTTTTGTCCAACGTACTTTGCTGAGAGGTAGCGCTCAAGGCCCTCTGCTGCGGTTACGCGATCCAGGATTTGACGTTTCTCTTCGACATTAAAGAATGGGGTCGAACGAATCGATTCTAATTTTTCTTGCCACCATTTTTTGATGGTTTGATCCGCAATGAACATGTACTCGGCGCCAATCGTGCCGCAATAGGTTTCACGCAAGGCTTGCAGCAAATCCCGCAACGACATATTGCTTTTGCCAAAGAAGGTATTGCTGGTGTTGAACACGATGTCCATATCGGCATCGGTAAAGCCATAGAAGGCCGGATTGAGTTCCGGAATATCGGGGCGCTCAGTGCGCTTCAGTGGGTCAATATTCGCCCAGCGATTACCGACGTTACGATACGCTGCAATCAGCTGTTGAACAGCAACGCGTTTGCGTCCCATCTCGGAGTCCACTGAATCCGTAACAGTACGGATGGGGCCCTGCTTTGCGCGCTCGGCAAAGGAGGCAACAATCGGCGCATGGGCAATATCGGGGCCGCTAGAGCCGTCGACCGCAGGAACTTGATTGACGTTATCGAAGTAGTCGCGCCAGTGATCAGCGACAGACGTTGGATCTAATAAATAGGATTCGTAGAGTTCTTCTACATAGGGGGCGTTTCCGCCAAATAGGTACGAACTTCCCCTAGAGGATTGAATCATGATGCTCACCTTTCATCGGGTTTCCCGAAAAAAACTGTGGATTAAACCGTCTGCATAAGGGCTTCACCCTCTACAGATTGATCATTGCGTATTCAAATACAAGTTCAATTTAACACGAATACTGCCTTCTTCCAACTAGCCTTCCCTATTTCCTTCCTGAATTATGGAATTTCCTGACCTCTAAATAGGATGTTTCCTACGCTTATTTCATCCGATCCTGATAGATCCAAGTTGAAATGCTTTTTATGCTTTAAATCTCCTACAACATTAGCAAATTAAGGAAAAATGAAAGCCATCACCCCTGACTTGGAATACCTCAGCACCCGCCAGAGCGCCAAAGTACTTAATGTATCGCTCGGAACTGTTCAAAAAATGGTGGAACTGGGGGAGTTAATTGCCTGGAAAACCCGAGGCGGGCATCGCCGCATCCTGGCCAGCTCCCTGGAACAGCAATTGCAGCGGCGGCAACGCAGCATGCGGCAAAAGGCAAGTACGCATTGCGTCTTAATGGGCATCTTTCGCCGTACCGAAAATAGCCTGGAATTAGCCAACGCCATGCTTGATTGGCAACTCAAAGTGGATATGGAGATATCCATGGATAGCCTAGAGGGTTTAATGCAGGCGGTTTCCATTGCTCCCGACCTGATTTACCTTGATGCATTAATCCCGCCGGTGGAGCAAGTCCATTTAATCCATTATTTAAGCAAAAATAGCCGTACGCAACGCATCCCGATATTGGTCGATGAGGGATTTATTCAGTTGCATCCCGGTGTGTTGCAGCTGGCAGGCGAAAATGCAGGGGTTCTAAAGCCGGCCCCCAGCGAAAAAGAGGCCTTGGAGGCAGAAGAAATGGTGATTACCGAAAATCCTTTGATATTGGGCTACCCAGCAACCAGCGCCGATTCTGGCTCAAGTAATCCGAACCCAAACCGATTTGCCATGCTGGAATCGGTCTTTTTGGAAGGAATGGGCCGTAAATGCGAGTGGAGCCAGCGCGCAATGACTTAATCCAAAACCTGAAGAAGAGAAATAAAGGCCGTCATAGACGGCCTTTATTATGATATAAATATATTTAAATCAATTAGATAGCGTATGAACTTCGGTTTTTACCTTCAATCCATTTAGGAGCCTTACCTCGGCCCGTCCATGTATCACCAGTTGCGGGATCGCGGTATTTTGGAGCTACTTTACCGCTGGGTCCACGGCTACTACCAGCTTTACGGCTAAACAAATCCGATGCATTTAAGCCGTATTGCTCAATAATTACCTTTGCCTTGGCTATGCCGTCGGCTTTTTCCCGCTGAACTGCTTCTTTAATTTGCTTGTCCAGCTGTTCCCGCTGGGCTAATAACTCCTGATAGGAAGGCATAATCTGAATATCTCCGGCATTGGTTAGTAATTAATAAGCCATATCAATAATGGTTAATTAATTATAAACATATTATTAAATAAAAGTATGGCATTTAATAATGAAGCCAATAGTAAGGGGATAATTCGTAAAACTATTTATATGGGATTAATTCTTATTAATTATAGGATTTAATACATAATCGTTATAAATATTACTATTTGTTTTAGATTGATAGGGATTATCAACGGCGCATCATAAAGCTGCCTAAAGCCTTGGCAGTAACTACGCCTGACTCATTAATCACCTCACCCTCGCAGTAGTTAATGTTTTTGCCCGCCTTGAGGAGCTTGCCCTCAATAATCAGCTTGCCGGTCGAAGGACGCATAAAACTAACCGTCATGTCGATCGTTACCATGCCTTTGGCATCGGGATGAGCGCTCCGAGCGGCTGCGGCCATGGCGAAATCAAGCAAGGTCATACTAAGACCACCATGCCCCACCTGAAAGCTATTGAGATGCTCTGGTCGCAGGTCTAAGCAAATACGGGACTTACCGTTCTCAGCGAAGTCTGGAACCACGCCAATGAAGTCGAGGAAGGGAATGGTGAGCCCAAAATACGACGTGGGCTGTTTTTGGGAAAGGCTCATGAATATGCTCGCAAAAAGGCGAATGAAGAAATTCGATGGTCGGGGCGAGAGGATTTGAACCTCCGACCACATGCACCCCATGCATGTACGCTACCAGGCTGCGCTACGCCCCGACTGAGACTAAAATTGTAGCAGTTGCTTATTTAGCAAACAGGCGATCTGGCTGGGCCATTGCCTTGAATTCGATGGCATTACCCGATGGATCCAAGAAGAACATGGTCCCCTGCTCACCGACCTCGCCCTTAAACCGAATGTAGGGCTCAATTACAAACTCAACACCTGCTTTTTTGAGCTTATCGGCCATAGCCTCCCACTCTGGCATGGATAACACGATTCCAAAATGCCGAACAGGGACTTTTTTTCCATCCACATCGGAGTGGACATCATTGATGGCCTCGCCATGTGCCAAATGGGCAACGATTTGATGGCCAAATAAATTGAAATCGATCCACTCGTCCGAGCTACGCCCTTCGGGGCAGCCCAACAGACCGCCATAAAAATGACGGGCAGACTCTAAGTTGTCGACGGGGAAAGCCAAATGAAATGGATGCATTGCGTTCTTTCTGATTTCGTTATTAACTGGATAGCATGTGCAAGATCGACTCGAGCTCATCGCGTAGCTTGAGTTCACCACGGACTTCATCAAGGCGGTTGCGGGCACCGCTGATGGTAAAGCCCTCTTCATAGAGAAGCGCTCGAATCTTACGAATAAGAACCACCTCGTGGTGCTGATAATAGCGGCGATTGCCTCGGCGTTTTTGTGGGCGGAGCTGAGCAAACTCCTGCTCCCAATATCGCAGAACATGGGAGCGTACACCGCAGAGCTCGGCTACTTCGCCAATCGTAAAGTAGCGCTTGGATGGTATTGGTGGCAGCTGGGAAACCAGCAGCGCCAACCCAGAATCAAGTTCTGTTTTCTCGAGCATGGGACTCGACCGCATCTTTGAGTTTTTGACTGGCGTGGAATGTCACCACGCGGCGCGCCGCAATCGGAATCATCTCGCCTGTTTTGGGATTACGCCCTGGACGCGCTGACTTGTTGCGTAATTGAAAGTTGCCAAAGCCAGAGATCTTCACCTCGGTACCGACTTCAAGCGATTCCCCGATGCGATCAAAGAAAGCATCGATCATATCTTTGGCTTCCCGCTTATTTAAACCCACTTGATCAAATAAGGCTTCGGATAGTTCGTTTTTCGTAACAGTCTGATTGCTTGCATTCATGAGGGGCTCTTATCTATTTCAAATGGCTTAACTATTATGACGATGTCTGATTTTTAAGTGTAGCAATATTTTTTAACGTAGCCGCGCGTTACAGCACTTTTCCAGTGCGCTGAGCAATGCTGCAATTGCAGCATCGATTTGTGCATCCTGCAATGTTTCCGCTGGATTTTGTAATGTAATACGAAACGCGAGGCTTTTCTCGTCGGCAGCCATGCTACTACTACCGGCGCCAGGCCGGAACTCATCAAAGACTTCAATTTGACGCACTAAAGTCTGTCCGGTAGCGGCCATGGCATCCAGCAAGGTTTGCGCCGCAATCGATTGTTTGACCACCACGGCTAAATCACGCTGAACTGCAGGGAATTTACTAATCTCTGCTGGCGCTGGCAAACCAATCTCAGCCAGCGCATCCCAGTCGCATTCAAATAAAATCGGTGCTTGGGGTAATTCATAGGCCTGTTGCAATCCGGGATGCAATTCACCAATCCAGCCTACTGGAATAGTCTTGTTACCTACTTTAAATGCAATTTGCGCCGATCGGCCGGGATGCAGGGCTGGATGCGCAGCAGCTGCAGTAACAAATTGCAGGGGCGCAAATGCACTTTCCAAATCGCCCTTTACGTCAAAAAAATCAACCGCCCTATTTTTGCTGGCCCACTGCTCTGGCAGGGCTGAGCCATACACTAAGCCGCCTACGCGACGGGGCTGAACATAACCGGCAACCATGCCGGGCGCGTCTACTTGCAAAGGATTGCGCATAAATACGCGACCGATCTCAAAGAGGCGAACGCGGTTGCTGCCGCGGTTGAGGTTAGCCCGCAGATTGCCCAATAAACCACCCCATAGGGTGCTGCGCATCACACCATACTGATTAGCGATGGGGTTGCGCACTTGAATTGCTTGGCTTTCATCGCCCTGATGCATTGACAAACGCGCTTCACTCTCGCGATCGGTAAATCCAAAATTGACTGCCTCTTGATAGCCTGCCTGCGCCAAAGCATGGCGCAAGCGATGAACACTGCGACGCGCCTCGGGCGGAGCGCTCATCTTTAATACGGCTGTCGGTGGATGGTCTGGAATATTTTCAAAGCCATAGAGGCGCGCAACTTCCTCGATCAAATCTTCTTCGATCTCCATGTCGAAACGGTAGCTGGGCGGCGTTACTACAAAAGTAGTCTTCGCAGCATCAGCGCCATCATTGACGGTAAATGCAAACCCGAGTCGCGTGAATACATCACTCACAATCGCAGTCGTCAAGGGAATACCAATCACATCGATGGCGCGCTGCAGACGCAAGCTGACTGGCTTACGCTCTGGCAATTGCGTAATCTGATCCTGAACGGGGCCAGCTTGACCGCCGCACACTTCCAAGATGAGGGACGATAAATACTCGAGGTGCGTAACGGTAGCGGCAGGATCAACACCGCGCTCAAAGCGATGGCCTGCATCCGTTGTAAAGTTAAAACGCCGTGCACGGCCTTGAATGGCAGCGGGCCACCAAAATGCAGCCTCAACATAGATATTGACGGTGTTATCACTAACCGCACTGGCATTGCCACCCATAATGCCGGCAAGACTCACTGGCCCGGTATTATCAGCAACCACACCAACGCCGTGAGCCAATTGATTTGCTACCTCACCCTGCACAATTGGGTTCAGCGTTTGCTCGTTTAACAGCGCAATCTGTTCGCCCGGCTTTGCCCAGCGCACGTGCAAATCACCCTTTAATTGATCGAGATCGAAGACGTGGGTCGGCTGACCCATCTCCAGCATGACGTAATTGGATAGATCAACCAAAGGCGAAATACTCCGCTGACCTGCTTGGCATAAACGCTGAATAATCCAATCGGGTGTTTTGGCTTTTGGATTCACGCCTCGAATCACGCGGCCTGCAAACCGCCCACATAAATCGGGGGCATCGATCTGTACCTTCACGGTATCGGTAATGGTTGGAATCGGTGCGGTCCATGTTGGTCCGCACAATGGCGCTCCGGTAATCGCAGCCACTTCACGCGCTAAGCCAGCAAGCGATAAACAGTCGGCTTTATTCGGCGTTAGTTTGATGACATAGATCTGATCATCGAGCTCGAGGTATTCACGGATATTGGCACCAACGGGCGCATCGAGTGGCAACTCTAGGATACCCTCATGATCATCCCCAAGACCGAGCTCACGTCCCGAGCAGAGCATGCCCTGGCTTTCAACGCCGCGTAACTTGCCAACCTTAATTTGGAATGGCTTACCGCCCTCTTCCGCAGGCGGAAGCAAAGCACCAACCAGTGCGCATGGAATCTTGATACCCACACGCGCATTCGGTGCGCCGCACACAATCTGCAACTCACTACCAGTGCCGGCATTCACTTTGCATACCCGCAAACGATCGGCATCCGGATGCTGCTCTGCCGACATAATTTCGGCAACGACCACCTGTGAAAATGGCGGCGCCACGGAATACTGTTCTTCGACCTCAAGGCCGGCCATCGTCATCGCATGGCCAAGCGCTTTGCTGTCCAGTGCTGGGTTGACGTACTGACGGAGCCAGGATTCAGAGAATTGCATGGGCTAGATCAATTTCAGTATGTAAGTATTAAGCAGGGAACTGCGCCAAAAAGCGCAGGTCGTTTTCAAAGAACAGGCGTAAATCGTCGACGCCATAGCGCAGCATTGTCATGCGTTCAAGACCCGAGCCAAACGCAAATCCGGTGTAACGCTCGGGATCAATTCCCATATTGCGTAATACATTGGGATGCACTTGCCCTGCTCCTGATATCTCTAGCCAACGTCCCGCTAATTTGCCGCTTGCAAACGCCATGTCAATTTCAGCGGAAGGCTCGGTGAATGGGAAATACGATGGACGAAAGCGCACTTCCAAGGCATCGGTCTCAAAGAAGGTCCGTAAGAAATCGGTGTACACGCCCTTGAGATCAGCAAAGGATACTTTTTCAGCAATCCACAAGCCTTCTACCTGATGGAACATGGGCGAATGGGTGGCATCGCTATCGACCCGGTAGGTTCTGCCCGGCGCAATTACTTTAATGGGTGGCATTACTTTCGCGCCCGCGTACTTTTTCACGTGCTCACTGGCGTAACGCACTTGAATCGGACTGGTATGGGTACGCAGCAGCAAAGGCTTACCCTTGGTATCGAGACCATCAACGTAAAACGTATCTTGCATCGAACGCGCGGGGTGATTTTCGGGACTATTGAGCGCCGTGAAATTAAACCAATCGGTTTCGATCTCAGGACCATCAGCAACATCAAAGCCAATCGAATGAAAGATTGCTTCTACCCGCTCCCAGGTTCGCATCACCGGATGCAGACTACCCGCTGATTGTGCGCGGCCTGGTAAAGATACGTCGATGGATTCTGCTGCGAGACGGGTTTGCAATACTGCGTCGGCCAATGCCTGACGCCGCTCTTGCAGAGCAGCCTCTACAGCTGATTTAACTTGATTAATTAATGCGCCGGCACTTTTGCGTTCTTCAGGCGACATTCCACCAAGCGCTTTTAAGCGCTCAGTGAGAACACCTGATTTACCGAGGTACCTGGCTTTCGCGTCCTCCAAGGCGGCTGCATCAGCAGCCCCGGAGAAATCGCGTTTGGCATCCTCGACAATGTGGTCGAGAGAAACCATTTCAGCTTGTAATTAAGCTGCGGCGTTAACGACGGACTTGATCCGTGTGACCAAAGCGGCAAATGCCTCTTTGTCCATGATCGCCATATCGGAAAGCACTTTGCGATCGAGTTCGATCTCCGCCTTCTTCATACCGTTCATGAATACGCTGTAGCTTAGGTCATGCTCACGTACTGCGGCGTTGATACGCGCAATCCACAAGGCACGGAATACCCGCTTTTTGTTACGGCGATCGCGATAGGCATATTGGCCTGCGCGCATAACCGCTTCTTTAGCGATACGGAATACGTTTTTACGACGTCCACGATAGCCAGTTGCGGCATCGGTAACTTTCTTATGGCGGGCTCTTGCTGTAACCCCACGTTTGACTCTTGGCATTGAATTCTCCTAAATTAGTCTGAGGTTAAGCGTACGGAAGCATCGAGCGAATGGACTTGACGTCCGCTTTCGCTACTTCGGTGGAGCCACGCAAGTGACGCTTGTTCTTGGTTGTTTTCTTCGTGAGGATGTGGCGTTTAAATGCCTGACCTCGCTTGATGGTGCCGCCTGCGCGGACCGTGAAGCGCTTTTTGGCGCTACTCTTACTCTTCATTTTGGGCATGAAGTTCCCCTTCTTTCATTCGCACTACCTAGGTGATAACCGACGGTTATTCTTCCTGTACCTAGCAGCACTTCAAACTGCCAGCGCCTTACAGCGCCTCCCTACAAAAACTAAACTATTTAAGCCTTGGCCTTACGGATTGGCGCTAGCACCATCACCATCTGCCGACCTTCCATCTTCGGAAACTGCTCAACTTGGCCATGCTCTTGCAAATCCAACTTCAAGCGTTCCAACATCCGTACTCCGATTTCTTGGTGAGCCATTTCACGACCCCGAAACCGCAGCGTAATCTTTGTCTTATCGCCATCTTCTAAAAAACGGATCAGATTGCGTAGTTTCACACCATAGTCACCATCATCGGTACCCGGGCGAAATTTCACTTCTTTCACCTGAATCACTTTTTGCTTCAGCTTGGCTTCATGCTGACGCTTGGCTTCTTGGTACTTGAACTTACCGAAGTCCATCAATCGGACTACGGGTGGCACGGCTGTCGGAGCAATCTCAACCAAATCGGTTTCTTTCTCTTCTGCCAAAGCCAAGGCTTCGTTCAACTTAACTACACCGAGGGCTTCCCCATCGATTCCAACCAAACGCACTTCAGGAGCAGTTATTTCCCGATTAATGCGTTGCAATTTTTCAGTAGCGATCTTCTAATTCCTTCATCAAAAACAATAAAAACCGTCATCCCCCAGGCTTAATTCAGCTCGGGACCGACCTTCTGGGATATATCCTGCTGGAGTCGGGCAACGAATGCGTCTAAAGGCATTACGCCTAGATCCACTCCGCCACGGGCACGAACGGCTACCGTATTACTTTCACGCTCTTTATCGCCAACAACCAGCAGATAAGGGAGCTTTTGCAATGCGTGCTCGCGTATTTTATACGTAATTTTCTCATTTCGCAAATCCGCATCCACCCTAAACCCTTGTTTTTTCAGCAATTGCTGGATTTGCTGGGCATAAGCAGCTGAATTTTCTGAAATATTGAGGACAACTGCCTGGGTTGGAGCAAGCCAAACGGGCATGTTTCCGGCGTGATTTTCGATCAAAATCCCGATAAAACGCTCCAAGGAGCCCACAATGGCGCGGTGCAACATCACCGGCACCTTGCGGGCATTGTCTTCCGCCACGTATTCCGCGCCCAAGCGAGCCGGCATGGAAAAGTCGACCTGCATCGTGCCGCACTGCCAAGAACGGCCAATCGAGTCCTTCAGGTGGTATTCAATCTTCGGACCATAAAAAGCGCCCTCGCCCGGCAATTCTTCCCAGGTTTGGCCGGATGCCCGGAGGGCGCCGCGCAATGCTTCCTCGGCTTTATCCCAAATGGCGTCATCGCCAACGCGCTTAGCAGGCCTTAAGGCTAACTTCACGTCCACCTCAGAAAAACCAAAATCGGCATAGACCGCTCGAACTGCCTTATCAAAGCTGGCTACTTCCGACTGAATCTGGTCTTCGGTACAAAAAATATGACCATCGTCTTGGGTGAAACCGCGTACCCGCATTAATCCGTGCAGTGCACCGGATGGCTCATTGCGATGGCACTGGCCAAATTCACCGTAGCGCAGTGGTAACTCACGATAGCTATGGAGGCCCGAGTTAAAAATTTGGACATGCCCTGGGCAGTTCATGGGCTTGAGTGCGTACGAGCGATTTTCCGACTCGGTCGTAAACATATTCTCTTTGTAGTTCTCCCAGTGGCCCGATTTTTCCCATAGGCCGCGATCCAAAATCTGCGGCGCCTTCACCTCGTGGTAGCCCTCGTCCTGGTAAACCTTGCGCATGTATTGCTCAACGGTTTGCCAAATCGACCAGCCTTTGGGGTGCCAAAACACGAGGCCCGGCGCTTCGTCCTGAAAATGGAATAAATCCAGATGACGCCCTAAGCGGCGGTGGTCGCGCTTCTCAGCTTCCTCCAGCATATGCAAATAGGCATCTTGGTCTTCTTTTTTCAGCCAGGCAGTGCCATAGATACGCTGCAACATTTCATTCTTGCTGTCGCCGCGCCAGTAGGCGCCAGCCAGCTTCATGAGCTTAAAGACCTTGAGCTTGCCGGTCGATGGCACATGGGGACCGCGGCACAAATCGGTAAATTTTCCTTCGGTGTAGAGCGACACATCCTCGCCCTGCGGAATACTGGCAATGATTTCGGCTTTGTAATGTTCGCCTTGGTCTTTAAAAAATTGCACGGCCGCATCGCGTGGCATCACACTACGCGTTACTGGCTCATCTTTTTTAGCGAGCTCCGCCATGCGCTTTTCAAGGGCAGCTAAATCATCCGGCGTAAAGGGGCGATGAAAAGAAAAGTCATAGTAAAAACCGTTATCAATCACCGGGCCAATGGTGACTTGGGCCTCGGGGAATAATTCTTTTACTGCATACGCTAAAAGATGGGCAGTTGAGTGGCGAACAATATCAAGCGCCTCGGGGCTTTTATCGGTGATGATGGCCAGTTGGCTATCGCGCTCAATTAAATAGCTGGTATCGACCATCCGGCCGTCGACCATCCCGGCCAATGCTGCTTTAGCAAGACCGCTACCAATGCTTTGCGCAACATCCAGAACACGCACCGGTGCGTCGAACTCGCGTTTGGATCCGTCCGGTAGAGTGACTGCAACCATGAAATTCCATCTCCATTGAATTTGGCTTACTGCGTCATACATTACTAAAAAGGCGCGGATGCTTTGCGGCAACCGCGCCCATCTAGGTATTTCGTTGGTAGGCTCGATTGGACTCGAACCAACGACCCCCACCATGTCAAGGTGGTGCTCTAACCAGCTGAGCTACGAGCCTATAAAGATCAAGAGTTTATCACCGCCGGCGTACTTGAGTCACGCCTTTCAGCTCCTCGAGGCTATTTTGGACTTGCCGCAGGGCCTCGGCGTCGGCAATTTCGACGGTCAGCAAAATTTGCGCGATCCCGCGGCGCGCGGATTTACGCAAATCAATCACATGAATTCCTTGGCGGGATAAGCCTTCAAACAGTTCGCGCATCAGCTCGGGCCGATCAAGGCCAGTGACCGCCAAATCCGCCGGAAAGACCTTGGATCGGTTTTGGGTGCCTTGCTTTGCTGTCAATCCTCCGCTTTGGGCTTCATCTAAGGCGTTCCATGCAGTCTGAATCACACGCTCTGGAGCGCGTTCCAGCAAACTTCGGAAGGTGCTGCAAGAACGTCGGTGGATCGATACGCCCCGCCCCTGGGTCACAAAACCAGCAATCGCATCGGGCGGCACTGGGCGACAGCAGCGTGCCAACTGCGTTAGTAAAGAATCAACCCCAACGACCAGCACATCGCTGGATGGCTTTGTAGAGCGGGTTCGTTGATGCAATACAACGGCAAGGGGCTCTGCATCGGGCTTATTATCCTTTGCAGGCAACTTGGATTCAGCGCTTGGCTTCGTAGCGCTACTTGCCCCGGCCTCCTCATCATCGAGCGCATTAAACCAAGCGCGCACACGGCTACGGGCTCGCTGGGAACGTAAATAGCCCCGATCCGGACTAATCCAATCGCGCGATGGCCCGCCATGTTTAACTGCAATGATCTCTACGGTTTGGCCGTTGGCAAGGCACGTGTCCAGCGGCACCATCGCGCCATCAACCCGCGCGCCGCGGCAGCGGTGGCCTAAATCCGTGTGAACCGCATAGGCAAAATCAATTGGCGAGGATCCCTTTTCGAGCGCAATCACTTTGCCAAGCGGCGTCAACACATAGATGTGATCATCAATCGCGTGGTTCTTCAGTTGATCCCAGGCATCCTCTTTCCAGGAAATTAATTGCCTGGCCCAGGCAATTTGGCGTTCATAGGCTACCGCTGCGCTGTGGGTACCCCCTGCATTTTTGGGTACGGGCGCTGCGCCCTCTTTGTAACGCCAGTGTGCCGCCAGACCATACTCTGCCTGTTGGTGCATGGTGTTCGTGCGAATCTGAATTTCAAATGCAACGCCATCGGCATCCATGACGACGGTATGCAAGGACTGGTATCCGTTGGGCTTAGGCCTTGCAATGTAGTCATCAAACTCGCGCGGAATCGGTTGCCAGACGTTGTGCACTAAACCGAGTGCAGCATAACAATCCTTCACGTCTTCTACCAAAATACGAAATGCCCGCACGTCATATAAATTCGCAAAGTCCAAGGACTTGCCCTGCATTTTTTTCCAAATACTGTAAATGTGTTTCGGCCTGCCCTGCACATCTGCCGATAGGCTTGCCTCGCCCAATGCCTGCTTGAGCTCTTCAATGATGCGGGCGATAAACCCCTCGCGCTCGGCGCGCTTGGCATCTAACATGGTAGCTATATCGCGGTAAACCGGCGGCGCTAAAACGCGAAAAGCCAAATCCTCCATTTCCCATTTCATTTGCCAAATACCTAAGCGATTCGCTAAGCTGGCATCAATATCCAAAAAGGCCTGCGCCCATGCCGCCTGCATCGGAATCTTTTCCTGATTAATCCAGCGTAAGGTTTGCAAGCGCGAAGCAAGGTAAATCAGCACGACCCGTAAATCATCCCCAAAAGCCAAAAGCATTTTGCGCAGCACTTCTTCTTGGCCGGCTACGCTAATCCCACCATCGGCTTTGACTATTTTGGCTTGGGCTTGCCGTAGGCTGCGATAACCCGCCAGCAAACGGGCAGACTCGTCACCTAGTTTTTTGGCAAGCGCCTCTTTACCTAAAGAACTATCCAGGTGGCTTGCGGCCAGCAAACTGGGTTCATCCAAATGCAGTAACTGCAAGATGCTGAGAACACCAGCTTGATGCGCTTCAGGCGGCTCGCCCTGCCATGAATCCACTAAAGCCGACTGCGTTGGCAAAAGCTCAGTGGAAGACTGGTCCTTCTTCACGCTCATGAAAAGAATTCAGCAGCAAGGGCAATTTGCTCGGGTTTTAAAAAGGCAGGCGCATGGCCAACACCTGGAATGGTGATACTGCGTGCATGCGGATTACGTCTGAGCATTTCTTCAACAGTAGCGCTCGACAATAAATCCGAATCACCGCCGCGCACAATCAAAATGGGCACCGTAATTGTATCGAAGTGATTCCACAATGCCATCTCTCCGGCTTTCGCTAAGACGGGATTTACCGCTGCAAATGGAATCACAATCTTCGGATCGTAATGCAGTGACCAGACGTCATTTACTTCCTGCAACAGCGGGCCATTTAAGCGCTCCCACTCTTCTGGTGTGTGGGAGCCAAAGCTGGCGCAGATCCGATTTAAAACCGTTAAGGCCTCTGCGCGATTGGAATAGGCAAAGGGTTGGCCCACATACGAACTTAAGCGCTTGAGTGATTCAGGCTCAATCCGCGGGCCCACGTCATTAATCAGTATGCGGCGTATTGGTGAATCCGGCATACCGGCATAGACCATGCCAATCAGGCCGCCCATGGAGGTTCCGAACCAGTCTACCGACGCAACATTTAAGCGCGCCACTAAAGTGGTCATATCCGCAACGTACTGGGGTATCCCGTAAAGCATCGGGTTTTCTAAAAAATCCGAATCGCCCCGCCCCACGACATCGGGGCAGACAACATAATAGTCTTTGCACATGGCCTCAGCCAAGGTCCTAAAGTCACTACCGCGGCGAGTCAGTCCGTGCACACAAATCAATACGCGGGGATTAGAAGGATCGCCCCAGGTGTGATACGCCATGCGATGCAAGCCGCTGGCATTGCTACTAGCGCACTCGACATAAAAGCGTTCGCCATGATGAATTAATTTTGGCGCTGTTGGCGTGGAATTATTTACAGGATTGTCGTCATCCTGCAGATCGGATACCAGCTCGGGTTGTAAGGTCACATGATCAATGCCATGGCGCTCCAAGAGCATTGTATTAATCCGTCGCATCAGCGCTGGCCATTGGCGCAATGAATCAACTTCAATGTGCCCGATTAAAGCGGGCTGATTGGGCGACATCTCCCACACATGCAAATCATGAACCGCACGCACGCCCTTAACGGCATGAAGGTCCTTGCCAACCGCAATGTAATCAATGCTCAGCGGCACGCCTTCCATCAAAAAGTGATACGACTCTTTAAGAATGGCGAAGGTGGATTTGAGAATCAACAAGGCGACTAAGATCGAGAGCCAGGCATCGATTTCCATCCAGCCTGAAAAATAAATGACAACGCCAGAGATCAGCGCGGCAATCGACCCCAATAGATCGCCCATGACGTGCACCAAGGCGGCGCGTGTATTGACGCTCTTCTTATCACGCGACAATATCGTCGCAACGATGATATTCATCACAAGGCCAATCGCAGCAACAATCGCAACTGTTAATCCATCGACAATGTGTGGTGTGTAAAAACGCGTAATCGCCTCGCCAATAATCCAGGCGACTAATGCCAACATAGCAATCGCATTCACAAACGCCGCTAAGGCCTCAGCCCGCCCAAAGCCAAATGAATGGCGCGCCGATGGGGGGCGCCGGGAAATAATTTGTGCAAAGAGCGCAAGAGCAAGCGCAGCAGCATCGGTCACCATGTGCGCCGCATCGGATAACAAGGCAAGGGATCCGGCTAGGTAACCGGCAATCGCTTCAATAATTGCAAATGAAAAGGTAATCGCTAGCGCTAAACCCAACAGAGATGCATTGGAAGTTTCACGGCGGTGGGAATGCGCGGCATCGCCGCGCTTATGAATGTGCAACAGGCTGTACTGGTCAGCGTCGCTTGCTGGTGCTGCTTGAGGAGGTGTAGAGCGGGGATCAACCATAGTTGATCCCATTATTTCACTAAATCAAAACCCTGTAACGTCTACCGGGGCACCCGTTTTGGCAATGATCTCGTCTTTTGTCACACCAGGGGCTAACTCCACTAGCTTTAAACCCTTGGGAGTGATGTCAAGCACGCCCAAATCGGTGATGATGCGATTAATTACACCCAATCCGGTCAGGGGCAATGTGCATTTAGGCAAAATCTTGATCTCTTCGGTACCGTCTTTTTTCTTGGCAACATGCTCCATCAAGACCACGACATGTTTAACGCCGGCGACTAAATCCATTGCGCCGCCCATGCCTTTGACCATCTTGCCCGGAATCATCCAGTTAGCTAAATCGCCGTGCTCACTCACTTGCATTGCACCCAAAATAGCAATGTTGATTTTTCCGCCCCGAATCATCCCAAAGGAATCCGCAGAAGAAAAAATAGCAGAGCCAGGGATCAAGGTAATGGTTTGCTTGCCTGCGTTGACTAAATCGGCATCCACTTGTGCTTCAGTCGGAAATGGGCCAATACCGAGTAAACCGTTTTCCGATTGCAACCAGACTTCCATGTCTTTGGGAACGTGATTGGCAACCAAGGTCGGCATACCAATACCGAGGTTGACGTAAAAACCATCTTGTAATTCTTTGGCAGCACGCGCCGCCATTTCATCTCTATTCCACGGCATCTTCTTTTCCTTTAAGCGGCTTGTGTCAAGGTGCGTTGCTCAATCCGCTTTTCGGGATTGGCATTGAGCACGAGGCGAGTCACGTAAATACTGGGGGTATGAATTTGGTCTGGATCGAGCTCGCCGTTTTCCACAATCTCTTCCACTTCCGCAATGGTTACTTTGCCAGCCATGGCAACCACGGGATTGAAGTTACGGGCGGTGTAGCGGTATACCAAATTACCCGCGCGATCGGCCTTCCATGCCTTCACCAAGGAAACATCAGGAACCAATGCACGCTCTAAAATGTAATCTTCACCGTCAAACGAGCGCACGTCCTTGCCTTCGGCAACCATCGTACCGACGCCCGTCTTTGTGAAAAATCCCGGAATACCGCAACCCCCTGCCCGCAGCTTTTCAGCTAGGGTGCCTTGGGGCGTGAATTCCAATTCCAATTCGCCGGCCAAATACTGACGCTCAAATTCTTTATTCTCACCCACGTAGGATGCGATCATTTTTTTGACCTGACGCGATTCCAACAACAAACCAAGGCCAAATCCGTCGACACCGGCATTATTTGAAATGGCCGACAGGTTTTGTACACCCAGTTCACGAACTGCAGCGATCAAGGCCTCGGGAATGCCGCAAAGACCAAAGCCACCGACTGCAATGGTCTGGCCATCTTTTAATACACCGCGCAATGCCTCGATTGCCGATGGGTAGGTCTTATTCATGGGCTTTTGTCCTAAAAATGTATGCAAAAGTGGAAAAACACCATCATACCCTTAGAGCCCTTTCAGGGAGCGGGCAGTTCGTTCTAGGCCCCCCTAAAGGTAAATGGATGCGCAGAATGGAACTAAACTAATGCCATGACTGAATTTGCCACCAATAACAGCGCCGTCCGCGAGGCAATGGAATATGACCTCGTCATTGTTGGCGGCGGCCCTGCAGGGCTATCGGCCGCAATCCACGCTAAACAACTGTCCGCCCGGCATGATCGAGAGATCAGCGTCTGCGTACTTGAAAAAGGTTCTGAAATCGGCGCCCATATTCTGTCGGGTGCGGTCATGGATCCCCGAGCCCTTACAGAACTGTTTCCTGACTGGCAAGAGCGCGGAGCGCCCTTAAACACCCCTGTCAGCGCCGATCAATTTCTGTTTTTGACCAAGGAAAAATCCTACCAATTCCCCAATTGGATGTTGCCGGCCTGCTTCAAAAACGAAGGCAATTACATCATTAGCTTGGCTCACCTTACCCGTTGGTTAGGAGCGCAAGCAGAAGCGCTCGGCGTCGATGTGTTTCCGGGCTTTGCTGCAGCGGAGATTCTGTACAACGAACATGGTGCGGTACGGGGTGTTGCGACGGGCTCCATGGGCGTTACAAAATCAGGTAAACCGGGCGATCACTTTCAGCTTGGCATGGAACTGCATGCGAAGTACACCCTCTTTGCTGAGGGGGCCCGCGGCCACCTCGGCAAGCAACTGATGCAGCGCTTTGATTTAAATCGAGACCGCGATCCACAGAGTTACGGCCTTGGTATTAAAGAACTCTGGGAAGTGAAGCCCGAGGAACATCACCCTGGGCTTGTCGTGCATACCGCAGGGTGGCCACTCGATGCACAAACCTACGGCGGATCATTCCTGTATCACTTTGGAACAAATTTAGTAGCCGTTGGCCTGGTAGTTGGTTTGTCGTACAAGAATCCCTATCTCAGTCCGTTTGAAGAGTTTCAACGCTACAAATTGCATCCCGCCATTCGCCCCACCTTTGAAGGCGGCAAGCGCCTCGAGTATGGTGCTAGAGCCATTGCTGCGGGCGGATTAAATAGCTTGCCGCAAACGGTTTTTCCGGGCGGCGCGCTGATTGGTTGCGATGCAGGTTACCTCAATGCATCGCGCATTAAAGGCAGCCATGCTGCCATTAAAACGGGAATGTTAGCGGCAGATGCCGCCGTGAATGCGATTATCGAAAATCGCTCCAACGATATCTTATCGGCCTATCCCAACGCGTTTGAAAACAGTTGGCTGCATACCGAACTCAATCAAGCCAGAAACTTCAAGCCATGGATGGCTAAAGGACTTTATCTGGGCACAGCCATGGTCGGCCTAGAGCAAAAGCTATTGGGCGGCAATCCTCCATGGACAATTCACAACCGCCGCGCCGATCACGAATGCCTTGAGCCAGCAGCGCAGCATCAACCGATTGATTACCCCAAGCCAGACGGCAAGATTACCTTTGATCGCCTCTCTTCGGTTTTTATCTCCAATACCAATCATGCGGAAGATCAACCAGCCCACCTCACACTCAAAGACCCATCGGTACCAGTACAAGTCAACTTAAAAACCTATGCCGGCCCTGAGCAACGCTATTGCCCGGCTGGCGTATACGAATATGTTGAAACCAATGGGGAATCGCAATTGCAAATCAATGCGCAAAACTGCGTGCACTGCAAGAGTTGCGACATCAAAGATCCCACGCAAAACATTATTTGGATTACGCCCGAAGGCGGCGGCGGTCCCAACTATTCATCGATGTAGTTGCAAGGTCCCTGCATGGGACCTTCTTCATCCTAAATAGTGCGAGGACGTACTTTCTGAATCGCTAGGCCCGCGAGGCCGCAAGCCAAAGCCGACATCACAAACACATCCCGCGGTTGTAGTGTTTCCCAAACCCAGCCGGCAGCAAGGCCGCCCAGCGTACCACCTAAGCCATACGACACTGTGGTGAACAGCGCCTGACCACGGGCTTGCAAAGGGCCTGAGAACCAGCGCTGAATTAATTTGACACTCGCACTGTGGTGCGCAGCGAAGGTGCCTGCATGCAGCACCTGCGCCAGAATCAACACGGCCGTCGTCGGATACAAGGCGATCAACATGAAGCGTACGACTCCCATACCAAAGGTAGCTTGCAACACGACTTCGGGGTCAAGGCGGCTAAGCACTTTGCTCTGAAAATAAAAGAAAATCACTTCGGCAAAAACGCCTAGAGCCCAAAAGAGACCAATCTCCCATTTGTCATATCCGAGGCTGACCAAGTACAGGGAGAAAAAAACATACAAGGCGGCATGCGCAAAGATCATAAAAAACCCGGAGACCAAAAACCAACGGACATCGGGATTAACTAAAACACTGCGCATTTCACCGCGTACCATCGGCCGCCGATCGAGCTTCGGCTCACGCATACACCAGGTATCGATAGCCAGCAAAAAGAGTACTGCAGCGCCAATCCACGGAAACCAGGCAATACCAAAGCGATCAAAAAATTCACCGGCCAAAAGCACCATACAGATAAAACCAATTGAGCCCCATAAACGCAATCGCCCATAGCGTTTATCAAAGGAGTTGTCTTTAAATAAGGCATGCACTGTAGCCGCCTCCCCTAGCGGAGTCAGGCTACTTAAGATGGTGTGCAGAATAAACATCCACGCAAAAAAGGCGATGTAACTTTCGAGGAAAAAAATGCACAAGAACACGAGGCTAGCAAGCGCTGCACAGAAGCGAATAATGCCAATTCGATTTGAAAGATAGTCGGATAACCAGCCCCACGAAAACGGCCCTAAGATGCGGGTCACTTGCAGCATCGACATCAGCACTGCAATCTCAATCGCACTAAATCCCTTATCTACAAAATACAGGCTCGCAAAAGGCGAAATGAGTCCGACGTAAGCAAAGTACAAAAAGAAAAAGGACCCGAAGGCCCAGCGTACCGATAGCGTCATTCGTATTTGTGCTTTAGTAAGACTGCGCGCCAGGACGAGCGCCTGGTATGGCTGGCATCGCCACCTGAACATCAGCGTTCTGTGCGCGGTGACGCAGCGCATGGTCCATTAATACTAATGCCAACATAGCTTCGGCAATCGGGGTTGCCCGAATGCCCACGCAGGGATCATGGCGCCCTTTGGTTTGCACCGTCATCGGCTTGCCATCCAGATCGACTGATTCTTTCGGGCTCATGATGCTGGAGGTTGGCTTGATCGCAATCGCAACGCGTAAGTCTTGGCCAGTGCTAATGCCGCCCAACGTGCCGCCCGAGTGATTGCTTGCAAAGCCATCGGGATGCAACTCATCGCCATGCTCGCTGCCACGCTGCGCTACCGCTGCAAAGCCAGCGCCAATCTCAACGCCCTTCACCGCATTGATGCCCATCATGGCGTGGGCAATATCGGCATCAAGCTTATCAAATAGAGGTTCACCCAAGCCCATGGGTACATGGGTTGCACGCACTTCAATCTTGGCGCCGCAGGAATCCCCAGCTTTACGCAGTGCGTCCATATAGCCTTCGAGCTGAGGCAGCATCGAGTTATTGGCAACAAAGAATGGATTGTGCTCAATGTGCTCTGCGTCTTCAAAGGGCACGGCAAGTTCGCCCAACTGGCTCATGTAACCGTAAATGCGGGTGCCATATTGTTCATTCAGCCATTTTTTTGCAATCGCTGCCGCGGCTACGACGGGCGCCGTCAAGCGCGCTGAAGATCGGCCACCCCCACGTGGATCTCGCAAGCCATACTTATGGTGGTAGGCATAGTCGGCATGACCAGGCCTAAAGGTTTGCAAAATGTTGCCGTAATCCTGGCTGCGCTGATCTGTATTACGAATTAATAGTGCGATCGGTGTTCCGGTAGTTTTTCCCTCGAACACGCCCGACAGAATTTCGACTCGGTCCTCTTCTTTGCGCTGGGTGACATGACGCGATGTACCTGGCTTGCGGCGATCTAAATCGTGCTGTAAATCCGCCTCACTCAGAAGCATTCCAGGTGGGCAGCCGTCCACTACTGCGCCAATGGCAGGGCCATGGGACTCCCCGAAGGTAGTTACGCTAAATAGAAGGCCTAAGGTATTTCCAGACATACCGCCATTATGGCATTGCTGGCATTGGGGGCTTAGTTTGCGGTTTTTTCCGTTTCATCGCTAGGCCAATCCCGAATGTAGGCCTTGAGCATGGAGTTTTCAAAGTCCTGAGCCTCAACCACGGCCTTCGCTACGTCATAAAAGGAAATCACCCCCATCAAAACCTGCTGATCGACCACCGGTAAATAACGTGCATGCTGGGTGAGCATAATGCGGCGGACCTCATCGAGCTCGGTCTCCATCGAACAGGTTAAGGGCTCCGCACTCATCACGGAGCGAACGGTCAGACCATCGACAGTACCGCGATGCAATGCCAAGGTTTTAATCACCTCGCGGAAGGTCAATATCCCAATCAGCTTCTCGTAGTCCATAACCACCAACGAGCCAATGTCATGCTCACTCATTACCAAAATGGCCGTTTGCAATGGAGTATCGGGGGCCACGGTATAGAGCACACTGCCCTTCACCTGCAAAATATCGCTGACTTTCATGATTGCTCCTTGATCGATGCGGCCAAACAAAGCCACTAAATTAAGTCCAATATAGCCCTAAGCGCAAGGGCTTGCAAGGTGAAATCTCCCTTACTTCGGCTGCTGCGTCTGCAGCAAGCCAGATCGGATCAAAGGCATATTGGCTACGAGCAATGCCCCAGCCAAGGTCACCCACCACGTCACGTAAATCCAAATGAGTGCCAATGGCAGGATGGCAAAGGTGCCGTAGACGGTCTTATAAAACGGCACTTTGGTCACGAAAAAGCCGAAACCGTATTTCATTAACTCAAATACGATCGCAGCGAACAAGGCGCCGATGAGGGCATCGCGCCATGCAACGAAGGTGAATGGCAATACTTTGTACACCACGGTAAACAAGCTAATCGTGAGCAAGAGCGGAATAATGAGGGCAAATACCTCAAACCGGATCGAGACTGCTTCGGTTAAGCCCTGGGTCTCGCTCAATAACCACCCACTGAGGTAGATCCCAATACCCAATACCAAAGGACCTAGGATCGTGGCTGAAAAATAGATGGCCGTCCGTTTTAAAAAAGGCCTCTTGTCTTTAATCTGCCAGATGTGATTAAAGGCCTTCTCAATCACCGCCATCGTGAGTACGGTCGTTACAAATAAGCCCGCCAAACCAAACAAGGTTAAGCCCTTGGCTTTTTCAGAAAACTGATCGATGTAACGCAAAATCGGTTGGTTTATGCCGCCAGGCAAATAGGTATTCAATATCCATTCTTGCAGGGCGTATTTCATCTCGATGACCTCTGGCACGTAGCCAATCAGGATTGATCCGACGGTAAACATCGGCACCAGGGCCAGGGTTGTCGTAAAGGCCAGGCTGCCCGCCACTTGATTTAGCAACAGGTGGCGATTGCGCTGACCTAACTCACGGGCCAAAGCAAGCCATAATTGGGGATTACGAATGAGCTGCATCGCCGTATCATAAGAGATTACAAAGGCATGCGGCCAGGATTAAACGCAATTTGAGAAGAAGAATGGGGTTTGTTTTATGAATACCGCTGACATATTGGTACTGTTTTACTCCCGCTATGGCGCTACCCGCGATTTGGCGCGGCTGATTGCCGAGGGCATTGAATCTGTTCCGGGTGCAAGCGTACGGCTACGTTGCGTGCCCGCGGTCTCAAGCGTTTGCGAAGCAACCGAACCCGCAGTACCGGCGGATGGAGCCCCTTATGCGGAATACCGTGATTTAGAAGAATGCATTGGTTTGGCGCTAGGCTCACCCACCCGTTTTGGCAATATGGCCGCTCCGATGAAGTACTTTTGGGATGGTAGCAGCGCACAGTGGCTTAGCGGCGCACTGAGTGGCAAACCCGCCTGCGTTTTTACCAGCACCGGCAGCGTGCATGGTGGCCAAGAAACAACTTTACTCAGCATGATGATTCCGCTTCTCCACCACGGCATGCTGCTGGTCGGCTTACCGTATAGCGAACCCGATCTGATGACCACCTCCACGGGCGGCAGTCCTTACGGCGTAACGCACTTAGCCCATGCTGATGGCCGTGCGCCCATTAGTCCAGAAGAAAAACGTCTAGCGATTGCCCAAGGCAAACGCTTAGCGCAGATTGCTTTGCAATTGCAATCAGCAAGCTAATGGCAGATTCTCAAAACTCCTTACTGCAGTCGATTGAGGCGAAAGATAAATACGTCTTGATAGCAACGGCTGCGTTCGCCGGGCTGTTTCTTCTTTGCGTCGCATGGGAATGGTTTATTGCGCCGCTCAGACCGGGCGGCTCATGGATGGCACTCAAAGGCCTGCCTTTGCTCTTTGCGATACCCGGCATCTGGAAAGCCAAGAACTACACCATGCAATGGGCCTCGATGCTGATCCTAATCTACATGACCGAAGGCTTGGTGCGCTTATTTGAAACCGGCGCGAATTTTTGGATGGCCGTGTTAGAAACCCTCCTCAGCCTCATTGGCTTTATTGCAGTACTGATGTATTTGAAGCCCCTCAAACAAGAATACAAACGACAGAAAAAAGAAAAAGAATTGCAATCCAAGCAGCAGTCCGACCAGAAACCCTCGCCGTAGTTAATCACGCCATGCATACCGAATCGTTTATCGCCGAATTGCAATCGATCGTAGGGCCTAACCATGTCCTAGTCAGCGCAGACGAGAAGGCGCCTTTTTTAACCGACTGGCGCAAACGTTTCACCGGTAAGGCAATTGCCGTCGTAATGCCTGCCAGCACAGAAGAAGTGGCTGCTGTTGTGAAATGCTGTATCGCAACTAAGGTGCCGATCGTGACGCAAGGTGGCAATACGGGCTTTTGTGGCGGCGCTACTCCTTATCCCAGCGGCCATGAAATCGTCATCAGCCTAAAACGCATGAATCGCATTCGCAGCACCGACATTGCCAATCAAACCATGACGGTTGAAGCTGGCTGCATTTTGCAGTCGCTCCAAGAGAAGGCTGCTGAGACAGGTCACCTCTTTCCCCTCAGCTTAGGAGCCGAAGGCAGCTGCATGATCGGCGGTAATTTAGCAACCAATGCCGGCGGCACGAATGTGCTGCGTTATGGCAATGCGCGTGATCTGTGTTTGGGCTTAGAAGTCGTCACTGCGCAAGGGGAAATCTGGCATGGCCTCAAAGGGCTGCGCAAGGACAATACCGGATATGACCTGCGCGATCTCTTCATTGGCTCAGAAGGAACCCTCGGCATTATTACCGCAGCTGTGTTGAAGTTATACCCCCTCCCCTTATCGCAGTGGACCACCCTGGTTGCTACGAAGGACATTCCTTCAGCAATTGCCCTCTTGGGTTTGTTTCAAAAGCGCGCAGCATCCCTACTCACCGGATTTGAGATGATGACGCAGGAGTCCTTGGATTTATGTGCCAGCCATTTTCCGCAGATGGCCAATCCGCTGAGTAATAAGCCTCCTTACACCATCCTGATTGAGTTATCCGATCATGAGAGCGAAGAGCATGTGCGGCTCTTGCTGGAGCAAATACTAGAGACCGCTCTGGAAGACGGTTTGGTATCGGATGCCATCATTGCGAGTAATCTAGCGCAAGCGCAGGCCTTTTGGCAGATGCGCGAACACATCACCCTCGCCCAGGCCCAAGAAGGCGCCAACTTAAAACACGACATTACTCTGCCCCTATCGAGCTTAGATGAATTTATGCAAAGCACGGATACCTTAATGCGCGCTGCATATCCCGGTATTCGCATTATTAACTTCGGGCATCTCGGGGATGGTAATTTGCATTACAACATTGCGCCGCCAAAGGGTGTCGATCCCCATGCATTTAATCAAGCTGAAGAAACCGCCATTCATGAACTAGTCTATGCACAGGTTGAACGCTGCGGCGGCTCAATCTCCGCTGAGCACGGAGTCGGTCAACTCAAACTCGATGGCTTGCGTGCGCACCGCGGCGCAGTTGCACACGACATGATGAAAGCGATCAAGCGAGCACTCGATCCAGAGAACATCCTCAACCCCAATAAAGTGGTCTCGATTTAAACGAGCTTACTTTACGGCGCTTTAGCGCAGGGGTAGCGACTGTTTAAAAAGCGCATGATGGTTTTTGCAGCGTAGTCCCCGTTGTATTGCGGGCGAGCTTGCGTCCACACTAAAAACTCAGAAAGCACCGTATCACGGGACATCCCCTTGGGAACGCAAATCGTTGACTTGCTACTTGGACCGCGTTGCATCACAAAGGATTGATAAACACCTTCGCCAAAACCAAAACAAAAGTTTTGTGCTTCCACATCAGCTCGGTTTAGGCAGAGCGCTACAAATGCAGCAGTAGATGCATCGCTATTTGGCAAAGGGGATTGGGCCAATGCGCTGGTGGTGATTGCGCCGCTAGCCACGAAGAACATTGCGATACGACATAGGTATTGGAGAAAATGGAGGGTATTCATATTGAGGTGTATTTTCTGTATGGGTTAGCGCCGAAAGCCGCCAAAGTGACCGCCACCAAAACCACCTCGACCGCCACCATAGCCTCCCCGGTCACCACCAAATCGGTCTTGGTTGGCGTCCGAGCGCGCCTGGCTACGCAAGGCGTTTTCTTGCAGGCTTTCCCGATCGACATTGGGATTGGCTCGATCTTGCGCTGCATCGGTTCGCGCCGATTGATTTAGCTGACTCGCTTGCTGGCGCTCTTGGGCTGTGGCGTTTTTCTGAAAGTCACTATTGGCGCGCTGGCCTAACTGCCGTGCATCCTGCTTTTGCTGGGCCGTGGCATTGTTCTTCCAGTCGTTGGCCAAACGCTGTTGATTCTGAATGCTGCTTGGGCCAATAATACCGCGATTAGGCCGGAGTGAATCACTGTTGTTATTCACATTAATCGTGCCATTGCTCCAGCTGGGGGTTGACCAAAAATCCGCACCGATGGCCATACCAACACCAAAGGCCATCATCCCCCATGCAGGGTTGTATGCGGGGTATGGCGGGTAATCTGCGTAAGGCCATGGTCCATACACATCATTGGGGTTATAGGCTGGAACGTACACAACCTGAGTACTCGCCGGCATGATCAAGATATTGGAATTGGAATCAGTGACTACGGTCATCTGTGCATTGGTTTTTAACGTACCCGCTTGTTGAGCACGCTTACGCAAGGCCTGCACTGCTTTCATCGTATCGGCCGGCTGCAATTTATAGGCATTGCCTAAATTTTGCGTCCACTCTAAATTGCTGCCCATCATATTGAAGGCTTGCGGAAAGGAAATGAGTGATTTGACGCTGTCGTTCCAGGTTTGCGCATTCAGGGCATTTTGCAAGGCAGTGCCACTAAGGCTAGCATTGCTTCGCCTCCAGTTATAGGCCTCCGCAATTTCCAGGGGATAAGTGGAGCCGAGCAACATCAGAGACAAAAGCGAATCAGGGTAAAGCGCAATCGAGGAAACCAGCGATTGCAATTGCTGCTGCGAAAATGCGGTGGCTTGCGCCTGGCCGGGGTCGTATGCACTTTGTACATAGGCCTGCCCTGCATTAGGCATGGTGTTGGTATTCGATGCGCACGCCATCAAGAATGCCGATGTGCTCAGCGCAGTGGTAGCCAATGCGGCCAATCGGGTGAGTTGCAAGATAAAAGCCCCTGAATACAAGTTAAGGCTTATTTTGTCATGAATTTGACGATGCGCAAAGAGATGCTTTAGGGGCGCCGATTGACTCGCAGCATAAAGAATGGCAATGGCAGGCGTATCAAGCTGCAGCAAATTTAATGCGCTGGCCGCCACTTATTCAACATGGCCACCAGCGAGAGCATGACGGGTACTTCGACTAAAACGCCCACCACCGTGGCTAAGGCTGCGCCTGAGTTCAGGCCAAACAAGGAAATCGCGACCGCTACCGCGAGTTCAAAAAAGTTGGATGTCCCAATTAAACATGCTGGGCCTGCCACATCATGTGGCAACTTCAATCGTTTGGCAGCCCACCAGCTAATGAAGAAGATCCCATAGGTTTGCAAAATGAGTGGGATTGCAATCAAACCAATGACAAGTGGCTTATCAATAATCGTATTGGCCTGAAATCCAAACAGCAGCACGACGGTTGCGATCAAACCGACAATCGACCACGGCTTGAGTTTCGCAACAAAGTGCCCTACTGCATCAGCTGAGCGCTTAGCCAATACAAAGCGGGTAACAATACCTGCAACGAGGGGTAAGACCACATACAAGATGGTCGAGATAAGGAGCGTCTCCCACGGCACCGTCACATCGGTGACGCCCAATAGAAAAGCAGCAATCGGCGCAAAGGCAACCACCATAATCAGATCATTGACCGATACCTGAACTAAGGTGTAGTTCGCATCGCCCTTCACCAATTGGCTCCAGACAAATACCATTGCAGTGCAAGGTGCTACGCCAAGCAAGATCATGCCGGCGATGTATTCTTGCGCCGACTGAGGGTCCACCCAGGGCGCAAAGATGTACTGAAAGAAGAGCACGCCTAATGCGGCCATGGTGAACGGCTTAACCAACCAGTTAATCACGAGCGTTAACAGCAAGCCTTCCGGTTTTTTACGAATGTCCTTTACGGCACTCCAATCAATCTGGATCATCATCGGGTAAATCATGATCCAAATCAGGACAGCAACCACGAGATTCACGTGCGCAAACTCAATCAGTGCAATCGCCTGGAACACTCCCGGCATGAGTAAGCCCAGCACTACGCCAGCAGCGATACCGAGTGCAACCCAGACCGTTAAAAACCGTTCAAATAGCCCCACGTTTAGACCTTAGCCAGTTTTTTAAGTTCACTCTGAATGCTGAGTGCATCGAGCTTTTCAAGGGGAAGATCAACTAACATATCAATGCGTTTTTTTAGGCCAATCATCACATCCCGAAATGCCCTGCGCTTGTCCTCATCGCTACCGCTCACTTGCGATGGGTCTGGAAAGCCCCAATGCGCAGTAGCTGGATTGCCCGGCCAAACGGGGCAAACTTCGCCAGCCGCATTGTCACAAACCGTAATAATGAAATCCATCTTCGGCGCATCCGGCAAGGCGAATTCATCCCAGTTTTTAGAGCGCAGTTTGCTGTTGTCGTATCCCAGCTCGCCTGCGATCTCAGCGGCAAACGGATTGACTCGGGTGCCAGGCGTAGAGCCGGCAGAATAGCCAATAAAACGGCCGCTCGGGTGGGTTGAAGCCAAAGCCTCCCCTAAAACAGAACGTGCTGAGTTATGGGTGCATAAAAAAAGGATGTTGTACGGCTTCATTGGGCTTTTACCTTTCGAGCAAGGGGCTTGGGAAGACAGGATTGACCGCCGCAGCAGTTATCCAGCAAAAATTCGACCAAGGCCGCAGTGTGAACGGCATTCGGTCGGTAAATGAGATTGCGGCTCTGACGCTCTTGCGTAATGAGCTGGGCTTGCATTAACTCTTTTAAATGAAAGCTCAGCGTGGCATTGGGTATGCCCAGCATTTCATGGATTTGGGTGGGCGTTAAACCGACATCGCCTTTTTGCACGATCAGGCGAAAGACATTCAATCGGGATTCCTGGCCCAGGGCGAGAAAGGCATTGACTGCATCATTATTTTTCATATTTCGATAATAATGGAAATATGTGACGACTATATGACAGCCAAAAAACAAAGGGCTATGACGATCGCATAGCCCTTTTGTTCGGAACGAGGAACAGTTTAGCTTTTGAGTGCCTTGCTATTGAGTTGGCCGCCCCAGCTAAACACCGAGTTTGCAATGCTACCGATGTCTTTTGCCATACGCTTGGGTGACTGCGCAATCATAGGCTTTAAATTGCTCAGCATTTTCTTTGCCTTCTTTTGATCCACTTTCTTGTGAATCAAATTCGCATCGGGCAAATCCGGTGTGCTGCTCTTTGGCGGCAATAAGGTAGCCAACGAAATCGAGTCCATGTATGACTCCATTTTGATCGCTAAATCACGCCAAATTGCGCCATCCAAGCCATCTGTAGATCCTTTGCTGTGATCAACCGCGCGCATGATGTCGCCAATCGATACCTCTTGCGGCGGACGCGTTAACCAGTAACCACCGCCTGGGCCCTTATGGCTATCAATGAGTTGGGCGGTTTTCAAATTACTGAAAATCTGCTCTAAGTAGGAAACAGAAATATCGGTCTGCTTGCTGATGTTTTGCAAGTTAATCGCATATTTACCCTGAGACTGGCTCGCTAAACTAACCAAGGCCTCGACGGCATAACGACTTTTAGTGGTGATTTTCATATTCATCTACTCCTTATGGATCTTGATGAATGCACTTTAGCCTTAAATTCATTCATTAAAAAGAAGATAATTATGTAATATATTTTCGTTATTTACTGAGTATTATCCTATAATACCAATGGGTTCTTAACTACATCATGGACAGAAAAGCATGACTCAGCACTTTAACTATAGGCACTTGCACTACTTTTGGGTGGTAGCGAAGGAAGGCAGTATGACCAAGGCTGCTAACAGACTCAATATTGCCGTTCAAACCGTCAGCTCTCAAGTGCATGAGCTAGAAAAAGACTTGGGGCATTTGTTGTTTAAACCAGCAGGACGCGGTTTAACGCTAACCGATGCCGGTTTTGCTGCCATGAAATTAGCCGATCAAATCTTTCAGATCGGCGAAAAATTGCCCAGCATTGTCAGCGGCTCCGCTGCTATACCCCGAAATCGCTTGGCCTTGGGTGTTGCCGATGGCTTACCAAAGCTCGTCAGCAAAGAATTACTCGACAGCATCATTCATGAGCAGCAAATTCAGCTGGTCTGCCACGAAGGGGAATTCGAGGACTTGCTGGCTGATTTGGCCCTGCATCGCCTTGACCTCGTTTTTGCTGATCGCCCCGCTCCCGTCAATAAAAACATGAGTCTCTACAGTCAGGAGCTAGGCCATTCAGCGGTAAGCTGGCTTGCATCAGCCGAGTTGCTCGAGCAAGCAAAAGAGAATTTTCCCTACAGCCTTGCCACCATTCCCGTCATCATGCCAACCTACCACTCGACCGTACGCTTTAAATTGGATTTGTGGTTTGAAAAGCTCGGCATCACTCCCAACATCGTTGGTGAGTTTGAAGATAACGCTTTAATGGTCACCTTTGGATCGAGTGGCTTCGGTGTATTTCCGGCGGCATCCATTTTGCTATCCGAGCTTGAACACCATTACCAAGTGCATCCGGTGGGTGCCTGCGAAGACATCCATGAATATTTTTACGCCATACGGTCAGAAAAACGGATACATCACCCACTGGTACAAACTATCTTAAAGCAGACGGTAGGCAAAAAAATCGCTCAATAAAGCTTCATGGAGCGTATGCAATTACACGTGGTAAAGCGCCCATGAATTTTTCCCTTTTTTCTTGGCTTCATACATTGCGTGATCTGCGTGAGCCAATAGGCCGCTAATCGGAGCGTCATCAATCGGGTAAATAGTGGCGCCAACGCTTGCACTTACAGCCACATGCTCACCATCAATCATAAATGGTGAAGCCATTAATTCCAGGATACGGGCCAGCAGTTGATCCAGTTCGATCTTGTTCTTAATGCCACCTAGGAGGAGGACAAACTCATCGCCGCCCAGGCGAATGACCGAATCATTGTCACGCACCGCTTGGAGCATGCGGCCTGCAGCAGCATTAAGCAAATTGTCGCCCGACAAATGACCCATACGATCATTGACGCGTTTGAATTCATCTAGATCTAAAAAACAAATCGCGAGTAAATCAGCGCTTTGAATTGCTCTCGCCATGGCACTATCCAACAACCCTCCTAAGGCCAGTCGATTGGGTAATTTAGTTAAGGCATCAATATGGGCGGCTGTATGCAGCGTTTCGTTCTTCCTGAGCAACTGACGCTCTTTAACTTCGGATATATGTTTTGCGCGATACAAAAGAACAACTGCAACCCCGAAAAGACTGAAACATAAGGCGAGTACCGACACCATGATATTGGTGCGTAAATTACTCAATAAAGCATCGGTGAGCCTGTCAAAACTTTCCATCCGAATCCAAGCCAGTGGTATTCCGGGGTTTACCTGGTACCACAATACGGAAGTATCCCCTTCTTTGATCACGGCAAATTCGCCTGCTAGGTGCTGAGGTAGATCGGCCTTCCGAAGGGAGAAATTGGATCGCACTTCATCTTGCTGCGTTTTTCGCTCTAAGTGAGCTAATACATTGCCTTGCAGATCAACAACTAAGATAGACCGAATATCCACATTACCCATGACCTGCTGCAAATCACTTTCAATCTGCGCGTACTCGCGAGTCACGATCAAATCACTAATGGAGTTGGCCAGGCCTTTTCCGAGAGCAATCTCCCGTTGCGATTGCGATGCCTGAATCATCGCATTCATGCTGTAGAAAGTCCAAATGCTACCAATTGAAATGATGAGCGTGGCAATGAGTGAAAGCCAAACCAGAGGCTGACTAAATGCGGACTTGAACATCCTAGCCCATGGCTTAGTCCGCACTTTTAACCACGTATTTCTCCAATTTAAGCGCTTCTAATACTTGGTAGTTATCTTTGTACGTGACTTCCATGGGCTTTGCCAGTTGAATGCGATTCAACAATTCAGCGCCCTCGTTGGTCTTAGCCAAATTTAAAAATGCCGTTTGTACCCGCTTTTGAATTGCCACCGGAACACGTGCGCTGGCTGCAAATGGATGGGCGGTATAGCGTTTTGTCTCCACCAAAATGCGCAACTCGTCTTGCAATTCAGCGGGCTCGGCCGACAGCGTGGCGTGAATGCCGCCACCCGCCGTGACAGTTCCGCGAGCAACCGATCGATAGACATTGCTATGGGTTTTTAAATAGTCCGGTTCAAATGCAATTCCATTACTATCCAGCATCGATCGAATGAGTAAGGAAGCTGCAAATGCATTGGGCGCCGGAAATCCGATTTTGCTGCCGCTTAAATCCTTCAAGGAGCTTTGCTTACTATCTCGCCGCACCGTAATCACGCCAAATATAGGCTCACTACTGGCTACCAGCGGAATGTACTGATGGCTTCGCCACTTCATGGCCATATGGTATGGGTTCATGAAAACAAAATCGGGCCTACCATTGGCCAAATCCGCTTCAAATTGGGGAATGCTCACGGGAACAATAAGATCAAAACACTGCTCCGTGTTTTTTCCGATCTGATCCAAAAGAGGTCCCCAGCGGGTATACGTTTGGGATGCAGTCAGCTGCGGAACGATATACACCTTTAAGGGCTGGGCGCTTTTGTCGCCCAGACAGGCTGCTATTACCCCCTTTGGGGCGAACATGCCAATGGATATAACTATGCTTAAAACTAAGATCGTTCTATCTTTGACTGTCATTGGCCATTCTAGTTGAATTCCCTATTAAAAAATATAAGCGAATGGGGCCAAGGAATTTAGGCTATTCTTGGATCACTTTAATGGCCAAAGCTGGTTTCTGACTGTGCGCTAGCGCACATTTAAGCTAATGATCTGTGAATTAAGATGAAAAAACGCCTGGGGTTACCAGGCGTTTTCTGTTGCTGGCGGAATGATCTCCGCCGAAATGACTTACTTACTTCGCAATAAAGCCAGCTTCTTGCATCAACTGTCTATGCAATGCAGCGTTCGCGTCTAACCACTTATCAAACTCTTTGCCACTCATGAAGGTTTGGTTAAAGGCGCCGTCGGCCATGAACTTCTTCCATTCTGGGGTAGCAATGACTTTCTTAAAGAGGTCAACGTAGTAATTGACCTGATCTTGGGTTACGCCAGGTGGCATGAAAATACCGCGCAGCATCACGTAGTCGGTTGGTACGCCCACTTCTTTACAGGTAGGAACGTCATTCCAAGACTGAGTAGCCGTGATTTTCTCTTTGTATGGCATACGGGTGTCGTCAAACACGCACTGGGCGCGCAGTTTACCGGCGCGCCACTGGGCGACCGCTTCGATTGGGTTGTTCACGCTGGAGTCAATGTGGTTACCTACGAGCTGAACTGCCACGTCACCGCCTCCCTTAAAGGGAACGTAGATGAACTTGGTGCCAGTCGCTTTTTCAAGCGCTACGGTAATGATCTGGTCTTCTTGCTTGGAGCCAGTACCACCCATCTTGAACTTATTGGGGCCAGCCGCTTTAACGGCATCAATGTACTCTTTAGCTGTTTTATACGGCTTATCGGCATTGGTCCACAGGACGAACTGATCGAGGGCCAGCATCGCCACAGGAGTCATGTCTTTGTAAGAAAAAGGAACGCCAGTCGCCAAAGGGGTAGTAAAGAGGTTCGATAAGCTAATGACGATCTTATGGGGGTCGCCCTTGGCTTCTTTAACAGACAAGAAGCCTTCAGCGCCTGCGCCAGCCGATTTATTAACTGGGATCATCGATTGCTTCATCAGGTTGTTCTTACTGATGATGCCTTGGATCATACGGGCCATCTGGTCAGCACCGCCGCCAGGACCAGCAGGAATCACAAACTCAACGGGTTTAGTAGGTTCCCACGCCAAAGCGGGGCTAGCAGCAAAGCCAGCAATACCCAGGGCAATGGCAGTAGATAGCGCGGTACGTTTAATCGAGTGCTTCATGAATGCTCCTCCGGAAGAATGG
>CALRTW020000017.1:0-35153 GCA_943371165.1 Rhizobium sp. Q54
GAGCCAAGGCAAAGCGCGGGGCTCTGGAAACAAAGCCAAGCTCAGCTTGTTCTGCAAATGCATTGACTTTATAGACAACGCCATCAATGTCATAAGGCAAACGATCGCGCTTGCTGCCGATCTCCTGATAGAAGCTCAGGATATCGTCCACCGATGACAGGATTTTACGTTCCGCGCAAACTGGTAAGCCTAGGCTGAGGTATTGATCGAGCAACACACTATGGGACTTTGGCAACCAACTTTGTGGCTCACACGCACCCACGCCATAGGCAAAAAAGGATAAAGGCCGTTTTGCGGTAATTTTCGAATCCAGCTGCCTCAGGCTTCCTGCAGCAGCATTGCGTGGATTAGCGAATTCTTTTTCACCTAGGCGGGCCGCCTCTTCATTCATCTTGGCAAAATCAGCCAGGCACATAAAGACTTCGCCGCGGACCTCAAGGACTGCTGGAATAGCGTCGCCTTTGAGGCGGAGTGGTATTGCTCGAATGGTTTTAATGTTAGCCGTAACATCTTCACCGCTACTACCATCGCCGCGCGTTGCCGCTTGAACTAATAGGCCATTTTCATACCGCAGGGAAATGGCCAAGCCATCAAACTTCAACTCACCGGCATAAACCACGTTGGCCTGTTGCAAACCTTCACGGCAGCGGCGATCAAAATTCATTACCTCTGCATCATCAAAGGCATTATTGAGAGAGAGCATCGGTACGGCATGCTTCACGCTCATGAATTCTTTTAGTGCAGCGCCGCCGACGCGTTGCGATAGGGAGTCCGGCGTCACCCAATCAGGATGTGCTTGCTCAAGTGCAATTAACTCGCGGTACAGGCGGTCGTATTCGCTATCGGGTAATAAAGGGGTGTCGAGCACATAGTAGGCGTGATCTAAACGTGCCAGCTCGGATTGGAGCCAAGCATATCGCTCCGCTGACTGCATCGGATCCGAATGCGGCATGCCCTGTCCTTAATTAAATAGACGCGCAGCAGTCGCTGAGCCAGCTGCGATGCCACTTTGCTCGAGGCGGCTGTATAGACCATCTAAGTGTTGGCGAATCGCGATCACGGCATTCTCGGTCAGGTTGACGCCATTGTCATCAACAATACGACCCTGCATTGACTCAGCCACTGCCACGCCTTCGGCCAGCATGCGCTCAAATCCCATTTGCTCCTGCGCCACCAAAGGAACTTCTAAAAACAAGGAGATTCCGGTAATGGGCTGGTCTGGGTCTAATGAATTGGAAACAAACAAAACTTGGTTGTTGGAGTAAAAAACATAAGACCGATTATTTTTTGACAGGGCAAAGTGGCGCTCTTGCATCAAGCCATCCAACTCAGCACGCGTTTTCGCTTTGCCATCAAAGGCCACATTAATGCTGAGCTGAATATCACTTTCTGCCGCAATCGCATCAAGTTCCTTGGCATTCTCCATCATGGTGCTGACGCTGGGCATATCAATCTGCGCGCCCAATACTTCGGCTAAGGCCTGGCTGCGTGAACAGAAATCAGAAAGCTCCAACACCCCGATCGGGCCCTTGCGGCTGGCCAGCTGTATTGCGAGTTGTAATTCGGCGTAATTGGCATCCATCGTAATTGGCTCCCACTCACCCTCATGATCATCCGCTCGCAAGCCCTCGTATATCCAATGCGCCCCAAAACGCGGCCAATCTGCGACCTCACTGATGATTTCACTTCCCTTGATGGGGTTCTCAAAGCGCAAGGTAATTACACAATCAATGCGTGGGTCGATTGCAAACCGAAGTGTTTCGGCAGCAGCCGCATTCATTGGCTCAGAAAATCCAGGCTCTACCCGATCGCCGGTGTAGTTTTGTCCAGCCGCATCAGCAAACCCAGGCTCAATTGGGGTGTGCGCCTGACGCTTGGCGCGTGCACTTCGCAAATTCAGAATTGCCACCAAGGCCAAAAGCAAAATACCAATGAGGCCTAAGGCAAATTGCAACTCTGACAAACCCAGCTTGGCTGCGATTTGCTCTAATCCCATTTAGGCGGCCTCGACCATGGATACCGCAGAAGAAATATCCACTGCCACAATGCGCGATACACCCTGCTCTTGCATAGTGACACCAATCAATTGGTGGGCAATTTCCATCGTGATCTTGTTGTGCGAGATAAAGACAAACTGAGTCTTAGCAGACATCCTAGCAACCATCTCTGCGTAGCGCAATGTATTGGCATCATCGAGTGGTGCATCAACCTCGTCAAGTAAGCAAAATGGCGCTGGGTTCAGCAAGAACAAAGAGAACACCAGAGCAATTGCAGTTAAGGCCTTTTCACCACCAGACAGTAAGTAAATAGAGCTATTTTTCTTGCCTGGGGGTTGCGCCATCACCTGAACACCGGAGTCCAAGATTTCTTCGCCGGTCATCACGAGCTCAGCGTGACCGCCGCCAAACAACTCAGGGAAGAGGCGCCCAAAATGGCCATTGACCTGATCGAAGGTGCCCTGCAATAAATCACGGGTCTCTGCGTCAATCTTCGCAATCGCGTCGGTTAAGGTTTGCATCGCCTCATTCAAGTCGGCCGATTGCGCATCCAGGAATGATTTGCGCTCACGCGAACTGGCTAACTCATCTAGTGCGGCCATGTTGACCGGACCCAGCGACTGAATTTCACTATTCAAGCGATTGACTTCGCTTTGGAGGTGACCTACTTTGAGATCACCACTGAAACGGGTTTCAAGACTAATGAGATCAGCCTCTGCATCGGCAAGCAAAGTCGCAAATTGTTCAAAGTTGAGGCGGGCAGCTTGCTCACGCAGTTGCAGATCCATCACTTTGTCGCGCATCGGCTGCAAGCTGCGCTCAATTAAGAGTCGCCCTTCGTCCGCTTCGCGCAGTTGGTGCAGCATCGCATCTTGCTCAGTGCGGGCATTTGCTAATACGGCTTCACGCTCGGCACGAACCACCAGCAGTCCTTGTAATTTTTCTTGGGCGGCTTCATCACTAAGGCCGGCAAGCTCTAGCTCACATGCAGCGTACTTATCCTGAATCTCGATGATTTGGTCACGCGCTGTACTTTGATCGCGCTGCAAATCCGCAATGCGCTGCTGCAATGAACGGGTTGCAAAAGCTGCTTCTTGAGCCGCCATCTCCGCAGTACGCAAGTTGGTGCGCAAAGTCTCGCGCTCTTCACTGGTGCGCGCTAGATTCGATTGTGCGTTCTCTAATTCAAGATGCAACCGTTCTTTGTCGGACTGTGCCTGATCCAATTCAGCTTGCGATTGCGCACCATTGCTATTGAACTGCTGCTGCTGCCCACTAATCTCAGCCATCTCCGACTGAATTTGTGCTGCGCGCTGGCTGTATTGCTCTTCGGCTTGCGTGAGCTGCATCTGCTCTACTTCAAATCCATGCGCTTCCTGCACGGCATGTTCGGCATTGATGCGCGACTGCTCAGCAGCTTGGTGAGCGGCCTGATAGTTAGCGGCGCATTGATCGAGCTCACCTTGCAATTCACTCTGAATTAAACGCTGCGCCTTTAACTGCTTCTCCAGGCTCTCCATTTCTTGAGCGCGGGCCAACATGCCCGATTGCTCTGAGTCGGCAGCATAGAGCTGCACACCTACCCGGCTAACTAAATGGCCTTCTTGGGTTACTAACGTAGCGCCTGCCGGCAACTTGTCGCGGCGGTGCAGTGCATCTTCTAAGTTATTCGCAATAAAGACGGCACCGAGCCACTCTTGCAATACCTGCATGACGCGTGGCGCGCCCGCACTCTGAATACGCGATAGTAATAAGGTGAATTCCGCAGGTGCATTGATCTGCGATGCAGGCAATTCATCGGCCAATAAAATCGCTAAGCGACTCGGTGGCGCGTCTTTCGCTAAGGCAACTGCCTCTTCTGCATTTTTACCCGTGACCGCAGCAAGGCGCTCCCGCAAAACCGACTCAAGGGCGGTTTCCCAGCCACTCTCGACCTTAAGGTCTTGCCATAAACGCTTGCTTTCCTTAAGGCCCTTACTTTCAAGCCATGGCCCGATCTTGCCTTGTGCCTGCACACTAGCTTGAAGCGCGGTTAAGGCAGTTAACTTGGCTTCGGTTTGGGCTAGATCCTGATTGGCTGACTGTATTTGCTGCTGCGCTTGGTTACGCGCCTCATCGGCTGCTGGCACACGCTGCTGCATTTCAAGCGCACGGGCTTTGGTTTCTTCTACCTTACGCTGCGCCATTACTTGGCGATCGAGCGCCATCTGCAAGGCAGTCGCGTCAGGCTTACGCATGCCAGACAATTCGGCCTCTAAGCGCGCTTGACGCGCCCCAGACTCCTCGAGTTGCAAGGCAATGGCTTTGGCACGCTCACCGAGGCTTGCTAAGCGTTGATCAATCGCAGCAACACCATCGCGCGCTGCATTTAACTGTGCAGTAGCTGCTTGGTATGCTTCTTCGCGCCCAGGTAACTGCTCTTGCAAACTGGCGAGCTGGGTTTGTAAATTGCGCTCCTGCTCTGCGGCGAGGCTTAACTCCTGCTCGGCGGAACGCTGCGCTTGCGCTGCGTCGGTTTCTTGAACGGTCCAACGCTGCAGTTGTGACTGCAGGTCCTGGGTTTGCTGTTGCAGACGCTGACGCGCCTCCTGCACATACCGAATCTCTGCTTCAACCTGGGTGACATCGGCATTCGTTTGATAGAGCTCGCCTTGCGCTTCGGATACTTTATCTTGTAGGGCGTACTGCTGCGCCCGCATTGTCTCAAGCTCAGCTTCGGCATGGCGCAATTTGGCGGTCTGCTCTTCGAGCTGGACTTGGGTGTCGCGGATGCCGTTGGCGTGGCGCTCTTGCTCTTTACCCGCTTCGGTTTGACGCACGAACCACAGCAATTGCTGCTGCGATTTCATTTCCACTTGCAATAGATTGTGGCGCTCTGCCACCGTAGCCTGACTCTCCAGGCGCTCGAGTTGCTTTTCCAGCTCGCGCAAGATGTCTTGTACGCGAACTAAATTCTCTTGTGTATCTTCAAGGCGTGAGGCGGTTTCTTTGCGGCGTTCTTTGTATTTTGAAACGCCTGCAGCCTCTTCTAGAAATACCCGCAGCTCTTCTGGCTTGGATTCCAAAATCCGGTTAATCGTGCCTTGACCAATAATCGCGTAACCGCGAGGGCCCATGCCGGTGCCGAGGAAAATATCCTGAATGTCTTTACGGCGCACCACTTGGTTATTGACGTAATAGCTGGAGTTGCCATCGCGGGTGAGTACCCGTTTTACTGCAAGCTCGGCAAACGTACTCCATTGTCCGTGTGCACGGCCATCGGCGTTATCAAATAGCAATTCAACGCTGGCACGACCCGATGGCTTACGCAATCCCGATCCATTAAAAATCACATCCTGCATCGATTCACCGCGCAATTCGCTGGCTCTGGATTCGCCTAAAACCCAGCGAACGGCATCAATAATGTTGGATTTTCCGCATCCATTGGGACCAACCACACCAATCAGTTGGCCTGGCATCTCAAAATGGGTTGGATCGACGAATGACTTAAAGCCAGAAAGTTTGATTGATTTGAGTTGCACAGGGCGCTTTGCGGGGTAAAAAAGTCTGACTGGTTCAAGAAAAAAGGGGTAAATTCCGTGATTAGGATGATAGCAAGTTCACAAAGCTTTACACCGGAATTTTCCCCGCCGATATAATGATGTTTCGCCATTTAGGGCTAAAACCCCTTAACAATCTGATAGTTATCTAAAAAGCATGAGCCAATCACCACAAAGCGTTATCGAACAAGCCTGGGACAACCGAGCAAACCTCTCTGCAGGGGACATTTCTACTGAAATCCGCAATGCCGTCAGCGCCGTCATAGATGGCCTCAATCGGGGTCGTATTCGCGTTGCTGAGCGCCGCTCCGTCGGACAATGGGAAGTCAACCAGTGGGTTAAAAAGGCGGTTTTACTGTCCTTCCGCCTGGAAGACAATAAAGTCATGCCAGCCGGTGGCTTTACCCAGTTTTACGACAAAGTACCCAGCAAGTTTGAGAGCTGGACTGAGGCAGACTTCATCGAGGGTGGCTTTCGGGTCGTGCCTCCTGCCATCGCGCGCCGCGGCTCCTTTATTGGTAAGAATGCCGTTTTAATGCCCTCGTACGTCAACATTGGCGCATACGTTGGTGAAGGCACCATGGTCGACACTTGGGCAACGGTTGGCTCCTGCGCTCAAATTGGCAAGAACGTGCACTTATCCGGCGGCGTTGGTATTGGCGGTGTTTTAGAGCCAATTCAGGCTGGCCCGGTCATCATTGAAGATAACTGCTTTATTGGCGCACGCTCCGAGGTAGTCGAGGGCGTCGTGATTGAAGAAAACAGCGTCTTGTCGATGGGCGTCTTTATCGGCCAAAGCACCAAGATTTACGATCGGGAAACCGGTCAAATTCATTACGGCCGTGTTCCTGCTGGTTCAGTAGTAGTGCCTGGCTCACTGCCCTCCGCAGATGGAAAATACAGCCTCTACGCTGCCATCATCGTTAAGAAAGTCGATGCTCAAACCCGAGCAAAAACCGCCATCAACGAGCTCTTGCGCGATTAATCATGAGCGCAGCGATTGAATTAACCAAAGCCCTGATTGCCTGCCGCTCTGTTACACCAGCCGATGGCGGCTGTCAGGATTTAATCGCTGCTCGCTTAAAGGAGTTGGGCTTTCATACGGAAAGCGTGGTGGGCGGTCCAAGTGACTTTCAGGTGACCAATCTGTGGGCCATCAAAAAAGGCACGCAGGGTGATGCTGGCAAGGTACTGATGTTTGCTGGTCATACCGATGTGGTTCCTACTGGCCCTCTGGAAAAGTGGGAGAGCGATCCATTTACCCCCACCATCCGCGGCGATTATTTGTATGGCCGCGGCGCAGCCGATATGAAAACCTCCCTTGCGGGTTTTGTGGTGGCAACCGAAGAGTTCATCACCGCTAATCCAGAGCACGCCGGAACGATTGCCTTTTTAATTACCAGCGATGAAGAAGGTCCAGCCAACGATGGCACGGTGGTCATGTGCGAACGGCTTAAAGAGCGCGGTCAGCGACTGGACTACTGCGTCATTGGTGAGCCTACTTCAGTCAATCAATTGGGCGACATGATTAAGAACGGCAGGCGCGGCTCGCTGTCTGGCAAATTGCACATCAAGGGGATCCAAGCGCACATCGCCTACCCTCACCTTGGTGAGAACCCCATTCATTTATCTGCACCCGCCATTCAGGCGTTGGTGAGTACCGAATGGGATCAAGGCAATCGCTACTTTCAGCCGACCAGTTTTCAGATCTCAAATATTCACGCAGGCACTGGCGCCAATAACGTCATTCCGGGCGAACTCACCATTGACTTTAATTTCCGTTTTTCAACCGAGAGCACGCCAGAGCAATTGCGTCAGCGAGTCGAGTCGATTCTGACGGAAGCTGACCTCACGTTTTCGATTGATTGGGTTTTGGGGGGCAGTCCCTTTATTACAGGAGACGAAGCTTTAGCGAGCGCGCTGCGTAAAGCGATTCACGATGAAACCGGTGTTGTCACCGAACTCTCCACTACCGGCGGTACAAGTGATGGCCGCTTTATTGCCAAGATTTGTTCTCAAGTAGTGGAGTTTGGGCCGATCAATGCGACGAGCCATAAAGTGAATGAATCTGTTAACGCCGAAGACATTGTCCCGCTCAAGAACATTTACAAGCGTGTGCTTGAGCAGTTGATCGCCTAAATCCATGGATCCAGAGCCTCAGTCGGAGAGCAATACCATCGCCACTGTAGAACATGCGATTGATCGGCTAACGCAGCACCTCGATCAAGCCAAACTGAGCTACGGGCATGGCGCAATCGACGCCCAAAGTGAGGCGTTGTGGATCATTAGTAAACAACTTCAGATCAGTCCAAGCGATGCGTTAGAGCAACTGCGGGCGCAACTCGATCACCGCCTTTATGACGCAGCACTGGCTGTTGCCAATGAGCGCATTCAAACACGCAAGCCATTAGCCTATATTTTGGAAGAGGCCTGGCTGATGGGTGTGCCCTTCTATTGCAATGAACAGAGCATTGTTCCCCGCTCGTGGATTGCGGAGCTGATTACTGAAGGAGCGCTTGAGCCATGGTTACCTGCCGATGGTCGTGCACTTGATTTATGTACTGGCAATGGTTCCCTTGCTGTCTTACTGGCACTTTCTTGCCCAGATATTCATGTGAGTGCGTGCGATATTAGCGCGCCTGCATTAGCGGTGGCGGCACGTAACTTGGATCGTCACGGTCTGAGTTCTCACATTGAATTGTTTCATGGCGATCTTTGGAGCCCCTTGCCCGACCCCAATGACGAAAACCGCTTTGACTTGATCATCTGCAATCCGCCTTACGTTAATTCAGCGAGCATGCGTAACCTCCCCGCTGAATACCATGCTGAACCAGCGCTTGCATTAGCTGGTGGCGAAGATGGTATGGACCTGATTCGAAAAATTATTGCCAATGCGCCCGACTACCTTAGCGAACGTGGCGCGCTGGTACTCGAAATTGGCAATGAAGTGGAGCACTTTCACAAAGCCTTCCCACAGATTCCGGTGATTTGGATGGACGTCTCTGCAGGGAACGAGCAAGTTTTATTAATCCAAGCAGAAGACTTGCGCTAACGAGCCTTAATCAATAGCACTAACAATAGTGCTAACTGAGTTCGTTTGCTGCAGAGATGGCCTCATCGATGCGCTCGACGGGAATGACGCGCAAACCTGGGATTTTGCTCTTGGGTAGATTGGCTTTCGGAATGATGGCAATCGTAAAGCCGAGTTTGGCAGCCTCTTTGAGTCGCTCTTGACCGCGCGGGCAAGGGCGAATCTCTCCCGCTAAACCGACTTCACCAAAGACAATCAATTCTTTTGGCAAGGCGCGATTTCGAATCGACGATTGAATTGCCAGGAGCACTGCTAAGTCAGCTGCCGGCTCAGAGATCTTCACACCACCAACGGCATTGAGAAATACATCCTGATCAAAGCAGGCTATTCCGGCGTGGCGATGCAATACCGCCAGCAGCATTGCGAGGCGATGCTGCTCGAGGCCAACTGCCAAACGCCTTGGATTGGGAATGTGGGCCGTATCTACTAATGCTTGGATTTCAACCAATAAAGGGCGGCTGCCTTCTTGTGTAACGAGTACGCAAGCACCCGGCACCATCTCCGCATGCTGCGATAAAAAGATGGCGGATGGATTAGAGACACCCTTGAGGCCTTTTTCGGTCATGGCAAAAACGCCGAGCTCGTTCACTGCGCCAAAGCGATTTTTAATCGAGCGCACTAAACGGAATGAAGAGTGGGTGTCGCCCTCAAAATACAGAACGGTATCGACAATGTGCTCCAGCACCCGCGGGCCAGCGAGATGACCATCTTTGGTCACGTGCCCCACCATCAGCATGCAAATACCGGTGGATTTAGCGTAACGGGTGAGCTGCGCAGCACATTCGCGCACCTGTGCAACTGAGCCTGGCGCAGAGGTTAAGGCATCCGAGTAAACCGTCTGAATCGAATCCACCACGACTACTTGGGGGCGGGCAGCATCAATGGTGGTCAATAACTTTTCGAGTTGGATTTCAGCAAGAACTTCCAATTGTGGCGCAGCTAAGGCAATGCGCTTGGCTCGCAGCGCAATCTGCGCAGCCGATTCTTCGCCACTACTATACAAAACAGATACACCAGCAGCGCTCATTTCTGCCAAGGCTTGCAACAATAGAGTCGATTTACCAATGCCTGGATCGCCGCCAATAAGGACAACGCCGCCAGGTACTAGGCCGCCGCCGAGGACACGATCAAACTCGTCTACGCCCGTTGGCAATCGCGGCATATCCTCGGCCTTGATGGCCGATAACTTTTGACGGGGGACAGCCTGCGCTAAGCCCTGAAAGCGCGCATTCGTCGAGGTTGATTCTGAAAGGCTTTCCTCTAATGTGTTCCAAGCTTGGCATGCGGGGCACTGGCCCTGCCAACGCGGCGTACTACCGCCGCAGGCATTACAAACATAAATGGTTTTTGCTTTAGCCAAAATAACGCTCTTTACTGTAACTGGGTACCAGCTTTGTTTTCTTGTGCGCGACGCGGTGCATCTTTACGTCGCTCCTCTAGGTCTGCAGCCCGCTTGGCGGCATCCTGTTGTTTTTCTTCAAAGGCACGGACATTTTTAGCGCGCTCTTCTGCTTTTGTTGGATCTGCTTTTTCTGCAAGGCGCTTGGCGTCACGCTCATCTTTGAGCAGCTTACGTAGCTCGCGCTGTGCCGCATTGAGTTCAACCTCTTGCGTTCGAATCGGATCGATCTCTTTACGATACTGATCGCGCGCTTGACTAAGGCAGCGATTGACTAAATATCTTTGGTAACACTCGGAAGATGCTTTTTTCCAGCGGTAATCTGCCCACTCGCGCTGCAGGCTTAGTTCGGCCTCGATCTTGTTTAATTTTTCGAGTTCCGCCTCTTGTGCCGGCGTTGCTTGTGCGGCACCCATCCCCAGCACTAAGCCAAAGGCAAACGCAGCAGAAAGGTAAACGCGAAAAGAAGAGGGGCGAATCAAATTTCAACCTTTGCGCCGAGCTCAACCAACCGATTAGTTGGGATCTTGAAAAAGTCCGATGGCTTTGCAGCGTTTTGCATCATCCACGAAAAGAGGCTTTCCTGCCATAGCGCCATTCCGGGGGATGCTGATGGAATGATGGTGTCTTTCGAGATAAAGAAAGAGGTGTCCATCAAATCAAAGGTGAGGTTTTCTTGTTTCTCCAGCAGGGTTAGGATCGAATTGATATCCGGCGTTTCTTTAAAGCCATAGACGGCACGCACCAAGAACACCTGACCGCCCAGATCGCGCATGGTGATGCGCTCACTGTCATTCACATAAGGCACATCCCATGTACTCAGCTTTAAGAAAAAGATTCGTTCATGCATCACGCGGTTATGTTTGAGGTTGTGCAGCATGGCTACCGGCACATAATCAATGTGCGCAGTTAAAAAGATCGCAGTCCCTTCCACGCGGTGCGGCGGATGCGCCAGCAGACTACCAACAAACGCTTCCATCGGGATGGAATTGCTAATCAATTTATCGCGAAGTAACTTACGACCCTTGTACCAAGTAATCAAGCAAGTAAAGCAGACTAGCGCTATCAGCAGCGGATACCAGCCGCCATCCTTAATCTTGATCAAGGTAGCGGTCCAGAAAGCCAAGTCGACTGCAAAGAAAAAGACGATAAGTAAGGCAATCAAAATGGGGTTGATATGCCATTCGCGCCGCATCACAACCGATAGTAAGATGGTAGTAATCAGCATGGTTGAGGTAACAGAGAGGCCATAGGCTGCGGCCAAGCTCACCGATTCACCAAACTCGATAATGGTCACAATCACCATAACGAGTAAAGCCCAGTTCACGATCGGGATGTAAATCTGTCCACGCTCTGAATCAGAGGTATGCAGAATATTCATGCGGGGCAAAAAGCCCAAGGAGATGGCCTGACTCACCAATGAGAAGGTTCCGGAAATCACAGCCTGGGATGCAATCACGGTTGCGGCTGTGGCAAGGCCTACCATCGGCCAAAGGGCCCATTCCGGCACCATCATGTAAAAAGGATTGCGAATGGCTTCAGGGTTGGAGAGCACCAAGGCGCCCTGCCCTAAATAATTGAGTAGCAAGCTAGGTAACACGATTAAGAGCCAGGCAAGACGTACGGGGTTGCGACCGAAGTGACCCATATCCAAATACAACGCCTCTACTCCAGTCACTACCAGTACCACAGCACCCATTACGATGTAAGCGGTTAAGGGATGGTCTGTAATAAAGCGCATGGCATACATCGGATTAAACGCCAAGGCAATTTCGGGAGCGTTACTGATGTTCCATATGCCCAACGCGGCAATCACTAAAAACCAAATTAATGTAACGGGTCCAAATAAATTACCCACCATTGCAGTGCCGTATTTTTGGATCACAAAGAGGCAAAAGAGAATGACTACGGCAATTGGGATAATGAATTGCTTTAACGCTGGCGTTGCAATCTCAATACCCTCCACTGCAGACAATACGGAGATCGCTGGCGTGATGACGGACTCGCCAATTAGCATGCAGGCGCCCAGCATGCCCAGAATCATTAAAACAAAATACTCTTTCGTGCCGCTTTTAACGGAACGCAGTGCCAAGGCCATGAGGGATAGAACGCCGCCCTCGCCCTTGTTATCTGCGCGCATCACGAACAAGACGTATTTGAAGGTCACCACCAAAATCAAAGCCCAGATCATCATGGAGATGACCCCGTAAAGGGCTTCAGGACTGTATGCAATGCCATGTTCGGCATCAAAGCATTCTTTGAGGGCATACAAGGGGCTAGTACCAATATCACCGAAAACTACGCCAATTGCCGCCAGCATGAGGACGCCCAAACCCTTCTTGTGTTCGCCGCCATCGCCGCTGCTATGGAGGTCAACAGGCTTAAGTAAGGTTGAGCTTGAGTATTCGGGATTACTAATGGACATGAAACTGCCTTAATTGGTGTTGCACGGCAATATGTTACTCCTTAGGGGGGTCTAAATGACCGAGAAATAGAAGATAAATTCGGTGAGAAACAGCGCAATTCAGCAATAAAGCTCGACAGAGAAGGCTTAAAAATGCTAGAATCACAGTCTCAGACGCGGGGTGGAGCAGTCTGGCAGCTCGTCGGGCTCATAACCCGAAGGTCACAGGTTCAAATCCTGTCCCCGCAACCAAATTTAGTGATATAGAACAACGGGATACGAAAGTATCCTTTTTCTATTGATGTACGGCAATCCGAGGGCATTGAGCAAGCCGCTATTGACACCTCTAGATTGAGAATGATAATTTTTGTCGCAAAAGGGGAATGAACACATGTTTGCCAAAACCTTAATCAGCGTATTAAGCGCAGTTACGATCGTGGTAGGTCTGGTTGTTTTTATCAGCAGCGGTGACTACGCCATCTTTGCGATCGGCATGATTGCTTATTTTCTGGTTGCCATCTCTGGAAATCTCTGCACCTACTGCAATCGCCGCAAAAGTTAAAAGACGTAAGGTACTTTAGAAGCACTTTCTAGAACCCATTCCATTTTTTTACTACTATGAAATCACCAACAGAAACTCCCGTTGATACCAAGGTCTCTGAAACGCCTGCAGAGCAACCCAAAAAGCCGAGCAAGTCGAGCTCTAGGCAAAAATTTATTCCCGTCGAGGAACTCGATCCCGATGCGCCCCGCTCTGTGTTTCAGGAGCGCAATTGGAACAAGGAACTCAAACAGCATTAAGACGATTCGGTCTTTTCGCTATGGCTGACTGCCTCGGTCATGCCAAATACGACGCCTATCCTCACGCAACAGGGTAGGCGTATTTTTTTGTCCAGTCGTATTTCCGAAACGCCACAACTGAGCGCCCGTACTCGGGGTTTGTAAAAATGGAATGCCTAACTCCTGATAGCGGGCACGTACCGTTGGGTGCGGGTGGTTATAGCGATTGCGGTAACCATTTTGCGCAAATGCCCAATCCGGATTTATTGCCTTTAGTAATTCCAATGAGGATGAGGTTTTACTTCCATGGTGGGGCGCCATGAAGATGACGCTACGCCCTTGCCTTGGGATGGGTTGATGGCGTAAACGCCCCACCAATGCGGCTTCAGCATCGCGCTCGGCATCCCCGGTCATCCAAAAAGAAGCAGCGCGATTGCGTACCTCAAGGACACAACTCATTTCATTGGGCTTGCCGCCATAATGGCTCGCATCAAAATTGATCTCCTCATGCGGATGCCAGACTAAAAAGTCGACCCCATCCCAGCGCCATGACTGCCCATATCGACATGGAAGAACTGGGATGTGTTGTTGGCGCAACGCCCGCAGCAATGGATTATGGTCAGGCAAAGAGCCCAGCATGGAGTCAAAGGCAATCTCGCGCAATAGGGTTTGGGCGCCGCCCACGTGATCGCTATCACTATGACTAATCACCATACGATCAATGTGATGAATTCCCTCTCCCCTGAAAAAAGGCAAGATGATGCGTTCTCCCGCATCGTCTTTCTTTCCTTGGATTGGACCTGTGTCGTATAGGAGCCTTTTCGATTGGGTCTCGATTAGCACTGCAGTGCCTTGACCAATATCGAGCACCGTAGCCTGAAATTCACCATAGGCTAAATCCGTCTTTGGCGGAATAAACAGGCAGGCGCATAAAGCGCAACCCGCCAGTCGCGATGCAATGGTCTCGCGGATTGATCCTGGACGAATAGCCATGGCGATACCGATGAGGGACAAAGCCAGCAGTAGCAAGTTAGGCTGATGTGAATGGGCCACCGCCCAATCCCAACTTGCCATTAACTTTAAGAGTAGCGCAAGCCACTCCATTACGGTATGCGCCAACAGTAGGAGTGGTCTCGCCAATGCATCCGGCATCACAACACCAATCATGGCAAGCGGTGTAACGATGTAACTCACCAGAGGAATCGCAATTGCATTTGCTAAGGGCGATACAACCGAGAATTGGTAAAACCAATATAGCGTGCATGGAATTAAGGCTAAGGTGACAACGGCTTGCAAGCGACAAGCCTCTTTTAAAGCCTGAATCAATCGCTCTCGACTGCTTACCTCAAGCTCTTTTCCGGTGGGGATGCCGATTAATCCACTGGAGTCCCCCATCGCATACAAAATGGCAGCAACCGCGCCGAACGAGAGCCAAAAACCTGGAGTGTAGGCAGCCATCGGATCTAATATCAATACCACTGCCAAGGCCCACCACCAGATATCAAAGGCACGTGGGAGTCTGCCCGACCAGACCGCAATCGCCACTACCCCCACCATATACATGGTCCGCTGCGCCGGTATCTGAAAGCCTGCGATCCAGGCATAAAAGAAGGCAGTGATAAAACCGGCAGCTGCTGTAACGCGGGGTACTGGCATCACCAGAGGCAAACTGCCGCGCCGCCATACGCGCGATGCCATTAGTGCGCCCAATCCAGCCAGCATCGTGACATGGAGTCCCGATATAGAAATTAGGTGGCCAATTCCCGTTGCATTAAACACCCGCCAATCCGCCTGATCAATCGCATTTTGATCACCCATCACGAGCGCAACCAAAACTCCTGCATACGGTCTGTTGTCATGCAATAGGCGCTTAATCTTGTTACGTAAACTCCAGCGATTGCTTTCAATCCATTGTGAAAAAGTCCATGGAGCCGCCTGCTCGATCTTCTCGCCCGAACGAATCGAGCCGTATGCGCCATATCCCTGATGAAAAAGCCACTGCTCAAAATCAAAGCCGTGTGGATTGATTACGCCATGAGGTCGCTTGAACTTCACACGCAACTGCCATTGCTGACCCGGCTGAATGATTGGTATCTGCTCTGACTCGCGCCAAGCAGACGACCACGTCAGATAGACCCGCCTCGGTAATTTCTTAATATCAATATCTGCCCCACGTGGTAATCGCGTGTAGCTTGAAATCACAAAAGCAAAGGTAGCGCCTTGGTGATCGCCGCGCGGCAAGCCATCCACTCGCCCATCAATCTGCAGGTCGACTCCTTCCAGCGCTGCCGGAAAATCGTACTGCAAGCGCTGCTGAACAAAATATAAACTCCAGGCCAGACCCGCAAGAGCACACATCAAGAGGATGGCCACTTTGCGCAGCAGTGCCACCGGAATAAGCAGGAGCGATGCAGTGGCCATCAAAGCCAAAGCGGTCATCAGCAGCGCATTGGCTGGTAGTGTTGAAAATAAAAAGGGGAGCGTTCCCCCGGCGATCCACGCCGTAATTGCATAGCGCAAGGGAATTATTTGCTACGAAGTGGATTGAGGCTAGCCGACCAACGCGGTAGCGCGGTCAGCGCATTACTCCAGCTTGCAGCAGCAAAATCAGTGATGTCCATCTGCCTCAAGGCGGCAAGTTCCGCCCCAATCCGCGGAATGAATTGCGGTGCATTGTGCGCTATTCCCTCCTCGCGTAACCACGCCGGCGGAATATCAGGCGCATCGGTTTCTGTTACCAGACTACTGAGAGGTAATTGCGTTACGAGGCGCCGAATTTGCAATGCGCGAGTATAGGTTGCAGCGCCGCCAAACCCCAACCTAAACCCCAGCTGAATAAATTGCTCTGCTTGTTGCATGCTGCCATTAAATGCATGGGCGATTCCACTCCGAATACGGCGCTGACGCAAGGCTTTTAAGATCGCATCTTGTGAGCGCCGAACGTGCATGACGACTGGCAAGCCATGCGCCTGTGCTAAATCCAATTGCTGCTCAAAAAAATAAGCCTGACGGGTACGGTCAAGTCCCTCAACAAAGTAATCCAGGCCAATTTCACCGATGCCAACAAAGCGTGGGTCATGAAGTGAGATCTCGACTTCGCTGGCAAGTAAATCAAGATCGGCTTGCGTCGACTGCTCGACATACAGCGGATGAATACCAAGGGTGTAAACAAGCCCCGGCATGTTCTGCGCATACTGGGCTACTAGGGCACGAATGTTTGGGGCATCGCTGGCCTTGACTGCCGGCAGCAATATGCCCTGTACTTGATTTTTTGCGGCAGACTCAATGACTCCGCCTAAATGGGATGCGAATTCGGGGGCGTCTAGATGGCAGTGGGTATCAAGCCACATACCTTAATTGGCCTCAATAGGAATGGGATTTAAACTGCCATGGTCCAGGCGTAAGATGCGATCGCAGCGCCGCGCCCGAATAGGATCGTGGGTCACAATCACAAATGCAGTGTCCTGCTCTTTAGCCACGTCCAGCATCAAATCAAATACGCTGTCGGCAGTTTCAGTATCCAAGTTGCCGGTGGGTTCGTCCGCTAGAACGCAGGCCGGGTTGCCAACCAAGGCGCGGGCGACAGCAACGCGTTGGCGCTCGCCACCAGAAAGTTCGCCCGGGGTATGCATAACCCGCTTTTGCAGTCCGACGGCCATCAACATGACATTCGCTCGCTCAAGCGCTTCGTCTTTGCTTAAACCCCGAATGCGCAGCGGCAAAGCAACATTCTCCGCCGCCGTGAATTCATCTAAGAGGTGATGAAATTGATAAATAAATCCGAGGTACTGATTGCGCAAGCGATCTAGGGCGGAAACTGAAAGGAGGTTTAAATCTGAACCGGCTAAAGTAACTTGGCCTGCGCTTGGCGCATCTAGGCCGCCCAATAAATGCAATAAGGTGCTCTTACCCGAACCGGATGAACCCACAATCGCCACCTTCTCCGACTGCGCCACATCTAAATCAATGGCCTTCAGCACCTCGACCGCGGTAGTGCCTTTGCCATACGTCTTGGCAAGACCGCGTGCACTCAAAACCAATGCCTGATCACTCATAACGCAATGCCTCCGCAGGCTGGACATTTGCTGCACGGCGGCTAGGATAGAGCGTTGCCAAAATGGAGAGGCCGAAGGCCATCAAGCCGACAGTGAGTACGTCATTAAGTCGCACATCCGATGGCAGCTGACTAATAAAGTAAATGTCGCGCGGTAAAAATTGCACGCGGAAAATAGCCTCAATGGTGGGCACAATCACATCAATATTGAGTGCTATCAGCAAACCTAGACCAACCCCGCCGAGCGAACCCAGCAAGCCAATCGCGAGGCCCTGAATTAAAAAGATCCGCTGGATTAAACCCGGGCTTGCGCCCATGGTTCTCAAAATGGCGATGTCGGCCTGCTTCTCATTGACGGTCATCACTAAGGTCGACACCAAATTAAATGCAGCGACCGCAATAATGAGGGTCAAAATAATGAACATCATTTTCTTTTCGGTCTGCACTGCTGCAAACCAATTGCGGTTCGAGCGTGACCAGTCGGTTACCCATAACGCTTGTGGCACAAGACTAGCCAATTGATTGGCAATTTGCGGGGCGCGTTGCATGTCATCGACCTTAACGCGTAAGCCCGATGGGTCGCGTAAGCGCAGCAAAGCGGCTGCATCTTGCCAATGCAAGATGGCTAACGAACTATCGTATTCATAATGGCCGCTATCAACCACGCCCACCACATTCAGTGCGCGCATTCGAGGCATCATCCCGGCCGGGGTCAGGTCACCTTCGGGAACAATCAAGTTGACACGATCGCCTAAGCGCACACCCAGCATATTGGCTAACTGCGCTCCCAGCACCACACCAAAACTTCCAGGGCGCAGATCCGCAATCTCGCCCGCCACAAATTGCTTGGGTAAATCCGATACGCTGCCTTCTTCCGATGGAGATACGCCGCGCACTGCTACGCCGCGCATCACCTCACCCCGGCTAAGCAAGCCTTGGGAGCTCACCATGGGTGCCACGCCAAGCACATGGGGCTGACTGGCTACCTTTGCTGAAAGCGATTGCCAATCGGAGAGACCGTCCGGGGCAGTAATTTCAATATGGGAGAGCACCGAAAGCATGCGATCGCGCACTTCTTTTTGGAAACCATTCATAACCGAAAGCACGACGATGAGGGCTGCAACCCCAAGGGCAATGCCCGCAGTCGATATCCCGGAGATAAAGGACAGGAAGCCATCGCGCTTGCCTACCGCCTTACTGCGCCGCGAACGGGTATACCGTAGGCCAATTTCCAGTTCGATGGGGAGTTTAAACATACCCTTAGTTTAGTGAATAGTGACGCCCCGGCTGGAGAAATGGGTAAATGGCACCTAAAATCAGAAGAATGACAACAAAAAGACAATTTACCCTCCTTCTGTCTGGCGATGATGCTGTGGCTGACTCCCTACAGACCATGCCCACACAGGGCCTGCCGCACGAGCGCTTTTTGCTGGGCGATAGTGTGCCCTCGGCCCCATTTGCATTGCTCGGCCTACAAGGAGGCGCTATTGATTCGAATACTGTACTGGCCTGCATTCAGCCAGTTCACCTGCACGCCACCCGCGACCATTTAGTCTTGATGCACCCCGATCACATTCCGCTCACCACCGCTGAGTCAGCCGCCCTGCTTGAAGAAGCAAAGCCCCTATTTCAAGATGAATTCAAGGCTGATATCCTGGCTGCCGACGCATGCCACTGGTTTATAAAGCCGGCTCACTTTGCAAGCCTGGCAACCCATTCCGTTGATCAGGCGCACGGCCGCAATATCGATTGGTGGTTGCCGCGTGACACCGCGGAAGACGGTAAAGCCCGCGCTTGGCGTAAATTGCAAAATGAAATTCAGATGCTATGGCACATTAGTCCGACTAACGAAGCGCGCCAAGCGAATGGTCTGCCTGCCATTAATTCGGTTTGGATCAGTGGCATCGGCTCCATTGACGATTTACAGGCTCCAAATGAAATTCGAGCAGCAACCCACATCATCACCGATCATCCAGTTTTAAAGGGGATCGCCCATCACCTCACTATTCCGTGTAGTGGCGCAGTCACTGCCGATACCCTGATCGGTGGGTTTGCTTGGCTGAAGGATCCAGCCGCGATTTGGCCAATACTGCAATCTGCCTTACTGGACGAAACACTTGATGAACTCGAGCTGATTGACTTTCCGAATGGCGTGCTACGTAAGCGCACGATTCAAAAGAGCGCTATCAAAAAGGGATCCTGGGCCTTTTGGCGCGCTCCGACTTTACTCAGCTGGCAAGAATTAACGGGGTCCAAAGCAGCGTGATTGATTCCGTTTTTCGGCAGCGCGAGTTTTCGCTTGAGGCGGCAGACGCCCTAAGTAGTGGAGGACTGCATCCATTGCTGGCTAGACTCTATGCTGCACGTGGCGTATCGACCTCTGATGAACTAGCTCTGGAGCTCAAGCATTTAATCTCCCCAACCCAGTTAAGCCAGTGCCTTTCTACCGCTTCAATCCTTGCAGACGCCCTAGCTGAAAATAAGCCAATGCTGGTTGTTGCCGACTATGACTGCGATGGTGCTACCGCTTGTGCTGTGGCTGTTCGAGGCCTACGTTTGCTCGGCGGCCCGAATACGAATATTCATTTTTTAGTGCCCAATCGCTTTACGATGGGCTACGGCCTTACACCCGAAGTAGTGGAGCTTGCTGCTACACAAACGCCCAAGCCTGCAATTCTGATTACGGTGGATAACGGCATTGCCAGTGATGCGGGTGTCGAGCGTGCGCGCGAATTGGGCATGGACGTCATCATCACAGACCATCATCTTCCCGGTGATCGCATACCCCGTGCGCTGGCAATCGTTAACCCCAACCAAACCGGTTGTGGTTTTCCCAGCAAAGCACTGGCTGGTGTTGGTGTGGTGTTTTATCTGCTGATTGCCTTGCGTGCCGAACTTCGTCAACGCGGAATCTTCACGACAGATACACAACCCAAGATTGAAAATCTGCTCGACTTGGTTGCCTTAGGCACCGTAGCCGATGTTGCGCAGCTCGATTACAACAACCGTATTTTGGTTGCCAACGGCCTGCGGCGTATGCGCCAAGGAATTGGACAGCCGGGTATCGCTGCTTTATTTAATGTCGCGGGTCGCGATATTCGCAAAGCCACGGCGGGCGATTTGGGGTTTGCTATTGGCCCTAGGCTCAATGCTGCTGGGCGTCTAGCCGATATGACTTTGGGAATTCAGTTGCTGCTGGCAGACGATGCCGATGTCGCACTGCGCATTGCCCAAGAGCTTGATCGCATTAACCGCGAACGCCGGGTGATTGAGGGCGGCATGCAAGAGGCGGCCTTGGCTCATTTAGCAGAAGAGCAGTTGGATGGTCTTGCAGCAGCTCGCTCTGCCCTCTGCCTGTGGAATGCCAACTGGCATCAAGGCGTCGTCGGTATTGTTGCCTCGCGCCTAAAGGAACGCTTCAATCGCCCCGCCATCGTATTCGCTCCAGCCGATACCGAAGATGCGCAGTCGCAATTGCGTGGATCAGGCCGTTCGATCAATGGTTTTCATCTGCGCGATGCATTGGATTTGGTTTCCAAGCGCGAGCCTGGCCTCATTCTCAAATTTGGTGGCCATGCCATGGCAGCCGGCCTGACGATTGATCAAGCGAGCTTTGCCCGTTTTGACGCCTGCTTTCAAGAAGTTGCCGATGAATTACTCGACGATGCGCTATTGGCTAGGCAATACATTCATGACGGTAGCCTACGTCCCGATGAGTTGACTGCAGAGATAGGCGACCTGTTGGCAGAAGAACTTTGGGGCCAAGGCTTCCCGCAGCCGGTCTTTTATGGTGAATTTGAAGTGATTAGCCAAGCCTTAATGAAAGAAAAACACCTGCGACTGCAACTGAAGCCGGTCGGCAGTGCTCCGGGGGATAAGCCGGTGGGTGGGGTCTGGTTCAACCATACCCAAACCCTGCCAGCACGGGCGCATTTAGCGTACCGCTTGGTTGCAGATCGCTTCGGTGGCCAAACACGGGTACAACTCATGATTGAGGCCCTAGACGAGCCGAGCAAGACAGGCGCCTAAAGGCCGCTTGACTTTATAATCGGCAGCATGGAAGCCGAACAACTCAACCTCATCTCCAATACCCTTCAAGATCTGCTCATACGCGAGCAAGCACTTCGGGGGTATCTTTGACTACGACGTCAAGTCACGTCGCCTAACGGAAGTTAATTCCATTCTGGAAGATCCCACGATTTGGGATGACCAAAAACGCGCCCAAGCGCTCGGCAAAGAAAAAAAATTATTGGATGGGGTGGTTTCCACTCTAACCAATCTCAATACGAATATTACCGGCGCCCTCGAATTATTTGAGATGGCCAAAGAAGAAAGTGATTTTGAGACCTTAGCCGCAATTGAGATTGATACCGAGGGTTACAGCAAAGTTATTGCAGACCTCGAGTTTCGTCGTATGTTTCACAGTGAGATGGACCCCTGCAATTGCTTTATTGACATTCAGGCGGGCGCCGGCGGAACTGAGGCTTGCGACTGGGCGAGCATGCTGTTTCGCCAGTATCTCAAGTACTGTGAGCGTAAAGGCTATAAAACTGAGATTCTGGAAGAGTCCGATGGTGACGTGGCTGGCATTAAGAGTGCCACCATCAAGATTGATGGGGAATATGCCTATGGTCACCTCCGCTCCGAGACTGGGGTGCATCGCCTAGTACGTAAATCGCCCTTTGATTCATCGGGCGGCCGCCACACCTCCTTTGCCAGCATCTACGTTTACCCTGAAATCGATGATTCGATTGAGATTGACGTCAATCCAGCCGATATTCGTACCGATACTTACCGTGCTTCGGGTGCCGGCGGTCAGCACATCAATAAAACGGACTCTGCAGTCCGACTAACCCATATTCCGACCGGTATTGTGGTCCAGTGCCAAAATGACCGCAGCCAGCACCGCAATCGCGCTGAGGCCATGACCATGCTGAAGTCACGCCTCTATGAACACGAAATGCAAAAACGCCGGGTTGAGCAAGATAAATTGGAGGCCAATAAAACCGATGTGGGTTGGGGTCATCAAATTCGATCGTATGTTTTAGATCAAAGCCGGATTAAAGATTTGCGCACCAACGTTGAGATCTCCAATACCCAAAAAGTATTGGATGGCGATCTCGATGCCTTTATTGAAGCCAGCCTGAAGCAAGGCGTTTAATTACTCTGATTAGCTCAAACCCCATGAACGATAAAGCCCAAACCCCTGACAATGCGCCAGAAGTAGTAGATGAAAACCACATCATTTCTGAGCGCCGTGAAAAGTTAGCGCAGCTGCGCGCCAAAGGCGTGGCATTTCCGAACGACTTTGTCCCAACGCACCATGCAGCCGATCTGCATGCGCATTACGATGGCTTCAATAAAGAAGAGTTGGCCGCCAAAAAGGTGATGGTCAAAGTCGCTGGGCGCATGGTTCTGAAACGCGTGATGGGTAAAGCCAGTTTTGCGACGATTCAAGACCGCACCGGGCAAATTCAGTTTTACATCAGCGATGAAATCAGCGGCGCTGATATTCACAATGCGTTCAAGCACTGGGACATGGGTGACTTCATTGCAGCTGAGGGGCATTTATTTAAAACGAATAAAGGCGAACTCTCGGTCGAGTGCAGCACTTTACGACTCCTCAGCAAATCCCTGCGCCCCCTACCCGATAAGTTTCATGGCCTCTCCGATTTGGAGACCAAGTACCGTCAGCGCTACGTTGACCTAATCGTCAGTCCCGATACCCGCGCGACCTTTATCTCCCGCAGTAAAGCAATTGCCTCTTTACGTCGCCATATGCTGGAGGCCAACTTCATGGAGGTCGAGACCCCCATGCTCCACCCCATTCCAGGCGGCGCAACTGCAAAGCCTTTTATGACGCACCACAATGCGCTCGATATGCAGATGTTTTTACGCATCGCACCCGAGCTCTACCTTAAGCGTTTGGTCGTGGGTGGGTTTGAACGCGTTTTTGAAATCAATCGCAATTTCCGCAACGAAGGTGTGAGTCCGCGCCATAACCCCGAATTTACGATGATGGAGTTTTATGCGGCCTATACCGATTACAAATGGCTAATGGACTTTACGGAAGGGTTGATTCGTGCCGCTGCGATTGATGCGCAGGGTACTGCCACCCTCACTCACCAAGGCCGCCTACTTGATTTAAGTAAGCCGTTTCAGCGCCTGACGATTACCGAAGCTATCCTAAAGTATGGTCCGGAGTCCAAAAAGAGCTATACCCCGGATCAACTGGAGGACGCTGAATTCATTCGTACGGAGCTCAAAAAAGGCGGGGGAGATATTAATGCACCAGCACTAAAGAATGCAGGCATTGGCGCCTTGCAGTTAGCCCTCTTTGAATTGGTAGCCGAGCACCATTTATGGGAGCCAACCTACATCATTGACTACCCGATTGAAGTCAGCCCCCTTGCCCGCGAATCCGATACCCGCCCTGGCGTGACTGAGCGCTTTGAACTCTTCATCACCGGCCGTGAAATTGCCAACGGCTTTTCTGAGCTCAATGATGCTGAAGACCAAGCGCAGCGCTTCCATAAGCAGGTGGAACAAAAAGAAGCAGGCAATGAAGAAGCGATGTACTTTGACCACGACTTTATCCGCGCACTCGAGTATGGCATGCCCCCAACCGGTGGCTGCGGAATTGGTATCGACCGGCTAGTAATGCTGCTCACTGATGCGCCCAATATTCGTGACGTCATTTTGTTCCCCCATTTGCGCCGCGAAGAAGAGCAATAAAGGGTATTCATCATGCTGCTTGAAATTGCCAATCTCCTTTCTGAAATCGCCATCACGGTGATTGGCGGTGCGTGCCTATTGCGCTGTTATTTGCAGTACCTGAAATTTAATTTGTCGCCCCATTCTGGCAACCCCATTGGCCTTTACCTCATGCCGCTGACAAACTGGCTGGTCATGCCCCTGCGCAAATTGATTCCGAGCGTCGGGCGCATTGATAGCGCCTGCCTGATCGGGGCCTATCTGGTTGTGCTGGCTAAAGTGCTGCTGATTGGCTTACTGCTCGGCAACATTCCATCGATTGGCGGTCTCATCATTGTCTCCGGTCTAGAGCTAATGGGCCTTGTTCTATCGATCTTGGTTGTTCTAATCATCGCCAACGTACTCTTGTCGTGGGTTGGTCGTGGATCGCCGACGCAATACATGCTGTCCGAGATACTCAATCCACTGCTCGCCCCTATCAAACGCATCTTGCCGAGCATGGGCCCGCTTGATTTATCACCACTCATCTTGTTGGTTTTAATTCAGATAGCGCAGATTGTGCTCTCCAACATCAGCCGGGCTTTACTGATCTAATCTGGCTGCTTGAATAGCTGGCGATTACTTCTCAACAAACGCCCGCTCAAACACATAATCCCCGAGCTGCCCAAGACTGGGCGAAACCACAAAGCCCCTAGCGTCTAACATCGCGCAGGTTTCTTTCAGCATGGCAGGACTGCCACAAATCATGCCGCGATCCGTTTTGGGATCGAGGGGCGGCAAACCAATGTCTTTGAAGAGTTGGCCCGACTCAATGGCTGTCGTCAGACGCCCGGTTTGCTTAAATGCCTCGCGGGTAACTGTAGGGTAATAAATCAGCTGCTTTTGTACAAGCTCGCCAATGTACTCATCTTGGGTTAATTCATTCTTGATGTATTCGCCGTATGCCAATTCGTTCACAAGGCGAACGCCATGAATGAGCACCACCTTCTCAAAGCGCTCATAGGTATCGGGGTCACGAATGATGCTCATAAACGGGGCCAAACCGGTACCGGTACTAAAGAGGTAGAGGTGCTTACCGGGATTCAGGTCATCAATCACCAAAGTGCCAACCGATTTTTCGCTCACCAGAATAGGGTCACCTACTTTGATGTGCTGCAGACGCGAGGTTAAGGGGCCATCAGGCACCTTGATGCTTAGAAACTCGAGGTGCTCAGCATAGTTCGGGCTGGCAACGCTATAGGCGCGAGCTAAAGGCCTACCATCGACTTCCAGACCAATCATTAAGAAGTGGCCATTGCGAAAGCGCAGGCCCTGATTGCGGGTAGTCGTAAAACTAAACAAGGTATCGTTCCAATGGTGAATCGAGAGAACGGTTTCAGTATTGTAGGTAGCCATAGTCTTGTTTACTATTTTAGCTTGAAAAAGGATTACAAAAGAACCATCAATCCAGCCGCTACCAGGGCTATGTAGAGGGTTTCTACCACCAGCAGAATCACGGGCTTCCAGCCCAATTGAGCCAGCTCCTGAAAATTGGTCTTCAGACCGGCTGCCGCAATCGCTATCACCAGCATCCACCGCGAAATGCCGCTGATGGTTTCGACAGTCGCAGGACTAACCATTTGCATCGATGCAATGAGGGACAGCGCCACAAAACCAAGCAGAAACAGAGGAATGAGCTTAAAACTCTGGACGCCGACTTTACCAGCCGACTGGCTCGCAAAGAAAATAGAGATTACAAGCACTACTGGAAGCAATAAAGCCACTCGAAAGAGTTTCACTACGGTTGAAACATCGCCCGCCTCCGGACCAAACAACATTCCGGCTGCTACCACCTGAGCCACATCATGAATGGTCGTACCAATGAAGATGCCGGCATCCATGGAGCCAATATCCAGCATTTGCAAAATGAAGGGATAGACCACCATCGCAATGGTAGAGAGCACGGTAACCCCAACAACGACCAGCAAGGTAAATTGCTCGTTCGCTTTCGTTTTAGGCAATACCGATGCCACTGCCAGCGCAGCAGAAGCGCCGCAAATACCAACCGAGCCGCCGGCAATCAAACCAAAATCGCGAGAAAACCCCAAGACGCGCGCCAACACGACGCCCAATACCACTGTCGTTGCTACTGCAAATACCACGATAGCGGCTGCACTGAAGCCAATCTCACTGATATCGCCAAAGGTAATGCGAATGCCCAATAGGGCAACGCCAATACGCAAGATAGTCTTCGATGAAAAATCAATACCCGCTTTAACCCGCTCGTTTAAATACAGAAAATGAAGGGATAGGCCAATCAGTAAGGCATACAGCAGCTGGGGACCGCCATAGTTTGCGGAAAGAAAGCCGGTAGAAAGGGCAATAACGATGCAGACAATCAGGCCCGGAAGAATCGATGTCAGCCTGGATCGCAAAGAGGGAGTCATAAATGCAAATCCATTTAGGCGTGTTTACTGCTGCACTTCAAAATATTGCATGACCTTATTGGCAATGAGAGCACACACCCGATCATTGCTCTCATGGGTTAAGCCCGATACGTGCGGTGTCAGAATCAGATTGGGGATATTCGCAAAGTGGGATAAATCTTTTGCTGGTTCGTGTTCAAAAACATCGATTGCCGCACCGCCGAGGCGGCCCGAACGCAAACGGTCAGCGAGAGCTAGCTCATCCACAATCGAACCACGTGCGGTATTAATCAGAAAGGCGCCCTGCTTCATTTGATCAAGGACTGAGGCTGAGAATAAACCGCGTGTTTGTGGCAACAACGGAAGGTGAAGTGAAACGACATCGCTGCTAGCAAGCAATTGGTCTAATGGGAGCAGTGGTACTGGGTCACCATCTAGATCGGTTGAGTTTCCTTGCAGCGCCGGATCATATGCAAGGCACTGCAAACCAAAAGCCCGCGCTTTTTTTGCACTAACCCGGCCAATACTGCCAAGACCAACAATACCCATGGTTTTGCCTGAAAGCTCATGAAAACCAGAATAATGGGCCCTTGGCCAAGAGCCGCCCAGGGTTTGTGTTGTTGCTGGCAACATACCGCGCATTAAAACGAGTGCAGCACCAACCACGTATTCGGCCACTGACTCCGCATTAGCGCCCGTAGCTGGAATAACGGTGATCGTGCGCTCAGCACATCCTGGCAGATCAATATTTTCAAGGCCAACTCCTAAACGGCCAACCACCTTCAATCGCGGAGCGCCATTGAGCAGCGCTTGATCAACGCGGGTCAAATTACGTACGATCAGCGCATCAACCGAATGCAGCGATGCAATGAGATGGGCTCGATCAAGATACGCTTCGGGCTCATATGTAACATTGTGCTTGGAGCGCAACTGCTCGAGCGCTTGTGGAGTAATGAACTCAGAAATAAAGATGGATGCCATGCTCAAGCACTATAAATCATTTGCAAAGCTGCCCGTATTTTGGGCGACTAATGATTTTCTTTGGCGTGGTTGATCGAGTATTTTGGTATCTCAACTACGAGGTCGTCTTTCGCAATAATGGCCTGGCACGACAGGCGCGATAAAGGATTGAGTCCCCATGCCCGATCCAGCAAATCTTCCTCGTTTTCATCTGGTTCATTCAGGCTGTTAAAGCCTTCACGTACGATCACGTGGCAGGTAGTGCAGGCACATACCATGTCGCACGCATGCTCAATGGGGATATCGTTTTCCAGCAAGGCCTCGCAAATGCTGGTACCGGGAGAAACCTCGAGCACTGCACCCTCGGGGCAGTATTCAGTGTGCGGCAAAATCACAATTTGGGTCATTGCTTGATCTCAATCGTTTAATTAAATTTCGGAAACGCTTTTGCCCGTTAAGGCCTTTTGAATACTCGCATTCATGCGCTTTTGCGCAAAATCATCGGTTGCTTTAGCGGCATGATCAACAGCGCGTCGCAACACATCGCTATCTTCTTCTGAGGACAGAATGCCTTGCAATGTTGCCATGGCTTGCTCCACTGCAGTACGCTCGGCATCATTTAATAAATATCCATCGCTGGTTACTGCGGCCTGCACCGCATCCAGTAAGCGCTGGGCTGATACTTGCTCTTCACGCAGGGCTCTTGCTTTTAAATCAACCTGGGCAGATGCAAAGCCGTCTTGGAGCATCCGTGTAATGTCTGCATCGCTTAAACCATAGGATGGTTTGATATCGATCGAGGCTTCAACACCCGAGCCCTGCTCGGTAGCGCGCACCGATAACAAGCCATCGGCGTCCACCTGAAAGGTCACCCGAATACGTGCCGCTCCAGCAACCATGGGTGGTATACCGCGGAGCTCAAACTGGCCAAGTGAGCGGCAATCGGCCGATGTCTCACGCTCGCCCTGAACCACATGCAAAGCCAACGCAGTTTGCCCATCTTTGAAGGTCGTGAATTCTTGTGCCCGAGCAACGGGTATAGGTGTGTTTCGCGGAATAATCTTTTCCACTAACCCACCCATGGTCTCAATCCCAAGGGAGAGCGGAATCACATCCAGCAATAGCCATTCTTCATTCTTGCCTTGGTTACCGGCCAGCAAGTCGGCTTGCATTGCAGCGCCCATGGCAACCACTTGATCGGGATTCAGATTATTTAATGGGGCTGTACCAAAGAGCTCACCCACTGCGCGCTGCACATGCGGCATGCGCGTTGCGCCGCCCACCATAACAACGCCTTTGATTTCTTCTGCCTTGAGTCCAGAATCCCGTAATGCCTTGCGTACTGCTGACAATGTTTTAGCGACTAAGTTTTGGGTCATCTCAAAAAATTGTGCCTGACTAACACCCACATTTACGACCGTACCATCGCTCAGTGTCTGGTGTACTCGCGCCAAGGGATTGTGGCTTAGCTGTTCTTTGGCTGTTTTGCAGGCCATCAGCAAAGCGCGGTGGTCTTGAATCGAAATAGGGGCTAACTTGGCTTGCTCGATCACCCAGCAGTACAGGCGATGGTCAAAATCATCGCCGCCCAATGCCGAATCACCACCGGTAGATAAGACTTCGAAGACGCCTTTGCTCATCCGCAAAATGGAGATATCAAAGGTGCCTCCGCCTAAATCATAGACCGCATAAAGCCCTTCGGATGCGTTATCGAGTCCATAGGCAATGGCTGCTGCAGTTGGTTCATTGAGCAGGCGCAGAACCTCGACCCCTGCTAATTTGGCGGCATCTTTTGTGGCCTGCCGCTGGGCATCATCAAAGTAAGCTGGAACCGTAATCACAGCACCAACGATGTCATCATTCACCGAATCTTCAGCCAACTGCCGTAGGCGCGCTAAGATTTCCGCGGACACTTCAATTGGACTCTTGTCGCCCGCTACCGTCCGCAACTTCAGCATACCGGGTTGATCGACAAAGTCGTATGGGGCGTTTTCCAAATGATCTACATCACCAAGGCCGCGACCCATAAAGCGCTTGACTGACACAATCGTATTCTTGGGATCGCTGACTACGCTCTCGAGCGCCTCAAATCCAGCTTGGGTTCGACCATTTGGTAAGTAGCGTACAACCGATGGAAGCAATTCGCGTCCTTGCTCATCCGCCAAGACCTTAGGCAGAGCGTCGCGTACTACCGCAACCAAGGAGTTGGTGGTACCGAGGTCGATACCAATGGCAATGCGACGCTGGTGCGGCGCAAGCGACATACCGGGTTCAGAAATTTGTAATAAAGCCATTGATCTTTAACTCAAGCAAGTGCCGCAATGGCGTCATCTAATTCAGTAGCAAATTTATCGATAAACAATAGGCCGCGAAGCAATTCGGCTGCCCGCTGGTAATTATGCGTCCGATCCATTGCTTCGGCTAATTCAACCAACGCAGCCTGATATGCCGAGTCGACTTCAGTCGCCAATGCATCGAGTGCAGAAAAATCATCTGCACTCTCCTCCAAATTATCGCGCCATGCCATTTGCTGCAAAAGGAATGCCGTTGGCATGGCTGTATTGGTTTCTAAGTTAGCCTCAACGCCATGCAGTTTGCACAGGTACAGGCCACGCTGAATCGGGTGCTTTAAGGTTTGGTGTGCTGTATTGGCTAAGGTAGCCATTTGCATTGCAATCCGCTGCTCACTGTCGCTACCTTGGGTATGGCGATCGGGATGAACTTCCTTTTGAATTGCGAGGTAGGCCTGATCCAGCTGCGCTAGATCCAAACTGAATTGCGGACTTAAACCAAAAAAATGAAAGTAATCCTCAGACGCGGAATGATTCGCCACAACCACACTCGTCCTTCATGTTTGGATTTTGAAACTTAAAACCCTCATTGAGGCCCTCTCGTACAAAGTCGAGTTCGGTACCATCAAGGTATGCCAAGCTTTTAGGATCCACAAAAATCTTCACTCCATTGGATTCAAACATCTGATCCTCAGGAGCAGCATCGTCCACATACTCCAATTGATAGGCTAGGCCAGAACAGCCAGTTGTGCGCACACCCAGACGCAAGCCGCAGCCTTTGCCACGCTTTTGCAGGTTGCGATTGACGTGTGCGGCGGCTTTTTGGGTGAGTGTAATTGCCATAAGGGATTCCTAAGTGCAGATCAACTTAATTGCCAGGGTGCTTTTCTTTGTAATCTTGAACCGCCGCCTTAATGGCGTCTTCAGCCAAGATGGAGCAATGGATTTTCACCGGCGGTAAGGCCAACTCTTCTGCGATTAAAGAGTTTTTAATCTCCAAAGCCTGGTCCAAAGTTTTGCCCTTAACCCACTCGGTCACGAGAGATGAAGATGCAATCGCCGATCCACATCCGTAGGTTTTGAACTTCGCATCTTCAATGATGCCCTGCTCATTCACCCGAATTTGTAATTTCATGACATCGCCGCAGGCTGGCGCGCCCACCATGCCAGTACCGACGTTGTCATCGGTTTTTGCAAAGGAACCCACATTACGGGGGTTCTCATAATGATCAATTACTTTATCGCTATATGCCATGGTTCTTTCTCCTACTGTCTTAATCTGTTTAGTGGGCAGCCCACTGAATCGTACTCAAATCAATACCGTCCTTAAACATCTCCCATAAAGGTGACAATTCGCGGAGCTTGGCGATCTTTTCTTTAACCAGTTGCACCGTAAAGTCAACTTCCTCTTCGGTAGTAAAGCGACCAATAGTAAACCGAATGGAGCTGTGTGCCAGCTCATCATTTCGACCTAAGGCACGCAATACATAGGATGGCTCCAAGGATGCAGAAGTACATGCCGATCCCGATGAAATCGCGATGTCTTTCAAGGCCATCAACATCGATTCACCTTCAACGTAATTAAAACTAATGTTGAGGTTGTGTGCCACACGTTGATCCATATCACCATTGACATAGACCTCTTCGATATCCTGCAGGCCTTTTAAGAGGCGATCGCGCAAGGCACGAATGCGTTTGTTTTCTTCAATCATGTCGAGGCGGGCAAATTTAAACGCCTCACCCATGCCGACAATTTGATGCACTGGCAATGTTCCAGAGCGCATGCCGCGCTCATGACCGCCGCCGTGAATTTGCGCTTCAATCCGAATGCGGGGCTTACGCCGCACGAACAAAGCGCCAATGCCCTTAGGGCCATAGGATTTGTGTGCAGAAAAACTCATCAAATCCACTTTGATTTTTTCGAGGTCAATGTCAATCTTGCCCGTCGCTTGCGCTGCATCCACGTGCAGGATGATGCCTTTTGAGCGAGTAAGTTCACCAATGCGAGGAATATCCTGAATCACACCAATCTCATTGTTGACGTACATCACCGAGACCAAAATCGTATCGGGACGAATGGCTGCCTGCAGCACATCAAAATCAATCAGGCCATTGGGCAATACGTCCAAATACGTTACTTCAAACCCTTCCCGCTCGAGTTCACGGCAGGTATCCAGGGTTGCCTTGTGCTCGGTTTTGATGGTGATAAGGTGCTTGCCCTTCTCTTGATAAAAGTGCGCCGCGCCCTTCACTGCCAAATTAATGCTTTCGGTTGCGCCGCTGGTCCACACAATCTCACGGGGATCAGCATGCACCAACTTCGCCACCTCATTGCGCGCCTCTTCAACAGCTTCTTCTGCAGCCCAGCCAAAGGCATGACTACGGGATGCCGCATTGCCGAACTGCTCGCGCAGGTACGGAATCATCTTATCGACCACGCGCGGGTCAATCGGCGTAGTGGCAGAGTAGTCCATATAGACTGGAAAATGCTTAGGGCTAAACAGCGATACGGGCTGGATGGCTTTGGTTTCAGGTGCGTTCATAAATAAAAATCTTCAGTGGTAAACGTTGCGGTATTAAAACTTAACTTTGCCGAGCAAGGTTAAAGACGGAATTCACTATCAATGGTTTGGCGGCAATGCTAGATTCTTTTTTTGCGAGCGATACAGGTGCTGCCTTCATTACCTTAATCGGCTCTGCCTTCACTTTGCGCTCACGCAAATCGTGCACAACCTGGCCTCGATCTGTTTGCTGAGCAACTAAATCACGGAGCGATACCGATGCAAGGTATTCCACCATACGGGTGTTCAGATTGGCCCACAAATCATGCGTCATGCAGCGACCATGTTCCTCATCATCGCCATGGCAATTGCCTTTGCCACCACATTGGGTTGCATCCAAGGGCTCGTCTACCGCAACAATAATGTCAGCCACACTAACCTCTTCGGGCTTGCGCGCCAGGGTATAACCGCCGCCAGGGCCGCGTGTACTCTCGACGATGTTGAAGCGGCGTAACTTACCGAACAGTTGCTCAAGGTAAGAGAGTGAAATGTGTTGCCTTTGGCTAATTCCAGCTAGGGTTACGGGGCCATGGGCCTCCCGTAGCGCCAAATCAATCATGGCGGTTACTGCAAAACGACCTTTTGTTGTAAGTCTCATATGGCACCTTGGTAATGGATTGTTATGGACAGCGCACAGTCAGGCGGGTAATACCCAACCGTTAGCGTTAAGAATACCAGATACCCGACTAATTTGCTCGGGTACTACCCATTTTGGCTATAGGGCATCCTGGGATAAGGCTCCAAAGGCCATTTCTTTGACCTTGCTGAGGCGATCGCGGGTTGCGGCCGCCTTTTCAAACTCGAGATTCTTGGCTTCGGCGTTCATTTGCTTCTCTAGGCGCTTGATTTCGGTCGAGAGCGCCCGCTCACTCATCCCGGCATAGTGGGCCTGCTCTTCTGCAGCCACAAACTCGGAACGCTTCTCTTTGACGTCGTAAACCCCATCAATGATGTCTTTAATGCGCTTACTGACGCCGCGTGGCTCAATGCCATGTTCCTTGTTAAAGGCAATTTGCTTAGTGCGACGTCGCTCGGTCTCATCCATCGCGCGGCGCATCGAATCCGTAATGCGATCGGCATACAAGATTGCTTTGCCATTCATATTGCGAGCCGCCCTACCGATGGTTTGAATCAGACTGCGTTCCGAGCGCAAAAAGCCCTCCTTGTCCGCATCCAAAATCGCCACCAGCGATACCTCTGGAATATCCAGACCCTCTCGCAGTAAATTAATTCCAACCAGGACATCAAATGCGCCCAGCCGCAAGTCCCGAATAATTTCGACGCGTTCTACCGTATCAATATCGGAGTGCACGTAGCGCACCTTGACGCCGTTATCCGATAAAAAGTCTGTGAGTTGCTCGGCCATCCGTTTGGTTAGTACGGTGACTAAGACGCGCTCCCCCACCTTCACACGCTCATGAATTTGATTGAGCAAGTCATCCACTTGCGAGCTTGCTGGCAACACTTCAATTTGTGGGTCCACGAGACCCGTTGGCCTAGCTACTTGCTCCACCACCTGCCCTGTTTTACTGGCCTCATAGTCAGCTGGCGTAGCCGACACAAAAACGGCTTGACGCATTTTGGTTTCAAACTCCGGAAACTTCAGTGGCCGGTTATCGAGGGCTGATGGCAGACGAAAACCAAAGTCCACCAAGGTCTGTTTGCGTGAGCGATCGCCGTTGTACATGGCGTTTAGCTGCCCAATCATGACGTGACTCTCATCCAAGAACATCAAGGCATCTTGGGGTAGATAGTCAACCAAGGTCGGCGGCGACTCGCCTGGTTTGGCGCCCGACAAATGGCGCGAGTAATTTTCAATGCCTTTACAAAAGCCTAACTCATTGAGCATCTCCAGATCAAAGCGCGTACGCTGCTCTAAACGCTGCGCCTCTACCAGCTTGCCATCCTTCACAAACTCGGCCAGGCGATCACGCAATTCGGTTTTAATGGTCTCGATGGCATTCAGTACGGTTTCCCGAGGGGTAACGTAATGCGAGCTGGGGTAAACCGTAAAGCGCGGAATTTTTTGTTTGATGCGACCCGTTAGCGGGTCAAAAAATTGCAGGCTTTCAATCACATCATCAAATAACTCAACCCGAACTGCGAGCTCATTGTGTTCGGCAGGAAAAATATCGATGGTGTCGCCGCGTACGCGAAATACACCCCGCTGAAAATCCATTTCATTGCGGTCATACTGCATTGCAATTAAGCGGGTCACAATCTCACGCTGACTCATCTTGTCACCGGGGCGCAGAGTCATCACCATGCTGTGGTAATCGCCTGGATTGCCGATACCGTAAATCGCCGAGACCGATGCCACAATCACAACGTCACGGCGCTCTAATAAACTCTTAGTGGCGGACAAACGCATCTGTTCAATGTGCTCATTGATGGCTGAATCTTTTTCAATAAAGAGATCGCGATGCGGCACGTAGGCTTCTGGCTGGTAATAGTCGTAATAGCTCACGAAGTACTCGACCGCATTGCGCGGAAAAAACTCCCTGAATTCGCTATACAGTTGTGCGGCCAAGGTCTTGTTTGGGGCAAAGACGATGGCGGGCCGACCCATGCGGGCAATCACATTGGCCATGGTGAAGGTTTTACCCGACCCCGTCACGCCCAATAGGGTTTGAAAGGACAGGCCATCCTCAATGCCGGCGACCAAAAGATCAATGGCCTGAGGCTGATCCCCCGCCGGAGGAAAGGGCTGATACAACTCAAATGGCGAGTCCGGAAAACGCACAAACTTAGCCGGATCCAGCCCCTCTGGCGCGCTGCTGAGCGGCAGCTCTGCCTCTAGGCTCGGAGCGATGGGTTTGGGGCTTGGTTTCGGGGACTTTGGAGGCATCTCGGCTATCATTTCATCTGCAAACAATTTCACAGAGAATTTCACATAAACGTTGATTTTGCCGTTTTTATCTAAAGATAGTCAGCCATTCCTCAAAAAATCACCCATTC
>CALRTW020000018.1:0-33482 GCA_943371165.1 Rhizobium sp. Q54
TGCAGCGCCGTCGCGCCAAAGTTGCCCCTGTAATCTTGGATTCGCTCGTGAAGGGTTTTGCCGAAGGAAAGTTATCCCCCCAATCTGTCGAAATCATTATGAAGAGGCTGCATAACTTTGGAAGTACCGCAGTTGCACTCGTCACAACAGGCATATCGATCTATACCGGTTTTAAGGGCTTTTTAGGCGATTGATTGATTCGCCCACAATACTTACAATGTTAATGTTCAATCACAACCGGATGTGCCCATGACCTCTCTAAAGCTAAATTCCTGCCTAGCATCAATGCTTTGCACAGCGCTAATCCTGAGCGGTTGCGCCTCTTCAGGCGACACTCCCGGCGGTAAGTCGGATGAGGTCAATCAGATTCAGGCACAGCTTTTAGGTGATATGCCACTTCCGGCGGGGGCCCGCATCATGGGTACCGATTCTTTGATTATTGGTCGTGGCGACAATTGGGTTGGCCGGGTAGTTCTCAATGGCCTACAAAGCTCAACCGATGTGTATGCTTTTTTCCAGGCGGAGTACCCAAAGTCCGGATGGACTACCGTTACAGCCGTTAAATCGAAGACCAGTATTTTGGTTTTCACCAAAGGCGAACGAACCTCTACGGTTGAGATCAATGAGGGCTCTTTAACAGGGCCGAAGTCCATCATCATCATTACCGCTTCGCCTAAAAACGCAAACGTTATCGCGCCAAGTAAGCGCTAAGATCAAAGGCCTTTTAGTTAGAGGCCGTTCGCCCGGATCAGGCCAACGGCTTGGCCTTCAATTGCGAAATTGGGCTGCCTTGCATCTACCGTGATGTTTTTAAAGTCGGGGTTCTCGGCCTGCAATTCAATCACAAGGCCATTGCTGCCTTTTTTCTGCAGCCAGCGTTTGACCGTGACTTCATCATCAATGCGAGCCACCACAATATCGCCGTTGCGTACCTCGGTTGTTTTATGCACGGCTAAATAATCGCCATCCAAAATACCAGCGTCGCGCATGCTCATGCCTTTTACCTTCAGCAAGTAATCCGCCCCTTTGCTAAATAAGCTGGGGTCAATAGGAACATGCTTTTCAATGTGCTCTACTGCCATGATGGGCGAGCCCGCCGCAACCCGACCAATTAATGGAAGCGTGAGCTGCTGAAGTGCCCCAGATGGCAGCGACATTTGCTGCGATCGGCCGAATTGAAAAGGGTGGCTGTGCTGTTGCGCAATACGGATGCCGCGCGATGTACCTGGTGTGAGTTCAATGTAGCCTTTGCGAGCAAGGGCGCGCAAATGTTCTTCCGCTGCATTGGCTGATGCGAAGCCAAGGCAAGTGGCGATTTCAGCACGGGTGGGCGGTAAACCGCTTTCCTGTATCGCCGATGTGATCAAGGCCAGGATTTCTGCCTGGCGGGGTGTTAATTTGGGTAAATCGAGCAATTCAGCTGTGTTTATGTCCATGCTGTGATTGTATACAGTATTTTTGTTATTTCAAGAAGTTTTGTTAAATGGATAATGGGCTCATGAAATCCCCCAATCAGCACATTTTGGTTATTGGCATGGGCGGCACGATCGCCGGCCTTGCGCAGGATCCAGAAAATCCATCCGCCTACCGCGCAGGCCAGGTAGCCCTTGAAACCCTCATTCCAGCGCTGCAAACCAGCACTGGGGTTGCGCATAGTGAAATCCGTACACAGCAGCTTGCCAACATCGACAGCCGGGATTTAAGTGAAGGCCACTTAACCCAGCTTGGCCTTGCGGTGCGAGCTGCGCTTGATAATCCCTTGGTTCTTGGGGTGGTGGTCACCCACGGTACAGACACGATTGAGGAGACCGGACTCTTTTTGGGTGCCGTTTGCAGTAAACAGGCAGAGCGTCTTGGCAAGCGGGTTGTTTTGACCGGGGCAATGCTGCCATCAAACCACCCCCAAGCGGATGGCCCCCTCAATCTGCAAGCCGCCCTGCATTGGGCGCAAATGGATCTTCAAACCTGCCCAGCCGGTGTATTTGGCATCTTTGCTGGTCGGGTCTGCTTGGCTCGCGATCTGGCTAAACGCCATACCAGCGAACTCAATGCACCTCTGCGCGATTCACTCAGCAGTCCGATTCATTTGATTAACCCCTCATGGTTAGCGCGCATTAGGCGCATACAGGTAGATTCGGGCCCGGATATGCCGATTCCAGCGGAGGACGCTTGGCCTTGGGTTGAAATCCTAACTAGCCATGCTGGCGCCAGGCCAGAAACAGTCTTGCATTGGCAAAACCAAGCAATTCAGGGGCTGGTGATTGCGGGTACCGGTATGGGCGGGGTGCATACCGCTTGGCATAAGCCCCTGAACGCCCTGGCGGAGAAGGGGTTGGCCATTGCCAAGGCCTCTCGTGTGGGCGCAGGGCATGTTCACCTTCATTTGCCAGAAACAGATCCCGCGGGCTGGGTGGCCGCAGGCAGTCTAACCGCCCCCAAAGCCAGAATTGCCTTGCAATTGGCCTTATATGCCGCCGTAGAGGCCAAGCAGGACGGTAAATCCATGACTTGGCAGGATTTTTTTGCTAGAATCGCAGTCTTGCCTGAATAAAGCAAGTTTACGTAGTTCCTGTTTTTACAATTTGTTTTCACCCTTGCTGCACTGGTTTCCAAATCAACACCATCTGATTTGGATGACGCCCAGGTAGCTTTACCCTTAAGGAGTGTTAGATGCGTCATTATGAAATCGTTTTTATCGTCCATCCGGACCAAAGCGAGCAAGTGCCCGCGATGATTGATCGTTACAAAGCCGTATTGGCTACCAGTGGCGGCAAGGTTCATCGCATTGAAGATTGGGGTCGTCGTCAGATGGCTTACATGATCGACAAGTTGGCCAAAGCCCACTACGTTTGCATGAATATCGAGTGTGACCAGAAGACTCTGGAAGAGCTTGAGCATGCGTTCAAATTTAATGATGCTGTTTTGCGTCACCTCATCATCAAGATGAAGAAGGCCGAGTCTGAGCCATCGATCATGATGAAAGAAGTGCAGCGCGAAGAAGCCCGCAAGCAAGCTCAAACCGACGCACCTGTTGCAACGGCCTAAGCATTTTTGAAGAGAGACTCGGAGGCGATAGAGCGTAAACCAGTGGCGGAACGGCGTTGAATCAATTCACCCTAACTGCTGCCTTGGTATCCAAAGACGCAATTCGATTTACCCCAGCCGGTTTACCCGTTGTTTATTGCCAGCTTGATTATGTTGGCGAGGTGATGGAAGTGGAGCGGCCCAGGAAAATCCAAATGAGCGTAGAAGCCATTGCAATTGGCCCTGTACATCAAGTGCTAGCGCAAATGGACCTAGGAACCCAGGCAGTATTTACCGGATTCATGGCCCCCAAAACGATTCGCAATCAGCGCTTGGTCTTTCATATAAACCACATTCAATTACAAAGTTAAAAGAGGAAATCATCATGGCGTTTGGAAAGAAACCCGATTTCAAAAAGAAGCCCGCGCAAAACCCACTGTTTAAGCGTAAGCGTTATTGCCGTTTCACCGTTGGCGGAGTTGAGCAGATTGACTACAAAGACGTTGATACATTAAAAGACTTTATTGGCGAGAATGCCAAGATTACGCCAGCGCGTTTGACTGGTACGAAAGCGAAATTTCAGCGTCAGCTGGATACCGCGATCAAGCGTGCGCGCTATTTGGCTTTATTGCCATTCTCCGATCAACACAAGAAATAATTAGGAGCCCTCAATGCAAATTATCCTTTTAGAAAAAGTTATCAATCTGGGCAACCTGGGCGATGTGGTTCGCGTTAAAGACGGTTACGCTCGCAACTTCTTAATTCCTCAACGCAAAGCCCGTCGCGCTACTGAAGCAGCAATTGCTGACTTTGCTACGCGCCGTGCTGAGCTCGAGAAAGTAGCCGCTGAGAAATTAGCCGCTGCCCAAGCAATTGGCCAAAAGCTAGCTGGCTTGGTATTGGAAATCGGTCAAAAGGCCGGTGTCGATGGCCGTTTGTTTGGTTCTGTAACCAACCACGACATCGCAGATGCCATGAAAGCCAAAGGCTTTGTGATTGAGAAGGCGTCTGTACGGATGCCAACTGGTCCATTGAAGATGGTTGGCGATCACCCAGTTGCAGTCGCAGTGCACACCGACGTGGTAGTCGATATCAACATTCGTGTTGTTGGTGAGCAGGCCTAAGTTTTAATCGAGTCGCCTCATGGCTGATCAACGTCCCCGTTCCGTTACGCTAAATCCTGGCATGGCGGGATCTGGGGATGCAGCCGTGCAGGCCCTCAAAGTTCCTCCCCATTCAGTAGAGGCCGAGCAGTCACTGCTTGGCGGATTGCTACTGGATAACACCGCCTGGGATCGCCTGGGCGCAGCGCTTTCGGACAAAGACTTTTACCGTCCCGAGCACGCCTTAATTTACAAAGTCATTCAGCGCCTGGTTGGCGATAACCACCCAGCCGATGTCATTACCGTTCATGAAGCCATTAAATCCGAGCAGGGCGGCGATTTAGTTGGCATTGATTACCTGAACTCGTTGGCTCAAAGTACGCCTAGCGCTGCCAACATCAAAGGCTATGCTGAGATTGTGCGCGACCGCAGTATTCTGCGTCGCTTAATTGAAGTTTCAGACAACATTGTTAACTCTGCTTTTGTACCTGAGGGTCGTTCTGTGCGAACGCTGCTCGATGAGGCGGAGTCCCGTATTTTGCAAATCGGTGAAGAGGGCAATCGCAAAGCCGATTACCTTGAAATCGAACCTTTGCTGCGCGAAGTCGTTGCCCGCATTGATGAGCTCTATAACCGCCAAGGCGGCAGTGACATCACTGGTATTGCAACCGGCTTTATTGATCTTGATAAGCAAACGAGCGGCTTGCAAAAGGGTGATTTAGTCATTGTGGCCGGAAGACCCTCGATGGGTAAGACGGCATTTGCACTCAACATCGCCGAGAACGTTGCACTGGCTGAGGGCCTGCCGGTAGTCGTGTTCTCCATGGAGATGTCGGGCTCACAATTGGCATCGCGTTTACTCGGTTCCGTTGGGCGCGTTGATCAGTCCAGAATGCGTACCGGCAAACTCAATGACGACGAATGGCCACGCGTAACGGATGCGATTGCCCGCCTCAGTAATACCCAAATTTTGATTGATGAGACGGGATCACTGTCTAGCTTGGAGTTACGTGCACGAGCACGGCGCATCGCCCGTAATTTTGGCGGCACACTGGGCTTAGTGGTAATCGATTACCTGCAACTCATGAGCGGTAGCGGTGGATCCAGTTCTGAAAACCGCGCTACCGAAATCTCAGAGATCTCGCGCTCACTTAAGTCGCTTGCTAAAGAGTTGCAGTGCCCTGTAGTTGCACTATCGCAGTTAAATCGCGGCCTGGAGCAGCGCCCCAATAAACGCCCCATCATGTCGGACCTACGCGAATCCGGTGCGATCGAGCAAGATGCCGATTTAATTATGTTTATTTATCGTGATGAGGTCTATCACGCTGATACCACTACCGACAAAGGTATTGCCGAGATCATTATCGGTAAGCAGCGTAACGGCCCAATTGGTACGATTCGGCTGAGTTGGCAAGGCCCATATACGAAGTTTGATAACTTGGCGATGGGCGCGCCTGGCTTTTCTTCAGGCGGTTACGAACCGTTTTAATCCAGCTTTTTAGTCATTAGAAGATTATGTCCACCATTGATTTAGCCAAAATCCAAGACCTCATTATTAATACGGCGACGGATGTGGGCATCAAAATACTGGGCGCGATTGCGCTCTGGGTCATTGGGCGCTGGCTAATCGGCATTGTCCTGCGCATGGTTCGTGGCGGTCTCGAGCGCCAACATATTGATCCAACGGTTGTGCGCTACGTTGGTTCGATTGTCAGTGTGACCTTAAACATCTTATTGATCGTTGGTATTTTGGGTTACTTCGGAATCCAGACTACGACCTTTGCTGCTTTATTTGCTACTGCAGGTATTGCGATTGGCGCCGCCTGGGCCGGTCTTTTGTCTAATTTTGCAGCAGGCGTTTTCTTGATTGTGCTGCGACCATTTAAGGTGGGTGACTTTGTCATTGCTGGCGGTGTGAATGGCACTGTAAAAGAAATTGGCTTGTTTTCATCGACCATTAGTACGCCAGATAACGTATCAACGATGGTTGGTAATAGCAAAATCTTAGGCGATACGATCCAAAACTTTAGCAATACAACTTACCGTAGAGTGGACTTGAAGTGCCAACTGCCCAATACCGCAAACCATGATGCTGCTATTACTTTATTGAAACAACGCATTGGCACTCTCCCCAATGTCTTGGCTGCTCCTGCAGTAGAAGTCAGCATCTTGGAGGTGACTCCAGCTGGACCAATCCTAGCGGTTCGCCCGTATTGCAGTAATGACCACTACTGGCAAGTGTATTTTGATACCAATGCTGTTCTCAATAACATGCTCGTTTCGAACCCAGCCTAAGCCTAGTCAATTACGGCTTTGTGTTGGCAATTCGGCGTGCTTCGGTATAACGGGCTGCCCAGTACGGGCTCGTCATTTGGTCTAAGCGTACCGTCCCTCCCTTGCTGGGGGCGTGCACGAAACGACCATGCCCTACATAGATTCCGGCATGGGAATAGCGCTCCCCGGTTGTATTGAAAAACACCAAATCACCGGGTGCCGGAGCATCATTCTGAATGCTTTGGCCAGCACGGCTCATTTCTTGAACTGTGCGGGGCAGCTTAATACCTGCAGCGTTGTTATAGACATACGCAATCAAACCGCTGCAATCAAAACCACCTGCGGGTGTGTTGCCGCCAAAACGATAGGGGACCCCCACTAGACCCATAGCGGCGATGGAAATTCCTTCTGTGCCAACGCTGGTATCGTCCTTGAATTTCGCAATCTTGCTTGGAGATGTTGATTTGCGTGCAGGTGTGCTGCATCCGGCGAGGATTAGACTAGACAATAGCAGCGTAAGGCCGCCAACACAGGCGCGTCTTGATGCAAGATCAGCGCCCCCATGTTGGTCAATGCTAGAGGGCCTCTGCGGCATGGTCTGCTAAACGCGAACGCTCACCGCGCGCCAAGGTAATGTGGCCGCCATGGCGCCAGCCTTTGAAGCGATCGACTACATAGGTAAGGCCAGATGAGCCTTCTGTTAAGTAGGGAGTATCAATCTGCGCAATATTACCTAGGCAAATAATTTTGGTTCCAGGGCCCGCACGCGTCACCAAGGTTTTCATTTGCTTGGGGGTTAAGTTCTGCGCCTCATCAATAATTACAAACTTACTGACAAAGGTTCTACCGCGCATGAAGTTCATGCTCTTGACTTTAATGCGCGACCGAATTAATTCCTGGGTGGCGGCGCGGCCCCATTCACCAGCACCATCTTCATTGCGCTGCAGTACCTCTAGGTTGTCATCAAAGGCGCCCATCCAGGGCTGCATTTTCTCTTCTTCGGTGCCGGGTAAAAAGCCAATATCCTCGCCCACGGGTACGGTTGCGCGCGTAATAATAATTTCGTTATAGCGCTTGCTATCGAGCACCTGCTCAAGACCGGCCGCTAATGCCAAGAGGGTTTTGCCGGTACCGGCTTGGCCCAATAAGGTAACAAAATCAACCTCTGGGTTCATCAGCAGATTCATAGCAAAGTTCTGCTCACGATTGCGGGCAGTCACACTCCATACATTATTTTTTTGATGTGAAAAATCGCGAAGGGTTTGCAGTAGCGCAGACTTTCCATTCACTTCGCGTACTTGCGCATAAAAAGGAGTGGAGCCATCGGGATTTTCTTGGTAAACAAACTGGTTCACCAGCATGCTGGGTACAAGCGGACCGGATACTCGATAGAACATGGTGCCGCTTTTGCTGTCGGCCCAGCTCTCCATAGATTTACCGTGCTTGGGCCAAAAATCAGCAGGCAATGTCATGACCCCGGAGTACATCAAATCGCGGTCTTCTAATACCTGATCGTTGAAGTAATCTTCGGCAGGCAGGCCTAACGCTCTGGCCTTGATGCGCATGTTGATGTCTTTCGATACCAACACCACTTCTTTATCCGCATGTTTTTGTTGCAGTTCGCTCACCACTGCCAAGATGAGGTTGTCGCCTTTGCCTTCAGGCAGTCCTTCGGGAAGGGTGGCGGTTGTGAGGTGGGTTTGAAAATACAACCTTCCAGAAACATCCTGGTGACCCAGTTTATCTAATGGGATGCCATCATCTAAGGTGCCACTGGTACCGGCAATCAATTGGTCCAATGAGCGGCTCACAGTACGGGCATTGCGCGCAACTTCACTCATCCCCTTTTTGTGATTGTCCAGCTCCTCAAGGGTAGTCATCGGCAAATACAGATCATGCTCTGCAAACCGGAAGAGTGACGCTGGGTCATGCATTAATACATTGGTATCGAGCACAAAGAGTGAGGGCGGCCCGGTGCGGGTAATGCGCTTTGCCTTGGGTTCCAATAATGCTTTTTTATCACCTTGTCTGGCCCGGTGATCCGCCTTGATGCGCTCGAGCGCTACTTCAGCTGCAGATAAGTCTGCCGGCGCCTCTTCAGCCCACTCGGCGGTCTCGCTCGGGACAGCCGTAATTTCATTGATCAGGCTATCGACTTCAACCACCTTCATGGGGGTAGGTCGTTTCTTTAAATTCGGAGTCTCCTTGCGGTCCAATTTAACCTGATCAGCAATTTGGGTTGGGCTTGGGGGCAAAGGCATTCAGACTCTCCTAATTAAAAAACCGCCATGATGTATCTGGCGGTTTAGATCGGCACAGCAGGGATAAAAAAAGCGGTGAAGGGCGTTCATCGTGCTTGCCGTAATCAGGTCAAGCAGGGGAATGACACGGATCGAGAATCTGACTCGTCGCCAACGCTGCATATACTTCACTTTACCGTAAATTTGGATCAAAGCAAGTGCCTGAGATGAAAAAAGCCCCAGATTGGGGCTTTTTATGAGGGCAATTCCCTAGATCGAATTAAGGCATATTGATTACAAAGCTTGGGCTGCCTTCAAGACCTCATCCACGTGGCCCGTTACCTTAATGCCACGCCATTCTTTGGCGAGTTTGCCGCTGACGTCGAATAAGAAGGTGCTGCGCTCAACGCCGCGAACCTGTTTGCCATACATGTTTTTCATCTTCATGACGCCAAACAACTGGCAGAGCACTTCTTCCGTATCGGCCACCAACTCAAACGGGAGCTCTAACTTTTGACGAAAATTATCATGGGATTTAAGAGTATCGCGCGAGACTCCAATGACCAAGGTATTGGCTTTTGTAAATGCCTCGATGCGATCACGAAATTCGCCGGACTCAGCAGTGCAGCCTGGGGTCATGTCCTTGGGATAAAAGTACAGCACCAACTTCTTACCTTGGGCGGCCAATGGTGAAAAAGTCAGCTGGGACGTTGCCGGCACTTCGCACGGTGGAATGGGTTGACCAATAGCAATTGACATGGATTTTCCTTTTTAAATCAGTTCGCAGGCTGAATCATCAGCTCGCCGCTGCGATTGGGTATCTCACCCCACGTTAGCGGCAATACTGCTATTTTATCGAGTTGTTTGGTGGCCGCCCAAGATTGGTGTAGCTCGCCCATCGTAACCAGGTCATGGCCTTGATCAAGCCAGCCAGCTAGCAGGCATTCAAAAGCGGGCAGGAGTTTTTGCCCCTCAAGCTCTGCATGGAGGGTAAAGACTTGGTCATTCGGATTGCTTTGCGTCAGGGACAGAATGTGGCGGACAGCACCTAAGGCATCCATGCCATCCACGCCGATTAATTCATCGAAGGTCGGTAAGGTAGTGGGGTATTGCACGTGCTTACTTTTTCCTTGGCCAAACGCAATGCGGTAGGGCACAAGATTGGGCAAGGCTCTGCCATCGGAAGAGTACTGAATATTCCATGCATCGAGCTGCTCCAAAGCAGCCTCATTCATTTGCCAACCAGCAGCACCATAGGTTAAGGGGCTATGCCCAAAGACCTGAACGAAGCGATCAAAACTTTTTTGCATTTGTGCTTTGGTCCAGGCCGCATCACGATGACGTACACCATCTTGCCAGTCAACGTGATCCCATGTATGAATACCTGTTTCATGTCCGGCGCGATCAATCGCTTGCATTTCGCTTGCTGCTTCGCGTCCAATATCTGGCCCAGGCAACAATACGCCATAGAGCAGGGTCTTGATGCCGTAATGCTCGACCACGGATGTTCTGCTGACTTTTTTCAGAAAACCGGGCCGAAAGACCCGCTTTAAAGCCCAGCCAGTATGGTCTGGCCCCATGCTAAACAAAAAGGTAGCCTTGATGCCGAGGCGATCAAAGGTACGACCTAAATTGGGCGTTCCTTCGCGCGTTCCTCTTAAGGTGTCGACATCCACCTTCAGGGCAATTTTGGCCATGCCCTTTTACTCTTGGTCCATTAAGTGGCGGGCTTTTTCAACGTCGTTGCGATACGCTTCAAAAATATTCTTTAAGGCATCACCCATCGTTGTGGACGGTTTCCAGCCCAACTCGCTCATGGTATTCGCAATTGCAGGTACGCGGTTTTGCACGTCCTGGTATCCAACGCCATAGTAGGCGCCCGAGGTTGTTTCGACAATCTTGACCTTATCTGCATTCTTGGCGTATTCCGGGATGCTACGGGCAATCGCCAGCATTTGATTAGCAAGATCGCGCACAGAATGATTGTTGGCTGGGTTGCCGATGTTATAGATTTTGCCGTTAGCAATATCACCGTCATTGGCAATGATGCGCATGAGTGCATCAATACCGTCATCGATGTAAGTGAAGGCGCGTTTTTGCTCGCCACCATCGACTAAGTTGATCGGTTCGCCGCGCACGATGTGCCCCAAGAACTGGGTTACCACGCGGGAAGAGCCTTCTTTGGGTGTGTAGATGCTATCTAGGCCAGGGCCGATCCAGTTAAACGGTCTAAACAAAGTAAAGCGCAAGCCTTCCATGCCGTAACCCCAAATGACACGATCCATTAATTGCTTGGAGCAGGCATAAATCCAGCGCGGTTTATTAATCGGACCATAAACCATATTGGACTGGGCTGGATCAAACTCCGCATCCTCGCACATGCCATAGACTTCCGAGGTCGACGGAAAGACCAAATGTTTTTTATATTTAACCGCAGACCGTACGATCGGTAAATTGGCTTCGAAGTCGAGCTCAAATACACGCAAGGGTTGCTGTACATAGGTGGCTGGTGTCGCAATGGCAACGAGCGGTAAGATCACATCGCATTTACGAATATGGTACTCAACCCATTCACGATTGATCGTAATGTCGCCCTCAAAGAAATGCATGCGGGGATGCGAGACTAAATCACCCAGGCGATCGTTTTGCATGTCCATGCCATAGACATGCCAGTCGGTGGTTTCTAAAATACGTTTCGAGAGGTGGTGACCAATAAATCCATTCACACCCAAAATCAGAACTTTTTTCATAATGCGACCCAGTTACCCGTGTTTTAAATGCATGCTAACTAATTTGCGCTTGCCGGTTGCCATGCCATGATTTCAATGGCTTGGTGATTCCCGCAAATGCCGAATACTCGATTATCAACTACCTGAATGCCGGGCCGGCTAAGATCAAGGGAGCTTGGAAGCGCCGGATTGAGCTTGGACTTGGCGATAACCATCCGCGCGCCTTGCCAGTCGGTAAATGCGCCGGGGTAGGGTGGGGCTACAGCGCGGATCAGGTTATGCACCTGTAGCGCATCCTGAGACCATTGGATGCGGCCATCCTCGGGCTTGCGGCCGCCAAAATAGCTCCCGTTGGCGAGTACATTCGGGGTTCTTGGAACACGGCCTTCCAGGAGCGCCGGTAAGGCGGATTGCATTACTTGCACTGCCGCATTGCTTACTTTGGCAAACACGGCAGTGGCATCGTCATCCGGATTAATAGGCACTGCCATCTGACCAACAATATCGCCAGCATCAGGTTTGGCTTCCATGATGTGTAGGCTTGCTCCCGTTTCTGTTTCTCCATGCAGGACTGCCCAGTTCACGGGTGCGCGTCCACGGTATTTAGGCAATAGTGAGCCGTGCATATTGAGTGCGGCAATGCGTGCTGTATCCAATATCGCAGTAGGAATGAGGTGGCGGTAGTAAAACGAAAAAATGTAATCCGGCGCTATATTTTTAAACTGCGGCAGGAGGCCCAAAAGCTCGCCTGCATCGGGCTGAATGCATGGAATTCCCCGCTCTTGGCAAAGGCCTGCAACACTACCAAACCAAATTGTTTCGCGGGGGTCATCGGCGTGGGTTACCACTAATTCAATCTGAATGCCGGCATCTAAAAGAGCCTTGATGCAGCCGACGCCCACATCATGGTATGCAAATACAAGCGCCCGAATTGGTGCGTTCGGTGTATTCAACGACTACGGCCGTTCTAAAACAGTTTGAACCACATAGCGTGGGCGTTCACGCACTTGCTGGTAGATGCGGCCAATGTATTCGCCGAGCAGACCGAGACCAAAGAGCATCACACCAATCAAGAAGAAGGTCAGCGCAAACAGAGTAAATACACCCTCGACCTCCGAGCCTAGAACAAAGCGACGTACCAAGAGAAGGGCGAAAAGGGTTCCCGATCCTAGCGCAAGGAGCATGCCAAAAATGGAAAAGAGTTGCAGTGGCATCACCGAAAAGCCAGTGACCAGGTCAAAGTTCAGGCGGATCAGTTGGTATAAGCTGTATTTGGATTCGCCAGCAAAACGCTCCTCATGCTTCACCTGAATTTCCGTCGGGTTTGCTGCAAAGGTATAGGCGAGCGCCGGTATGAAGGTGTTGCTTTCATTGCACTGGCGTACCAAATTAACAATGCGGCGGCTATAACCACGCAGCATGCAGCCTTGATCAGTCATGGTGATGCGCGTAATCCGCTGCCGAAGCTGATTCATCGCCCGTGATGCCGTTTTACGGAACCAACTGTCCTGCCGGTTAGAGCGAATCGTGCCCACGTAATCATGACCCTTGATTAATTCTGCTGCGAGTAGGGCAATCTCCTCAGGCGGATTTTGCAGGTCTGCATCCAGCGTAATAATGTATTCGCCACGGGCGTATTCAAAGCCAGCCATGATGGCCATATGCTGACCAAAGTTGTTCTGAAATAAAACAACCCGAGTGACATCTGAGCGTAAATCAAATTGGGATGCCAACATCCCTGCAGAGCGATCCTTGCTGCCATCGTTGACAAAAACAATTTCGTAGCGAAGATTGAATTTCGCTTGTAATTGATCCATTGCGGGATACAGGCGATCAAATAGAGCTTGTAGGCCCTCTTCCTCGTTGTAGACGGGAATAACAATACTCAGTTGGGGCGTTGGTTGTGACGGGTTTGCGGTCATACCGTAATTTTGCCTGATGTCGACCCGGGGGTCTAATTTAAGTCAGTGCCCACCAATGAAGCGCGCCACGATTAGGCTACGCAAGCTAGCTTTTGCGGTATTTCGTCAAAAGACCCAATAAAGCATCCACAATGCGCTCCACGTCTAGATTGCTCATGCCCGGAAAGAGCGGCAAAGTCAGAATCGATTTGCCGATGCGCGCCGCAATCGGCGTATTGCTGAGCTGGTAACCCCGTTGCTGGTAAAGACTAAATCCAGGAATGGCTGGGTAGTGAACGCCTGTACCGATGCCTTGTTCTTTTAAATCAGCCATGAGGTGAGCGCGGTCAACAGTGAGTTGATCAAGGGGTAATACGACCTGAAACATATGCCAGTTGGTTTTGCAATTACCATCCGATTGGATCGGAAGCCCCAGGCCTAGGCCCTGCAAATTGGCCGCCTTCAGACCGGAGTGAAGGACCGTAAAGTAGTGTGCTGCAAGTAGAGCGCGTTTCTCTTGAAATTGCGCAATGTGTTTCAGTTGATGCAAGCCGATCACTGCATTCACATCAGTCAAGTTATCTTTTCCGCCCAGCATGTCAACATCCATGCCGTCCATGCCAGTGCGGGTGAGTCCTTGTAGTCGTAACTTTTCTGCAAGACGTGCTTCATCGAGATGATTTAAAACTAAGCAGCCGCCTTCTATGGTGGAGAGGTTTTTGTTTGCCTGAAAGCTGAAGCTGACGAGATCGCCGATGCTGCCAATGCGCTGCCCTTTCCATTCGGAGCCAAAGGCTTGAGCCGCATCTTCGATTACCCGCAATCCATTCTCTTTCGCGAGGGTATAGAGTTGGTCCATATTAACGGGTAGACCGGCGAGATAGACAGGCATGATTGCCCGCGTCTTGGCGGTAATCGCTGCAGATACTTTATCAAGATCGATATTGCGAGTAAGGGGATCAATATCAACAAAGACCGGGGTGGCTCCAACGGCGAGAATTACGTTGGATGTGGCAACCCAGGAGATCGGCGTAGTAATTACCTCATCACCCGGCCCAATGCCGGCTACTTGTAAGGCAATTTTCATGGTGGCGGTGCCATTCGCAAAACAACGTACCGGCCGATTGCCAAAATAGGCGCTGAGCGCCGCCTCAAATTCTGCTAATTTAGGTCCAGAGGTAACCCAGCCGGAACGCAATACCTCAGCAACTGCCGTAATTGTCGCCTCATCAAAACTGGGGCGCGTAAATGGAATAAACGGCAATGGAGCGGAATCTGACATGGAGGGTCTTTGCTTATCGATTGGTCGAGCGTGGTGATGTGGGATTTGCCGCATCGCTTGGGTGCTTCACGATTATGCGACGTGAATCCCGGTCAACGATTTCCATCGGTAACCCCAAGCGTTCAAGTTCGGCGTATTGTGACGGTACCATTAATGCATAGGCGTTGGGCTGGGCTTTCCAGCGCTCAATAAAATCATTCAAGGTGGGCGCCCAGCGCTCGGGCTCTTGATCTACGCCGAACTGCAGCTCGTCTGGGAACTCCACCATGATCATGGTCCGGCCTAAGTAAAAGGGCACGGTGTGATCCAAGATGCGTACTGAGTAGATTGGTACATCTGCTGGGATCACATTACGCACCCGATTGGCTAAATCGACCCCCGATACCGCACGACCCAGCGTTTCATGTCCGGTGCCTCCAATCATGCTGGTGAGATAAAAGCCAATTGCCAGGCTCGCAATGCTAGTAATTCCATTACGCCTTGCTTGCCAGGCCGCCAAGCTGCTGAAGAAAACGAGCACGACCAATGCAACGGCAATCCATTGGCTGTATTCAGCATAGGCTGTAACCTCATCGGGCTGAGCCTGCACACCAACAAAAGATAAAAAGAAGAAGCCAACAAAGCCGACGATGGCAAAGCATCCAGTTTGAAAGATCCAAGTGACTGGCAAGATATTGGTCTGACCTAACTGGCGATCTAAATAACGACCTACCAACATTGCTAGGGCTGGAAAAATCGGAATGATGTAGCCCGGCAACTTCGAGCGCGACACACTAAAAAAAGCGAAGATGATGACGAACCAACAAACCATCATCCATCCCGCAGAAAAATGCCCTTGGCGCGACTTCCACGCCTGCGCAACGGCGCCAGGCAATTGAAATATAAACGGTAAAAATCCAGCAAGCAAAAGTGGAATGAAGAAGTAAGCAGGCGCAGTCCGACGATGTGTGTCTTGGGTAAACCGCTCGAAATGCTCATGGATAAAAAAGAACTCAAAAAATTCAGGATGCCGGATCGACATCACAATGAACCAGGGAGCGGTAATCGCAAAAAACAGCAATAAACCACTCACGATATGGAGCCGCTTCCAAATCCGCCAGTCCCACGCGCTCACGGAATACGCAATTAACACTAGTGTGGGCAGTGCAGCCCCAATTAAGCCTTTGGATAGCGTTGCAAGTGCCATAAAGGTCCAGCAGAGCAACATCCAGCCACGTGTGCCAGCTGTTGTTTTGCTGTGTTGAGCCAGGAGCAGTGCACATAAAGCAGAGGCTAAAAATGCCGATAAAGCCATGTCCAAGGAGTTCACATGACCACTGATAATCCACATGGGGCTAGCGGCCAAGGCTACTGCTGCAATCCAGCCGGCCCGAGGGCCATCAAGCCGAGTGCTGGTGTAGCCAACAAAAAGAATGGTCAAAAAGCCAGTTAGGGCTCCCCACAGGCGTGCCTGCCATTCACCTACACCAAACCAATCAAATGCAATGACGGTTGCCCAGAGTTGCAGTGGTGGCTTAAAAAAATACTTGTAGTCGTTGTACCGCGGACTGACCCAGTCACCACTCACCAGCATTTCGCGGGCAATCTCGGCGTAACGCCCTTCGTCGGATGGAATCAGGTGGCGGTAGTCTAGGCTGCCAAACCACACGAGGGCATACAGCGCCCCCAAGATCAAAATTCCAAGTGGGGTTAATAGGGCAGGCTTTTTGTTGATCGGTCCGAACATGGTTATTGGGGATCCAGCAATAAGGCTGCCATAGCCTGGCGGCCTTCGCCTACCAAAATGTTGTAGGTTCGGCAGGCTGCCTGGGTATCCATAATCTCAAAGCCAATTTTGGCATTTATGAGGGCCCGTAACAAATCAGGGCGAGGAAAGCGCTGGACAGCCCCGCTACCAAAAATCACCAGTTCTGGCTTTAGATCCGCTATTTGGGCAAAGTGACTGGGATCTAGGGTGGCAAAGGAAGATGCTCCCCATTGACCAATTTCGCCGCTCGGCCCAACTAAGACCGCATGGCGGTAGGGTACCCGGTTGACCTCTATGTAGTCCTTGCCGTAGCCGGTTATCGTATTGATGCCAAGAGGGGAGTCAGAATGGAGTTTCACGTGTGCGCTCTGTCATAATTGAGTAAATTATAACTAGTCGCTTTTTTCCTAGTTTTCAAGTACTTAACCCTTACCAATTTATCAGTATTTACAAAAAATCACCGTGAAACCGATCCTGAAGTCTGAAAAGCTAAATCACGTTTGTTATGACATTCGTGGACCCGTCCTTGAGCTTGCTCAGCGCATGGAAGAAGAGGGTCACAAAATCATCAAATTAAACATTGGTAATGTGGGCGTCTTTGGTTTTGATCCGCCTGAAGAAATTCAGCTCGATATGATCCGAAACTTAAGCAATGCATCTGCTTATTCCGATTCCAAAGGCATTTTCGCGGCCCGCAAAGCAATCATGCAGTACTGCCAAGAAAAAGGCATTCAAGGCGTCACTCTAGACGACATTTACACCGGCAACGGCGTCTCGGAATTAATCGTGCTTGCGATGAATGCATTGCTGAACAATGGCGATGAAGTTTTGGTTCCCGCACCAGACTATCCCTTGTGGACTGCTGCAGTTAGTTTATCGGGCGGCACCCCTATCCATTATTTGTGCGACGAATCAAAAGAGTGGGCACCGGACTTGACCGACCTGCGTTCTAAAATTACCCCGCGCACCAAAGCGATTGTGATGATTAATCCAAACAATCCAACCGGAGCGATTTATTCCAAAGCAGTGCTGACCGAGCTCACACAAATCGCGCGTGAGCATGGGCTCATTCTCTTTGCCGATGAAATCTACGACAAGATGCTCTACGACGAAGAGAAGCATGTTTCCCTCGCTTCATTGTCATCCGATGTCGTTGTCATCACCTTTAATGGCCTGTCTAAAAATTACCGCTCCTGCGGCTACCGCTCTGGCTGGATGGTGGTTTCGGGGGATAAGTCACGCATCAAGGACTACATCGAAGGATTAAACATGCTGTCCTCGATGCGCCTATGTGCCAATGTTCCTGGACAGTACGCCATTCAAACTGCGCTGGGAGGCTATCAAAGCATTGATGATCTCGTTGCCAAAGGAGGGCGATTGGCTCGGCAACGCGATCTTGCTTGGGAATTAATTACCGCCATTCCTGGCGTGAGTTGTGTGAAGCCAAAATCAGCGCTGTATTTATTTCCTAAATTAGACCCAGAGATGTACCCGATTGAGAACGATCAAGAATTCATTGCCGATTTGCTGCGCGAAGAGAAAGTATTAATGGTTCAGGGATCCGGATTTAATTGGGTTAAGCCAGATCACTTCCGCGTTGTTTTCTTACCCCACGAAGATGTGCTGAAAGATGCCATTGGTCGCTTTGCGCGTTTTCTGGAGCGTTATCGTCAAAAGCATGGCAAGACTGCCACTGCATCACTCGCTACAAAGGCATCATGAAGCCGATTCAAGTTGGTCTATTAGGTATTGGAACCGTTGGTGGGGGCGTTTTCACAGTCCTCGAGCGCAATCAAGATGAGATTCTGCGTCGTGCTGGCCGCGGCATTCGCATTCACACTGTCGCCGATCTCAATGTGGAGCGTGCCAAGGAACTGGTGGGTGATCGCGCGCAAATCGTTAGCGATGCCCGTGCGGTCATTGCAAACCCCGAGATCGATATCGTGGTTGAGCTCATTGGCGGTTATGGGATTGCGAAGGATTTGGTACTTGAGGCCATTGCGGCAGGTAAGCACGTCGTTACAGCCAATAAAGCCTTAATCGCCGTGCACGGCAATGAAATCTTCAAGGCGGCGCATGCGAAGGGCGTGATGGTGGCGTTTGAGGCTGCAGTGGCAGGTGGAATTCCGATTATTAAGGCCTTGCGCGAGGGCTTAACTGCCAATCGCATTGAATGGATTGCCGGCATTATTAACGGCACGACCAATTTCATTTTGTCGGAGATGCGCGACAAAGGCTCTGATTTCGCAACGGTATTAAAAGAGGCCCAGCGCTTGGGCTACGCTGAGGCGGATCCGACGTTTGATATTGAAGGAATTGATGCTGCCCATAAAGTCAGCATCATGAGTGCAATTGCGTTTGGTATTCCGATGCAATTCGATAAGGCGTATGTAGAAGGCATCACGAACTTAGCGGCAACCGATATTAAATATGCGGAACAGCTCGGCTATCGCATTAAGTTGCTCGGCATCACCAAGAAAACAAGTACAGGAATTGAGCTGCGAGTTCATCCAACCTTGATACCTAGCAAACGCTTGATTGCCAATGTAGAAGGCGCCATGAATGCGGTTCAAGTGTTCGGTGATGCGGTTGGTACTACGCTTTACTACGGCAAGGGTGCTGGCTCAGAGCCAACCGCTTCGGCTGTGATCGCTGACTTAGTTGATGTCACTCGCTTAATGACGGCTGATCCTGAAAACCGGGTGCCGCATTTGGCCTTCCAACCGGATGCTGTGCGCGACACCGTTGTTTTGCCTATTGGCGAAATCACCACCAGTTATTACTTGCGTTTGCGCGTTGCGGATCAAGCTGGGGTATTGGCAGACATCACAAAAATATTGGCATCCCACGGTGTTTCGATTGACGCACTCATGCAAAAAGAGGCGAATGAGGGCGAGAGTCAAACTGACCTTGTCATGCTGACGCACGAAACGAAGGAAAAGAATATGTTGGCCGCGATTGCCGATATGCAGGGCCTAAAAACCGTCGTTGGCGAGATCGTTAAAATTCGCCTCGAAAATTTATCCTAAATCACCATGCGTTATCAGTCGACCCGCGGTAATAGCCCAGAGCAATCATTTCTCGAAATTCTGTTGGGGGGATTAGCTCCTGATGGTGGGCTGTATTTGCCAGTGCAATACCCGAAAATTACGCCAGCGCAACTGGATTCGTGGCGAGGTCTTTCCTACGCTGATTTAGCGTTTGAAGTGTTGAGCTTGTATTGTCCTGATATTCCAGAGGGCGATTTGCGTGCATTATTGCGTAAAACCTATACTGAGGCTGTATACAACAATGGCCGCTCTGAAGATAAAGCAAGCGATATCACGCCGATCCACTGGCTGGGCGAAGAGGGCGGTACCCGCATTGGGCTATTGAGTTTATCGAACGGCCCTACCTTGGCATTTAAAGATATGGCCATGCAGCTTCTGGGCAACTTGTTTGAATATGCATTGCGTCGTGCAGGCCAACATCTCAATATCTTGGGCGCCACCTCGGGTGATACCGGTAGCGCGGCTGAATATGCCATGCGCGGTAAAGCAGGGGTCCGTGTGTTTATGCTTTCCCCCAAGGGAAAGATGAGCGCCTTTCAGTCGGCGCAAATGTATTCCCTACAAGACCCGAATATTTTTAATCTCGCCGTAGATGGTGTCTTTGATGATTGCCAAGACATCGTCAAAGCCGTGAGTAATGATTTGGCATACAAAGCCAAATACCAGATTGGTACAGTCAACTCGATTAATTGGGGGCGCGTCCTTGCGCAGGTAGTGTATTACTTTCAGGGTTATTTGCTCGCGACGCAATCTAGTTCTGAAAAAGTATCCTTCACCGTTCCCTCAGGCAACTTCGGTAATGTTTGTGCGGGGCACATTGCCCGCATGATGGGTTTGCCGATCGAGCGCTTGGTGGTCGCCACCAATGAAAACGATGTGCTCGATGAATTCTTTCGAACAGGAATATATCGCGCGCGCAAGTCTGCTGAAACCTTGCATACCTCGAGTCCATCGATGGACATTTCCAAAGCCAGTAACTTTGAGCGCTTTGTTTTTGATTTACTTTCGCAAGACGGCAAGCGTACAGCCGCCCTTTTTAAGCAAGTTGAAGAAACGGGTGGCTTTGATTTATCGAAGGATCCCGTATATGCCACGATGCAGCAGTTTGGGTTTGCCTCGGGTCGAAGCACCCATTCTGATCGCCTGAAGACCATTCGGGACATTGATGGCAAGTATGGCGTGATGATTGATACCCATACGGCAGACGGTGTAAAGGTAGCGCGTGAGTATTTGCAGAAGGATGTTCCGATGCTGGTGCTTGAGACTGCTTTGCCGATTAAGTTTGAAGAAACGATTCAAGAGGCGCTTGGCCGGCCAGCCGATTGCCCGCCAGCATTTAAAGACATCAAATCATTGCCACAGCGGGTGGAATTCATTCCGGCAGACGTTGGCGTGGTGAAGCAATTTATTACTCAGCACGTCGCTTAAGTCTGCCATGACAAAGCCACCGATGTTGACTGCACAGCAGGCCTTGGATCATTTACTTTCCCATGCAAAGCCAGTTGCTGAGATTGAACGCGTTCCAATGCAGGCTACATTAGGTCGTGTTCTTGCTGAAAACGTCAATAGCCTCGTTGATGTGCCACCGCTGGATAACACCTCAATGGATGGTTATGCAGTTCGCACTGCGGATACGCAACATCCTGGAAGTGTCTTAAAAATTGCGCAACGTATTCCGGCGGGTTCCGTTGGCACAGAACTCCAAGCAGGAACTGCTGCTCGTATTTTTACAGGCGCACCCGTTCCTCTAGGTGCAGATGCCATAGTCATGCAAGAGGATTGCTCTACGCCTGAAGGCTCGACGGATCAAGTGCAAGTCAATATTGCACCTAGCTTTGGCCAGTGGATTCGTCGCCGGGGCGAAGATTTAACAGCCGGTAAAACAGCGCTCACTGCGGGCACTTTCTTGCGTCCACAGGAGCTGGGTGTCGCTGCCTCTGCTGGCCTAACCCATCTAAACGTGAAACGCAAAGTCAAGGTTGCAGCATTCTTCACTGGCGATGAGCTATCGCTGCCAGGGGAGCCATTAAAGCCGGGCGGTATCTACAATTCGAATCGCGATACCTTACTGGCCTGCATTAAAGCCTTGGGCTGTGATGCGACGGATTTAGGCATTGTCCCAGATCGGCTGGATGCGACGCGCGCTGCTTTGCGTCAAGCAAGCCAAGATCACGATTTGATCATTACCTCTGGCGGGGTATCGGTTGGCGAAGAAGACCACATCAAGCCGGCCGTGACTGCCGAAGGAAGATTAGATCTTTGGCAGATTGCGATTAAGCCCGGTAAGCCTTTAGCATTTGGTGCGGTTCGTAAATCAGAGCAAGCAAACGGTGGCGAGGCTTGGTTCATTGGCTTGCCTGGTAATCCGGTTTCGAGCTTTGTAACATTCCTCTTGTTCGTACGACCATTCATTCTGAAGTTGCAGGGTCGCGAAGCAAATCAAACCCAATCGTATTGGATGCGCGCAGACTTTGATTGGTTAAAAGCCGATCGCCGCAATGAGTTTTTGCGCGTCAAACTCAATAATAATGGCGGCCTGGATTTATTCCCCAATCAAAGCTCTGGTGTACTCACGAGCGCCTCTTGGGGTGATGGTCTAGTAGATTGTCCGCCAAACCAGCCAATCAAAGTCGGTGATTTAGTAAAGTACATCCCATTTGATGCGCTGCTCAACTAATCGGATTACGATTTAGCTATGAAACTAAAACTACGCTACTTTGCCTCCATAAGAGAAAGCCTCGGATTAGAGCAAGAGGCAATTGAACTGCCTGTATCTGTGCGTACGATGGATGATTTGCGTGCCCATCTGCGCTTGCGCGGTGGTATTTGGTCTGATGTCTTGGGTGAGGGCAAGGTATTGCGCTGCGCTCTCAATCACCAGATGGTTAATGCGTCGACCGAATTGGTAGATGGTGCTGAAGTCGCTTTTTTCCCACCAGTCACGGGGGGCTAGATGGCCATTCGCATTCAGGAAGCTGATTTTGATCTGACTACCGAGATTGCAAACCTGCGCCAAGGCGATTTACAGGTTGGTGCGATTACCTCGTTTGTAGGTACAGTGCGCGACATGAACGAGGGTAGTACGGTAAATGCCATGACCCTCGAGCACTATCCGGGCATGACGGAAAAAGCACTAGAAGACATTGTCAATCAAGCAAAAGCGCGCTGGGATATTCGGGATGCGCTCGTGATTCACCGCATTGGACCCTTGATGCCAGCAGACCAAATTGTCTTGGTGGCGGTTACTAGTGCGCACCGCGGCGCGTCCTTTTTGGCCTGCGAGTTCATCATGGACTACCTCAAAACCGCGGCGCCATTTTGGAAGAAAGAAGATACGCCTGAGGGTGGGCGCTGGGTCGATGCCCGCGTTACCGATGATGCAGCTGCTACGCGCTGGAATCAAAAAAAGAACGCTTCTTAGCTCGGGGCAGGCGTTTTAACTTCATTTCTGCTTTGGATGCCTCGGATCGGTCAGGGTGTTCTTGGGTAGCTAACAGGGTTACCGGTAGCCTAGAGCGGGTATAGCGTGCCCCCGTACCCGCATTGTGTGCGTTCAGGCGGTGTTCAAGCCGATTGGTAATGCCGGCATACAAACTGCCATCAGCACACTCTAAGAGGTAAACAAGCCAGGTCAAATCGGATTTTTCCATTCAGAAACGCTTGAAATTGGGGATATTGCCCTTATATTCTAATGAAGAAAGCCATAACGAACGCCTAATGCAGTTCGGCTTGGCGCAATCCCATTCAATAGGACGCAACATGAGAATCGATAAATTAACGACTAAATTTCAAGAGGCCTTGAGCGATGCGCAAAGCTTGGCCGTAGGCAAAGATAACCAGTACATTGAGCCAGCCCATTTATTGCTGGCGATGCTCAAGCAGCAAGATAGCGGCGTACGCAGTTTATTAACACGTGCGGGAGTCAATGTAGCCAGCCTTGAAAAAGGCGCTGAAAAGATGATTGCGGCGCTGCCAGAAGTGCAGGGTAGCGGCGAAGTTCAGGTTGGCCGTGATCTGGCCAATTGGCTGAATTTAACTGAAAAAGAGGCCAATAAACGGGGCGATCAATTTATCGCGGGCGAACTGTTTTTACTGGTCGTTGCAGACGATAAAGGGGATCTCGGTAAGCTGGCGAGGGAATGTGGTCTCACCCGTAAAGCACTCGAGGCAGCGATTGATTTGGTGCGCGGCGGGGAGTCCGTCAATAGTGCCGACGCAGAAGGTCAGCGAGAGGCTCTGAAAAAGTACACCCTTGATTTAACCGAGCGTGCCCGCATGGGCAAGCTGGATCCAGTGATTGGTCGCGATGATGAAATTCGCCGCACCATCCAGATTTTGCAGCGGCGTGGCAAAAACAACCCCGTATTGATTGGTGAGCCAGGCGTCGGTAAGACGGCGATTGTTGAAGGTTTAGCGCAGCGCATTGTTAATGGCGAGGTACCAGAGACCCTAAAGAATAAGCGTGTGCTGGTATTGGATATGGCCCTGTTATTGGCCGGCGCAAAGTACCGCGGTGAATTCGAGGAGCGCCTGAAATCGGTTTTGAGTGACGTTGCCAAAGACGAGGGCCAAACGATTGTCTTTATCGACGAAATCCACACCATGGTTGGTGCCGGTAAGGGCGAAGGCGCCATGGATGCCGGCAATATGCTCAAGCCCGCCTTAGCGCGCGGTGAGTTGCATTGCATTGGCGCGACCACCTTAGAGGAATACCGCAAGTACATTGAAAAAGATGCTGCATTGGAGCGCCGCTTTCAGAAGGTGATGGTCGATGAGCCCAGTGTCGAAGCGACCATCGCGATCTTGCGTGGCTTACAGGAGCGCTATGAGCTCCACCATGGCATTGAGATTACCGACCCAGCGATTGTGGCGGCTGCCGAGTTATCGCATCGCTACATTACCGATCGATTCTTGCCAGATAAGGCGATAGATCTGATTGATGAGGCCGGTGCTCGCATCAAGATGGAGCTCGATTCCAAGCCGGAGGTGATGGATAAGCTCGATCGCCGCTTGATTCAGCTCAAGATCGAACGGGAGGCTGTAAAAAAAGAGAAAGACGATGCCTCTAAAAAGCGTTTGCAATTAATCGAAGATGAAATCAAGCGCTTGGGTGCCGAGTACGCTGATCTCGAAGAAATTTGGAAGACCGAGAAGGGTGCCGCCTTAGGCGCCGCCCATCTCAAAGAAGAGATTGAAAAAGTGAAGGCTGAAATCGTCAAGCTACAGCGCGACGGAAAGCTCGAGCAGGTTGCTGAATTGCAATACGGCAAATTGCCTGAGTTGGAGCAAAAACTCAAATCGGCTGCCGCTGCTGAAGCAAAGGATGGCAAAGCAGGCGCTACAAAAAACAAATTACTCCGTACCCAGGTGGGCGCAGAAGAGATTGCGGAAGTCGTTTCACGCGCGACCGGTATTCCAGTATCCAAAATGATGCAAGGTGAGCGCGACAAGCTTTTAAAAATGGAAGACCACTTGCATCAGCGCGTCGTGGGCCAAGAGGAAGCTATTCGGGCGGTATCCGATGCAATCCGCCGCTCACGTGCCGGGCTTTCCGAAGAAAATAAGCCCTATGGCTCATTTATGTTCCTTGGCCCTACGGGCGTCGGTAAGACGGAGTTATGCAAAGCCCTTGCTGCATTCTTATTTGATAGCGATGATCGATTAATTCGCATTGATATGAGTGAGTTTATGGAAAAGCACAGCGTTGCCCGTTTGATTGGCGCGCCGCCAGGCTATGTAGGTTACGAAGAAGGTGGTTATCTCACGGAACAGGTACGCCGTAAACCGTACAGTGTGATTCTGTTTGATGAGATTGAAAAAGCCCATCCAGACGTATTTAACGTTCTGCTGCAAGTGCTGGATGATGGCCGCTTAACCGATGGCCAAGGACGTACAGTCGACTTTAAAAATACGGTGATTGTGATGACCAGCAATATTGGTTCGCACCTGATTCAGTCGATGACGGATAAAAATCAAGCGGAGATTAAGGAGGCGGTATTTGGTGAGCTCAAGACCCACTTCCGTCCGGAGTTTTTAAACCGCGTTGATGAGATTGTGGTGTTCCATGGCCTCGATAAAGCGAATATTGCCTCGATTGCCTCGATCCTGCTGAAAAACCTCGCTACGCGTTTAGCGAAGGTGGATATGCAGCTGGAAGTAAGCGATGCTGCACTGAACAAAATTGCCGAAGTGGGCTTTGATCCGGTATTTGGGGCAAGGCCCCTCAAGCGGGCGATACAGCAGTACATCGAAAATCCCGTTTCTAAGATGATTTTGGAAGGGAAATTTGGCCCCAATGATGTTGTACCGGTGGACATTAATAAGGAAGGCGATTTCAGCTTTACCCGCTTAGTGCATTAAAGCCGTGCCGGCAGGGCTCCGGAGCGAGTAAACTCGGGTCATGACTGTGACGCATGCTAGTGCGCGTGCCAGTGATGTCCGAGTGATTAGTTTATTAAGCTTGGCACACGGCAGCTCGCATTTCTTTCACCTGATTTTGCCGCCACTCTTTCCGTGGCTGAAGGCGGAGTTCGCGCTGAGCTATGCGGAGCTCGGACTCCTCATGTCGGTTTTCTTTGTGGTCTCTTGCATTGTGCAGGCAGCTTCTGGCTTTTTAGTCGACCGAATTGGGGCTCGGCCAGTCCTCTTCGTTGGCGTTGGTCTATTGGCCTTATCCGCGATCGTGCTTTCACAAAGTAATGGTTACACCCTCTTGATGCTAGGCGCTGTGATTGCGGGCTGTGGCAATGGCGTCTTTCATCCAGTGGATTACACCCTCATTAATCACAAGGTATCAGTTCCGCGCTTGCCCTATGCCTACTCGGCACACGGCGTTACGGGTTATCTAGGCTGGGCAGTTGCCCCAGTCTTTATGGCTGGAATAGCCGCGCTTGCGGATTGGCGCATCGCACTGCTGTGCGCAGCGGTCTTAGAGACGCTCATCTTATTAGTGCTCTGGCTCAATCGAAGTGACTTAATCGATGATGCTCAGCATCGCCGCGCGAGCGCCATCAAGGCCGCAGAAGAGGCGAACCCTGGGCGCGCGCCACAAAGTGCATTTGCTTTTTTAAAGTTAACTTCAGTTTGGTTGTGCTGGCTCTTCTTTTTCTTCAGCATGATTGCCATGGCAGGTATCCAGTCCTTTGCGCCGAGTGCACTCAATCAGCTCTACGCTATTCCAGTTACTACGGGTAATTTTTCGATTACCTTGATGGCCTTAGGAAGTGCAGCGGGCATGATTGTCGGCGGCATCATGGCAGCCAAACTCAAAATGCCCGATCGCATTGTCGGCACCTGCTTGTTTGCGTGCGCTGTCATTGGCCTCTTGATTGGGGCGGAGTTTGTGACCGCTGCATTAGTGCCTGGATTCTTTTTTATGATTGGCTGCGGCCTTGGCATTGCAGCGCCATCGCGCGACATGATGATTCGTTCAGCAACCCCGCAAGGTGTATCGGGCAGTGTGTATGGCATTGTCTATTCCGGTATTGATCTTGGGGCAGCTGTGGGCCCTTTGTTGTTCGGCATATTGCTCGATGCTGGAAAACCCAATTCACTCTTCCTTGGCGTTGCCTTTTTGCAGTTGCTATTGATCCTGACGGCAGTCAAAGTAGTGGCCTCGAATGCCAATGCGGCGATGCCAAAAACCCAGTAGTACCTTGCTTTTCACAATACGAAAAGCTGTTTTCATAGGCAAAATCAGTCCCCATTGATCGCGCCCCCCAGGCTTTCAAGCCATGGCAGATGATTTCACATTGCAGTAAATACAATTTAAGTAATTGAATTTAATAGGATTTATAAATGATTCCTGTCATTCAATTGGTATTGTCTGCGCTGTAAAACTCCCTATACTCTTATATAAGACATAAGACTTAGTCACGGCATTTCGATTCAGGTGGCCTAGTCCAGTTCAACGATTTTTTGGTCAATTGTTTTATATCTAAGGAGAGCAATATGGACAAGCGCAAAGAAGAAGCAGCAAAGATTCAGAAAGACTGGGATACCAATCCACGCTGGCAAGGCATCAAGCGTGGCTATACCGCAGAGGACGTAGTACGTTTGCGTGGTTCGCTGCGCATTGAGTATTCCTTAGCGAAGGCTGGCGCAGAGAAGCTGTGGAATCAAGTGAACAATGAAGCCTATGTCAATTGCTTGGGTGCTCTGACTGGTGGGCAAGCAATGCAACAGGTCAAAGCAGGCATCAAAGCCATTTACTTATCGGGCTGGCAAGTGGCTGCCGATGGTAATTCCTATGCAGCGATGTATCCCGATCAATCCTTGTATCCAGTTGATTCGGTTCCCAAGATGGTGGAGCGCATCAATAACTCTTTTGAGCGTGCGGACCAAATTCAGTGGGCAAAAGGCATTAATCCAGGCGACAAGGACTACATTGATTACTACGCACCTATCGTTGCTGATGCAGAAGCTGGCTTTGGCGGCGTATTGAATGCCTACGAACTCAGTAAAGCATTAATTAAGCAGGGCGCTGCTGGCGTTCACTTTGAGGACCAATTGTCGTCCGTAAAAAAATGCGGTCACTTGGGCGGTAAGGTTCTCTTGCCTACAACAGAGTCAGTACAGAAATTGGTATCAGCGCGTTTAGCGGCAGACGTCATGGGCGTGCCGACGATTATTCTGGCGCGTACTGATGCTGAGGCAGCAGACTTATTGACATCCGACTACGATGAAAACGACAAGCCATTCTTGACGGGTGAACGTACACCAGAAGGATTCTACAAAACACGAAAGGGCCTCGATCAAGCGATCTCGCGCGGCCTAGCTTACGCTGCTTACGCTGACATGGTTTGGTGTGAGACGGGTACACCAGACTTGGATTTTGCGCGTAAGTTTGCGGAAGCCATTCGTGCCAAGTTCCCCGGCAAGATGTTGGCATACAACTGCTCGCCATCGTTCAATTGGAAGAAAAACCTCGACGATGCAACCATTGCTAAATTCCAGCGCGAGCTCGGTGCAATGGGTTACAAGTATCAATTTATTACCTTGGCTGGCATACACTCGATGTGGTACAACATGTTCGACTTGGCGCAAGACTACTCCAAGCGCGGCATGACGGCTTATGTCGAGAAGGTTCAAGAACCCGAGTTTGCAGCGCGTGATCGCGGTTACACCTTTGTATCGCATCAGCAAGAAGTGGGTACAGGTTACTTTGATGACATTACTACCGTGATTCAAGGTGGTAAGTCTTCGGTAACCGCGTTGACCGGCTCAACCGAAGAAGAGCAGTTCCACTAAGCATTCGCAACACACCAGTAGCGGCAGTATCGCAGCGCCAAGTTTGCCTCAGAAGGGTGACTTTGGCGCTGTTTTCGTTTACATTGGCGCCATGGTCAATTGCGTTTTATGTTCGGAAGAGGGTGGCACGCTAATTTGGCGTGGCGATGATTGCCGCGTCGTCTTGGTGGATGAACCGGATTTACCCGGTTTTTGCCGCGTGATCTGGAATCGGCATGTCGCCGAGATGACCCAACTCAGCTACGGCGAGCGTGACTTATTAATGCACTTGGTGTTTGCGGTTGAAGGTGCAGTGCGTGCAGTCATGCATCCAAACAAAATCAACCTAGCAGCGCTCGGCAATCAAGTGCCTCACATCCATTGGCATGTGATTCCACGATTTGAGGATGATGCGTTTTTTCCAGGATCGGCTTGGTCTAATCGCCTGCGAGATACACCAGATGCCATTTTGAAAATTCGCCGTCAGCAAGCATTAGAGTTACCGCAGGCTATTCGCGCCGCGATTGCAACGCTGTCCTAAGCTAAATAAGTTGCTTTAGAGCCAACAGGTATTTTTCAGGGCTCAGTTGCCCACCATCCCGTTGGGATTCCCATAAGACCTGACCCAGGCAATCCATGATGCGGTGCTGTGCTTCGTGCTCCGAATCGAGTCGCTGCGCAAGAACACTGGCGACATGCCGAATACCTGGCGGTTGATCAATCGAGATCTGTTCGCTAATCGATAAGTGCATCGACAGGTGTAGGAAGGGATTCGTTTCGCCGCGCTCCGGCGTGTAATCTTGGCTTAATGCCGCTTCGCTATCGCTAAGTAAGGTATGGTACTCCGGGTGCTGCTCCATCCACTGGCCGGCCAGCGTTTCGAGTGGCGTCAAAATAGTATTGGCCTGTTTCTTCTGCCAGGTATCGCAAAAGAAACGCCGGACTTCCTCTCGGCTTGGATTAAATAGCGCCACGAATTTGTCCTTTCCCGGTTTTTTGACGGTAACCGCACAGTGGCTCGACAATGCATTGGGCGCACTCGGGGGATCGCGCCTTACAGACATAGCGTCCATGTAAAATGAGCCAATGGTGTGCGTCCAGTAAATACTCTTTTGGAACGCGTTTAAGTAGCTGCTGCTCGACCTTCAGTACGTCTTTTCCAGGGGCAAGGCCGGTGCGATTGGATACCCTGAAGATATGGGTATCGACCGCCATGGTGGGCTCGCCAAATGCGGTATTCAAAATAACATTGGCTGTTTTACGACCTACTCCTGGTAGGGCTTCGAGTGCTTCGCGGGTGCGAGGAACTTCACCGCCATGCCGCTCTAGTAAGAGGCGACAGGTTTCTTGTAAATGCTTGCCTTTCGTTCGAAAGAGACCGATGTGCTCGATAAAGGGCCGAACACCATCTTCGCCTAAATCCAGTAAGGCAGCAGGTGTGTTGGCTATCTTGAATAACTGACGCGTTCCTTTATTAACGGAGATGTCGGTCGCCTGCGCCGAGAGCAAGACCGCAACCAGCAATTCAAAGGGTGAGCTGTACTCTAGCTCCGTCTCCGGATTGGGATTGTTTGCTTTCAGTTGGGCAAAAAAAGCGCTGCGCTGTTCGAGATTCATTTTGTATTGTTTTTGTCTGCGGCTAACTTTGCGCGTTCAATCGCTGCTGCAATGATTGCCCGTTTACGCTCGCTCTCTTGCACCTGCTCTACCGATTGGCTTGCATTGCCAGCGGTCTCGTTAAGTGCCTTTAACTTGGCCTCAGCTTTTTTAGACAGGCGTAGATTGTTATCTCGCTCCTCGCGCTCTAGGCGATCTTCGCGTCCGTGGTAGCGTGCCCGAGATAGAGCAGCCTGCTCAGCTGTCCATGCATCCCAGCCAGTACGACTTTCTGTCACTGAAACCATAGTGATGCAATCAACTGGGCAGGGCGGCACGCAGAGATCACAACCCGTACACCACTCCATCAGCACCACGTGCATCTGCTTTGATGCGCCCACAATGGCATCTACCGGACAGGCTTGTATGCAGAGGGTGCAACCAATACAAGTTTTGGGGTCAATCAGGGCTACTGGCCGTGGCCGCTCGATGCCGCACTCAGGGTCGAGTTGCAAATGGGACGGAAGTTGCCGTCCGGAGGTCAACAAAATAGAGCTTAGCCGCTTTATTCCTTCTGCGCCTCCAGGAGGGCAGCGGTTTGGTAGGACACCCTCATCGGCCATTGCCGCCGCATAGGATCGGCAGTCGGGATAACCGCACTTGGTACATTGGGTTTGAGGCAATACACCATCGAGTTGATTACAGAGTTCAACTGGATTCATGCAGTGTTTGTCAGCATTCAGTACGCACTGCGAACTTAGTCACTCGCGAGTGCTGCTTTGGCTACCTTCTTTTTTGACGCCTTGGAAGTTTGCTCGTGCGCACGGATAAAGTCTTTAATGCGGGGGTACACCTTTTCACGCCAGCGACGACCGGAAAAAATACCGTAGTGACCCGCTCCAACGACTTCGTAATGGTCCTTGCGTTCTGCGGGAATGCTTTTACATAATTTATGTGCCGCGCGGGTTTGGCCGCTACCGGAAATGTCATCAAGCTCACCCTCGATGGTCAGCAGCGCCACATCGGTAATGTCATGGGGCTTGACTAATTTGCCAGAAACTTTCCAAGTGCCGCTGGGTAGCGCATGTTCTTGAAACACGGTTTTGATGGTGTCTAAGTAGTACTTCGCATCCATATCCAAAACCGCGTTGTACTCGTCGTAAAAACGAATGTGCGCTTTTGCATCCAGTTCATCACCGCGCACCAGGTTTTGGAAAAAATCCCAATGCGACTGCATGTGGTTTTGGGGGTTCATGGCAATAAAGCCGGTGTGCTGTAAAAAGCCAGGATAGACACGGCGCCCAGCTCCAGCATGGGGCTGAGGCACTTCATAAATCACGTGGCTTTCAAACCACTCGTATGATTTTTTATCAGCCAAGGAGTTAACAGCAGTAGGTGATTTGCGGGCATCAATTGGGCCGCCCATCATGATCATGGAGGCGGGTGTTTCTTCGCCATTCGACGCCATGAGGGAGACCGCGCCTAAGGTGGGTACTGTAGGCTGGCAAACAGAGATCACGTGCAGATTTTTTGGTCCGATGGTGCGGATGAATTCTTGAATGTAGTGAACGTAGTCATCAAGCCCGAATTCACCTTGATCAGCAGGTACGGTGCGTGCATCGAGCCAATCGGTGATGTAGACCTTGTGGTCTTGTAGCAGGGTGCGCACGGTATCGCGTAACAAAGTGGAGTGGTGGCCTGATAAGGGTGCAACTACCAATACCACGGGATCTTCTTTGAGTTTCTTGATGACTTCAAGGTCATCCGAGAAGCGCTTAAACCGAATTAAATTACAGAACGGTTTTTCAAGTGTGGTGATTTCGTGAATCGCAACATCGCGTCCATGTGCTTTTACAGCACGAATTCCAAATTCGGGTTTTTTGTACTCTTTGCCAAGTCGGTGCAGTAATTCGTAACTTGCGGCGAGGCGCTCCGCCCCAGGCATTTTGGATAATGGATTGGCTGCGTTAATGAACGTCTCAGATGCTGTTTGTGCCCATGAGCTCAATGGCTGAAGCAAGGCTTTTTGGAACTCGTACAGTTGATATAGCATGACGCCTCCTAGAAAACCAGTGTAACCGCCTTTACGCTAAGACGCGGGCAATTGCCTTGGCCACACGATCAATATTCTTGGTATTCAGGGCTGCAACGCAAATACGACCGGTGGACAGGGCAAAAATACTGTCTTCCTTTTGCAGTCGGGCCACTTGTTCTGCGGTAAGTCCCGAATAGGAGAACATGCCACGTTGCGACTCGATAAAGCCAAAATCTTGTTTTGCACCGTTGGCGGCCAAGCGGACAACCAGCTCATGGCGCATTGTTTTAATGCGATCACGCATGTGTGCGAGCTCGTCTTCCCACTGCTGACGTAGCGTGGGGTTATTGAGCACCGCAGCCACAATTGCGCCACCATGGGTTGGTGGGTTGGAGTAATTCGTACGAATCACACGCTTGAGTTGCGAGAGTACGCGCGCGGACTCATCTCGGTTTTGGGTCACGATGGACAGAGCACCTACACGCTCACCATACAGGGAGAATGATTTTGAAAAGGAGCTGGACACAAAAAAGGACATGCCTGATTCAGCAAATAGCCGCGCAGCAAGTCCATCCTCTTCAATGCCTTGAGCAAAACCTTGGTACGCCATATCTAAAAATGGAATCAGGTCGCGTTCACGGCAGATCTCAATGACCTTGAGCCATTGTTCTTTGTTGAGGTCAGCGCCGGTAGGGTTGTGGCAACAGACATGCAATACAACTAAGGTGCGCTTTGGAAATGACTCGAGGGACTTAACCATCCCAGCAAAATCGACTCCCCGTGTTTTGCTATCAAAGTAGGTGTACTCAAGCACTTCGTAACCGGCGGCCTCAAAAACGCCGCGGTGGTTTTCCCAGCTGGGGTTGCTAATGGCTGCTGGTACGTTGGGCTCAATGCGTCGCACAAAGTCACCGCCAACGCGCAAAGCACCCGTACCCCCAAGGCACTCGGCAGTAACGACGCGGCCATCTTTAATTAATGGCGAGTCTTCGCCGAAGAGGAGTTTTTGCACTCCCATGTTGTAGGGGCTTGGGCCCTCAATCGGTATGTAGCTACGGGGCGATTGTTTGGCTACGATTTCTTTTTCCGCCTCAATCACTGCCTTCAGCAAAGGCACCTTGCCGTCATCGGTGTAGTAAACGCCAACGCCTAAATTCACCTTTTCGGGATTTTGGTCGGCCACATAAGCCTCGGTCAGGCCAAAAATGGGGTCTTTAGGGGCAAGTTGTACTGAGGAAAACAGGTTCATGGGGTAGTGGGCGTCTGTAAGTAG
>CALRTW020000019.1:0-24236 GCA_943371165.1 Rhizobium sp. Q54
TCCACTTCCGGCGTGGTGCCAATGATGGATCGCTTGTCCCAGGATTGCCCCGTCGCTTTGGCAGTGTCTTTGCATGCGCCCAATGATGCGCTGCGTGACCAGCTGGTTCCCTTAAATATTAAATACCCGCTGCGCGAATTACTGGCAGCGTGTGAGCGCTATTTGGAGTTTGCTCCCCGTGATTTTTTAACCTTTGAATATTGCATGCTCGAGAATGTGAACGACAGCGATGCGCAGGCCAAAGAGTTGATTCGGTTGCTGAGCGGCATTAAATGCAAGGTCAACCTGATTCCATTTAATCCCTTCCCTGAATCGGGTCTAACGCGTTCATTGCCACAGCGCGTTCAGGCATTTATGCATTTATTACAAGATGCGGGCATGATTGCCACCGTGCGCAAAACCCGCGGCGATGATATTGCTGCGGCATGTGGCCAGCTCGCTGGTGATGTGGTGGATCGGACACGCGTGCGTGAGCGCGCGCTCTACGAACAACCCATCGAATGGGTCAACCGTTAATATTGCTTATACCAATGACAGAAGCGACCAAAACCATGTCAAATTGCCTACCCCCATTACCCCTCGGTCCATCGCCTAAACGTGCTTCACGCCAATCGGAAGTGGTGTGGGAAAGTGCCCGGATTACGGTCGGCGGGAATGCGCCGGTGCGCGTGCAGTCGATGACCAATACCGATACCGAAGATGCGATTGCAACTGCAATCCAAGTTAAAGAATTGGCGCGTGCCGGTTCTGAAATGGTGCGCATTACCGTCAACACGCCAGCTGCCGCCGCCGCTGTTCCCTATATTCGGGAGCAGCTCGATAAGATGGGCGTGCACGTGCCACTCATTGGTGACTTTCATTACAACGGCCACACCTTGCTGAAAGAGCACCCCGAGTGCGCTAGAACCCTATCGAAGTACCGCATCAATCCCGGTAACGTTGGTAAGGGTGCAAAACGCGATCCCCAGTTTGCGCAAATGATTGAAGCCGCTTGCGAATACCGTAAACCGATTCGGATTGGTGTGAATTGGGGCAGCCTGGATCAAGACTTGCTCGCTAGCATCATGGATGCCAATGCAGCATTGCCTGTGCCGAAGTCAGCACAAGAGGTGATGATCGAGGCCTTGATTCAGTCGGCCTTGCAGTCCGCAGAGAAGGCAGAAGAGCTCGGCATGGATCCCAATCAAATCACGCTCTCCTGCAAAGTGAGTAACGTGCAAGATTTAGTGGCGGTGTACCGTGACCTGGCGCGCCGCTGTGACTACCCATTGCATTTGGGTTTAACCGAAGCCGGCATGGGCAGCAAAGGCATCGTGGCATCGACTGCAGCTTTAGCCATCCTGTTGCAAGAGGGCATTGGCGATACGATTCGTATTTCACTGACGCCTGATCCAGGCGCTCCCCGTGAGAACGAAGTGATCGTGGGCCAAGAGATTTTGCAAACCATGGGCCTGCGTAATTTCACGCCGATGGTGATTGCCTGCCCAGGTTGCGGCCGCACGACGAGCACGACCTTTCAGGAATTAGCCGCCAACATTCAATCGTATTTACGTCAGCAAATGCCGGTGTGGAAAAAAACCCATCCGGGCGTTGAAGAAATGAACGTCGCCGTGATGGGGTGCATTGTGAATGGCCCAGGCGAGAGTAAGCATGCCAATATTGGTATCTCATTACCCGGCACGGGTGAGACACCGGCTGCTCCGGTATTTGTCGATGGCGTCAAAGTGAAGACCTTGCGCGGTGAGTCGATCGCTCAAGACTTTCAGGTGATTGTTGAAGAGTACGTCAAAACCCGTTACGGCAGTAAGCAAGCATGAGTAATTCAAAGCTGCAAAAAATAAATGGTGTGCGGGGCATGAATGACCTGCTGCCCGCCGATGCGCAGCAGTGGACGCATTTGGAAAATGCCGTGCGTGACCTCACGCGGGCGTATGGATACGAATTACTCAAAACACCAATCGTTGAATCGACTCCAGTCTTTCAGCGCGGCATTGGCGAAGTAACCGACATTGTCGAGAAGGAAATGTATTCCTTTGAAGACCGTTTAAATGGTGAGCAGTTAACGCTCAGGCCCGAAGGCACTGCTGCACTGGTGCGCGCCGTGATAGAACACAATTTGCTTTACGACGGCCCCAAGCGCCTTTGGTATACCGGCCCGATGTTTCGGCATGAGCGGCCACAGCGGGGTCGCTATCGCCAGTTTCACCAATTTGGTATTGAGGCCTTGGGTTTTGCGGGTCCTGATATTGATGCAGAAATCATTTTGATGGGTCAACGTCTTTGGGATGAGCTGGGTTTGCGCGGCGTACGACTGGAGATCAATTCCCTGGGTCAAGCCGACGAGCGTGCGCAACATCGCACTGCCTTAATTGCCTATTTTGAGCAAAACGCATCTGCACTGGATGCGGATTCACAGCGGCGCCTCAAAACCAATCCCTTGCGTATCTTGGATTCGAAAAATCCTGAGATGCAAGTCTTGATTGAAGGCGCACCGCGCTTACTCGATTTTCTGGGGCCCGAATCGCTGGCGCATTTTGAAGCAGTGCAAGATTTACTCAAAGCCAATAACGTACCGTGCAAAATCAATCCGCGCTTAGTCCGCGGCTTGGATTACTACAACCTAACGGTATTTGAGTGGGTAACCGATGCCCTCGGCGCACAAGGCACAATTGCGGGTGGCGGTCGTTACGATCCCTTAATCGAGCGCATGGGCGGTAAGCCAGCACCCGCATGTGGCTGGGCCATGGGTATGGAGCGTGTACTCGAGCTGATGAAGGTGTCCGAGTCATTGCCAGAGCCGACGAATTTATGCGATGTCTTTGTGTTGCATCAGGGTGGCGAAACCTTGCGTACTGCTTTGGTCGCTGCCGAGGAAATGCGCAGTGCCGGAATTGATGTTGTTCTATTTTGCGCACCAGACGGTCAAACAGCCAGTTTTAAGTCCCAAATGAAGAAGGCAGATGCCAGCGGCGCGGCGTATGCGGTGATCATCGGCCCCGATGAGTTGGCGCGTAATGAGGCACAACTCAAAGATTTGCGTGGGGGTGAGCAGCAGCGCGCCGTTCCTTTGGATGGATTGCTCGGCACGGTAATTGATGCCTTAGTAGCGACATCCGAATAGAATGACGCATTCGTATCGTATTTAATAGCCTGGATCGTTATGCCTTTAGACCTTGAAGAACAAGAACAACTCGATAGCTTAAAAGCCTTTTGGGAGAAATACCGCTCCCTCATCATGGGCGTAGTTACTGCTGTGCTCTTTGTATTTGCCGCCTACAACGGGTGGCAGTGGTGGAATAATAGCCAAGCAACGGAAGCTGGCAAGCTTTATGAAACCATGATGAGCTCGCTTGAAAAGGGCAATAAAGAGCAAAGCATGCGCGCGGCAGACGACTTGCAAAAGCAATTTGCTGGAACCAGTTATGCCCCCATGGCCAGCTTGATTGCGGCAAAACTGGCTGCCGATGCGGGCGACGCTGCTAAATCCCAAGCCTATCTGCGCTGGGTTGCAGACAAAGCAACCAACGATGGCTATAAAGCCCTAGGAAAATTGCGCTTGGCCACTGCCTTGATGGACGAGGGCAGTGCGAAGTCTCTGGCTGAAGCCGATGCGATTTTGAAGGGTGCGCCAACCCTGGGGTTTGAACCCTTATGGCTTGAGCGCCGCGGCGACTGGTATTTGGTGCAAGGGAAAAATGCCGATGCAAGGGCTAATTATTTACAGGCATGGAAGTTATTAGAAAAATCCAAAGAGTTCCCACAAGAGGCCCGCAGTCTTTTGAAAGTAAAGCTCGATGCCGTTGGGGGCATTGAATGAAACGACTTCTAGGTGCTGCCGTTGTTGCCGTATTGGCGGTAAGCCTAGTTGCCTGCTCTGGCAAGGCGCGCGTACGCCAGCCTGCTGAGCTAGTCAAAGTCAGTAATCAGTTTGATTTGGTGCCGGTATGGTCTACCAACATTGGCTCATCGGAGCCCTTCAACTTTCATCCGGCGGTGGTAGGCGATGCAGTCTATGCTGCATCGCGCCGCGGCAGTTTGCGCAAAATTGATGTGCTAAGCGGTAAAACACTCTGGGATGTGACTGTCCCCGAAAAACTCAGCATTGGTCCTGGCTCAGATGGCAAAGTCACTGCAGTCGTCACTACGGAAGGCGATGTGTTTGCCTACGATGACACGGGCAAAAACATTTGGAAGTTTCACATTGGCGGTGAAGTATTGACTGCTCCGGTTGTGGCTGGTGGGGTGGTGGTGATTCGCGGTTTAGACAATCGCTTTGTGGGTCTTGATGCCGCCACCGGTAAACGTCGCTGGATTTATCAGCGTCAGCAATCGGCATTATCTTTGCGTGTTGGTTACGGCATGCTATCCATTGGTAATGAAGTGATCGTGACGGGTTTTGCAGGCGGCCGTTTTGGCATGATTGGGATTGCCAATGGCGGACTCGTTTGGGAAACGCCGATTTCTTTTCCGAAAGGCTTCTCTGAAATCGAGCGCCTGAATGATGTCAGTGCCAAACCGAGTATTGAGGGCGAGCGGATTTGTGCTGTGTCCTATCAAGGTCGCATTGGTTGTGCGCAAGCGCGCACGGGCACGCTGATTTGGTTTAAAGATTTTTCTAGCTTTACTGGGACAGCCCAGAGTGCTGAATTTGTCTTTGCTGCCAATGAAAAATCCCACGTCACGGCATTTCGGAGCAGTGACGGTGTACAAGCATGGGAGAACACCCAACTGACCTGGCGCGATGTCGGCGAGCCGCTGGCAATAGGTAAGGTTGTCCTCATGGGCGATAAGCAAGGCTATATTCATGCGATGTCGCAGTCGGATGGCGAAATGCTGGCGCGGACTCGCCATGACACATCGCCGGTAACTGCGGCGCCGATCGCGGTAGGCGGCTTGATTCTGGTTCAGTCTCAAGGTGGCAAATTAACGGCGTACAGCCCCAAATGAAACCAGTTATCACTATTGTTGGCCGACCGAACGTCGGCAAATCCACTTTGTTCAATCGCTTGACGCGTTCACGTGATGCGCTGGTAGCAGACTTTTCTGGCTTAACCCGCGATCGCCATTACGGTAATAGCCGCATTACCTCGCGCGAGTTCATTTGCGTCGATACCGGCGGCTTTGAGCCAGTTGCGAAAACCGGCATCGTGGCCGAGATGGCGAAACAAACCAAGCAAGCCGTTGCCGAATCCGACTTGATTATTTTCTTGGTAGACGGCCGGTTAGGTATGGCGCCGCAAGACCGCGTGATTGCCGATTTTTTACGCAAGACCGGCCGCCCCGTTGTGTTAGCGGTCAACAAAACCGAAGGCATGTCGCATGGCGTAGTTACGGCTGATTTTCATGAGCTCGGATTGGGTGAGCCGTTTGCAATTTCCTCGGCGCACGGTGACGGCGTAAAAACACTGATTGATGATGCGCTCGATGAGTTAGGCATTCCCGAGCCCGATGACAGTGAAGATTCCGATCCCTTAACGCCTCGTGCCATGAAAATTGCTGTCGTTGGCCGACCCAACGTGGGCAAGTCAACGCTGATCAATAAGCTCATCGGTGAAGAGCGCGTTATTGCATTTGATATGCCGGGCACCACCCGGGATGCGATTGAGGTGCCCTTTGAGCGCAACGGCAAACCCTACATCTTGATTGATACTGCGGGCTTGCGTCGCCGTGGCAAAGTGTTTGAGGCAATCGAAAAATTCTCGGTAGTTAAAACGCTGCAGGCCATTGCCGATGCCAACGTCGTGATCTTGATGCTCGATGCCCAGCAAGATATTTCAGAGCAAGACGCGCACATTGCTGGTTTTATTTTGGAAGCGGGCCGCGCTCTCGTCCTAGCAATTAATAAGTGGGATGGCATTGATCACTATGTCAAAGAGCGCTGCCGAGTAGAGATCGGTCAAAAGTTGCGCTTCTTGGATTTCGCGAACGTACATCCCATTTCAGCAGCAAAAGGAACTGGACTTAAAGAGCTCTTTAAGGACGTTGACTTAGCGTACGCCGCAGCCATGGCTAAATTGCCAACCCCCAGACTGACGCGTATTCTGGCCGAGGCCGTGGAACATCAACAACCCAAGAGGGTTGGCATGGGGCGTCCCAAATTACGCTACGCCCACCAGGGCGGCATGAACCCACCGATTGTCGTGATTCACGGCAGCGCGCTCAGCGGTGTAACGGATAGCTATAAGCGCTATTTAGAAGGGCGCTTTCGGGAAGCATTTAAGCTGCGGGGAACCCCGCTGCGGATCGAAATGCGCACCAATAAAAACCCTTACGTGGACGCAGATAAGGGCAAAAAGCGGTAATTTCACGCCCTCTCATCCGGTGCCGTTTCAGGCTTGGCAAAAGTTGGGCAGGCGGTATATATTAATAACCGTAGGGCGAACTCGATCGCCCTGCAGTACCAGAATAAAAGCAAGACTCCCACACATCCAATAATGAATAAGGAGCAGTATGAATAGCAATAAGACCCAATTACTTCAGGATCCCTTCCTGAATACCTTGCGCAAAGAGCACGTTCCGGTGTCGATTTATCTGGTCAACGGCATTAAGTTGCAAGGCAATATTGAATCCTTTGATCAGTACGTCGTTTTGTTGCGCAACACCGTAACGCAAATGGTCTACAAACACGCCATTTCCACCATCGTGCCGGCACGTGCAGTCACGTTCCGTGCGGATGAGGACGAGCCTTCTGCATAAAACTGGCATTGATCCCGTTCGAGCAGTCCTAGTTGGAGTCGATTCGGGGCGAGAGGATTTCCCCGATAGCATGGCTGAACTCAGCCTTCTGGCGGATAGCGCAGGCTCCATTCCAGTCGCGAGCGTTGTGGCGCGGAAGGGTCGCACTGATCCCGCCTTGTTTGTCGGGTCCGGCAAGGCCAATGAGATCAAAAGGGCCTTAGAAGACAACGATGCCGAGCTCGTTATCTTTAACCACCCCTTATCCCCAAGCCAGCAACGCAATTTAGAGCGTCACCTCGGCCACCACGTGATGGATCGTACGGGCTTGATATTGGATATTTTTTCGCAGCGCGCTCAAAGCCACATTGGTAAAACCCAGGTGGAGTTGGCGCAAGTGCGCTACCGGATGTCACGCCTGGTGCGGGCATGGAGCCATTTGGAACGTCAAAAGGGCGGTATTGGTTTGCGCGGCGGTCCTGGCGAAACCCAGATGGAGCTGGATCGACGTATGCTGGCGACCAAGGCCAAACGCCTTGAGCTTGAGCTAGAGAAGTTGCAGCGCCAGCAGCGCACTCAGCGTCGGTCACGCAGCCGTAAGGACGTGTTCTCGGTTTCCTTGGTGGGCTACACCAATGCCGGCAAATCGACCTTATTTAATGCTTTAACCAAGGCCGATACCTATGCAGCTGATCAGCTCTTCGCCACCCTAGATACCACCTCCCGCCGGGTATTTTTGCCCGAAGTGGGCTCGATTGTGGTCTCCGATACGGTGGGATTTATCCGGGATTTGCCGCATCAACTGGTGGAGGCCTTTCGGGCGACCTTGGATGAGACCATCCATGCCGACTTAATTCTGCACGTGATTGACGCCTGTAGCCCGGTAGCCAAGGAGCAGCAGGCCCAGGTTGAGGCCGTTTTGGCTGAAATTGGGGCCGATTTCATCCCCCGGCTTGAGGTGATGAATAAGATTGACCTAATGCCCCAGACCTTTACTAAAGGGCCCATGGTTGTAAGGGATATTGAGGGTAAGCCAAGCCGCATTTATCTGTCGGCGCAAACGGGGCTGGGCCTTGATTTACTGAGGGAAAATCTCGCTCAAAGCGCTGTAATGACTGATAGAATTAGGGATCAACACAACCGACCCAAGTCGCAATTGACTACGGAGGAGCTGTTGGCCCCTATGACAGAACGACCCGATTCCGCTGAATTTAACCTGATTCCACTAAAACACTATTTACCCCATGATGCGTAGACTGCTTTCGATTTTTTCGGTAAATGACCCTGGCTGGGGTAATTCGCCACGTCCAAATGACACTAAAGGCGATGCCGCTGGGTCTAAGGATGGCAATGCCGGTAATGAGGGTGCGCCCCCAGCAGAAGAGCAGGGTGCCTCGGCTATTCCGCCTACAAGCAAACCGGATCCGGATCGCAAGCCAGTGGGCAATGGCCCGCCTGACCTTGATGAACTGTGGCGCGACTTCAATGATCGCCTCAGCAACCTCTTTGGCGGTAAAAAAGGCCCGGGTCGTCCCAGCGGCGGTTGGGATGGCAAACCGAATCCAAACCAAAATCCCAATAATGGCCGTGGCGGCCCACCTAGCGGTGGCTCGCGTCCCCCCATTTTTTCGGGTGGACTACCTTTCTCATCGAAGAATGGCGTCTTGGCTGCGCTTGGTGGTGTCTTTTTTATCTGGATCGCGACCGGCTTTTTTATGATCCAAGAGGGTCAGGCTGGCGTGGTGCTGACTTTTGGTAAATACAGCCACACTGCAGGTCCTGGTATTAATTGGCGCATGCCGTATCCGTTTCAAACAACTGAGGTAGTGAATATTTCAGCGGTGCGCTCGGTTGAAGTGGGTCGTTCCGTCGTGATTAAGGCGACCAACCAAAAAGATTCGTCCATGCTGACCGAAGATGAAAATATCATCGATGTTCGGTTTGCGGTGCAGTACCGTTTGAAAGATCCAACCGAGTACTTGTTTAATAATCGCGATCCGGATTTTGCAGTAGTGCAAGCCGCCGAAACAGCCGTTCGCGAAATCGTTGCGCGTAGCACGATGGATACCGTGCTCTACGAAGGGCGCGAAAAGATCGCGATTGATCTAACCGCATCGATTCAGCGCATTCTGGATAGCTATAAGGCAGGCATCTTTATCACCAGTGTGACGGTACAAAACGTCCAGCCACCAGAACAAGTGCAAGCTGCGTTTGATGATGCGGTGAAGGCGGGTCAGGATCAAGAGCGCTTAAAGAGCGAAGGTCAAGCCTATGCCAATGACATTGTGCCGCGTGCCAAAGGTACCGCAGCGCGATTAATCGAAGAGGCAGAAGGGTATAAAGCTCGTGTCATCGCAACCGCAGAAGGTGATGCCACGCGCTTTAAGCAAATCTTGGTGGAGTATGCCAAGGCTCCACAGGTCACGCGTGACCGTATGTATGTCGATACGATGCGCGAGGTCTATACCAATGTCTCAAAGATTTTGGTTGACACCTCCAAAAGCAACAGCATGTTGTATCTACCGCTCGATAAGATCGTCTCGCAAGTAAGCGCTGAAAGCGCAAAAGCAGCGAGTCAAGCTGTAGCGAGCGGATCAGTTACTGTTGGCGCTGCAACAGACGTGCCTGCTGCCCCTACTACTAGAGCGCCTGAGCGCCCTGCGGATCGCCGTGATGGCGGACTACGCAGCCGAGATCGGGACGCACGATAATGAATATGAATCCAAATCGCGTAATTGCCATCCTAGTTGGCCTGGTTTTATTGGTCATTGTTGTTTTGTCTAGCGTCTTCGTTGTCGATCAACGTAAATTCGCTGTGGTCTTTGCGTTCGGGCAGTTTGTTCGCGTAGCCGATGATGCTGGTCTGAACTTCAAGTTACCAGCGCCATTCCAAAATGTCCGCTTTTTTGATCGCCGCATTATGACGATTGATAATCCGGAAGCGGAGCGCTATATCACCGCTGAAAAGAAAAACTTACTCGTCGACTCGTACGTGAAGTGGCGCATTGTTGATCCGCGTAAGTTCTTCATCAGCTTTAAGGGTGACGAGCGGATGGCTTCGGATCGTTTAACGCAGCTCGTGCGTTCGGCTCTCAATGAAGAGTTCACCAAGCGTACAGTTCGGGAAATTATTTCAGAGCAGCGCGATGAAGTCATGCAAAGCATTCGCAAGAAAGTAGAAGTCGATGCAGCCGATATCGGCGTTGAAATTGTTGACGTCCGTCTGAAGCGTATCGATCTCTTAGCTGAAATTAGCGACTCGGTCTATCGCCGGATGGAAGCGGAACGCAAGCGCGTCGCCAATGAACTTCGCTCAACTGGTGCTGCTGAGTCCGACAAGATCCGTGCCGATGCCGAGCGCCAGCGCGATGTTATCTTGGCCGAAGCCTACCGCGATGCCCAGCGCATCAAAGGTGCTGGTGACGCTAGAGCGACCGCCTTGTATTCCGAGGCATTTGGTCGTGATCCGCAATTTGCGCAGTTTTATCGCAGTCTAGACGCCTATCGGAGCTCATTCAAAGATAAGCGCGATATTATGGTGATTGAACCCAATAATGAGTTCTTTAAGCACCTTAATAAGAAATAAGAAGCGCGTATCGTGAATCGTTGGTTACTGCCTGAAGACATCGCTGATGTCTTGCCTGCTAAGGCGCGTAAAGTGGAGCAGCTGCGCCGCAGCTTGCTTGACCTTTATCGCTCCTATGGCTACGAGCTGGTTGCCCCTCCTTTACTCGAGTTTTTAGATTCCCTTCTCACGGGCACGGGCTCAGACCTCAATTTACAAACCTTTAAATTGGTTGACCAGCTCTCGGGAAGAACACTCGGGCTGCGTGCCGATATGACGCCCCAAGTCGCCCGCATTGATGCGCACTTACTCAACCGCACTGGCGTAACGCGGCTTTGTTATGCAGGATCGATTGCCCACACCCGCACACCGGTTGGCTGCACTTCCCGCGAAGAGCTGCAACTGGGCGCAGAGATTTACGGTCACGCCGGTTGGGAAGCCGACTTAGAGGCGCTGACGCTGCTATTGCAAACATTGCAAACCGCTGGAATGAAGCAGGTTTACCTCGATCTCTCGCATGCCGGCATATTGACTGGCATCTTGGCGGATCAGGCCGTAGCAAAAGAAGAGATAGAAACACTCTACAGCCTTTTGCAAAGCAAAGACCGTAGTGGCCTAGCTAGCTGGTCACGCAACTTGCCCCAGCCGGTTGGTCAGGCCTTGATGGCATTAACGGAACTGAGTGGCCCAGCGACCGAGGTGCTTGCGCGTGCGCGCAAGGCGTTGCCAAGCAATGCCCTGGTCAGCGATGCCTTGGCGCTGCTAGAGCGACTAAGCAATGCTATTACCTTAATGCCATCGGCGCCCGAAGTCAGCATTGATTTAGCCGATTTGCGTGGCTATCAATACCATAGCGGCATGATGTTTACCGCATACGTGGATGCATTGCCCCAGCCGATTGCGCGGGGCGGTCGCTACGATCATGTGGGGCAGGCCTTTGGGCGTGCCCGTCCGGCTACGGGTTTTTCGATTGATTTATTAACCCTGGCCGGCTTATCAACCGACCTGGAAGAGCGTTCAGCGATTGTGGCGCCTTGGATCAGTGATGCTGGATTAAATGCCGCAATACAGGCCCTGCGTAGCGCAGGTGAGATTGTGGTTCAGCTTGCGCCTGGCGATGCTGGACTCAGTGCAGAATATCGACTGGATCGTGTTTTAGTGGAACAGGGCGGCGCTTGGAAAGTGCAGCCCAAGAGCGCTAGCAAGAGTAGCTAGTAGCCTGCCATGTCGTTTTGATTGATTTGTTTATTACTGGATTAAATATGCCTCAACAACAACAAACTCGTGGCCGCAATGTGGTCGTTATCGGCACGCAGTGGGGCGATGAAGGTAAAGGCAAAGTCGTCGACTGGTTAACCGACCACGCGCAAGCAGTTGTGCGCTTTCAGGGCGGACACAATGCGGGACACACCCTCATTATTGGTGACAAAAAAACCATTCTGCGTTTAATTCCGTCCGGCATCATGCACAAGCAAGTGATTTGCTATATCGGCAATGGCGTTGTGCTCTCGCCCGAAGCGCTCTTTAAAGAAATTGGTGAGCTCGAGGCTGCTGGTTTAGATGTGTGTTCCCGTTTACGTATTTCGGAGGCCGCCACTTTAATATTGCCGTACCACGTGGCGATTGACCATGCCCGTGAGAAAAAACGCGGCGAAGCCAAGATTGGAACAACCGGTCGGGGCATTGGTCCTGCCTATGAGGACAAGGTCGCACGCCGTGCATTGCGAGTACAAGACCTGTTTTACCCCGAGAAGTTTGCTGAACAGCTGCGCGAAAACTTGGAGTACCACAACTTCATGTTGACGCAGTATTACGGCGCGAGCCCAGTGGATTACAAAGCCACCCTCGATGAAGCGATGTCTTATGCAGCGCGCATCAAGCCCATGGTGGTGGATGTCTCGAGCGCATTGTATGCGGCCGGGCAAGCGGGTCAATCACTCTTGTTTGAGGGTGCCCAAGGCACCTTGCTCGACATTGATCACGGCACTTATCCCTATGTGACTTCCAGTAACTGCGTGGCAGGCAATGCCGCAGCCGGATCTGGTGTTGGCCCCGAGTCCTTGCAATACATCTTAGGTATTACTAAAGCGTATTGCACGCGCGTAGGTGCAGGACCGTTCCCAAGCGAGCTCTATGATCACGACAATCCGGCCAAGCAGGATCCGGTCGGCATTCGTTTAGCGGAGGTAGGTAAAGAATTTGGTTCGGTAACAGGCCGTCCGCGTCGTACCGGCTGGCTCGATGCTGCCGCTTTAAAACGCTCGATTCAGATTAATGGTCTGAGCGGCCTTTGCATTACTAAGCTGGATGTACTCGATGGTTTTGAAACCATTCGCTTGTGCGTGGGCTATCACTTGGATGGTCAGCGCTTGGATGTTCTTCCCCGCGGCGCTGAGGCAGTTGCGCGTTGCGAGCCAATTTATGAGGATTTCCCGGGCTGGAAAGGCACGACTTACGGTATTCGGGAATGGGATAAGTTGCCACCAGAGGCACAAACATTTTTGCGCCGGATCGAAGCCGTTGCGGGCAAACCGATTGCAATGGTTTCTACAGGGCCGGAGCGCGATGAAACCATACTCCTGCAACACCCATTTGAGGCTTAAGGCAAACGCAGTTCAGCGCTGCTTAATGCGACGGGGCAATGCGCTAAAAATGCACAGCCCCATTTGGAATGATGGTGCCCAGAAGAGGACTCGAACCTCCACAACCTTTCGATCGCCAGCACCTGAAGCTGGTGCGTCTACCAATTTCGCCATCTGGGCATTGGGCTCTATTATAGGGCTAGCGGCCATTTCCGCCGATATCCGAGGGAATTCTCACCAAATGAATGCAAGCCATGCGTAAATCTGTGCCCCTAGTGCCGCGTGAATCCGATCGCCTCGGTACGATTCAGGGCCATCGCGATGGCTTTGGCTTCGTGGTTCCAGACGACGCCGGCGAGGACATCTTTCTCTCCGAACGAGAAATGTCCCGGGTGATGCACGGTGACCGAGTCAAGGTCCGGGTGATGGGAACCGATCGGCGTGGACGCCCCGAAGGTCAAATTGTCGAGGTGATCACCCATGTGAATCGCCTTGTGATTGGTCGTTTGTTAAATGAGAACGGCGTTCTCATTGTTGCCCCTGAAGACAAGCGCATCGGCCATGACATATTGATACCACCCAAGGGGCAGCTCAATGCCAAACTAGGTCAGGTTGTTAGTGTTGAAATCATTGACTACCCCGACAGTTACCGCCAAGCAGTGGGCCGAGTAGTTGAAGTGCTGGGTGAGATCGATGATCCCGGCATGGAAATTGAGATTGCCGTGCGCAAATACGGCGTACCCCATGAATTTTCTGCAGCCACCATGAAAGAAGCCGCTGCACTTCCAGACGGGGTGACTCAGGCCGATTTAGAAGGGCGAGTGGATTTACGGGATGTACCCCTCGTCACCATCGATGGCGCTGATGCCCGCGACTTTGACGATGCCGTCTATTGCGAGCCCACGATGTTTGGCAAGGTCAAGGCATGGCGCCTGATTGTGGCGATTGCGGATGTGTCGCATTACGTTAAGCCTGGTAACGCCCTGGATGAAGAAGGACTACTGCGGGCAACCTCGGTTTACTTTCCGCGTCGCGTCATTCCGATGCTGCCAGAAAAGATTTCCAATGGCCTGTGTTCGTTAAATCCGGGAGTCGATCGCCTCTGCATGGTGTGCGACTCGGTGATTGATGTGCACGGTGAAATCCTAGCCTATCAGTTTTATCCTGCGGTCATGCATTCGGCGCAGCGCTTTACCTACGATGCAGTATGGGAGGTCATTAGCAACTCCAACGGCCCTGATGCGGCCCGATTTGCGGAGTTCCGTCCATTGCTGAGTAATTTATATGGCTTATTCAAAATCTTATTGTCTGCGCGCGAGAAGCGGGGCGCCTTGGATTTTGAAACCACTGAGACCCAAATTATTTCAAATGAGCTTGGCAAGATTTTGCGGATCGAGCCACGCACGCGCAACGACGCGCATCGCTTAATTGAAGAGTGTATGTTGACTGCCAACGTGTGCGCTGCTGATTTTTTACAAAAAAATAACCATTTAGGTTTGTACCGGGTTCATGCCGAGCCATCGGAAGAGAAAATCATGACGCTGCGGCAGGTGCTGCGCACCGCATCACTCAGTCTGGGTGGTAATGAAAAGCCACAACCCAAGGATTTTGCCAAGCTGATTAAAGAGATTAAGCCCCGGCCCGATGCAACGATGTTGCAAACCGTGGTGCTCCGATCAATGCAGCAAGCGGTCTATCAGCCTGAAAATGTCGGGCATTTTGGCCTGTCTTTTCCAGCCTATGCGCACTTCACTAGCCCGATTCGGCGTTACCCTGACTTATTGGTACACCGGGCGATTAAAGCCATCCTGCAAAAGAAACCCTATTACCCCAGCTTGCCAGAGCGTGTTCCACTGAACCTTACCTTGCCACGCAAGGGGCAGGCGCGCACCAATGCATCGGAAGCAAAAAAGTCACAGAGCGCTAGCAAAGCAGCCGGTCCACAAAAGGGCAAAGGGGCTGCAGCGAGCGGCGCGCTCGCGGTATGGGGTCAGCTGGGCGTGCACTGCTCGTCCAATGAGCGACGAGCTGATGAGGCATCGCGTGATGTCGAGGCCTGGCTCAAGTGCTATTACATGCGGGATCACCTCGGCCAAGAATACGCCGGCACCATTACTGGGGTGGCGAGTTTTGGACTCTTCATCCAACTGGAAAATCTCTTCGTTGAGGGCATGGTCCACGTTACCGAACTCGGCGGCGACTATTACCAATACGACGAAGCCCGACAAGAGTTGCGCGGCGAGCGCACCGGTATGCGTCACCGTTTAGGGGATCGCTTGCATGTCCTCGTTAGCCGAGTTGATTTGGATGCGCGCAAGATTGAGTTCTCCTTAGTCAAGTCCGTGATTAGTGAGCGTGATGGTGTGCGTAGTCGTACCCTCGTGCTGGCGAGCGATACCGGTAAGCCGAATAAAAAAGCAGCATCGAAAAAGTCGCGGCCCTCGAGTAAGGCGCCCAAGAAAAGCGCAGGCATTAATGTCAATGCGGCCAAAGCAGCTGGCAAACAAGGCGCTAAACAATCTAAGTCAGCCAAGGCATCGCGCGGTAAGTCGGCCGCCATTCGTGCCCCAGGAAAGCCTGCTGGCAGCAAACCCCCCGTTCGAAAAGGGAAGCGTAAATGAAGCAAATTATGTTGGGTTTTCATGCGATTCAGGCGCGCTTGCGCCTTGATCCCGATAGCCTCAAGGCAGTCTATTTTGATCCAGCGCGGCGCGATCGCCGCATGGGTGATTTTTTAAAACAAGCTGAATCGATTTTGGGCGACCGACTGCATTCTGCGGATTCAGAGCGCTTGCATAAATTAGCGGGACACGATCGCCATCAGGGCGTCGTTGCCTTGGCGGAAAAAATGACGGTGGCCCGCACCTTAGCCGAGCTAGTTGATGGCATTGAAGGCAAACCCCTTCTATTGGTTCTCGATGGTGTAACTGATCCGCATAATCTGGGTGCTTGCTTGCGCGTGGCGGACGGTGCTGGAGTGCACGGGGTAGTGGTTCCAAAGGATCGCTCGGCACACATCAATGCGACGGTAAGTAAAGTCTCCAGCGGCGCTTCCGAAGTGATGCCTTTAATTACTGTAACGAATCTTGCGCGTAGCATGCGTGAGATGCAAGAGCTCGGCATCTGGTTAATTGGCACAGACGATCAAGCAGAAAAGTCGATTTATGACCTTGACCTAACGGGACCGATTGCTATAGTGATGGGCGCAGAAGGAGAGGGGATGCGGCGCTTAACGCGTGAGCATTGCGATCAGTTGGTACGTATTCCGATGCACGGCGTAGTTGAAAGCCTCAATGTCTCGGTAGCCAGCGGCGTTTGCTTGTATGAGGCATTGCGTCAGCGCTCTGCCACTTAAAAGTAATAATCAATTTGATGTATTGCACTACAACAATGTAGTGCCGCATCTCATCTATTTTGAGTAATCCTATCCAATTGGATTAAATCCTGTCATTATGAAGTTTGGGTATCTTGATCATTGGCATAACTCAAATGGTGAATCGCATGATTAAAAAAAATGCAGGAAGAATTAGCGTTGTTACTGGCTTACTCATTGCTGCTGGTGTCTTGGTGGGATGTCAAGGCATGGAGCAGGGTTCAGGGCAAAAAGCATCGGCCAATTTAGAGTCGCGTTCAGGATCTAAAACGACTGGCGAAGTGAATTTTGTTTCACAAGGCAATGATGTCATGGTCACCGGTAAATTTAGCGGATTAAAGCCTAATTCAGAACATGGTTTTCATGTTCACGAAAAAGGGGATTGTTCATCTGCCGATGCCACCAGTGCAGGTGGCCACTTTAATCCAGATGGCAAGGCGCATGGGTCCCCAGGCAGCGGCGCGCACCACGCCGGTGATATGCCGAACATCAAGACCGATGCAGCTGGTAATGCAACTTACTCGGCTAAGCTGCATGGCTTTGCGGTTAACACGGGCCCAAATGGAATTGTCGGCAAGTCGGTCGTTATTCACCGTGACCCCGATGATTACAAATCACAGCCTGCTGGAAATTCGGGGCCGCGTATTGCCTGCGGCTTAATTAAATCTTGATTACTGCTAGATCAGGAGCTGTTCCAGTTTGACGATGTCGCTGCAGAAGGCCCGTATGCCTTCTGCTAGTTTCTCAGTCGCCATAGCGTCGTCATTGAGCTGTAAGCGAAAGGCGGATTCGGTCACGTCCAGTTCCCGCATCGCTTTACCTTGTATCGCTTTTGGATCTAGCTTACGAACGACTGCCTCAGAACTGTTTTGCAGTTCAGCAAGCAACTCTGGGCTAATCGTCAGTAAATCACAGCCGGCCAATTGCATGATCTGATTGGTATTACGAAAGCTAGCCCCCATGATCTCGGTGGCGATCCCAAAATGCTTGTAGTAAGCGTAAATTCCTTTGACCGATTGCACTCCCGGATCATGTTCGCCGCCATGCTGGGCGTCATTCCAATTGCTGCCTAGCTTGGCTTTATTCCAATCGGTGATCCGGCCAACAAAAGGGGAGATGAGTTGTGCTTTGGCCTTGCCGCATGCCGCCGCCTGAACTAAGGAAAACAGCAAGGTCATATTGCAATGAATGCCTTCGGCTTCCAGCACTTTTGCAGCCTCGATTCCTTCCCAGGTGCTGGCTAACTTGATTAAGACGCGATTCCGATCAACGCCTTGGGCCGCGTACAGGGCAATTAACTCCCTGGCTTTGGCGATGGTGGCTGCGGTATCAAAAGACAAGCGCGCATCGACCTCGGTAGAGACCCTGCCGGGTACGATTTTTAAGATCTCCAAGCCAAAGGCGATCAAGATGCGATCCATCAGTGCGGACACACTGGCCTGTGGGTTGGCAGCCCGGACCGATTGGACGAGTTGCTGGTAGCTGGGCTGCTGAACCGCTTTTAAAATCAAGGATGGGTTGGTAGTGGCATCCTGCGGCGCAAATTGCTTCATCCGCTCAAAATCACCGGTATCGGCTACTACGGTCGTCAGGGCTTTTAACTGGTCTAAAGCCGTATTTGCGGTTGTCATGGGTATGCCTGTTTCCAATCCAAAATGGGACACCGTTATAGTGTCATACAGTGAGTAGCATAAATGACTTCTGAGATAGGCTTCCTATGGATCAAGATCAACTAAAGCGCCTGGTGGCGGAAGCAGCACGCGATGCGGTATTGGCACTGGCCCCCGGTCAGGTTCTCGGTATTGGTACAGGCTCTACGGCCAACTGGTTTATTGACGTGCTTGCCCCGCATAAAGCGCACTTTTCAGGGGTGGTGTCGAGCTCTGTTGCCAGTACGCAGCGGCTGCTAAAACACGGCTTTTATGTGATTGATGCCAATCAGGTGGAAACCTTGCCTGCGTATGTCGACGGCGCTGATGAGATTGACCCCAGCGGTCACATGATCAAAGGTGGCGGCGGGGCGCTCACACGCGAGAAGATTGCGGCATCCCTGGCCAAACAGTTCATTTGCATTTGCGATGATTCAAAGCAGGTAGCTACTTTAGGCCGCTTTCCATTGCCGCTGGAGGTGATTCCATTATCAGAAGCATCTGTGTCTAGAGCGATGCAGGCATTGGGCGGCAGTCCACGCTTGCGACTGATGGCGGGCACTTCGGATCCTTTTGTGACCGACAATGGTGGCTGGATTATCGATGTGGCTGGACTGACCATTGCCGATCCAGTTGCTTTGGAATCCGAGATCAACCAAATTCCAGGTGTAATAACCGTCGGCTTATTTGCACGCCAAAAGGCGGATGTCCTGTTCGTTGGCGGCGCGAATGGCGTCAAGCGCGTCGATTTTTCCTGAGCATTTAGATAGTCAATAGTCAGTCAATAAAAAAGGACCGCTGAGCGGTCCTTTTTGTAATCGAAGCGGTCTTACTTAGGTAGCTTAGGCAGCTTATGCGCTGGGTGGCACGTAGCCGGTAGCAGCATCGGCGCCGCCTTCGTAGAAGTATTTTTCCACTTGCTTTAAGAGGTACTGGCGCGCACGAGGATCGGCCATATTGAGGCGGTTCTCATTGATCAGCATGGTTTGGTGCTTTAACCAGCCGACCCATGCCTCTTTGGAGACTTCCTGCCAGAGTTTTTTGCCCAGATCGCCTGGAAGGGGTGCAAAGTCCATTCCTTCGGCTTCTTTATTGAGCTTGATACATTGAACCATCCGTGCCATTGCGTAAACCTTTCTAAATGCAATCAGTGAATACTAAAAAGTTGAACGTGCATTATGTCAAGTTTTTGGTCAAGACCATCGACTTGCGATCCCAGTTGTAAATTTGTTTGCGCTCTTCAGGTAAATCATCCACGGTAGACCGCATGAAGCCACGCTTCAAAAACCAATGCTCGGTGCGGGTCGTCAGAACAAACAGTTTTTTGATGCCTTCTTTTTTTGCCCTGGCTTCAATGCGTTTGAGCAAACGCTCGCCATCGCCTGAGCCCTGAACGTCTGGATCAACCACTAAACAGGCAAGTTCACCAATGCCGTTGGGGAAGGGAAATAGAGCAGCGCAACCGAATAGCACCCGGTCGTGCTCAATCACCGAGAAGCGATCGATGTCACGCTCAATTACGTCTTGACCGCGGGCAGCGAGAATTCCTTCTTCTTCGAGGGGCATGGTTAATTGCAAAATGCCGCCGACATCATCTTGATTTGCTTCGCGTAGATTTTCAATGCCGGAGGAGGCGAGCATCATGCCAACGCCATCGTGGGTAAAGAGTTCTTCGAGTAAAGCGCCATCCCGGTTGCAGGGCAAGAAGTGCACGCGGCTAACGCCAGCCTTAACTGCTTTTCCGGACAAGGTCAGCAAGGCTTTCATGCCTGAAGGAATTTCGGGATGGCTGGTAATGTATTCCTGCATCTGCGCCAAGGATAACTCGGTGATTAAGTCACCGGCTTCATCATGGAGGCCCGAGTAGGGTGTTAAGAACACAATCTTGTCTGCCTTAAGGGCGGCAGCCGTAGAAACGGCAACGTCTTCAAAAGACAGATTGAATGCCTGCCCCGTTGGTGAAAAGCCCAATGGCGAGAGCAAGACAATCTTATTGCTATCGAGCGAGAGTTTGATGGAGACTGAGTCAACCTTGCGCACCAGACCAGTATGAACAAAGTCCACCCCATCGACTACGCCAAAGGGCATGGCCGTAATGAAGTTGCCCGAGATAACAGAAATGCGCGAGCCCGCCATTGGGGTATTCGGGAGACCGCGACTAAAGGCAGCCTCAATATCTAGGCGCAGTTCACCTGCAGCCTCTTTGACGCACTCAAGCGCGGCGGCATCCGTAATGCGGTAGCCGCTCATGTGGCCTTGGCCAAACTGACTCTTGATCTGGCGTAGGGTTAGCTGCTCTTCAATCTGGGGACGAATGCCATGGACCAAGACAATCCGCATCCCCATGGCATGCAACATGGCAATGTCTTCAATAATCCGCTCTAAGCCGATTTCTTGAACCAGTTCACCCGCAAAGGCGATGACAAAGGTCTTTTCACGAAAGCTATGAATGTAGGGGGCGACGTCCCTGAGCCAACCCACAAAAGGGAAGTTACCTGGGGTTTCGCTCTCGGGGGGCGGTTTTGTAGGGGAGTTCGGTGTGCTGGCTGCCATAGTGAGAAAATTATAGGGTGATGCCGCCGATAAACCAACCAAAATCCGACGCTGTGCCTGCTTCCAACACAATTAGTGGCGGCTCTAGGCGCATCGCCATCCGCTTTCCGGAGGAATTGCCCGTCTCGGGTCAGCGCGAAGTCATTATGGAGGCGCTGCGATCCAACCAGGTGGTGATCGTGTGCGGCGAGACCGGTTCGGGCAAAACCACGCAGTTACCGAAGATTTGTTTGGAGCTTGGTCGCGGGACCATGAATGGCGGCCGCCTGATTGGCCATACCCAGCCCCGACGCATTGCGGCTACGGCAACCGCCAAGCGCATCGCCCATGAGCTTGGAACACCGATGGGTCAGGATGTGGGTTACCAAATCCGCTTTGCCGATAAGACGACCACAAGCGCCTCGATCAAACTCATGACCGACGGCATCTTGCTCGCACAAACTCAGCGTGATCCCTTACTGAAGGCTTATGACACCATCATCATCGATGAGGCCCATGAACGCAGCCTCAACATTGATTTTTTACTCGGCTACTTGCGTCAACTATTGCCTAAGCGTCCTGATCTGAAGATCATCATTACTTCAGCCACGATTGATGCGCAGCGCTTTTCGCAGCACTTTACGATCGGTTCTAAAGCGGTACCCGTGATTGAGGTGAGTGGCCGCCTGTTTCCAGTGGAGCAGCGCTATGCACCACTCGAGCTAGACGCAAAAAAAGAAGCGATGGATTTGCCCGATGCTGTTGCGCAGGCAGTGACGCAAGTCTGGAGTGTGGGCGCCTCTGGTTCGGGTGATGTGTTGGTTTTCTTGCCGGGTGAGCGGGAGATTCGTGATTGCGCCGAAACCCTCAGAAAAGATTCCATTTTGCAAAGCCGTTTTCATCCCGATGTGCTAACGCTCTTTGCGCGTCAGTCGGTTGCAGAGCAAGAGCGCGTGTTTCAGCCGGGCAATGGTCGCCGCATTATTTTGACTACCAACGTTGCTGAAACCTCATTGACCGTTCCGAATATTCGCTATGTGATTGATAGCGGCTTAGCGCGCGTGAAGCGCTACTCGTATCGCAATAAGGTTGAGCAGCTACAAATTGAGCCGATTTCGCAAGCGGCTGCCAATCAAAGAGCAGGGCGCTGCGGACGGGTTTCAGATGGCATTTGCATCCGGCTGTATAGCCAAGCAGATTTTGAAGCACGCCCCCGCTTTACTGATCCTGAGATTCTGCGCAGCTCACTGGCTGCCGTCCTCTTGCGCATGAGCGCACTGCGACTCTCGAAGATTCAAGACTTTCCATTCATTGATCGGCCGCTGGGGCGTGCAATCGCCGATGGCATTCAATTACTAGACGAGCTTGGCGCGATAGATACCGAAGGGGAAAACAATACCTTTACCTTAACGAATACGGGTAAGGCACTAGCTGATTTGCCACTGGATCCGCGCATTGGTCGAATCTTGCTGGCGGCGCGAGAGCATCATGCTTTGCGCGAAGTAACGATCATTGCTGCTGCTTTGGCGACGCAAGATCCGCGCGAGCGGCCCATGGATCAAGCGGCTGCAGCCGATCAGGCCCATCTCCTCTTTAAAGACGAGAAGTCTGAGTTTTTGAGTTTTGTGAAACTCTGGGATTGGTATCACGATGCCTTGACCCACAAGCAAAGCAATCGCCAACTCGAAAATCGCTGCCGCAGTCAGTTTTTATCACCACGGCGGCTGCGTGAGTGGCGTGATGTGCATGGGCAGCTGCACACTATGCTCGGCGAAAAGGGCTGGAAAGAAAATGGCCTGCCTGCCACCTACGAACAAATTCATTTGGCTTTGTTAACGGGCTTGCTGGGCCATGTGGCAAAAAAAGAAGAGGAAGAGCGCGGTCCGCATGCCGGTTCCTACTTAGGCGCACGCGGTATTCGCCCCCACATTTGGCCAGGCTCTACTTTGGGTAAAAAAGCGGGCGCCTGGATTTTGGCAGGGGAGCTGCAAGAGACCAGTCGTTTGTATGCACGAACGATTGCGAAGATCGAACCGCAATGGGTTGAGAAGGTTGCTGCGCACCGCTTGGTTAAATCCTTGAGTGATCCCTTTTGGGATAACCGCCAAGGCGAAATCATGGCGTTTGAGCGGGGCACCCTGTATGGATTGCCGATTTACCATGGCCGCAAAGTGCGCTTTGCGCCCCACGATGCGCTTGAGGCCCGCCAGTTGTTTATTCAGCAGGCCTTGGTTGGCGCTGAGCTATTTGGCCGCATGGAAACCCTCGCTCAGGAAAAGGAGCTGGAGGTGCTCAGTAAAAAAACCTACCCCAGTTGCTTTGGCTTCTTTTGGCACAACCGCAAATTAATTCGGGAGATTGAGGCCTTAGAGCATCGTTCCCGTCGCCCCGATGTATTGGTGGATGAGCAGCTACTTTTTGCTTTTTATGAAAGCCGCTTACCCAGCGATGTCTTTAGTCGATCTGGGATGCAGGCCTGGCTTCAAAAGACGGCAGACGCAGAAGCAAGCCTGCGTTTAGATAAAGCCGATTTAATGCGCCATGAGGCTGCCGGCATTACCGTTGATCGCTATCCAAAAACCCTAAGCATGGGCGGCAGCAACCTGAGCCTCACGTACCATTTTGAGCCTGGTAGTGTTAAAGACGGTGTGACCTTAGTGATCCCGCTGACGGTACTGAATCAAATTGATGGTCGCCGCTGCGAGTGGTTAGTTCCCGGCATGTGTGAGGAAAAAACCCTGCTCTTACTTAAGTCCTTGCCACAAAAATTACGCCGTCACTGCGTACCCTTGCCGGATTACGCCAAAGGCTTTATGCAGCGCGTAACGGATGCTAAGCAATTTGGTATGGGCGATTACATGGATGCCTTGATTACGGATTTACGTAAGGAGAAGGGCCTGGAGTTTAAGCGGACCGACTTTCGTCCTGAGGCATTGCCGGCCCACTGCGCCATGAACTTTCGCTTGGTGGATGAGCACGGGCGTCAACTTGAGCTGGAGCGTAATTTGTCGCGCTTGCGGGCCGAGTATGGCCAAGAGGCCCGCAGCGCCTTTCAGGCGGTAGCGCAAGAAACGGTGGCGACCGAGGTTATGCAAGAGGATAGCAAAAAGACCAATGCGCCCTCGAGCAATACCCCTGCAACTGCAGTGATTGGCGGTTATCGCCAATGGGATTTTGGCCCCTTGCCCGAGACGCTAGAGATTCAAAAAGGAAACAAAACCTTGTTTGGCTATCCCGCTTTGGTAGATCGCGGTGATGCAGTAGACCTCGAGGTATTTGATGATTTGATTGAGGCACGTAAGGTGCATTGGCAGGGTTTACGTCGCTTGTTCGCCATTAGTCAAAAAGATACGCTGAAGGCCTTGCAAAAACAGATGCCAGGCATCCGTGAAATTGGCTTACTGTTTATCAACATTGGCCAGGTGGATCAATTCATTGAGCAAATACTGCAGCTAGCATTGGAGCGTGCCTTTATGCAAGATCCGCTGCCCAGTAATGCCGAGGAGTTTGCCGAGCGGGTCAGTAGCGGAAAGCCGCGCTTGACCCTGATTGCCCATGAAATTGCGCGCCATACTTTGGCCGCACTCGAGGCCTATGCCGAGACGCAGAAAAAAATGGCTCAGGCAAAGGCGATTTCGCAAACTGCCCATGCGGATATGCTTGAACAAATTCAGGGTCTGATTTTCCCGAAAATGTTGGTGGAAATTCCCTATGCGCAGCTGGTGCATTTACCTAGGTACCTCAAGGCCATTGCGCTGCGCATTGAAAAGATGCGCACCAACCCAGCACGGGATGCGCAGTGCCAGCGCGACTGGGAGTCGCTCGCCCGGCCATGGCAAAAGCGCCTCCACGGCGCTAAG
>CALRTW020000020.1:0-24047 GCA_943371165.1 Rhizobium sp. Q54
GGGTGGTTTGGGCAATTGCAGCGTCGGGGATATAAGAGACCGCAAACAGGGTCATCCATAAGGCCACTCCGAACCGGCTTCGTAATTGCATGCAGTACTACCTCTTAACCAAACAATAGCCGTAATGATAATGAACTTTGACGGGTTCAGGGCGATTTATTGACGTGCCTTTTGATTCACCAGCACGACCGCCCCCATCGTCAAGACAATCCCTGCCGCCATCATCCAAGTCAGTGGCTCGTCGAATAACAACCACGCCATAATTGCAGTCGTGGGTGGCGTTAGGTACAACAGACTCGTGACCTTGGTTGCCGCCCCCTTGCGAATCATGATGAACAGCAAGCTCACAGAACCAATCGAGATGGGGAATATGGCCCAGAGCATCGCGGTAATGACGGGCGCATTCCAAACCATGGTGCCTTCTTCAAAGAGCATCATGCAAACAAAGGATAAGAGTAAGGCAATGCTGAATTGAATTAAGGAGCCTGATCGCAAGTCAAATACAGGGCAATACTTCTTTTGGTAAAGCGTGCCAAACGTAATCGATAGCAATGCCGCAACAGCGAGAAGATAACTTGCGACCGGTATCGGCACAAAGTTCATCTTCTCCGCAACAACAAGGCCAACCCCCGCGATCCCCAGCAGCAACCCAATCCACTGGCGTGGCGATACGTGTTCGGACACCCAGGCCGCAAACCAGGCTGTAATGATCGGCTGCAAACCAACAATCAGGGCCACTAAGCCGGCAGTCATGCCCAAACGAACAGCAGACCACACGCCCATTAAATAACCAAATTGCAGCAGCACTCCGGCGATTAGCAAATGCCCGAGCTGGGATTGATTGGGCCAAGTGGCTGGGCGCCATACGATGCTCAGGGCACCCATGGCCAACAAGATCCCCAGGTAGCGCCAAAATAAGAAAGTAGCCGGCTCTACATAAGGCATCGCCAGTTTGGCAATGATGAAACCGGTGCTCCATAAAAGTACGAAAACAGGGGCAATTGCACCCTCAAGCTTTAACGCCATAAATCCTTTTATCTGCTTTTTTTATTCTCTTATCCGATTTTAGCCTCAAGAAAGCTGCCGAAAGTTGAATAAGATTTTACTTAAATTTTTATTGATAAGCTATTGTTTTTTATACTATTTATTGATATTTGGTATGAATATTAGAGGCTTTGTGCGCCGCAGCAAAAATAGAACTATAATTTTAAGTAATAGTTATTAGCCATATAGCGCCCCATCACTTAATCGGAGATACACAATGAACCTCACACCAGAACAACTGGCCGCAGCACAAAAAGCGAACCTCGAAACCCTCACCGGCATTACAAATCAGGCTTTAGTCAGCATTGAAAAACTGGTTGAACTGAATATGCACATTGCCAAAGCCAGTTTGAGCGACAGCATGACTACTGCCAAAAAGGCACTGGAAATCAAAGACGTCCAACAGCTGTTAGCCCACCAGGCCCAAGCGGTCCAGCCGATGGCAGAAAAGATGATGGCTTACAGCCGCCATTTATACGAATTAGCAAACGATACGCAAGCAGGCTTTACTAAGGTAAGCGAAAAAGAAATGCAAGCCAGCCAAAAGAAAATGAATGCCATGGTCGAAGACTGGAGCAAAAATGCCCCGGCCGGTTCAGAAGCAGCCGTAGCAGCGATGAAGCAAGCGATTGCCTCGGCCAATACCATTTACGAGAACAGCCAAAAAGCCATGAAACAGGCGCTAGATGTTGCCCAGTCCAACCTCGAAAACGCAACCGAGTCGGTTTTAAAGGCGACTGATAAAGTCACCAAATCCTCTAAGCGTTAATTCGAAATACAAGTCCTAAACAAAATCCCCTGTCAGCGTCTGGCAGGGGATTTTTTCTTTCGGGGCATTACTTCTTTCGAACCGGCGGCAGGTCTGTGCAGTGACCGTGCGCCGCCTCGGCTGCCAAGCCAACTGACTCTCCTAGGGTTGGATGCGGATGAATGGTTTTACCCATATCAATGGCATCTGCTCCCATTTCAATGGCAAGACAGACCTCACCAATTAAATCGCCTGCATGGGTGCCCACAATACCGCCACCAATAATGCGGTGGGTTTTGGCATCAAACAAGAGTTTGGTAAATCCTTCGTCGCGGCCGTTGGCAATCGCGCGGCCACTTGCTGCCCAGGGAAAGAGGCCTTTCTCATAGGCAATGCCTTGCGCTTTGCACTGCTCTTCGGTCAGCCCTGCCCAAGCTACCTCGGGATCGGTATAGGCAACCGATGGAATTTGCTTGGCATCAAAAAAGGATTTTTGACCAGCCGCTGCCTCAGCTGCAACATGGCCTTCGTGCACCGCCTTATGGGCAAGCATAGGCTGGCCCACAATATCGCCAATCGCAAAAATATGGGGGACATTCGTGCGCATCTGCTGATCAACAGCAATAAAGCCGCGATCATCTACCGCAACGCCAGCATTACCCGCATCAATCTTTTTGCCATTCGGTGAGCGGCCCACTGCAACCAATACCAAGTCATACACTTGGGGGTCTTTAGGCGCAGCGTCCCCTTCAAACGAAACATGAATTCCGTCGAGCTTCGCTTCTGCTTTGGCAGCACGGGTTTTGAGCATGACCTTATCAAAGCGTCCCGCATTGTGCTTTTCCCAGACCTTCTCAAGATCACGATCGGCGCCTGCCATCAGTCCATCGAGCATTTCAGCAATATCAATTTTGCTGCCTAAGCTGCTATAGACCGTTGCCATCTCCAAACCAATAATGCCGCCGCCAATGACCAGCATGCGCTTGGGAATACTCTTCAAAAGGAGTGCACCGGTGCTATCGACTACGCGGGGATCGTCCGGCAAAAATGGTAGCTTGATCGGCTGACTACCAGCAGCAATAATGACTTTCTGAAAGCGAATCACTTCTTTTTGACCGCTTGCTTCTTGACTAGGCCCTGCAGTTAGATTGACTTCAACGTGGTTTGCATCCACAAAACGACCAAGGCCACGCACCACTTTCACCTTACGTGCTTTTGCCATGCCCGCCAGACCACCGGTCAATTTGCCAATCACGCCATCTTTATAGGCACGCAATTGATCAATGTCGATCTTGGGATCACCAAAGCTAATGCCATGCTTTGACATGGTTTTCGCTTCATCCATCACCGCAGCTGTGTGCAACAGCGCTTTAGATGGAATGCAGCCGACGTTTAAGCAAACGCCGCCCAAAGTTGGATAACGCTCAACCAGAATAACGTTCAGGCCTAAATCGGCAGCACGAAATGCGGCGCTATATCCGCCGGGGCCTGCACCGAGTACCAGTAAATCGCATTCGTGATCGACCTTACCCTGAAAAGCACTTGCTGCATTGCTCACTGCCATTGGTGCAGCAGTAGCTTGTGGAGCTGGGGTTGGAGTTGGAGTTGGAGTTGGAGTTGCAGCCGATGCTACCGGCGCAGTTGGCTTTGGCGCGGCACCAGCCTCGAGTTCAATCTCAGCAATGACGGTGCCTTTTTTAACTTTATCGTCCACCTTCACTGCAATGCTAGTAATCGTGCCAGCCGCATCGGCCGGCACTTCCATCGTGGCCTTATCCGACTCCAGTACTAATAGTGGCTGCTCTTTTTCAATCCGATCGCCTACCTTTACGAGCACCTCAATCACAGGTACGTCGTCATAGTCACCAATGTCCGGAACCAGAATCAATTGCTTAGTCATGGCGATTCCTTTTAAAGTGCCGCACGGCGGAAATCAGCCAGGAGCTGGGCAATGTAAGCCGTAAATCGCGTCGCCGAAGCGCCGTCGATCACACGGTGATCTGCCGTCAAGGAAAGCGGGCATATCAGCCTGGGCACAAATTGCTTGCCATCCCAAACTGGTTTCATTGCCGCTTTGCTAACGCCCAAAATAGCCACCTCGGGTGCATTGATGATCGGCGCAAAATAGGTTCCGCCAATGCCGCCAAGAGAAGAAATTGTGAAGCTGGCGCCCTGCATTTGGTCTGGCTTTAATTTGCCTTCCCGTGCCAATGCAGCAAGCTCACCGGTCTCGCGGGCAATCTCATTGATGCCCTTTTGATCGGCATTGCGAATGACTGGAACAACGAGGCCATTTGGAGTATCTGCAGCAAAGGCAATATGGAAGTATTTTTTAAGTACTAAATCATCACCATCGAGCGAGCTATTGAATTCAGGGTACTTCTTCAATGCCGCTACTGCTGCCTTCATCATGAACGCCAGCATCGTGATCTTGTTGCCCTGCTTTTCATTTTCTTTATTAGTTGAAACACGGAACGCTTCAAGATCCGTAATGTCGGCATCTTCGTGATAGGTTACCGCCGGAATCATCACCCAGTTCCGCGCCAAATTGGCTGCCGACAACTTTTTAATGCGGGATAAGGGTTGACGCTCAATGCTGCCAAACTTCGTAAAGTCAACAGTGGGCCATGGCAATAAATCCAGGCCGCCCATATTGCCACCCGTCTTCGCGCTTGCAGTTGAAGCCGCACCACTCATCACGCCTTTTACAAAAGCCTGAACGTCTTCCTGCGTAATGCGCCCCTTTGGGCCCGATCCTTTAACAAGGGCAACGTTGACGCCCAATTCACGAGCGTATTTGCGTACCGTTGGGCTGGCATGGCTAACATCGGCTCCAGCTGCAGGAATGGCTTGGGCTACCGGTGCTGCAGGCGCTGCTACCGGTGTTGGTGTTGGTGTTGGTATTGGTGTTGGTGTTGGTATTGGTGCGGGTGTTGGTGTAGACACAGGAACCGGCGCAATCGCGGGTGGTGCCTTGGGCGCTGGAGAAGAGCTTGCAGCAGCATCGCTAGACTCTACTACTAAAACCAGCGCACCTTCCGAAATCAAATCGCCTACCTTGACTTTAATTTCTTTCACAATGCCCGCATGCGATGAGGGCACATCCATCGTAGCCTTATCGGACTCCAATGTGACAACCGACTGCTCTTTTTCAATGACATCACCCACCTTGACCAGCACTTCAATCACGGGAACGTCGCTATAGTCGCCGATATCGGGGACGTGAATTTCGATTAATTTACTCATGGTCTGAACGATCGCATTCGGCTTAAGAAATCATTGGGTTTGGTTTTTGGACATTGATCTTGTATTTCTGAATTGCCTCAGCAATTTTTTGGCGATCAATTTGTCCAGCGTCGGCTAGGGCACTGAGCGATGTCAATACAACCCAGCGGTAATCAACCTCAAAGAAATCACGGAGGTTTTCCCGTGTATCGGAACGCCCGAAGCCATCGGTACCCAGGACCTCATAGCGACGACCCAGGTGCTGAATTGCCGGACGAATTTGATCGGCAAAGGTACGTACGTAATCGGTTGCCGCGATGATGGGGCCGGTAGTATCTTTTAAGCATTGCTCTACGTGCGAGAGTTGGGGCACAGATGCTGGATTAAGCAAATTACTCCGGTGCACAGTATTCCAATCACGGCCTAATTCGGTAAAGCTTGGGCAGCCCCACAAATCAGAAGCAATGCCCCAGTCGGTATGCAAGACCTCGGCAGCAGCAATCACCTCGCGGAAAATAGTACCGGAGCCAAGCAGTTGAACGCGCAATTTACTATTGGCATCGCCTACTGAGCGTAACTTGTACATTCCCTTAATGATGTCTTTTTCAGCGCCTACTGGCATTGCAGGGTGGGCATAGTTTTCATTCATGAGGGTAATGTAGTAATACACATCATCCTGCGCATCGAGCATGCGGCGCATACCATCCTGAATCACCACCGCCAATTCAAATGCAAAAGTGGGGTCGTAGCTCACGCAGTTTGGTACCGAAGCGCTCCATACATGGCTATGACCGTCTTCGTGTTGCAAGCCTTCGCCATTGAGGGTGGTTCTTCCAGCAGTGCCGCCCAGCAAGAAACCGCGGCTGCGCATATCGCCTGCAGCCCATGCTAAGTCGCCGATCCGTTGGAAACCAAACATCGAATAGAAAATGTAGAAGGGCAACATCGGTACGCCGTGGGTGGAATACGCCGTTGCAGCCGCAATCCAATCGCACATACCGCCTGCTTCGTTAATACCCTCTTGCAGAATTTGACCTTGCTTATCCTCACGGTAGAACATCAGCTGGTCTTGGTCTTCTGGCGTATAAAGCTGACCCAGTTGATTCCAAATACCGAGCTGGCGGAACATGCCCTCCATACCAAAGGTACGTGACTCGTCTGGAACAATCGGCACAACGCGTTTACCTAAAGTCTTGTCGCGAATCACAATGTTGAGCATGCGCACAAAAGCCATGGTGGTTGAAATCTCACGGCCTTCACTGGTCGCTTCGAGCAATGCGCTAAATGCATCAAGGCCAGGCACTGGCAAACTCTCGGCCTTCATGCGGCGTTGTGGCAAATAACCGCCCAGCTCCTGACGGCGTGCACGCATGTACTCGAGTTCAGGACTACCATCGGGGAACTTCACAAAAGGAATGTCATCTAACTCTTCGTCTTTGACGGGGATCTCAAAACGATCACGGAAACGACGCACATCATCAGGACTCATTTTTTTGGCTTGGTGCGCAATATTCATCGCCTCACCCGAGCCACCCATGCCATAGCCTTTAATGGTGTGCGCCAAAATAACGGTAGGCTGGTTTTGATGATTCACTGCCGAGTGAAAGGCGGCATACACCTTATGGGGATCGTGACCACCGCGATTGAGAGCCCAAATGTCTTCGTCGCTCCAGTCCGAGACCAAGGCCTTCAGTTCTGGAGTATTAAATACAGTCTCGCGCACGTATGCGCCATTTTTTGCTTTCATGGTCTGATACTGACCATCGACAATTTCGCCGAGGCGCTGCATCAGAATGCCTTTTTTGTCACGCGCGAACAAAGCGTCCCAATGGCCGCCCCACACTACCTTAATGACATTCCAGCCGGCCCCACGAAACTCTGCCTCAAGCTCCTGAATAATTTTTCCATTGCCGCGCACTGGACCATCCAAACGCTGCAAGTTGCAGTTCACGACAAAAATTAAGTTGTCCAACCGTTCACGGCCAGCCATGCCAATAGCGCCGAGTGATTCTGGCTCATCGGTTTCGCCATCACCCAAGAAGGCCCACACCTTGCGGTTGCCGGCATTGATAAAGCCACGGTCTTCCATATAACGCATGAAACGGGCTTGGTAAATGGCCATGATTGGGCCCAGACCCATCGATACCGTTGGGAATTGCCAAAAGTCCGGCATGAGCCATGGATGCGGGTAACTGGAAATACCGTTACCGCCCACTTCTTGGCGGAATAAGTCCAATTGGCTTTGCTCTAAACGGCCCAGCATATAAGCGCGTGAATAAATTCCAGGAGCCGAGTGGCCTTGAACAAAAATCAGGTCACCGCCGTGCTCGGCACTGGGCGCATGCCAAAAATGATTAAAGCCAACGTCGTACAAAGTAGCGGCCGATTGGAAGGACGAAATATGTCCACCCACATTGGTATCTTTATTGGCACGCAACACCATCGCCATCGCATTCCAGCGGGTGTAGGAACGAATCCGGTGCTCAATGTTTTGATCGCCGGGAAGGCGGGCCTGCAACTCTACTGGGATGGTATTGATATAAGGGGTCTCGGCATGAAAGGCCTGATTGACCCCATTGACTCTGGCATGGGATATTTGCTGATCGATTAAATACGCAGCCCTATCAGGACCCACAGCATGGATCACGCCATCGAGTGCCTGCAGCCACTCTTGGGTTTCTGCTGGATCAATGTCCAGATTGTCCGTTTGCGCCTTACCTAAAACCGATTGCGGAACTGCGGCCATTGCGTGTCTCCATTAGCTCGATGTGGGGTGGTATTTACTCTACAGGGAACATTCTAAAAAGCACTAAAGTGCTTGACAAGAAATTTTCCACATAATGATAGTATTTCTCATAATATGGAAATATATTGCAGTGCAAGTCGCACCATATGAAATTAACGTATATGAAATAGGCAGATACACTAAGGGATTAGAAGAACGCGCTATTTATGAAGCTACCCTTTGCCTTCCCAGCTCGCATTAATAACAGCTCCTGGTTTCGCCGCATCAGGGGCTTTCGCTTGGTCTATACGCCCCTGGTAGCGATCGTCATCTTTACGGTGATGATGACCATCATTCTGGGCACCCTGCAAATGCAGGAACGCAACCAACAAGAAAATGCGTTATTTAGAGAGCTCTCATTAGTAAAGCAACGCATTCAATTGCGCTTTGCCAACAATACCGAAGTACTAATGTCGCTGAGCCGCGATTTAGGCCGAGTAAACAGCGATGAAAAAACAAAAGCCAGCGCTTTAAAAGAAGCGGAATCGTTTTTACTGAATAACCACGAAATTAGCCAACTCATTTTGCTCGATCGGGATAATCAGCGGCAATGGATGATGCCGCCCCCATCCCGAACCAATACTTGGTTTGATCAGGCGCCGTACGCCAACGAATTAAAGGCGCAGCTCAATAAAACGATTGAGTTGACCGTCAGCACCAATCGTCCGGCGTTTAGTAACTTCATTCAAATTGATTTGCCCAATGATGAGCCGATGGCAAAAGAGCGGCGAACCATCTTTTGGCAAACCATCCCGATTGGACCCGATGGCGAAATCAGCGGTGTGATGGCGGTGCTGTACTCCGCGCAAGGCATTATGGAGTACGTTATTCCGCCCGAGTTAAAGGGCCTCTACCGCTTTAGCTTAACCACCGATGCTGGCAAAGTGCTAGCCATCTCATCGGATCGCAATATGCCGCCGCGCTCCTTGACTAATCAAACTAGTTTGGATCTGGGCATCTTGAGCCCCAATGCAATTCTGCGCGTCGATACCTACCCAACGCCTAGCAATCTGACATTTAAGATGCTGCTCGGCGTGGTCATTGGACTGAGCGCATTCGTTATTTTGAGCTTATGGTCCGTCATTAAGCAAATGCAAGTTCGGCAATTGGCTGAAGCCAGCTTACGTACCGAGACCAACTTTCGAAATGCCATGGAGAACTCCACGCCGGTTGGTATCCGGGCGCACGACATGCAAAAGCGCATCACCTACGTGAACCGGGCATTTTGTGAAATGACCGATTGGAGCCCAGAAGAGCTAATGGGCCTGCAGCCGCCCTTCCCTTTCTGGCCGGCAGATCAACAGGAGTACCTGCTTAAAAAAATGGACTTGGCACTGAGCGCAGACTCCCACCAGGAAATGAAAGGTGGCATTGAGGGGGTAATCCAGCGGCGCGATGGTACACGCATTGCGACGCGTACCTATATCGCACCACTCATCAATGAAAAAGGCGAGCAAACCGGCTGGGTTACTTCGCTGGTGGATATTTCAGAACCAAAACGCATTCGTGAAGAATTAGCTGCCTCGCAAGATCGCTTCATTACGGTACTCGAAGGATTAGATGCTGCAGTCTCAGTGATCTCCATCGAAACAGGGGAACTCCTCTTTGCCAATCGCTTTTATCGGGAGCGATTTGGAAATACCTCGCAAGGCCATATCGATTTAGCGAATCATGAAATGGATCCTGCACTACTGCATGGCCTTGAAGATGACAACATCGATCCGCTAGCAGGCTTACCCAACTCTGAACTCAATCAAATTAGGCAAATCGAGTCGCAAGAGATTCAGCTCATCGGTGACGAGGCAAAATGGTATGAAGTACGCCGCCGATTTATTCCTTGGGTTGACGGTCATTTAGCGCAGCTCTTAATTGCGACCGACATTACCTTGCGTAAAAATACCGAGGACTTGGCGCGCGAACAAGAAGAGCGCATGCAATTTACAAGTCGCCTAACTACGATGGGTGAAATGGCTTCCTCACTGGCACATGAACTTAATCAGCCCCTGGCTGCGATCTCAAACTATTGTATGGGCGTAGCAAAGCGCTTATCGGGTCAAGCGGATCAAACTCTCTCAAATGATTTGCTCCCTGCGCTTGAGAAAGCATCCCAACAAGCACACCGCGCTGGAACAATTATTCAGCGGATACGGGGCTTTGTAAAACGCAGTGAGCCGCAACGCAAGGATTCCGATATCGCCGAGATTGTGGCGGATGCCGTCGGCTTGGTCGAGATTGAGGCCCATCGCCATCGTCTTGCGATTGCAGTGGAGCTGGCGCCCAATCTGCCCAAAGTCAGCCTGGACCCCGTTTTAATTCAACAGGTTTTGGTCAATCTGCTGAAAAACTCCCTGGATAGCGTGCGCGAAGATGCGCCACTATCGTCCCGCTGGGCAGTACCGCCCATCAAAATTAGCGCGGATTTAGAGACCAGCACATTTCCAGCCATGCTGCGCATCCAAGTGGTCGATAGCGGCCCGGGAGTGGCAGATGGGGTGATTGAACGCATGTTTGAGCCCTTTTTCAGCACAAAATCGGATGGAATGGGCATGGGACTCAATATTTGCCGCTCCATTATCGAATCTCACCACGGTCGCCTGTGGGCCAAAAACCAGCTCGATCCCGATAGCGGCAAGGCAGTAGGCTGCACCTTTACAATACTATTACCTCTCGAAACAGCGGAAACCGAAGCATCTGCTTTGGCCTGATGCGTGTTTCGAAATACCAAGCGGAACTGACTGATGAACCTAATGAATACATCCAACCCCAATCCAACTGAAGTGGTTTACGTTGTTGATGACGATGAGGCGGTACGGGATTCGTTAACCTGGTTACTGGAGAGCAACGGCTATTTAGTGCGCTGCCATGCCAGTGCCGAACGTTTTTTACAATCCTTGCAAAGCACCGATAAATCCACTATTTCGTGTGTGATTTTGGATGTCCGGATGCCAGGCATGTCGGGCCTTGAGTTACAAGAGCGCCTCATTAGTGAAAACCTCCCCATGCCTATCTCATTCATTACCGGTCATGGTGATGTGTCGATGGCCGTCACCACCATGAAAAAAGGGGCGGTTGATTTTATTGAAAAGCCCTTTAAAGAAAATGAACTGTGCGCCCTGGTAGAAAAGATGCTGGCCAAAGCACGTACCGATTACAGTCAGGCGAGCCAACGTAAAACTACCCAAGGATTGCTCGGCAAACTGACGGGTCGCGAACGCCAAGTGCTTGAGCGCATCGTTGCCGGCCGTCTGAATAAACAAATCGCCGATGATTTGGGTATCTCGATTAAAACGGTTGAGGCGCATCGCGCCAATATTATGGAAAAGCTCAACGTCAATACCGTTGCCGACCTCCTGCGTTTGGCCTTATCGGATCCACAGCCAACCTAATTAGCAAGCGAATGTATTTCTAGGAGGCCCATTATTTGGGCTTCATTTTTTTAACGTTCTTTTTTCTTCTTTATGCCAGCCCAATTACTCGACGGCGTTGCCCTCTCCAAAAAAATCCGTACTGAAATCACTGCGCGTGCCGCTATCGTTACTGCCAAGGGTACGCGTCCTGGCTTAGCGGTGATTGTGGTTGGCGATAACCCAGCCAGCGCAGTGTATGTGCGTAATAAAGTAAAGGCCTGCGAAGAGGTTGGCTTTCATTCGGTACTCGAGCGCTACGAAGCCGAGATGAATGAAGAAGCACTATTAGCTCGGATTGCTACCTTGAATGCCGATCCCGCCATTCATGGCATTTTGGTGCAACTCCCCTTACCTGCCCACATTGCATCAGAGCGAGTACTTGAGGCCATTGCGCCACAAAAAGACGTCGATGGCTTTCACGTTGCCAATGCCGGCGCCCTGATGGTTGGCGCACCAGAATTCAAGCCCTGCACCCCCTACGGCTGCATGAAGTTACTCGAAAGCATTGAATACCCTTTGCGTGGCGCACGCGCAGTAGTCGTTGGCGCATCGAATATTGTGGGCAAGCCGATGGCGATGCTCTTATTGCAAGCGGGCGCAACCGTAACCATTTGTAATAGCAAAACACGGGATCTAGCCCATCACACTAAAGACGCGGATGTCTTGGTGGTCGCTACAGGTAAACCTAAAATGATCACCGGCGACATGGTTAAGTCCGGCTCGGTTGTCATTGATGTGGGTATCAATCGCCTGCCAGATGGCAAGCTGTGCGGCGATGTCGATTTTGATACCGCCAAATACATTGCCGGCTGGATTACTCCGGTACCGGGCGGCGTTGGCCCCATGACCATCACCATGCTGCTCATGAATACCTTAGAGGCGGCCGAAAAGGCCTCCAAACGCTAGTCCCTTTGCTGGTTTACACGCCAGCAAGCGCATTACATTAAGCTAGAGGGATGAATACACATCCCAATCCAAGCCCATCGCATTCCGATAATCCCCTGCTTCACTTTGGCAGAGGAATCGCAGCCTATTCGCAAATTCAGCCGAGTCATATTGCTCCGGCCATAGATGTCCTTCTTGCTGAGGCCGAATCTGCAGTCGCCATCGCCACTAGCCAAACCATATCACCCACTTGGAATGACTTGGTAGAGCCCTTGGAAGATGCGACCGAGCGGCTTAGCCGTGCATGGGGCGCAGTGTCCCACTTAAATAGCGTAGCCGATACACCTGAATTACGTGAAGCGTATGGTGCCATGCTGCCCAAAGTAACGGCCTTTATGTCCAGTCTGGGTCAGAACCTGGCTTTATATGAGCGCTTTAAAGTCCTGCGCCAAAGTCCGAGCTTTGCCATGCTGTCAGCGGACCAGCAGAAGGTGATTGAGAACTCCCTACGCGACTTTCGTCTGGGGGGCGCTGAATTACCCGAGGATCAAAAGCCCCGCTTTGCACAAATACAGGATTTACAGGCTGAGCTGGGCAAGGCCTTCTCCGATCACGTGCTGGATGCGACCAATGGCTTTTCGCATGTCATCACGGATCCCGCTAAGCTAATTGGGCTGCCTGAAGATGCGATTGCAGCCGCCGCTGACACGGCCAAAGAGCAAGGCAAATCCGGCTGGGCTTTTACCCTGCACTTCCCGTCGTATTACCCGGTACAGCAATATTCAGAAAATCGGGTATTTCGGCAACGCATGTATGAAGCCTATGTCACCCGGGCATCGGAACTGGGGCCACAATACGGCGCCGGCAAAGCAGAGTGGGACAACACCCAAAATATGCTCGATCAATTGCGTCTGCGCAATGAAGAAGCATTGATGCTCGGCTATAGCAATTACGCCGAACTAAGCATCGCACCCAAAATGGCGCGCACTGTTGATGAAGTAGATCACTTTCTGGTCGATATTGCGCGGCGCGCAAAACCCTTTGCTCAATCGGATTGGGAGACTTTGCAGCAGTTTGCCCGTACTGAATTTAATTTAGGCGCCACCAAAGACGATCCGATTCAGCCATGGGATATTGCCTTTCTGTCCGAGAAACTCAAACAAGCACGCTATTCCTTTTCAGAAAATGAACTCAAGCAATACTTTCCGCTACCCAAAGTACTCGATGGCCTCTTCGGCTTAATTCAGAATCTATTCTCCGTTCACATCAAACCTGCTGACCTGCCCATTTGGCACGAGACCGTTCAGTCTTTCTCGGTCAGCAACCCCGATGGCGAAGTGGTAGCCTATTTTTACCTCGATCCGTACGCACGACCAGGTAAACGTGGCGGCGCGTGGATGGATGATGCCCGCGGTAGGCGCTTATTGCCCAATGGTGAAGTACAGGTACCGGTAGCCTACTTAGTCTGTAATTTTGCAGCGCCGGTGAAGGTCGATGGGAAGCTAAAGCAACCCACCATTACCCACGACGATGTGATTACCTTATTCCACGAAAGTGGTCATGGCCTGCATCACCTGTTAACCCAAGTCGGCGCCCTAGGCGTTTCTGGCATCAATGGCGTGGAATGGGATGCCGTAGAACTACCAAGCCAGTTTATGGAAAATTTCTGCTGGGAATGGGAAGTCCTCGAGAAAATGACAGCCCATGTCGACACCGGCAAGCCCCTGCCTCGCGATCTCTTTGAAAAAATGCTCGCTGCCAAGAATTTCCAAAATGGATTGGCAACTTTACGTCAGGTGGTCTTTTCCTTGACCGACTGGCGTTTGCATTCATCATTTGATTCGGCGCATGCCGAGGGTCAGGCTGTTTTAGGTGTTGCCAAAGCAATTGGCGATGAATTTAATGCCATTCCCCAATCCGCCTTATCGCGCTGGCCCAATACCTTCAGCCATATTTTTGCGGGTGGTTACGCTGCCGGCTATTACAGCTACAAATGGGCTGAAGTACTTTCTGCCGATGTGTACGCCGCCTTTGAAGAGGCGGGCAAATTGAGTGGTAGCGTGATTGATAAGGCTATGGGCCTACGTTACCGCACCGAAATCCTCGAGGTAGGCGGCAGTCGCTCTGCAGCAGAGTCGTTTAAAGCCTTCCGCGGACGCGACCCTTCGATTGAAGCACTGCTGCGTCATGGCGGCTTACTTGAGGAAGTAGCAAGTAACTAAAGAAAGCTTGCAGGTTTGCAGCGTTGCTAGAGACGTAAGTCGGCAATCACGGGGGCGTGATCAGAAGGTTGCTCCCATGTGCGGGGCTCTTTATCGATACGGCTAGCAACGCAGCACTCCTTTAGTGCTTCACTTAAGAGGACGTGGTCGATTCGCAGTCCTGCATTGCGCCGAAAACCCATCATGCGGTAGTCCCACCAGCTAAATGCTTTGGGTGCCTGGTCAAACAATCGAAATGAATCATGCAGTCCCAAGTCAATTAACTGGGCAAATGCACCGCGCTCTTCTGGCGATACCAGATTTTGCCCAACCCACTTTGCCGGCTCATGTACATCACGATCTTCGGGGGCAATATTAAAGTCGCCCAACAAAGCTAAACGCGGGTGGCTACTGAGTTCGTTCTCTAGCCAGGTTTGCAATGCTTTCAACCACGCCAACTTGTATTGAAACTTGTCGCTATCCAGTGATTGACCATTGGGAAAATAAGCAGAGATCAAACGCATGGGTTGCTTACCCTTGAAACAGACCGTCGCAGCTAGAGTGCGTTGCTGCTCATCCTCAAAACCCGGAATATTGCGTATCGTCTTTAAAAAGGCAGTCTCGCTGTCTGCAGCGATCGATGCTAATGCAGCGCGGCGCAACAGAATGGCTACGCCATTATAGGTCTTTTGGCCTGCAGCAAGGCTGATGTAGCCGGCCGCCTCAAACTCCGCATGCGGATACTTATCATCGGTTAGCTTGAGCTCTTGTAAGCAAAGTGCATCGATTGGGGTATGCGCTTTTTCTTGGGACTCGAGCCAGCGCAATACCTGCGGCAGCCTGACCTTAATCGAATTCACATTCCAAGCAGCAATCCGCGTTACATCAGTCATCGATACCCAATTCATGTAATTTACGAGTAATGGTGTTACGGCCAATTCCTAAACGCTGGGCCGCTTCTACGCGCCGCCCGCGAGTGACCTCCAGTGCCGCTTGCAATACCGCTTTTTCAAAGCGTGAGGTCAGTGCATCAAATACATCTTTATGGCCCTCTTGCAGCATTTTAACGGCGAGTCGTCCCAGCCCGCTTTCCCAGTCGCCAGAAGCGCTGCGTTGCGTTGCGATAACAGTGCCGCCCTGCTCCTCGGCTTGCACTGATTCAGTCATGCCGCTGTGCGCATCCAAATCCGCCGGTAAATCACTGACACCAATTTCAGCGGCGGGCGACATCACGGTGAGCCAATGGCACAAGTTTTCCAGTTGGCGCACATTGCCGGGAAATGGTTTTTCTGAAATGACTTTGATGGCTTCATCGGATAAACGCTTTGGTTCTACCCCCAGCGCCTTGGCGCAGTGCTGCATAAAGTGACGCGCCAATACCGGAATATCCTCTGTACGTTCGCGCAATGCTGGCAAACGCAATCGAATCACGTTTAATCGATGCAATAAATCTTCCCGGAATAGGCCCGACGCTACACGCGACTCTAAATTTTGATACGTCGCGGCAATGATGCGTACATTGGCGCGAATTGGATCATGCCCGCCGACGCGATAAAAATGGCCATCAGTTAAGGCACGCAGTAAGCGGGTTTGCAAATCAAATGGCATATCACCAATCTCATCCAGAAACAGCGTGCCGCCGTCGGCTTGTTCGAAACGCCCCCGACGCATGGTTTGCGCTCCTGGGAATGCGCCACGCTCATGACCAAAAAGCTCGGCCTCTAGCAGGTCTTTTGGAATGGCTGTGATATTGAAGGCAACAAAGGGGCTTTTGGCCCGAGGGCTGTGTTTATGCAGCGCTCTGGCAACGAGCTCCTTTCCGGTGCCCGACTCGCCTGTAATCAGAACCGTTGCATGGGATTGCGCCAAACGGCCAATCGATCGAAACACCTCCTGCATCGCAGGGGCTTGTCCAATAATCTCGGGTGTTTCTTGCTGCCAATAGCGCGGCTCTTTTGCCGCAGGCTGAGATCGTTCACTTTCCCCGATTGCCCTGCGAATTAACTCAATCGCCTTTTCGAGATCAAACGGCTTTGTTAGGTACTCAAATGCGCCGCCCTGAAATGACGACACCGCCGAGTCCAAATCAGAATACGCCGTCATCACAATCACGGGTAAATTGGGGTGTGTGGCTTTAACATGTTGCAGCAGATCGAGGCCATTACCCCTGGGCATACGTATGTCGGAAATCAAAATCTGCGGTGATTCGCTCTCAAGGGCATTGAGCACATCATTTGGATTGGTAAAGCTACGGTGCGATAGGCCTTCCCGAGTCAATGCCTTTTCCAGAACCCAACGGATCGATTGATCGTCGTCCACAATCCACACTGATTTGCTCATGCTGATAACTCCTGCTTGCGATACGGTATCTGAATATGAAAATCCGTCTTGCCCGGCTGACTTTCACAGGCAATAAATCCCTGATGCTGCTGTACAAATGTTTGTGCCAATGTGAGACCTAAGCCGCTGCCGCCTTCACGGCCACTCACCAATGGAAAAAAGATGCGATCGCGGATTTCATCCGGAATGCCCGGTCCGTTATCAATCACATGCAAATCCAAGGCGAGCTTGTAGCGCTGCTTTGCAATCGTTACAGAGCGGGCTACGCGGGTACGAAACTCAATGACCGCAGTGCCGCGGCGTATCTCTTCGGATAAGGCTTGGGCAGCGTTATGGGCGATATTGAGGATCGCCTGAATCAGTTGCTCTTTGTCGCCAATAATATCCGGCAAGCTCGTGTCGTAGTTGCGAATAATGCGCAATCCGCTCGGAAACTCAGCGAGTACCAAACTGCGGACACGCTCTAAGGACTCATGCACATTAATTAACTCGGTTGTATGGGCACGGCGGTGCGGTGCTAACAAACGATCAACCAGAGTCTGCAGGCGATCAGATTCTTTAATAATGACTTGGGTGTATTCCCGCAGGCTTTTTTCTGGAAGCTCGAATTCCAACAGCTGAGCGGCGCCACGGATGCCGCCCAAGGGATTTTTGATCTCATGCGCTAAATTGCGCATTAATTGCTTGTTAGCCTCGACCTGCTGCGTCACACGCTCATCGCGCTCACTGCGCAACTGCTGGTCAAGCGGAAACCATTCCATCAGCATGAGGTCTGGCTCTTCTAATAAAGCAATCACCACATGCGCTGGTACAGCGTCGTAGTGAATGGTATTGGGAAATACATGCAGGATCATTTCTTGACGCTGGGCTGCCGTAACGCTGCTTGCAACCTCCTCAATCATTCCATTCAGGGCTGGGTTATCGGCAAATAGTTCGCCAAGTAAATGGCCGACTATGGACTTTCGGGAGAGATCCAGCGCAGACTCAGCAGCAGGGTTGGCGTAAAACAAATGCTTCGTCTTACCATCAAAAATAATGACGGCATTGGGTAACTGATCAAGCAAGTTCGGAACAAAAGGGGCAGCCGAAGCTGCCCCTTTGAACGAATTGCGCAATACACCTGCGCTCAAGGATTACTCCTGCAATTAAAGTGAGTAGTACATGTCAAATTCGATGGGGTGAGTCGTCATGCGGAAACGAGTAACCTCTTCCATCTTCAAATCAATGTACGCATCTAACATCGAATTCGTAAACACACCACCACGGGTTAAGAATTCACGATCCTTATCCAAGCACTCCAAGGCCTGATCGAGGCTATGGCATACGGTTGGGATCTTTGCATCTTCTTCTGGTGGCAAGTCATATAAATTCTTATCAGCAGCTTCGCCCGGATGAATCTTGTTCTGTACGCCGTCCAAACCAGCCATTAATAGTGCTGAGAAGCACAGGTATGGATTGGCCAATGGATCTGGGAAGCGGGTTTCAATGCGGCGACCTTTTGGATTCGATACGTGTGGAATACGAATCGAAGCAGAGCGGTTACGCGCAGAGTAAGCAAGCTTCACTGGAGCCTCAAAACCGGGAACCAAACGCTTGTACGAGTTGGTACCTGGATTGGTAATAGCGTTCAGTGCGCGGGCATGCTTAATGATGCCGCCGATGTAGTACAAGGCGAATTCAGAAAGACCGGCATAGCCGTTGCCAGCAAATAAGTTCTCACCGTTCTTCCATACGGACTGGTGTACGTGCATACCGGAACCGTTGTCACCAACGATTGGCTTAGGCATAAAGGTAGCGGTCTTGCCATAGGCATGGGCTACGTTTTGCACTACATACTTCTGCCAAATGGTCCAGTCAGCGCGCTGCGTGAGTGTGCTGAACTTGGTACCCAATTCGTTTTGGCCTTGGCCAGCAACTTCATGGTGATGCACTTCAACTGGAATGCCCATAGACTCCAAGATGAGACACATTTCAGAACGCATGTCCTGGAAGGTATCAACCGGAGCTACTGGAAAGTAACCGCCCTTTTTGCCTGGACGATGACCGGTATTGCCACCTTCAATCTCAGCAGACGATGACCAAGGAGCCTCTTCCGAATCAATCTTTACGAAGCAACCCTTCATGTTGTCGCCCCAGCGGACGCCATCAAAAATAAAGAATTCAGGCTCTGGACCAAAGTAGGCGGTATCGCCGAGTCCAGTACCTTTTAAATACGCTTCTGCACGCTTAGCGATCGAGCGTGGATCACGATCGTAACCCTTGCCGTCCGATGGCTCGATCACGTCGCACGTAATTACTAATGTTGGCTCTTCATAGAAGGGATCAATATAGGCCGCAGTTGGATCTGGCATCAACAACATATCGGACGCTTCAATGCCCTTCCAACCGGCGATCGAGGAACCGTCAAATGCATGGCCGCTTTCGAACTTATCTTCATCAAAATGCGAGATAGGCACGGTCGTGTGCTGCTCTTTGCCTTTGGTATCCACAAAGCGAAAATCAACAAAGGTGCACTCTTTTTCTTTTACCAACTTCATTACGTCAGCGACGGTTTTTGTCATGCAAATCTCCTCAATAAGTGAAACAAATTCTGTAATCGTTGGCATGCCCTGATGGTGCACACAACATCCATTCGATGTATGCAATGTATCGAAAGCGAACCGCTTGAATGGCTATTATTGCACTAGTAAAGTGCCTAAAAAGGGGTGTCACACCCCTTTTTGCACCAATTTAGTGCTTAATTGGGTCGTGAATTTGATAATCCAGGGATTCCGTCCCTTGGCGAAGGGCCTCCCACGCCAGCTGCACCGTATCGGCGCGGCCTTTCACGCCCAATTCAATATGGCGCCGAGCATAAACACCACCCCGAACAGGATCCCCCACGGAAGGCAAGCTAAAGACTTTGACGCCCTCAAAGCGACGCTCAATCTCTTCCATCAGGGGTGTTAGCCGGGACTCAATACCCTCGGGCACGATAAAACTCTTTTCTAGCCAATTTTCCTGGTGAAACAAATGCGAGTAATGGTGATCAAGGCACCACGCCATCATGGGCGCCGCCATCACCGGAAAGCCAGGGAAAAAATGGTGTTCCTGAATCCGAAATCCCGGAATCTGGTTATAGGGGTTGGGAATGATTTCACAGCCCGCCGGAAACTCTCCCATCTTAAAGCGGTGTTGATTCTCAGGGAGAGACAAGTCGGCCTTAGCGGCATCACCCTCTGCCATGGCAATGATGCGATTGGTAATCAAGGTCTTGGCTTGCGGATGCAGCTCGATTTCTAAGCCCAGTGCCTTAGCAGCGCTGGCGCGTGTATGGTCATCGGGGGTCGCGCCAATGCCGCCAGTACTAAAGACAACATCACCGCTAGCAAAAGTTTCTTTCAGGCATTGCACAATTTGTTCTGGATCATCGCTCACATACCGGGCCCACGATAAAGTCAAGCCGCGCTCATTAAGTAACTCAATCATTTTGCTGAGGTGTTTATCAGCGCGACGGCCGGACAGAATCTCATCACCAATCACAATTAAGCCGAAGCGTCGTGTCTGCTTATCCGTGGCAGTCATTTACGATGCCTCCATGTCAATCACGGCGTGCTCGACTTTAGGCGCTTTTGCCGCCTCGCTTGCGCGCAATTCTTTGAGTGCACCCAGTAAGAAATGGGAGAACCACAGTGCAGCGAAGACAAAGATGATCGAGTACACCCAGAGCGCCACAAAGCTCACAAAAGGGAATAACACTAAAGCAAGCGCAGACGTTGCCCAAAAGAAGGTAGGCACAGCGCCCAGCATACCGGCCGCAACACCCATGCCCAATAGCTCCCAGCGATAGCGCTCGAGTAAGATATCGCGCTCAGCGGCAGAAGCATGCTTGAGTAAGACGTCATACGACATTAAGCGCATGGTGAGCCATCCCCATAACAACGGCGGCAATATGGCTACAAGAGGCGGCACCCACCAGACTGGCAACGTCAGCATGATTAACGCGAGGCAAATAAAGGCAGACCATATCGTGTAGAAAAAACTGCCGATCATGCCGCCCTTGCCTAGCGCTTCGATACCCTGATATGTGCCCTGCCGCATCACACTAGTGACGATCGCTGGAACGGTTGAAAAAGCAATGTAGACCAGCAAACTGGTGGCGATTAAGGGAATTAAGAGCATCACCAAAAACAAAGGCGCAACCCATGCGCGCGCCTCATCTAACCCGACCCAGGTCAATACCGTTTGAATCCAGCTCGTAAAAATGGAAGTGGTTAAAAACACCCGCAACATATCCAGTGCAGGCGACCAAATTAACCAAATCACAATCCCCCAGAGGATCGAGACAATCAAAAATGGCCGAAAACTAAGCCAGAGCATGCGCGGATGCATTGTGCCCACCATGGCCAAACCAAGGGAACGAAATACGTTTTGAACTCCTTGCATTGGCTTACTTTCGCTTGAGGTGGAATAAATGAAGGTAGGCATGGCGCAATCCTTGCCACTGCTGCTTCCAAATTGAATTAGGCACGGTCACGCCACGCACACCTGTGGGATAAACCGCATTTGGGAAAATTGCCGTTTTAAACAGCATGTCCCACCATGGAAATAAAACGCCAAAGTTACAGCCGCCTAATACACCTGGCTTGCCTTTAGCTTCATGACCATAACCAACGGCGTGGTGCATGCGATGAAACATCGGTGAAATCAAAAAATAACGCCCAAGGCCTAAATGAATTTTAAGATTCGCGTGCTGCCAACTTTCAATCAACTGACCCACCACCACCAAAAAGACAAACTGACTTGGGGGCACGCCAAAGAGTAAGGCAAAGAATGCAAAGACAAGCGCATGCATGATGTCGTCCACAACATGATTGCGATCATCTGACCAGGCATTCATAGCAACTTGACTGTGGTGCAAGGTATGCAATTGCCACCACCATTGAAACCGATGGGAGGCGCGGTGATAGACATACTCGACCAAGTCCAGCATGACGAGGTAAATGCAAAAGCTTACTAGCGGAATGGTAGTGATACCGGGCCACCAATCTTCCACATTGAGTCGCTCAAAGCGCCAGTCATGCAAAACCGATTGCATCTGGAAAAAGAGCCCAGAGAATGCAAAGAAAATAAATACCTGAAATAAGCCTAATCGGTGAAAAAGCGTATACGCCATATCGGGCCACTTGGCTTTAACATGCGCGCTTTGGTCTTCAGCTGGATTGACTCGCTCCCAAGTCCGCAACACCAGCACAATGATGGCAATCTGCAGCGTGCCTAGCATGAACCATTCTGTGCCGTCGTAAGCATCTTCAGCCAATCCAATCCAATTGAGCTGAAACAACACCGGCTCGACGACATGCCGATAGAGACTCTCCTGTACTTCGCCATACCATCGCGCGATGGTTAAATCGGGATCGACTAAGCTCATGCTGGTTTTGCCTTCGCCGGACCTACAGGAAGCACATCAAAGCAGTAGCCCTTGCGTTTCCAGCCCTCAATCAGAGGCTCTAAAACAGTGGGAGCCCAAGCATCTTTACGTGACCAAATACCCAAATGCGCCATCGTAATGTCGCCCGGCTTTACGGATTGCAAGGCCTTTTCCAGGAGGGCTTGGTTGGGGAACTTCTCTGAACTTAATTCATCGCCTAAAAATCCGGCGGGCGCCCAGCCAATGTGGCGATACCCACATTGCTCCGCCATGGCAATTAAGCGAGGTGATGTCTTACCACCGGCAGCACGCCAAATCGGATCCAAAGGTCGATTGCTCAGCTCCTGAAAACGGGTGTTCACCCGATTAATCTCGGCACAGACTTCAGCGCCGTTCATGGATTTGACTTGATTGGCGTTGGCACCGAACTCTGGTTTCATTTGGACCCGTGCATCGCCAGCTGAATTTGCTGGCGCATCTTTCACAAAGTAAACGTGATCATAGGTATGGCTACCAAAGCGGTGCCCTTCTTTGACTCGCTCTTGCCAAAAGGATTTCCAGCCATCGTCTAACGAGTAGTCACCGCGGAAGGTTTTTTCATTGGCCAAGAAGAAGGTAGCTTTGACTTGTTGCCGATTCAATATTGCAGCAACGGTTTCTGCTACTGCCATATTGCCAGTATCAAAGGTAAGGTAAATCGGCTTTTGACAGGTCTTTGCTTGAGCTAGGCTTACCCCCAGCAGAGAAGTGAGCACAAGCGACAGACAAAAAAAGGGCCTGATTGAGAAGTGCATGCGATGCATTACTCCCAAGGCGCACGCGGGTGGAAGAAAATACCGTGCGGTGATTTACCTACCGGAATTACGCTAACTAATTTCATGGTTGGTACATCAATTACGCCTGCTTTACGTGCAAAACGAAAGGTGACCCACAATTGCTTGCCATCGGGCGTCAACTCCATATCGTCTGGACCAGCTGGTAGGCCAGTGATATCACCCACCTTTTCCAGGGTCTGCATATTAATCAGCGAAATGCTGGATGCAATGCGGTTCGTGACAAAAACGTGCTTGCGATCACCTTGAGGCCTGAAGTTATGTGCACCCTTTCCAGTAAAAATCTTTTTGACTTCGCGGCGATTGCGCCAGTCGATCACCTGTACATAGTCACCGCCAGTAATACCAACCAAAAGGTATTGATCGCCCGGCGTCATCCATAGTCCAGCCGGTGCCGGCCCGGTTGGTATCTTCCACAATAGCTTCTGATCCACCAAATCAATCACAGCAAGGTCGTTTGAATCCTGCATGGTCACAAACGCGAGCTTGCTATCCGCGGTGAATGCAATGTGGCTTGGCGTTTTACCAACAGCGATGGTTTTGGCTAACTTTAAATCAGCCCCGTTGGCCGAATAAATATCAACGCGGTCTAAACGGTTTGCTGCAGTAATAAACCAGCGGTTATCGGGGGAGTAACCAATGTGATACGGGTCGATGATTTTCGGAATGCGTCCGGTGACTTCGCCCGTCAATGGATTCATCAAGGCAATGTCATTGCCCATGGCGTTGGCAACCAACAGGGTTTTTTCATCTGGCGTCAGCATGACGTGATGCGGTTCTTTGCCGATGGGTATCGTTTTAGTAACCGTGCGTGTTTTCATGTCGACCAAGCTCACACTGGCATCACCCGAATTCAACACAACCGCCAGCGTAGGTTCGGCCGGCTTGGAAGCCTGTACCGCTCCAAACAGCATGGAAGCAGTTATGAAAGCAACTGCCGGCCTCACAACAAATTGAAAAAATCCGGGTGTATGCACGTCGATGGCCTATTCACAAATGAAGTTGATCTATAGCCCTATTGTAAGCAGTTTGTGGCTTAACGCAGGCTTGCAAAGACCTTTTCGAGGCGCTTTAAAGACATCGGGGTTGGGGTTTTGAGCTCTTGTGCAAACAGGGCCACACGGAGCTCCTCCAGCTGCCAACGAAAATCCCGCAAGCCCGGATCGTCC
>CALRTW020000021.1:0-23530 GCA_943371165.1 Rhizobium sp. Q54
TCTGCAGGAATAGCCCGAGCCAAAGCAGTTGTTGTGACTTTTGCCGATACGGCTGCAAGCCTCAAGGTCTTGTATCAGGTTGAGCGTTTGCGCCCGGGCATGACCACGCTGGTTCGTACTAAAGATGATTCGGACCTGAAAAAACTCGAGGCTGCCGGCGCGACTGAGGTGGTGCCCGAGCTTATTGAGGGTAGCCTGATGTTGGCATCCCACGTGCTTTTGATTATGGGCGTGCCGATGCGTAAAGTGGTGCGCCGCGTAACCGAGGCGCGTGAGGCCCGCTATGGCTTACTGCGTGGCTACTTTCGGGGGTCGGAAGGCGATGACTTGGAGGAGAACGAGTCGTGGCGTTTGCACACCATTACTTTGCATACTGGCTCGCATGCGATTGGTAAAACCCTGCAAGAGATTGGTCCTGATCTAGAGGGTGTAGCAATTCAGGCAGTGCGGCGCAAAGTCGACAGCGAAGACTACGTGAAGCTGACACTGAGCCCGGATTTGCGTCTACTGGAGAACGACATCCTGGTGTTATCGGGCAGTTCCGAATCAACGGATATCGCTGAAACGAAACTGCTCTGATTGACTGCTGTATTTAAGCCGCTACCTTCTTTGTTTTGGCCTTAATGGGCTTTGCCTTAAGAAGTGGCGCCAGGTAGTGGCCGGTGAAGCTGTCTGGATTCTTGGCCACATCTTCAGGGGTGCCGGTTGCAATAATCAAGCCGCCACCAGCGCCGCCCTTCGGTCCTAAATCAATAATCCAGTCTGCGGTTTTAATCACATCTAAGTTGTGCTCAATGATCACAATCGTATTGCCCTGTTTTTTGAGGGTATGAATCACGCTCAACAACAATTGAATGTCATGAAAGTGCAATCCCGTCGTCGGCTCATCCAAAATGTAGAGGGTTCTGCCGGTATCGCGTTTCGATAGTTCAAGCGATAACTTCACACGCTGTGCCTCACCGCCCGATAGTGTCGTCGCACTTTGCCCAAGCTTGACGTACCCCAAGCCGACATCCAGCAAGGTTTTGAGTTTACGTTTGACTACGGGCACCGCTTCAAAAAATTCATGCGCTTGCTCAATTGTCATTGCCAAGACTTCGTGAATGTTCTTTCCTTTGTAGCGGATGTCTAAGGTCTCGCGGTTATAGCGCTTACCGTGGCAAACATCGCAGGGAACATATACATCCGGTAAAAAGTGCATTTCGACTTTAAGAACGCCATCGCCCTCACAGGTTTCGCAGCGACCGCCTTTGACGTTAAACGAGAAGCGCCCAGCCTCATAGCCGCGCTCGCGCGATGCGGGCACGCCAGCAAAAAGTTCACGAATAGGAGTGAACAAGCCAGTGTAGGTTGCGGGATTGGATCGTGGTGTTCGACCAATCGGCGATTGATCAACGCTAATCACCTTATCAAAGTGCTCAAGGCCTTCAATCGCTTTGTGAGGTGCTGGCTCCGCATTCGACTTGTAGATATGGTGTGCAACCGCATGATGCAGGGTGTCATTGATCAGGGTTGATTTACCAGAGCCGGAAACGCCCGTAACGCAAGTGAGAAGACCTACGGGGATTTCAGCATTCACGGATTGCAAATTATTACCCGTCGCACCAATGATTTTTAAAAAGCGATCACTGGCCGGTATGCGTTTTTCAGGCACTTCAATGCGTTCGCGTCCAGCTAAATAAGCACCCGTGAGCGAGTTAGGATTGGCTTCCACTTCGGCGGGCGTGCCTTGTGCCACCACTCGGCCACCATGAACGCCTGCACCGGGTCCGATATCAATCACGTAGTCGGAGGCCCGAATCATGTCTTCGTCGTGCTCAACTACGAGCACACTGTTTCCTAAATCACGCAGGTGCTTGAGGGTACCAATCAAGCGATCGTTATCGCGCTGGTGCAAGCCAATCGAAGGTTCATCCAGCACATACATCACGCCGGTTAGGCCGGAGCCAATTTGTGAGGCTAGGCGAATGCGCTGCGCCTCCCCGCCCGACAGTGTGTCAGCACTGCGCTCGAGTGAGAGGTAATCGAGTCCAACATCATTTAAGAAAGTTAAACGAGAGCTAATCTCTTTCACAATTTTGTCGGCGATTTCCCGTTTCGCACCTTTGAGCTCAAGGGCTTCAAAATACTCTTTTGCTTCCTTGAGAGGCAGTGCGCTGATTTCAAAAATACCGCGCGACTGCTTGCCATCACCCACTTTGACAAAGCGCGCCTCACGGCGCAAACGTGTGCCATTGCAGTCGGGGCAGGAGCGAACATTTTGATAGCGCGATAACTCTTCCCGCACTGCCATCGATTCTGTTTCGCGGTAACGGCGCTCAAAGTTGGCCACAATGCCTTCAAAGGGATGTTGCCGCACGCTCAATTTGCCGCGCTCATTCAAATACTCAAAGGCAATATTGGTGTCACCAGATCCCATTAACACCAGGTCTTGTGCTTTTTTGGTCAGGTTCTCAAAGGGTTTCTCAATATCAAAACCAGCATGCTTTGCTAGGGTCTGTAGCAGTTTGAAATAAAACTGATTGCGGCGATCCCATCCTTTAATTGCGCCTGAAGCCAGCGATAAATCGGGGTGGGCCACAATGCGCTTGGGATCAAAAAAGGAGATGTGGCCTAAGCCATCGCAGGAAGGGCATGCGCCCATCGGATTATTGAATGAGAAGAGTCGTGGTTCGAGCTCTTGCAGCGAGTACGAGCAAATCGGGCAAGCAAATTTACTGGAGAAAATCGTATCAACACCGGTATCCATGTCGACAATCATCGCTTTGCCATCTGCTAAGCGCAGTGCTGTTTCAAAAGACTCGGCTAAGCGCTGCTGAATATCAGGACGTACCTTGATGCGATCCACCACAACTTCAATTGAATGCTTATCGGTTTTTTTCAGCTTAGGTAGCTGATCTACTTCAAAGATCTCGGCTTTTGCGGCGTTGGTAGTACCACCGCCCGAGCGCACTCGAAAGCGCACAAAGCCCTGGGCCTGAAGATCCTGAAACAGATCAACAAACTCGCCCTTACGCTCACTCACGACGGGCGCCAAAATCATTAACTTGGTTTCCGCTGGCAGTGCCATCACGGTATCCACCATTTGTGAAACACTCTGCGCTGCTAAAGCCAGATTGTGTTCTGGGCAGTGCGGTGTTCCCGCCCTGGCAAACAAGAGTCGCAAATAGTCATGAATTTCTGTGACCGTGCCTACGGTAGAGCGGGGGTTATGACTCGTTGCTTTTTGTTCAATCGAGATCGCGGGGGATAGGCCTTCGATGACATCCACATCCGGCTTTTCCATCAGCTGTAGAAATTGACGGGCATAGGCAGACAGGGATTCGACGTAGCGACGCTGTCCCTCGGCATACAGGGTATCGAATGCCAGTGAGCTTTTGCCGGATCCCGAGAGGCCAGTGAGAACCACTAACTTCTCTCTGGGGATGTCCAGATTGATATTTTTTAGGTTGTGCGTGCGCGCACCGCGGATCTTGATTTCGTTATTCATGGTTTTTAGGCGTAACTTGTTAATATAGCCTTTTCCCATGAATTCTTCCGAACTCCGCTCGACTCTAGCTCTGGCAGGCATATTTGGCCTGCGGATGCTGGGCCTTTTTCTACTTTTGCCGGTGTTTAGCCTGCATGCAGAGGGCTTGCCGGGCGGCGATCGTGCCTTTTTGGTGGGTTTGTCCCTGGGCATGTTCAATATTGTTCAGGCCTTCTTTCATATTCCGCTGGGCGCACTGTCCGATCGGATTGGCCGACGCCCAGTTGTGGTTGGGGGCCTCATCTGCTTTGTGCTGGGCGCCCTGATTGCGGCTAGCCACGATGATTTGCTGTGGATTGGCATTGGCCGTGGGCTCATGGGCGCCGGCGCAATTTCTGCGGCAATTTCGGCCTGGGTTGCCGACCTAGTGAGTGAAAAGGTACGAACTATGGCCATGGCCATTGTGGGCGGCAGCATCGCTATTTCGTTTGCGCTCTCCTTGGTCTTGGCTGCTCCGATCTACCGCTGGATTAGCTTAGATGGCATGTTCCTCTTATTGGCTGCAATGGGTTTTGTCGCCATTCTGGTTGCGCTTTGGTATGTGCCGACCCCTGAGAAAAAAGCGATTCCCCAGCACACCCCATTTTTTACCATTTTGCGACGCCCCGAGTTGATACGTTTAAATGTGGGCGTATTTGTTCTCAATGCAACTCAGGTAGCGATGTTTTTAGTCGTGCCGCATTTATTGGTGCAAATGGGCTTTCCGCTCGCGCGCCATTGGGAAATCTACCTCCCGGTATTGCTGATCTCCTTTGCATTAATGGCGCCGATTTTGGTCTTGGGTGAAAAGAAGCAGCGACTCCGTGTTGCGGTATTGCTGGCGATTGGTCTCTTGTTCATATCTCAAATCGTCTTTATTGAAGCCACTACTATTTTGCTGATTTCAGCAGCCTTGTTGATTTACTTTGTCGGATTTAATTTACTCGAGGCATTGCAGCCCTCATTGGTATCGCGTTGGGCGCAAGATTCAAAGGGTACGGCACTTGGCATTTACAACACCACCCAGTCCTTAGGGCTCTTTTTTGGTGCTGCGGTTGGTGGTTTGGTAACCCAATACTTTGGCGAGCTATCGGTGTTTATGCTGGGAATGGCACTCATTTTTGCCTGGCTTATAATTGCTTGGTCGATGCGCGAGTTACCAGCAAAAAAGCATGCCCCGGAAACTCCAGCCGCATAAACAGACAAGTTGACTACTTACCCGCTGTACAAGCCTTATTAACATTAGTGCATTGATTTACATTTTTTTTCACATACATTTTCTTCGGGAGACATCATGGCTTCGGTAAATAAAGTCATCATCGTGGGTAACATTGGACGGGACCCAGAAACACGTTATATGCCTAGCGGCGACGCAGTAACCAATATTTCAGTAGCGACATCGGATCGCTACAAAGACAAGCAAACCGGTGAGATGAAAGAAACCACCGAATGGCATCGCGTTGCGTTTTTTGGCAAGCTTGCTGAAATTGCTGGTCAGTACCTTAAAAAGGGATCACAGGTCTACGTCGAAGGCCGTTTGCGTACACGCAAGTGGGCTGATGCCAGCGGTCAAGAGAAATACTCTACGGAGATTGTGGCGGACTCGATGCAGATGTTGGGCTCCAAGGTGTCCGGCGGCGGTGAGGGTGGTGAAAGCTACTCGCGTCCTAAGTCGTCTGAGTCAAACGCAGCGCCAGCACCCACAGCAGCATCGCTCGGCGCCATGGACGACGATATTCCGTTTTAATGAATTACTGTCTGGCGTGGCGTGTGTTGTCAGGCCAGACAGCGTTGTAATCGGTTCGAAACGGATTGATATCAAGACCGCCTCGCCGTGTGTAGCGCGCATAGACCGATAACTTTTCTGGCTTGCACTGCCGCTTAATATCGCAAAAAATAGTTTCTGCACAGTGCTCATGAAATTCCCCGAGCTCTCGAAACCCAATTAAATAACGCAGTAAACCTTCTTCTTCAATGGGCCTACCTTGGTAGCGAATTTGAATGCTGGCCCAGTCCGGCTGTCCGGTTACTGGGCAATTCGATTTGAGTAAATGCGACACCAGGCATTGCTCTATGGGGGAGCTAGTGTGATCTGCTTTCAATAAAGCCGGATTTGCTTTTAGGTTTGGATCAATTTCAATATCAAGGCGATCCAGTAAAGCCCCATCCATTTCGCGCATGCCGCGTTTTGAAAGTTGCTCTGGAGTGAACAGACGCATCCGAATCGGCGCTCCTGCAACTGCCGATAAATCGGCCACGACTCGCTCACGCAGGACTTCTTCATCTGCAATGCGTTCACTGTTCAGGCTATTTAAAAACAGCTTGAAGGATTTGGATTCGATCATGCAAGGCGAGTCGGCAGGGATTTCAAACTCAGCTAAGGCGATTTGCGGCTTGCCTTTTAAATTGAGCCAGCTGAGTTCAAATGCATTCCACAGATCAACGCCAAAAAATGGGAGTGCTCCTGTTGTGCCGAGACCTAACTTCGCTCGGTTTTCTGCGCGTGGAATCGGAAACAGCACGCTGGGATCATAGTGCTGTGGGTAGGCGGTTTCTTTACCAAGCGGTAAGTGGGGAGAATCGGAATAGCTCATAGAGAAAGTGGGTAAGACGGACCGAATTAATTGCCGGATTTTGGGCGGTTAGCGACCCCCGAAACCACATGCCCGGTAGGCGCAACTGAGGCCGCTGAATTGCAATGCCCGGTTTGATCGTCAAAGAAAAAATCAGGTTCGAATTCGCGGAGGAATTCACTTTTAGAAAGGCCGCCTAAGAACATGGCTTCATCCACATCAATGCCCCAGTTCATCAGGGTGCGGATCGCGCGCTCATGCGCAGGAGCAGAGCGTGCAGTCACTAGTGCGGTCCGAATACGCATGCCATGCGCAGTCTTTGTTCCAGACTGACTTTGCAGGCGGTGCAGCGCTTCTAGTAGGGGTTTAAATGGACCAGGCGGCAATGGAATCGCCACCTTTTTACTTTCGTGGTCAACAAATGCTTCAAGCCCGCTACTCTGAAATACTTGCTCTGCTTCGTCTGAAAACAAAACGGCATCACCGTCAAAGGCAATGCGGATTTCGTTGGGATGCGATTCAGCCGTTTTGCTGGACTCGGGGTAAACGCGCGCCGCCGGAAAGCCAGCATCAATCGTCGCCCGCACATCATCTTCATTGGCCGATAAAAACAAGTTTGCCTGTAATGAGCGCAGGTAATGGTACGGCGGCCTGCCACGAGTAAATACGCCACGCTCCAGGCGAAGCTGGTGATGCTCTGCAGAGCGGAACACGCGCAAGCCACTGACGGGATCATTGCGTGACAAGATCACGACTTCTACGCGTTGCTCATCCCCATGATTAAAGGCCAGTAGTTTTTGCACCAGCGGAAAGGCAACGCCCGTTTGCGCAGGCATGGCCAATCGATCCAGTTGCAACTTCATATATGCGCTGTCATCGCTGGTTTCAAACAAGCGATTCTCTTCCTCAAAGTCAAAGAGGGCGCGCGATGAAATCGCCACAACGAGTTTTCCGGTCAGGCTATAGGACATTCAGCTGACTTACTTTAGGAATAATTGGTAAGCGGGGTTCGCACTTTCATTCCAGTGCGGGTAGCCCAGGGAAGCCAAGAAGGATTGAAACTGCTTCTGTTCATTCTTGGGCACTTGAATACCAACCAAAATGCGGCCGTAATCTGCACCATGGTTACGGTAATGAAACAGACTGATATTCCAATTGGGGGCCATGCTGGTTAAAAAGCGCATCAAGGCACCGGGGCGCTCTGGGAACTCAAAGCGGTAGAGCAGCTCATCGTGTGCCAGGGGTGAATGACCGCCGACCATATGCCGCAGATGCGATTTAGCAAGTTCGTCGTGGGTTAAATCAATCGTTGCAAATCCTGCTTTGGCAAAGTGCTTGGCGATCTCAGCGCTATCGGCGGATTTTTGCGTACTAATACCAACAAAAATATGAGCCTTGGCTTGATCAGCAATGCGGTAATTAAACTCCGTTACATTGCGCTTGCCGAGCAATTGACAGAAGCGTTTGAAGGAGCCTCGCTCTTCTGGAATGGTGACAGCAAATACAGCTTCCCGAAACTCACCTACATCGGCGCGCTCGGCCACAAAACGCAAGCGACTGAAATTCATGTTGGCGCCGCATGCAATGGCAACCAAGGTTTTATCTTTTACTTTTTTCTTCTCAACGTATTTCTTGAGGCCGGCAATGGCGAGTGCGCCCGCGGGCTCCAAAATACTGCGCGTGTCGGTAAACACGTCATTGATGGCCGCACAAATTTCATCGGTATCGACGGTAATGATGTCATCGACTACGCGTTTGCAAATACGGAAGGTTTCTTTGCCAACTACTTTGACGGCAGTACCATCCGAAAACAAGCCGACCTCTTTCAATTCGACTCGACGGCCAGCCTTGAGTGACTGACGCATAGCATCGGAATCCGCGGCTTGCACTCCAATGATCTTGGTTTCGGGGCGAACGGCTTTGACGTATTCGCCAATGCCGGCAATCAGGCCACCACCACCAATGGCCACAAAAATGGCATCAATCGGTGCTTGATGCTGTTGCAAAATTTCTTGTGCGATGGTTCCTTGGCCGGCGATAACGTCTGGATCATCAAAGGGGTGAACAAAGCTTAAGCCCCGCTTTTTCTCGAGTACCTTGGCGTGATCAAAGGCATCGCTATACGACTCCCCAAACAAGACGAGCTCAATCCAAGAGCCGCCGCGGGCCTTAACCGCATCGATTTTGACTGCGGGGGTCGTTACTGGCATCACGATGACTGCCTTGCATTTCATCTTGGCGGCGGCGAGGGCTACGCCCTGGGCATGGTTTCCGGCCGAGGCAGCGATGACACCGCGCTTGAGGGCGGCAGGGCTCAGCTGCGCCATCTTGTTGTAAGCGCCGCGTAGCTTAAAGGAGAAAACCGGCTGGTTATCCTCCCTCTTGAGCAGAATTCGATTGCCCAGGCGCTGCGTTAAAGCGGGCGCCAGCTCCAATTCAGTCTCGCGTGCAACGTCGTATACGCGAGCCGTTAATATTTTCTTTAAATAGTTGATTGCCATGCGATGAGCGTACCACGGATGGCCTCTAAGCCCTTAGTTTTGCAAGGTTTTATTGGGGTCGTCAGCCAAATTAGGGAATTCCTGTCAGTATCGGATTACTCATTTAAAATGCCTATTTAACGAACCCCATTCCATGAACGCCCCACTCGGATTAAATCAATTGCTCACTGCTGAGGCTGGGGAGCCCCGTTTACGGGAAATTCCGTACAACTACACCTCCTTCTCAGACCGTGAAATCGTCATTCGCCTTTTAGGGCCGGAGTCCTGGCGCGTGCTGGATTCACTCCGTGGCGTTCGCAAAACGGGCCGTTCGGCTCGCATGCTCTTCGAGGTCTTGGGTGACATTTGGGTAGTGCAGCGCAATCCCTATTTGCAAGACGATTTATTGGATAACACCAAGCGTCGCAGCATGCTCATTAGCGCCCTCTGGCATCGCTTGGGTGAGGTTGAAAAAAGAATGACGGGCGATTCGGCCGAGCAAGTGGAAATCTTGATTAAGGCAGCAAGGACTGCGGTCGAACTCTTTGAACAGAATTTTGAAACAGTTGCCCAATTACGCAAGCGCGCACAAAAAGTATTGGGACGCCATACGGCAGCGGATAACGTCGCCTTTGATGGCATGTCACGCGTTGCCCATGTGACCGATGCAACCGATTGGCGTGTTGAATACCCATTCGTTGTTTTGAAGCCAGACACCGAAGCGGAGATACCCGGATTAGTGAAAGCCTGTATTGAGCTCGGGCTCACCATCATTCCACGCGGAGGTGGTACTGGCTACACCGGTGGTGCGATTCCATTGGTGGCCATGTCAGCAGTCTTCAATACCGAAAAGCTGGAACAAATTGACCCTGTGGTGAAGGTAACCCTGCCCGGTTTAAGTGAGCCAGTACCAACGATTTTCACGGGCGCTGGCGTTGTAACGCGCCGCGTTGCCGAGGCAGCAGAGCGAGTGGGCTTGGTGTTTGCGGTAGATCCCACATCAGCGGACGCGAGTTGCATTGGCGGTAACGTCGCGATGAATGCAGGTGGTAAGAAAGCCGTTTTATGGGGAACTGCTTTAGACAATCTTGCCAGCTGGCGCATGGTTGATCCTGAGGGGAATTGGCTCGACGTGATTCGCGTCAACCATAACTTGGGCAAGATTCATGATGCCGATGCGGCGCAGTTTGATCTGGTGTGGTCCGACGGATTGCAAGCGCCAGGTGAGAAGGTGTTGCGTCGCGAGACTCTGAATATCGAAGGCCATCGCTTTCGGAAAGCAGGTTTGGGTAAAGACGTCACCGATAAGTTTTTATCGGGACTACCGGGTGTTCAAAAAGAGGGTTGTGATGGTCTGATTACCAGCGCTACCTGGATTCTGCATCGCATGCCGCAATACATGCGCACCGTTTGCCTGGAATTCTTTGGACAGGCACGTGAAGCTATCCCAAGTATTGTGGAGATCAAGGCCTACCTCGATGGTTTGAGTCGTGAAGGCGGCCCTATCTTAGCTGGTCTTGAGCATTTAGATGACCGCTATTTAAAGGCTGTGGGTTACTCCACTAAATCCAAGCGCAATACTCTGCCGAAGATGGTATTGATTGGCGATATCGCCGGCGATGATGAGACTGCTGTCGCGGCTGCAACGAGTGAAGTGGTGCGCATGGCTAATTTGCGCGTTGGTGAAGGCTTTGTTGCCGTTAGCCCGGAAGCGCGTAAGAAATTTTGGTTAGACCGGGCGCGTACCGCCGCAATTGCGCGACATACCAATGCCTTCAAGATTAACGAAGACGTAGTGATTCCGCTCGATCGCATGGGTGAGTACACCGACGGCATCGAGCGTATCAATATTGAGCTTTCCCTGAAAAACAAACTGCAGTTATTGGATGCACTGGAAGCATTTTTACGCAAAGGCAATTTACCGCTGGGCAAGGCCGATGAAGATGATGACATCTCCCCTGCAGAAATTCTAGGTGATCGTGTCGATGGCGCTGTTGCGCTTATTCATCAGGTGCGGACGCGCTGGTCTGGTTGGTTGAATGACCTCGATCGTTTCTTTCCTGAGTTGCAAAACTACACCTTACGGGCATCGTGGAAGACGGATGTGCGTCCAGAGCTGCGTATCATTTTCGGCGGCGCTGCCTTTGAACAGATTTTGGCTGAGCTAGAAAAGACCCATCAGGCTATTTTGCGTAAGCGAGTATTTGTGGCGCTGCACATGCATGCTGGCGATGGCAATGTGCACACAAATATTCCGGTGAACTCCGATGACTATGGCATGTTGCAAGACGCACATCGCTCGGTAGATCAAATTATGGCCTTGGCACGCTCGCTCGATGGTGTGATCTCCGGTGAGCACGGTATTGGTATTACGAAGCTCGAATACCTCACTGAAGACGAGCTAAAAGATTTCAGGGCATACAAAAATCGCGTTGATCCAGAAGGCAGATTTAATAAGGGCAAGTTAATGCCCCATGCGGACTTGAGCATGGCGTATACGCCCAGCTTTGGATTGATGGGTCACGAGTCTTTGATCATGCAGCAAAGCGATATTGGTGCGATTGCGGATAGCGTGAAAGATTGCTTGCGCTGTGGCAAATGCAAGCCTGTCTGCGCGACCCATGTACCGCGGGCCAATTTGCTCTATAGCCCGCGCGATAAGATCTTGGCGACATCCCTACTGATCGAAGCATTTTTATACGAAGAACAAACCCGGCGCGGCATTTCAATCCGCCATTGGGAAATGTTTGATGACGTAGCAGCCCACTGCACGGTTTGCCATAAGTGCGCTACGCCTTGCCCAGTCAAGATTGATTTTGGTGATGTGACCATGAATATGCGCAACTTACTGCGCAAGATGGGTCAGCAGCGGTTCAATATCGGCACCGCTACATCGATGTTCTTTTTGAACGCCAGCAACCCCGATACGATTCGCTTAACGCGTAAGGTGGTGATGGAGTGGGGCTATAAAGCGCAGCGCATTGCGAATAATTTATTCCGCAGCTTCGCCAAAAAACAAACGGCGACGCCACCCGCTACAGTAGGTAAGCCGCCGATCAAAGAACAGGTGATTCACTTCATTAATAAGAAGATGCCGGGAAATCTGCCCAAGAAAACAGCCCGTGCCCTCTTGGATATTGAAGACGCTAATTACGTTCCGATCATTCGCGACCCAAAGATAACGACTGCAGATACCGAGGCAGTATTTTATTTTCCAGGTTGCGGCTCTGAGCGTTTGTTCTCGCAAGTGGGTTTAGCTACTCAGGCCATGCTGTGGAACGTTGGCGTGCAAACCGTATTGCCGCCAGGCTATCTCTGCTGCGGCTACCCTCAGCGCGGTAATGGCGAATTCGACAAAGCAGAAAAGATGATTACGGACAATCGCGTCTTGTTCCATCGGGTGGCCAACACGCTGAACTATTTAGACATTAAAACCGTCGTGGTGTCGTGTGGCACCTGCTACGACCAATTAGCGGGTTATCAGTTTGAGCAAATTTTCCCTGGATGCCGAATCATTGATATTCATGAATACTTGTTGGAGAAGGGCGTCAAATTAGAGGGTGTGACGGGTGTGCGCTACATGTATCACGATCCCTGCCATTCGCCAATGAAGTTACAAGACCCACTGAAAACCGTAAATGAACTGATTCAGACGGAAGACAAGCAAGCCATTTTGAAGAATGAGCGTTGCTGCGGTGAGTCCGGTACCTTAGCGGTGACGCGCCCGGATATTTCCACACAGATCCGCTTTCGCAAGCAGATTGAAATGGAAAAGGCGGCCTCCAACTTAAAAGCGGATTTCACTGGCGAGGTCAAAGTGTTAACCAGCTGCCCATCCTGCTTGCAAGGCTTGTCGCGCTTTGATGCCGATAGCGCAACTACTGCAGACTATATCGTGGTTGAGATGGCGCAGCGCATCTTGGGCGACAATTGGATGCAAGACTACGTCACCCAAGCCAATCAGGGTGGCATTGAGAGGGTATTGGTTTAATGATTCCAACAAATGTAGTGATGCATCAGCAATCCAAGGTATTGGAACTGAGTTACGAGAACGGCAATGCATATCGTCTGCCGTTTGAATTCTTACGCGTGCTATCGCCCTCAGCAGAAGTTCGGGGCCACGGCCCTGGTCAAGAGACTTTGCAGACCGGAAAACGCGATGTCGGAATTAATGAGCTGGAGCCTGTCGGCCACTATGCGATTCGCCCGATGTTCTCAGATGGGCATGATTCCGGATTGTTTTCATGGGAGTATTTGTATTTCCTCTGTGAAAACCAAGATGCTTTGTGGAACGATTACCTCGATAAGTTAAAGCAAGCAGGCGCAAGCCGCGATGTCGCCAGCGCGCCAACCGGGCATGAAGGCCATTCTTGCGGCCATTAATCATTACGCCCAATACAGCATATGAATAAAACCCATTTTGGTTACCAAACGGTAGACGAGGCAGAAAAAGCAGGCAAGGTCGCTGATGTCTTTCACTCGGTAGCCAATAAATACGACGTGATGAATGACCTGATGTCATTCGGTCTACACCGCATTTGGAAAAAACTCACCATCGCTCGGGCCCAGGTTCGCCCGGGTCAAAAAGTTCTTGATATTGCAGGTGGCACTGGCGACCTCGCTGCTGCATTTGCAACTGCAGCAGAGTGGGGTAAGCATCCCGATGCCGAGGTCTGGCTCAGCGACATCAACGCATCGATGTTGGGGGTGGGGCGCGATCGATTACTAGACCAGGGCATGTCTTTGCCCTGCGTGCAGTTTGATGCCGAGTCGATTCCATTTCCAAGCAATCACTTTGACGTGGTTACGGTTGCCTTTGGGCTTCGCAATATGACCCACAAAGAACGCGCCCTCGCTGAAATGCTGCGCGTGATTAAACCAGGCGGGCGGGTTTTGGTGTTGGAATTTTCCAAGCCAGATGCTATGCTGCAGCCGGTTTACGATGTGTATTCTTTTAAGGTACTGCCGTGGTTGGGTGAAAAAATTGCCCAAGACGCTGAAAGTTACCGGTATTTGGCTGAATCGATCCGCATGCACCCGGACGCCGAAACCTTGAAAAATATGATGCTAGAGGCCGGTTTTGATGCGGTTGATACCCATAGATTAACCGGGGGTATCGTTGCGCTTCATATTGGTATTAAATACTAAGTGTTAGTTTTGTCGTTGTGCATTACTGGAGACCTAAATAAATGAATAAAAATGCTATTAAAGCCATCGTGCTTACAGTCGCGCTGACCTTTTCTTCGGTTGGCTACGTCGACGCGAAGCGCATGGGCAGCGGAAAAAATATGGGCCAATCAGCCCCAGTACAAAAACAGGCGCAGCCTGCGCAAGCGCAAAAGCCAGCGCAGCAAGCTCAGCCTGCGGCACCTGCTGCTGGTAATGCTGCAGCGGCAGCGCCCAAGCGTCCCGGATTCGGTGGCATGCTGGGTGGCTTAGCAGCTGGCCTTGGTATTGCTTACCTTCTGTCCCATTTTGGTTTGGGTGAAGCTGCGGCTTCGATGTTTACCGGAATTCTGATTGCCTTGGCAGTTGGTTTACTCCTCTTCTTTATCGTGAAGCGCTTTATGCCATCGATGTCAGGCGCAGGACGTGCAAGCCCAGCTGCTGCTGGTAATAATGGCATGCAACGCACGGCGTATGAGCACGGTAACAACGCTCGCAACGAGCCTGGCTTTGTTCCTGTGGCCGCCTCATTTGGTGGCGCAGCAGCAGTGGTTCCTGAAGCGGCTAAGTCCTTGCCATCTGGCTTTGATGAGTATGCGTTTTTGGACAATGCAAAGCACTACTTCGTTAAATTGCAAAAAGCCTGGGATGACGGCGATTTGGATTCCTTGCGTGAGTTCGCTACGCCCGAGATGTTTAGTAATCTGACACAAGATCTGAACGCGCGTGCCGAAGTAAGCAACCAAACCGACGTTGTTACCCTGAATGCCGAGTTGCTGGGTGTTGAAACTGGCCAAGACAATTATTTAGCCAGCATTCAATTCACCGGCATGATTCGGGAGCAGGCAGGCGCTCCAGCCGAGCCATTTACCGAAATTTGGAACTTAAGCAAGCCAATTCATGGTTCTGGTGGCTGGGTTCTAGCCGGGATCCAGCAGTTGGTTTAAGCTTAGGCTTTCCCCACGGAAAAACCCGCATTCGTGCGGGTTTTTTGCACCCATGAATTCGGTATCAACATCCGCCCGGCCAGTTACCAGCGCAGCCATCTGCCACGGCATTAATCATGTCTTGGCGGGAGAGCCGTGGGCTAGTGCCGAGCTGGCAAAGCATGCCGGCAAAGCAATTGCCCTGGAAATGCCGTTTGGCCGATTTGCCGTGCAAATTAACAGCAATGGCCTATTGGAGGCTGTGCGCCACTCGGATGTGCCCGCACAAACCGACGATGGGGAAGTTTTACCCCCGGTCAGAACAGCCCTGGTGCTGACGATTTCAAGCCAAGCACTTTCTACCTTGCTAAGCAGCGGTGGGCCTATCCGCGAAAATGCATTTAAATCAGTGACGATTGCGGGCGATGCCGATTTAGCTCAGTTGTTGGGTCGCCTAGCCGGGCAGTTGCGCTGGGAATACGAAGAGGATCTCTCCAAAATCATCGGGGATGCACCAGCCCACTTTGCGGTTGCTCAAGGGAAAAAAATAGCGAGCGCTGGTAAAGCGGCAGGCCGCGATCTGCTGGAAAATACTGTTGAGTACCTCAGTGAAGAAAAGAAGGTCCTATTGAATCAGCGTGACTTTGCAATACACAAACATCAACTCATGGAATTGCGCGATAGCGTCGAGCGTTTAGACAAGCGCATTGCATTGCTGCAGCAAAGGAGCAAATAAATATGGCTCGCTTTGCACGACTTTGCTTTATCTTTTTTACGGCATGGCGTTTTGGTTTGTTGCCCTTGCTGCGCGACAACCTCAAACCCGGCATAAAGCGTATCTTACTTTCGATCGCTTGCTTTGCGTCTCCGAATTCATTACCACGCGGCGTACGGATACGACTAACATTAGAGGCGCTTGGCCCGATCTTTGTTAAGTTTGGCCAAGTTCTATCTACTCGTCGTGACTTACTGCCAGATGACATCTCCGATGAATTGGCCAAGTTGCAAGACCAAGTGCCACCGTTCTCCAATGCTGAATCGCGTGCCTTGATTGAATCGGCTTTGGGTAAGCCGATTGAAGAGGTGTTTATTCAGTTTGATGCTACTCCCGTTGCCAGCGCTTCTGTGGCACAGGTTCACTTTGGGGTTTTGCGTGGCAGCCCGCAGCGCCCTGAATGGGAATGGCGTGAGGTTGCAATTAAGGTCTTGCGTCCAGGTATCTTGCCGGTGATTGAAGATGACTTGGCGTTGATGCACGATTTGGCAAAGATCGTTGAAAAAGTATCGGCCGATGGCCGACGTTTAAAGCCGCGTGAGGTAGTCGCAGAGTTTGATGTCTACTTGCACGACGAATTGGATTTGATGCGCGAGGCAGCCAATGCAAGCCAGTTGCGGCGCTACTTCATCGACTCAGATAAGTTGATGATTCCGGAAATGTATTGGGATCTGTGCCATACCAGCGTGATTGTGATGGAGCGCATGAATGGAATCTCGATTGGCCGTACCGACGAATTGCGCGCGGCTGGAGTTGATTTCAAAAAATTAGCAGCCGATGGCGTTGAAATCTTTTTTACCCAAGTGTTTCAGTATGGCTTCTTTCATGCGGACATGCACCCAGGCAATATTCTGATTAGTCTGGAGCCGGAACGTTTTGGGCGATTTATTTCCTTGGATTTTGGTATTGTGGGCGCGCTCAGTGAGACGGATAAAAATTACTTAGCGCAAAATTTCCTGGCCTTCTTTAATCGCAACTATCGCCGCGTTGCAGAGTTGCACATTGAATCTGGCTGGGTGCCTGCGGATACGCGCGTAGAAGAATTAGAGGGTGCCGTACGTTCTGTATGCGAGCCCTATTTTGATCGCCCCCTAAAAGAAATCTCCCTAGGTATTGTGTTGATGCGTTTGTTTCAGACCTCACGGCGTTTTAACGTAGAGATCCAGCCACAGCTGACCTTACTGCAAAAGACGCTCCTGAATGTGGAGGGTTTGGCGCGGCAACTGGATCCCGATCTCGATTTATGGAAAACCGCCAAGCCGATCCTGGAAAAGTGGATTAGTGAGCAGTTGGGTTGGCGCGGCTTAGTGGAGGGCCTCAAAACAGAGGCTCCCAATTGGGCCAAAATTCTGCCCACCTTGCCTCGCCTGCTGGCAGAGAGCTTGGCGCAGTCAACGAAAGCGGAACAGGGCGCTGAACTGCTTTTACTCAAAACTCTACTCCAGGAAGAGCGCCAGACGCGGCGCCTGATTACCGGGGCACTGCTGTTTGCCGGCGGCTTTATTACGGGTGCGGTGCTGATTTCCCTCAGTATTTTCTAGGCCAGACCCCATTGGGGCTCTCTAGCCGTTAAAATGCCGGCTAGGCTGATTAATTATGAAAAAATACTTTATTGCAGGCATTCTGGTTTGGGCTCCAGTGGCGATCACGGTTTGGGTGATCTCATGGGGTCTGGGTGTACTGGATAGCATCTTTGGTTCGGTCATGATGGCCATCATTTCCGTTTCTCCTGGGGAGTTCTCCCCTGACTTGAAGCATTTCCGTGAGATTCCAGCAATTGGCGTGCTGATTGTGGTGGGCGTCATCATGGTTACCGGTTTTGTTGCAATTATTTTTGCAGGCCAGTGGTGGTTGCGCGTCTGGGATAAGCTGGTGAATCGCATTCCGATTGTGCGCTCCATCTATTCCAGCGTAAAACAAGTTTCGTCCACCCTGTTTTCTGGAAGTGGTCAGGCGTTTCGAAAAGCCTTGTTAATTCGCTATCCCCACCCCAATTCCTGGGCGATTGCCTTTCAAACGGGCACACCCGCCGCAGAAATCAGCTCCAAAGTCGGCGAAGATTATGTCAACGTATTTTTGCCTACAACCCCAAATCCCACATCGGGATTTTTCATGATTGTTCCCCGGTCATCTGTCATCGAGCTAGACATGACAGTAGAAGAGGCCTTGAAGCACATTGTTTCAATGGGCTCTGTGCCACCGGGTGTTCGCACGAATACCTCAACACTGATTAAAAAATAGATTTATAGGAACCTTATGTCGATGCGAAGCCATGCCTGCGGTCAGGTAACTGAAAAACTTATTGGTACAGAAGTCACATTGGCTGGCTGGGTTAATCGCCGCCGTGACCATGGCGGGGTTATCTTTATTGACTTGCGCGACCGCGAGGGTTTTGTGCAGGTCGTATGCGATCCCGATCGTGCCGCTATGTTTGCCCTTGCTGAGCAAGTACGTAATGAGTTTTGCATTCAGATTAAGGGTCTGGTGCGTGCCCGCCCAGCGGGGACTGAAAATGCCGATCTAGTGAGCGGCAAGGTCGAGATTTTGTGCCATGAGCTCGTGATCTTGAATGCATCGGTTACGCCGCCATTCCAATTGGACGATGAGAACCTCTCTGAGACTACACGCCTTACGCATCGCGTCTTAGACTTGCGTCGCCCACAAATGCAAAAGAATTTGCGCCTGCGTTACAACGTCGCAATGGAGACCCGCCGTTACCTTGATGCTGCTGGTTTCATTGATATCGAAACACCGATGTTGACGAAGAGTACGCCAGAGGGCGCGCGCGATTACTTGGTACCATCACGCGTTCATGATGGTCAGTTCTTTGCCTTGCCACAGTCGCCGCAATTATTTAAGCAGTTGTTGATGGTTGCTGGTTTTGAGCGTTACTACCAAATTACCAAATGCTTCCGCGACGAGGACTTACGTGCCGATCGCCAGCCTGAATTTACTCAGATCGATTGCGAAACATCTTTCTTAAATGAGCTTGAGATTCGCGATCTGTTTGAAAACATGGCGCGTCATATTTTCAAAACAGTCATGAATGTGGATTTACCGAACCCATTCCCGGTGATGCCTTACTCGGAAGGCATGGCACGATTTGGTTCCGATAAGCCAGATCTCCGCGTGAACCTGGAGTTCACCGAGGTAACGGACCTGATGAAGGATGTGGACTTTAAAGTCTTCTCTGGCCCAGCTAATCAAGCCGATGGTCGTGTTGTTGCCTTGCGCATTCCAGGCGGCGCTGAGATTAGCCGTAGTGAGATTGATGACTACACCCAGTTCGTTGCCATCTATGGCGCGAAGGGATTGGCTTGGATTAAGGTGAATTCGGTAAGCGAAGGCCGCAATGGCTTGCAGTCACCGATTGTTAAGAATCTGCACGATGCGGCAATTGATGGCATTTTGAAGCGCACCAATGCTCAAGATGGCGACATTATTTTCTTTGGCGCCGATAAGGTCAAAGTTGTGAATGATGCCATCGGCAACTTGCGTTTGCGCATTGGTTTATCAGCCTGGGGCAAAGCCCATGGCCTCTTCACGGATGCATGGAAGCCATTGTGGGTAGTTGACTTCCCGATGTTTGATTACGACGACGGTGAAGGACGCTGGGTTGCTTGCCATCACCCGTTCACTAGCCCTAAAGATGAGCACTTGCAATTCTTGGAAACTGATCCGGGCAAGTGTTTGGCAAAAGCCTATGACATGGTCCTCAACGGCAGTGAGATTGGCGGCGGCTCAGTCCGGATCCACCAAGAGGCGGTGCAGAGCCAAGTCTTCCGCGCATTGAATATCGGCCCCGAGGAGGCGCAAGCCAAGTTTGGTTTCTTATTGGATGCCTTGCAATACGGCGCCCCTCCCCACGGCGGTATCGCCTTTGGTTTAGATCGCATTGTCACCATGATGACGGGCTCGGAATCGATTCGCGATGTGATTGCCTTCCCTAAAACGCAACGTGCGCAATGCCTCTTAACTCAGGCCCCAAGCCCAGTAGACGAGCGTCAATTGCGTGAGTTGCATATACGTTTGCGTCAAGCAACGCCCGTAGCGCAATAGGATCGATACCCTCTCTTGAAAATACCCATTTCAGTATTGGTTGTGATTCACAATGCGGATGGCGAGGTTTTATTGATTGAGCGCGCCGATCGGCCTGGGTTTTGGCAGTCGGTGACTGGTAGCCTTGATTTTCCGGACGAGCCTACACGTGAAGCTGCAATACGCGAGGTGTTTGAGGAGACTGGCATTGATATCGCTGCATTGCCAGCGGATGCGCTTCACGATATGCAGCACGCCGTCGATTATGTGATCTACCCCGATTGGCGTTACCGCTATGCGCCCGGCGTTACCAGCAATCGCGAGCATTGGTTCTCGCTCTTGGTCCCTAGCAATACCGCGGTGCGTTTAGCACCACGAGAGCACACCGCTTTTGAGTGGATGTCCATTACTGAGGCCGCAAAACGCTGTTTCTCAGAAAGCAACAGCGCAGCCATCCTACGCTTGCAAGCTCAGAATGCAGCAGAGTAAGCCATTCATCGCTAAGATAGGCCAATGAGACCCAGTTCCCACCACGCAGCTACGGATTCTGCTGGCTCCCCAAAAGCAAACGCATTTACTCGAGGGGATTGGCGCGTCATTCGCGATTTACTGCCCTACTTACTCGAGCACAAGATGCGCGTGGCATTGGCGCTCTCATGTTTGATTGCGGCTAAGTTTGCGAACTTGGGTATTCCAATCCTCTTAAAGGATTTGATTGACACACTCAATGTAAAAGTGGATTCAGCGCAGGCCTTGATGTTGATTCCTGTGGGTTTAATTCTGGCATACGGGGCATTACGTGTATCCGCCTCCCTGTTTAACGAATTACGCGAAGCCTTGTTTGCGCGTGTGACCCAAAATGCCGTACGCAAGGTGGCCTTACAGGTCTTTAATCATTTGCATTCCCTGGCGCTGAGCTTTCATTTGGCGCGTCAAACGGGTGGCGTGAGTCGTGATATTGAGCGCGGCACTCGCGGCATCCAGTCTCTCATTTCATATTCGCTGTACAGCATCCTCCCAACCCTAATTGAGTTTTGCTTGGTGCTTGGCTACTTAGCCTATGCCTATGATGTTTGGTTTGCCGTCATCACCTTTGTGGCTTTGGTGCTCTACATTATTTTTACCGTCGTGGTGACTGAGTGGCGCACGCATTTTAGAAGAACCATGAATGACATGGACTCAAAGGCAAATCAAAAGGCCATCGATTCTTTGTTAAATTTTGAAACCGTGAAGTATTTTGGTAATGAGCAATTTGAATCGCGTCGCTACGATGAAAATTTAGTGCGCTACCAAACTGCAGCCATCCAGTCGCAAAAGTCTTTGGCGGTTTTGAATTTAGGCCAGCAAATCATCATCGCAATTGGCCTTGTTTTGATTCTGTGGCGCGCTACGATTGGCGTTAGCAATGGCACGATGACCTTGGGCGATCTCGTACTGGTCAACACGTTGATGATTCAGTTGTACATCCCTTTGAATTTCTTGGGCGTAATTTATCGGGAGATCAAGCAAGCCATTACCGATATGGATCGCATGTTTAGCTTATTGAGCACCGATCGGGAGGTTGCTGATAAGCCCAATGCCCCGCCGCTCCATATTGCCAATTACCAGACCGGCCCCGAAGTCTGTTTTGAGCATGTGTCGTTTCATTATGAAAAGAAGCGGGAGATTTTGAAGGACGTCAGCTTTACGATTCCGGCCGGGACAATCACCGCGGTCGTTGGTCAAAGTGGGGCGGGCAAGAGCACCTTAGCCCGTTTGCTGTTTCGGTTTTACGATATTCAAAGTGGCCGTATTGACATCGATGGGCAATCCATTGATGCGGTTCAGCAGGCGAGTTTGCGCAGTGCGATTGGCATCGTGCCACAAGATACCGTTTTGTTTAATGACACCATCGGCTACAACATTGCTTACGGCAAACCAGGATCTTCGATGGAAGAGGTGCAAGCTGCTGCAAGGGCAGCGCAAATTGATGGTTTCATTCAGCGCTTGCCAGATGGATACAACACCCAAGTGGGTGAGCGTGGATTGAAGTTATCGGGCGGTGAGAAACAGCGGGTTGCTATTGCCCGAACATTGCTTAAAAAACCAGCCATGTTGATTTTTGATGAGGCCACCTCCGCCCTGGATTCCAAGACGGAGCGGGCAATTCAGGAAGAGTTGCTCAATTTGGCGCGCAATCGAACCACCTTGATTATTGCCCACCGACTCTCTACCATTACCCATGCCGATCAAATTTTAGTGATGGAGCAGGGTCAGATCATTGAGCGTGGTACCCATGCCCAGTTACTGGAAGCCCATGGCCGTTATGCGGAAATGTGGCAAATGCAAGAGCGCACTGCAGTTGATTAGAATGGTATTGAAAGCATATACATGGCCCACCCAGAAGAAAAGATACTGAAAGACACCTTTGCAGCTGCGCTTGCGGTTGCAGAGCCTAAGCACATCGTTCCAGAATGCTTAGCGCGTATCTTTCCGTTGGGTAGCGAGCCCAAGGGGCGCTGCTTAGTGATTGGTGCTGGCAAAGCCAGTGCGGCCATGGCTACTGCGCTAGAGTTGCATGCTGCAAGTCACTGGCCTGATGCACAGCTTGAGGGCATTGTGCTGACGCGCTATGGCCACGCATCTCCTACAAAATACATCACGATTGTTGAGGCAGGCCACCCCGTCCCCGATCAAGCCGGAATGGATGGCGCCGCCCAGATGATGCGCCGCGTGGGTGAGCTCAAAGCAGATGACATCTTGATTGCGCTGGTCTCGGGCGGTGGCTCCAGTTTACTAACGCTACCGCAGGCTGGAATCACCATTGGTGATATGCGCCAAACGACTGAAGCCTTATTGCGAAGTGGTGCGCCGATCGAAGAAATGAACATCGTACGCAAACACCTCTCTGCTATTTTGGGTGGCAATGTTGCGCGCCTTGCGATTGCGCGGGGTGCTCGTGTGGAGGCCTTGTTAATTTCCGATGTCACGGGCGATTCGCCAGCGGACATTGCGAGCGGTCCCTGCGCCGCAGACTATTCCACCTATGAAGATGCCTGCGCAATTCTGTCGAAATACAATCTTGGGTCTGACGTCATTCCGGCTAGCGTATTAGCGCACCTCGAAAAAGGGCGCAGCGGACTGATTCCAGAAACTCTAAAAGAGCTTGATTTAGTAAACCAGCCGGTTCGCAATCACGTGATTGCTACAGCCCACCGTAGTCTAGAGGCCGCAGCCGAGTGTGTGCGCCAGTTTGGTTACACCCCATTTATCTTGGGCGACACCATTACGGGTGAAGCAAAAGACGTTGCCTTGGTGCATGCCGGATTAGCCCGGGAAGCACTGACGCATGGGCAATGGGGCGCTTTACCCATGGCCTTGATTTCAGGGGGTGAGTGCACAGTGACCTTGCCTGCAGGCGTAAAAGGCCGCGGCGGGCGTTGTAGTGAATTCTTACTATCGCTGTTTGCAGCTACACCCGATCTAGGTGGCATTGCTGCCTTAGCTGCTGATACGGATGGCATCGATGGCAGTGAAAAAAATGCCGGCGCCTGGTTCACTCCTGCTACACGCAAACGCGCTCGGGATGAACATAAACGCGCAGGACTGTATTTAGCGGCGCACGATTGCTATGGTTTTTTTAGTGAGTTGGATACTTTGGTGCAAACCGGTCCAACATTAACCAACGTGAATGATTTCCGCATTATTTTATTGCCCGCTGGATTGGGAGCAAAACCATGACTGCAGTAAATAGCATCACCTTAACTCAGCCTGACGACTGGCATTTGCATGTACGCGATGGCGATGTATTGAAATATGTTTTACCCCATACCGCCAAGCAGTTTGCTCGCGCCATCATCATGCCCAATTTACGCCCACCGGTGACGACAGTGGTCTTGGCCGATGCCTACCGTGGTCGCATTGAAGCGCAACTCAAAGCAAGTGGTATTACTGGGTTCACCCCGCTCATGACCTTGTACCTAACGGACAATACGCCAGCAGAAGAGGTGCGTAAGGTGCGTGAGGCCGGGGTTGCTGGATTTAAACTCTACCCGGCTGGTGCAACAACCAACAGCGATGCAGGC
>CALRTW020000022.1:0-23081 GCA_943371165.1 Rhizobium sp. Q54
CTTATTAGGACTACTGTTATGGCAAAAGCACTTGAGGGGGTGAAAATCCTCGATTTCACGCACGTTCAATCAGGGCCAACGTGTACCCAATTATTGGCTTGGTTTGGTGCCGATGTAATTAAGGTGGAGCGCTCGGGTGAGGGCGATGCTACCCGCGGTCAATTACGCGACATACCCGATGCGGACAGCTTGTATTTCACCATGCTGAATCACAATAAACGCTCGATTACAGTCAATACCAAAACTCCAGAGGGCAAAGATATTCTTGAGCGCTTAATTAAAGAGTGCGACGTCTTGGTTGAAAACTTTGCACCAGGCGCTTTGGATCGCATGGGCTTTACCTGGGAACACATACAGCATCTCAATCCACGCATGATCATGGCATCGATCAAGGGCTTTGGTCCAGGACCCTATGAAGATTGCAAGGTATATGAAAACGTAGCGCAGTGCGCTGGAGGCTCCGCATCCACCACCGGTTTTGATGATGGCCCGCCGATGGTAACGGGCGCGCAGATTGGTGATAGTGGAACTGGTTTGCACTTAGCCTTGGGTATCGTCACTGCGTTGTATCAACGCACTCACTCGGGCCGTGGTCAGCGGGTCCAGGCAGCGATGCAAGACGCCGTATTGAACTTGTGCCGCGTGAAGTTGCGCGATCAACAGCGCCTTGACCGAAACGGCACGATGCAGGAGTATCCGCAGTTCCCTAATGGCAATTTTGGCGAGGCAGTACCCCGCGCTGGCAATGCCTCTGGTGGTGGACAGCCCGGCTGGATTCTGAAATGCAAAGGCTGGGAAACGGATCCCAACTCCTACATTTATGTTGTCGTCCAGGCAGCGGTATGGGAGGCTATTTGTAAAGTGATTGGTAAAGAAGAGTGGATTACCGATCATGACTTTTCATCACCCATGGCGCGCTTACCAAGGCTAATGCAAATCTTTGGTGAGATCGAAAAATGGACCATGACCAAAACCAAGTTTGAGGTGATGGATACATTGAATAAATATGACGTGCCCTGCGGCCCAATTCTGTCGATGAAAGAAATCGCCGAAGAACCAGCCCTGCGGGCTACCGGCACGATTGTCGAGGTAGATCATCCGGTTCGCGGAAAGTATCTAACGGTGGGTAACCCAATCAAGTTATCCGATAGTGAAACTGAGGTAACGCGTTCACCACTGCTCGGTGAGCATACTGATGAAATTCTTCAGGAGCTCGGATTTAATATCGACGACCTGATCGATTTACGCCATCGGAAAGTCATCTAAATGAAAGTTGCTCTAATCGGCAGTCAAGATTTTGGTAAGGCTGCTTTAGAGGCCTTTTTAGAGCGTGGCGATGAGGTGGTTGCGGTGTTTTGTCCGCCGGATAATCCCAAAGCTACGAAGCCTGAGATTCTGAAAGAGGCAACCCTGGCAAAAGGCCTCGTGCCCTTGCAATTTGCCTCGCTCAAGAGCCCCGAGGCAGCGGATGCGATGCGCAACAGCGGCGCAGACATATGCGTGATGGCCTATGTCCTGCAATTTGTGCCACAAGAGTTCGCCAAGATACCGCGCTTGGGTACGATTCAATACCATCCTTCATTACTGCCGAAGTACCGGGGCCCCAGTGCCATTAACTGGGCCATTGCGTTGGGGGAGACGAAGACGGGCCTCACCATTTTCCGGCCATCCGATGGCTTAGATGAGGGCGAAGTAATTTTGCAAAAAGAGGTGGCGATCGGCGCAAACGATACCCTGGGATCGGTTTACTTTGATCACCTATTTCCGCTTGGGGTGCAAGCGCTATTAGAGGCTGCTGATCTGGTTGCTGCAGGTAAGCACCAAGAGGTAGTGCAAGATGAGGCGCTAGCCAATTACGAAGGGTGGTTTGATCAAGCGGCCGCGCGTATCCATTGGTCGAGCCACATTACGCAAATCCATAACTTGATTCGGGCCTGCAATCCAGCGCCTGGAGCCTGGACCATGGTTGGCGAACAAAAGGTACAGATTTACGACGTGAAGAAACACGTCACTGCGACCTATGGAGCCGTCAAAGGTAAGCCTGGCCAGATCACAGAGATTGGTTCCGAATCCTTTTTTGTGACCTGCCATGGCGGTCAGATTGAGGTACTCAAGGCCAAAGGGGCTGCTGGTAAAGTCAGTGGCGCAGAGCTTGCTAAAAGCCTTGGTTTAGCGGCAGATCAATTTTTTACTGCTTAAGAAAAGAAGACCCAACAAGCAGCGCGGGTCTTAGATTTCTAAGTTATCAATCAGGCGGGTTTTACCGAGCTTAGCCGCAGTCACAATCACGAGCGGCTGACCGCCATCCAAATCGGCTTGCGTTGGCTTGGCTAAATCCCGTTGTTGGCGAATAGCCATGTAGTCCGGCTTCCATCCCCGAGTCTGCATTTGCATCAAGGCGTTCGCCTCGATATCCAGCAAAGAACTGACCGTCTTTTCTTTTAAGCCAAGCACCTGCTCGCGCATCGCGCTTAACTGGCGTTGCAATGCCGGCGCTTCCGCACGCTCGCTTTCCGAAAGATAGATGTTGCGCGAGGACAGAGCTAATCCATCTTCAGCACGAATGGTTTCGGCTGGAACAATATCAACCGGCAAGGCAAATTGACTCGCCATCTGACGAACGATCATCAGCTGCTGGTAATCTTTTTTTCCAAAGACTGCAACCCGGGGCTGCACACAGGAAAAAAGTTTTAAAACAACCGTACAGACGCCCTTAAAAAAGCCGGGTCTGAACTCCCCTTCCAGAATATCGCCGAGCTGTTGGGGCGGATCTACACGGTATTCTTGGGGCTGTGGATAGAGGTCTTTTTCAGTCGGGGCAAATAAAATGTAGACCCCTTCTTTTTCAAGCTTATCTATGTCGGCCTGCATGGTCCGAGGGTAGCTATCAAAGTCTTCGTTTGGACCAAATTGCAAGCGGTTGACAAAAATACTGGCCACTACTGGATCGCCGTGTTGGCGCGCCAAGCGCATTAACGATAAATGGCCTTCGTGCAGATTGCCCATGGTGGGCACAAACGAGGCGCGATTTTGACCCCGCAAATGATTACGTAACTCATTGATATCGCTAATTATTTTCATGCGCTGGGGGTGTAAGCCAAACGCACGTAAATGGGCGCATAGGGCTCTGCTTGGGTAATCTCTACCAAGGCCTCCCGTGAGAGTTCGAGCATGGCAATGAAATTCACAATCACTACAGGCACACCGTTGCCAGATGCAATCGCATCTTCAAATAATTCACTGAACTCAACAAAGCGGGTGCTTTGCAGGCGACGCAAAATGCGCGTCATAAAATCACGCACCGATAGGGTTTCACGGGTGATGGTGTGGTGCTGATTTAATTTTGCTCGGTGCAATACATCGCGCCAAGCCATCTGTAAGTCTTCTAGATTGACCTCGGGCCATGTGGCGGCCACTGTCGTATCAACATAGCCGTGGGCAATTTGGAAGTCACGGCCTTGCTGGGGAATTTGGTCTAACTCTTGTGCTGCCAACTTCATGCGCTCGTATTCAAGCAGTCGACGCACCAACTCAGCGCGCGGATCTTCAACCTCTTCTTCGCTATCAGCCTTTTTCATTGGCAGAAGCATGCGCGATTTGATTTCAATCAACATCGCTGCCATGAGCAGATACTCTGCAGCCAATTCCAAGTTGGTATGGCGAATTTGATCAATGTAGGTCAAGTATTGGGATGTGACCTGTGCCATCGGAATATCCAGCACATTGAAGTTTTGTTTACGAATGAGGTAGAGCAGTAAATCGAGTGGGCCTTCAAAAGCCTCTAGAAAAACCTCGAGCGCATCGGGCGGAATGTACAGGTCTGTAGGGAGCTTAAAAAGGGGCTCGCCATACAGCTTGGCAAACGCCTCTGACATGCCGTCGGTAACCGAGGGCGTGCTGTCAAATAAGCTCTCTACCGGCTGAACCAGAGGATCATTCATTGGAATAAACGTAGGCCCGTTGTTTGACTTTGGCGGCCTTTAGGCGACGCTGCTCATCAAGGCTGATTGGCTCTTTGTCCCAAAGGAGGGCGCGCCCAGCTTGCTGGTCTTGCTCCAAGGTGGGTTTGGCTGCTTTGAGTTTTTCAAGAAATACGGTGACGTCAGATTGGTATTTACGCATATCGATACTTAATTCTCAATAAATTCAATAACTTATAAAATCCCACGGAACTGGGTAACCCTCATTATTAACGATTTTGTATGGCCTAAGTCAGATTTGTATCGGCATCCCGTTTTTAGCTATTGGCTGCTAATAGGACGTCAATTTGGGCCGGCTCTACGCGGCTCATGAGGTGGGTATAAGGTGCAATGGGTCGCTGACTGGAAAGGGACGTATTGATGTCGCTCCAAGTCATCGGCGCTACACATAAAAAGCGTTCAACACCGGCAGCAACCTGCGGCAATACTGGTTTGAGGTACAGGCTTAAACATCGAAATGCTTCCAATGTCACGCTGCAAATTGCCTGAAGATCGGCTGTGCGCTCGGGATCTTTGGCGATGTCCCATGGTTTGTTTTCATCGACAAAGGCGTTGACTTGGTCTGCCAATTCCATAATAGTGCGAACGGCTTTTGCAAACTCGCGTCCTTCATACAGTTCAGCAATTTTGGTATTGGCTGCTCGAATCGAAATCAGCAAGGGGTTTTGCATGGCATCGTCCACAACCACGCCACCAAAACGCTTCACCAAAAAGCCGGCGCTACGACTCGCAATATTGATGTACTTTCCAATCAAGTCACTGTTGACCCGTGCAACGAAGTCGCTCAGATTGAGGTCAAGGTCCTCCATGCTGTCGTTGAGCTTGGTTGCAAAATAGTAGCGGAACCATTCAGGATTAAAGCCCGACTCCATTACGCTATTGGCTGAGATGAGGGTGCCGCGTGACTTACTCATCTTTTCACCATCGACCGTTAGAAAGCCGTGTGCGAATACGTTGGTAGGGGTGCGGTAGCCAGCGAAATGCAAGGTAGCAGGCCAAAACAAAGTATGGAAATACAAAATATCTTTACCGATAAAGTGGTACTGCTCGGTGCTGCTATCGGGCTTCACCCACTCATTAAAATCAAGACCTTTGTCGGTACAGTATTTTAAGAAACTGGCGTAGTAGCCAATGGGCGCATCGAGCCAGACATAAAAATACTTGCCGGGCGCATCGGGAATCTCAAAGCCAAAGTAAGGGGCATCGCGCGAAATATCCCAATCGCCCAATTTACTGTCGCCAGCTTGACCAACCCATTCTTTCATTTTGTTGCGGGCTTCGGGTTGCAGCGGCGTACGAACCTGAGTCCAGTCGCGCAAGAAGGTTTCGCAGCGGGGATCGGATAACTTGAAGAAATAATGATCGGACACTTTACGAATCGGTGTTGCGCCACTGACAACCGAGAAGGGATCAATTAAATCGGTGGGCGCGTAGGTGGCGCCGCATTTTTCACAAGAGTCACCGTACTGATCAGGCGCTTTGCATTTCGGGCACTTGCCTTTAATAAAGCGATCTGGAAGGAACATTTCTTTCACAGGATCGTAGGCCTGCTCGATGGCGCGCTTTTCAATCAGACCGGCATCGCGAAGCTTGAGGTAAATGTCTCCTGCTAGCTTTTCATTTTCAGGACTATCGGTGGTGTAGTAGTGATCAAAGGAAATTAGAAAGGCATCAAAGTCGCGCTTATGTTCTTGCCAGACCTTAGCGATTAACTCTTTGGGAGTTAGCCCCTCTTTTTCTGCGCGCAGCATGATGGGGGTGCCATGGGTGTCATCTGCTCCCATGTAATGCACTTCGTGACCCTGCATCCGTTGATAGCGAACCCAAATATCGGTTTGAATGTATTCCACCAAATGGCCAATGTGAATCTGCCCATTGGCATAAGGCAGGGCAGAGGTAACTAAAAGGCGGCGTGGTGAACGACTCATGCTGTAAGCGGGGTGCGGTTTGGGTAAAAAGGCAAAATTGGGCTTCTTAGGTGAATTATGCTGCTAGAGCATGGATTTTAGACTGCGGTTAAAGTAAGGCTCGCATTTAAAATACCTAGAATGAATCAAGGAACGCGTGTATGGCAGTAAATCCCCGAATTGCGATGTCCAATGCCTCTGTACCCCTCATCCATGAGGTCCAGATCATCGATGAGGCCGGACGCCATAAAACCGTCCATGTACCGGGTGAGCGCTCGCTGACGATTTATTTGGATAAGCGTGAGCTTGTCACCCTCATGACCCTGGGTAGCGCCCCTGAGGCGCTGGTACTGGGTTATTTGCGCAACCAGCGTTTGGTGGAATCACCGGACGACATCGAAAGCATCCAGGTTGACTGGGAAACCGATTCAGCCGCAGTCAAAACCCGGCGCAGTACCGTCGATATCGATCAAATGACCAGTAAGCGCATTGTGACCACCGGCTGCGGACAAGGCACGATGTTTGGCGGGCTAATCGAGGAAATGGAGCAAATCCGCCTGGCGGATGGCCCCACCTTGAATCAGGCGGCGATTGTGGACCTCATCGACCAAATTCGCCAACACGACACCATCTACAAGAAATCCGGCTCGGTACATGCCTGCGCGGTATTTGAGCGCAAGGGCGAGGATCGGGTTGAATTGCTCCACTTTATTGAGGACGTAGGTCGCCATAATGCCGTGGACTCGATTTCTGGGCTGATGTGGCTGGCTGACAAGGCGGGTCGGGATTTGGTGTTTTTTACGACCGGGCGCTTAACCTCGGAGATGGTGATTAAAGGGGCTCAAATGGGCATCCCCTTTTTGCTAACGCGTTCAGGCGTAACCCAGATGGGCCTTGAGCTCGCCCAAAAGACCCACCTGACACTTCTGTCGCGCTGCTCGGGAACCCATTTTGAGATTTACAACGCGCCTGAGCGGGTTGTTTTTAGTCCGTCCAAGCAGTAAATAGATAGTCTTCGGGGCCGGGTTGGTTTTACAATTCCGCCATGACTATTAAATCCGACCACTGGATACGCCGTATGGCCGAAGAGGGCATGATCAGCCCATTTGAGCCTGGCCAAATCCGCCAAGACGCCGCTGGACAAAAAATCGTGAGCTACGGTACCTCGAGCTACGGTTACGACATTCGCTGCGCAAACGAATTCAAGATCTTCACCAACATCAACAGCACGATTGTGGATCCAAAGCATTTTGATGAAAAATCCTTTGTGGATTTTCAAGGGGATGTCTGCATTATTCCGCCCAACTCCTTTGCTCTGGCCCGTACGGTCGAATACTTCAAAATCCCACGCAGCGTTCTGACGATCTGCGTTGGTAAGAGTACGTATGCGCGCTGCGGCATCATTGTGAACGTCACGCCATTTGAGCCTGAGTGGGAAGGGTATGTCACCCTTGAGTTTTCAAACACCACGCCATTGCCAGCAAAAATCTATGCGGGCGAAGGCTGTGCTCAAGTTCTCTTTTTTGAAAGCGATGAAGTTTGCGGTACCTCCTATAAGGACCGTGGCGGCAAGTACCAAGGGCAGCAGGGCGTTACGCTACCGAAGACCTAATTGCATTAGGCAATTTTCCAAAGGCACACATGAAATTTCGTTTCCCAATCATCATTATTGATGAGGACTTTCGCTCTGAAAATATTTCAGGTTCCGGTATTCGCGACCTGGCGTTAGCCATCGAAGGCGAGGGCATTGAGGTGATCGGCCTAACCAGTTATGGGGATTTAACGTCATTTGCACAGCAAGCCTCGCGCGCCTCCTGTTTTGTTTTATCGATCGATGATGAGGAGTTCATCAGCGATACCGAAGACAACGATTTGCCTGCATTAAACAACCTCCGTGCATTTATTGCCGAAGTGCGCAAGCGCAATGAAGACATTCCGATTTTCTTGTATGGCGAGACCCGTACCTCACGCCATATGCCCAATGATATTTTGCGCGAGTTGCATGGCTTTATTCATATGAATGAAGACACGCCGGAGTTTGTAGCGCGCCACATCATCCGCGAAGCGAAGGTCTACCTTGACTCATTGGCGCCCCCCTTCTTCCGTGCCCTAACGCATTACGCCTCTGAAGGCTCGTATTCCTGGCATTGCCCCGGCCACTCGGGCGGTGTTGCTTTTCTTAAAAGTCCAGTGGGCCGCATGTTCCATCAATTCTTTGGTGAGAATATGCTGCGTGCCGACGTATGCAATGCCGTTGAAGAATTAGGTCAGTTACTCGACCACACCGGCCCAGTGCTGGCAAGTGAACGTAATGCCGCGCGAATTTTCAATGCCGATCACTTATTTTTTGTGACCAATGGCACGTCCACGTCCAACAAGATTGTTTGGCATTCGACGGTTGCCCCAGGTGACATTGTTTTAGTGGATCGCAATTGCCATAAATCGGTGATTCATTCGATCACGATGATGGGCGCGATTCCGATTTTCCTGATGCCAACGCGTAACCACCTGGGCATTATTGGCCCGATTCCGAAGGAAGAGTTTGAATGGGCGAACATCAAAAAGAAAATCGACGCCAACCCCTTCATTAAAGATAAGAACGCCATACCCCGCGTGATGACCCTCACGCAAAGTACCTATGACGGCATTATTTATAACGTCGAGATGATTAAAGAGATGCTCGACGGCAAGGTGGATTCCTTGCATTTCGATGAGGCATGGTTGCCGCATGCGGCCTTCCACCCCTTCTATAAAGACATGCATGCGATTGGCGCTGACCGTAAGCGCACTAAAAAAAGCTTGATGTTCGCTACCCAATCAACCCACAAACTGTTGGCTGGCTTGTCGCAAGCATCGCAAGTCTTGGTGCAAGATGCGGATGAGCATAAATTGGATCGCGATTGCTTTAATGAGGCGTATTTGATGCATACCTCTACCAGCCCGCAGTACGCCATCATTGCCTCATGCGATGTGTCGGCTGCGATGATGGAGGCTCCAGGCGGAACCACCTTAGTGGAAGAGTCGATTGCAGAGGCGATGGATTTCCGCAGGGCCATGCGCGAAGTCGATGAGCAGTTTGGTGCCGACTGGTGGTTTAAGGTGTGGGGCCCCGATCATTTGGCCGAAGATGGTATTGGCGAGCGCAGTGACTGGGTTTTAGAGCCCAACGCCAGCTGGCATGACTTCGGTAAGTTGGCCAACGACTTCAATATGCTAGACCCCATCAAGGCAACCATCGTTACCCCTGGCCTTGATATTGAAGGCAACTTTGGCACAACCGGCATACCCGCGAGCATCGTCACCAAGTATCTAGCTGAGCACGGCATTATTGTTGAGAAATGCGGGCTGTATTCCTTCTTCATCATGTTCACCATTGGCATTACTAAGGGCCGTTGGAATACCTTGGTAACCGAGCTCCAGCAATTTAAAGATCACTTTGATAAAAACGCACCGCTCTGGAAAGTATTGCCGGAGTTTGTGGCCAAGCACCCGCGCTATGAGCGGGTTGGCCTCAATGACATTTGCCAGCAAATTCATGCTTTTTATAAAGGCCGTGATGTTGCGCGCATGACGACCGAGATGTATACCTCCGACATGGTGCCGGCGATGATGCCCTCCGATGCTTGGGCTCAAATGGCACATAAAAAAGTCGATCGCGTGCCATTGGATCAACTCGAAGGGCGCGTTACTGCCATGTTGGTTACGCCATATCCACCCGGCATTCCGTTGTTGATTCCGGGCGAGCGCTTTAATAAGCGCATCGTTGACTATCTCTACTTTGCTCGCGACTTTAATGCGCAGTTTCCTGGCTTTGAGACCGATATCCATGGCCTCGTAAAGACTGAGGTGGATGGTCGCAGCGAATACTACGTTGATTGCGTGCGTTTAGAAAAATAAGATTATCGGCTGGGTTTTTCAAGCTCAAAGCGAACTGGCGCATCCTCATCCATTTTGGGTGAGGCCTTATCTCCCGCACTACTTTGCCCGCTCGTAAAGTCAAATTCTGAATTGATTGCGACGGGCGGCGGTTTATCCAAGAACGTGGTGACCAGTGCCGGAAAGGCAATGACCAAACCAACCATGATGAGTTGCAAGCCAACCCACGGTAGAGCGCCCCAGTAGATGTCACTGCTCTTGACCTCTTTAGGGGCGACCCCACGAAGATAAAACAGGGCAAAGCCAAACGGCGGGTGCATAAAGGAAGTTTGCATATTGACGCAGAGCATGACACCAAACCACACGAGGGCCGCATTGCCAGCAGCCTGCAGATTGCCACCCATGGCCTCGAGCAAAACCGGAGCGAGCATTTTTTCAGCGACGGGTGCTAGCAAGGGGACGATGATGAAGGCAATCTCAAAGAAGTCTAAAAAGAAGGCCAAGAAAAAGACCAAGATGTTCACCACAATCAAAAATCCAATCCAGCCGCCGGGTATATTGGCAAAGAGGTGCTCTACCCACACGCCGCCATCCACTCCTTGAAACACCACCGAGAAGCAGGTGGAGCCAATCAAGATAAAGATCACCATCGAGGTTAGGCGCATGGTGTTTTGATAGGACTCGGTAATTTGTTTTTTGAGGTTAGCAATTTTTGCGCGCCGCAGCCAGGCCAATAACAGAGCCCCCATTGCCCCCATTGCGCCCGACTCCGTAGGAGTGGCAATGCCGAGCAAAATGGTACCCAAGACTAAAAAGATTAAAACAGCAGATGGAATAATGCCGAGCAGGCATTTTTTCCACAGCACCCAGCCATTGGCTTGCACATCACTCAGTGGTGCTGCTGGTAGCCAGTCTGGTTTGAGGCGAGTGAGCACAAAGGTATAGAGCGCAAAAAGCCCAATCTGAATCAAGGATGGGCCCCAAGCCCCCAAGTACATACTGCCGACATCGGCACTGCCGGTTTGCGTTTTGAGTTGATCGGCGAGCACAATTAATACAAGGGAGGGTGGTACCAGCTGCGTAATCGTGCCAGAGGCTGCTAATACGCCAGTGGCGTAGCGCATGTTGTAGCCATAGCGGATCATGATCGGCAAAGAGATCATGGCCATTGCAATCACTTGCGCTGCAACGGTTCCAGTAATCGCACCCAGCACAAAGCCGACAATGATGACCGAATATCCTAGTCCGCCGCGTATCCGTCCAAACAGTTGACTCATGGACTCCAGCATTTCTTCTGCAAGGCCGCAGCGCTCCAGAATGGCTCCCATAAAGGTGAAGAAGGGAATAGCGAGCAATAAGTCGTTTGCTAGTACGCCACCAAAAATACGCTGCGGTATGGCCTGTAAAAAGACGAGATCAAAAAAGCCTTGGCTGATCGCAATGGCGCCAAAGAAAAGTCCGGCCGCCATCAAGGAAAACGCCACTGGAAAGCCGACCAGCATAAACACAATCAGGCCAGCAAACATCAAGGGCGGCATCCACTCCAAGGGAATCATTGTTTGGGCTTCTCGTAGGCAGTAACGGCAGGGGCGCCCAGTGCATTACCTTGCAACAAAGCAACGCGCTTGATGATTTCAGACAGGCCCTGTAAGCACAGCATGAAAAACCCCATCGGCACGACAAACTTAATCGGGTAGCGTAAGAGGCCGCCCGAGTTAAGCGAATCCTCAAGGGATAAGAATGAAGGGTAAAACAGGGATGTCCAAGATAGCCAGGTAAACAAGATGCAGGCTGGCATTAAAAAGAAGCTCAGACCAAATAGATCCACCCAGATGCGGCCGCGCTCCGAGAGGCGAGCATAAATCAGATCGACGCGGACATGCTCATTGCGCTTTAAGGTGTAGGAGGCGCCGAGCATCACGGCTGCGGCAAATAAATACCATTGCAATTCCAAGGGCCAGTTGTCGCTGAGATCAAAGCCGTAGCGCATGATTGCATTGGCTGCTGAAATCACGCAGGAAAGCAAAATGAAGATGCTGGCCGCCTTGCCAAGCCATGCATTGATGCTGTCGATGCGAGAGGAGATGCGCTGCCAGAAAGCCATCACCGTTCCTAAAGGAGAGGGGTCGGTTAGAGCTTGAGTTCGGCGCGGCCGCGCTGAACGGCCGCCAAGACTTGTTGAGGCGCAGTACCACCCGGATGCTGGCGTGACTGTACCGATCCAGTGACGGTCAATAAGGGGAACACATCCTCGCCAATCAGATCGGCTCTGGCATCTAGACCACAGGCAAAGCGGAGCTCGGATAAGCTCAGGTCCGTTAGATTGCATTTGCGGCCAACGCAAGCTTTAACGGCATGGGCTACCGCCTCATGCGCATCCCGAAACGCCAAACCTTTTTTAACTAAGTAGTCAGCCAAGTCAGTGGCAGTAGCAAACCCTTCTTCAGCTGCTGCTTGCATGACTGCTTTTTGAACCACGATGTGCGGAATCATGTCGGCAAAAATACGCAAGGTATCTTGCACGGTATCGACCGCATCGAACAGGGGCTCTTTATCTTCTTGATTGTCTTTGTTGTAAGCCAAGGGCTGACTTTTCATGAGGGTCAGTAAGGCAATCAAATCGCCATACACGCGCCCGGTTTTACCGCGGGCCAGTTCGGGCACGTCGGGGTTTTTCTTTTGCGGCATGATTGAGCTGCCCGTACAAAACCGATCGGGCAAATCAATAAAACCAAAGCGTGGGCTGAGCCATAAGATGAGCTCTTCTGATAAACGCGAGACGTGCATCATCAGCGTTGCCGAAAACGCGCAAAACTCAATCGCAAAATCCCGATCCGATACAGCATCCAGGGAGTTGGTGCAAATGCCATCAAAGCCTAGTTTTTTTGCTACCCACTCACGGTCAATGGGGTAGCTGGTGCCGGCTAATGCGGCAGCGCCGAGCGGTAGGCGATTCATGCGCTTGCGGCAATCGGCTAGGCGGCTGGCATCGCGGCTAAACATTTCGAAATAAGCCATTAGGTGATGGCCAAAAGTAATTGGCTGCGCAACCTGTAAATGGGTGTGGCCCGGCATGATGGTGGCTGCATGCGTCTCTGCCAGATTCAGTAAAGCGGAACGTAATGCTGTTAGGGAAACCTGAATCTCATCGATATTGCTGCGTAGCCATAAACGCAAATCGGTGGCCACTTGGTCGTTGCGCGAGCGGCCGGTATGCAAACGCTTCCCGGCATCGCCAATGAGGGCGGTGAGGCGGGCCTCGATATTGAGGTGAACATCCTCTAGGGCCAGCTGCCACTCAAACTGCCCGGCTTCGATTTCCCCTTTAATTTGCGCCATTCCCTTTTGAATGTCCGCTAAATCGGCGGCGCTGATGATTTTTTGGGCGGCCAGCATTTCGGCATGGGCCAAAGAGCCCTCGATATCGACCAGGGCAAAGCGGTGGTCAAACCCAATCGAGGCGGTATAGCGCTGGACCAGTTCATCGACCGGTTCGGCAAAGCGCGCCGACCACGCTTGGGCCTTGTTGGCCAGGGAATTTTTAGAGGAGCTCATAAAGGCAGTATATTGGTGTCAGTCATCTCTATTTTAAATGTTATGTCCCAACACCCGAATTCCGCCCCTTTCCCCCTTACGCCAGCCCGTTTAGTCATTGCCTCCCGAGAAAGCCGCCTAGCCATGTGGCAGGCTGAGCACCTGCGCGATTGCCTAAAAAGCCTTTATCCCGACTGCCAGGTCGAGATTTTGGGAATGACTACCCGTGGTGACCAAATTTTGGACCGTGCGCTGTCTAAAGTGGGCGGTAAAGGCCTATTTGTAAAAGAGCTTGAGACTGCTTTAGCGGATGGCCGCGCCGATTTGGCGGTCCATTCCCTCAAAGATATGCCGATGGACATGCCAGACGGCTTTGCTTTAACGTGCGTGATGAGCCGTGAAGATGCGCGCGATGCCTTTGTTTCCAATGATTACGCTTCACTGGATGAGTTGCCACAGGGCGCCGTTGTCGGCACATCCAGCCTGCGCCGTGAGGCTATCCTGCGCAAGCACTTCCCCCACCTGCAGATTCAACCCTTGCGCGGTAATTTAGACACCCGGATGGGCAAATTGGACCGCGGCGAATACCAAGCGATTATTTTGGCTGCCGCTGGCTTAAAGCGCTTGGGACTGGCTAGTCGTATCAAAGCCTTCTTGCCGCTCGATCCCTACACACCCGCAGCAGGCCAGGGTGCCCTTGGGATTGAAACCCTCAGCAATCGGGCAGATATGCATGCCTGGCTCGCGCCACTCAATGACCTGCCTACCTTGCTCGCCGTTTCGGCAGAGCGGATGGTATCGCGGCAGTTGGGCGGTTCCTGCGAGGTGCCTCTGGCAGCCCACGGTGAGTGGAATGGCTCTCAGTTGGGCATTCGCTCCTTTGTGGCAAGCGTCGATGGCACGCAGATTTGTTTGGCTAGTGCTGCTGCCACGATTAAAACGGTTGCCGATGCAGAAGCGCTGGGACTGTCTGTGGCGCAGGACCTGATGGCCCAAGGTGCGAGCGACTTACTGCCGTAATCATCATGAAATCCACTACGCTGGTTGTCACTCGGCCAAGTGGTCAAGCAAGCGCCTTAACTGAGGCGCTTCAAGTAGCAATCGCGGGCAAAGCAGCCACGCGTACCGGACAGGATTGGCAAGCGCCACAGATTCTTGCCTTGCCGCTCTTAACGATTGTTCCCAAATCCGACCCCAAGCTTGCTGCCGCAATCCGTGCCGCAATGCAGACTGCTGACTTGGCTGTGTTTGTGAGTCCGAACGCCATCGAGTGCACCATGCGATTGTTAGGCGACGATTGGCAGTCGATCGCACAGCGCCCGATTCCGATCGGGGTGGTGGGTCAAAGCAGTTTCCACGCCCTCGAGCGCCATGGCATCGGCGCAGAAGCTAATACGCCAACCCCCATTTGGATGCCAGGCAATCCCGCGCAGTGGGATTCCGAAGGGCTGTGGGAGGCGATTCAACATCGCTTTCCGAGCTGGGCAGGTCGACGGGTCGTGGTATTTCGCGGTGATGGTGGCCGTGAGTGGCTGGCCGATCAACTGCAATCGGTTGGAGCGCAGGTTGAAGCGATTGCGGTGTACTCGCGAATACCCCTGAGTGAGTCTAGTCCGCAGTGGGGGAAGGTCCTCAATGCAGATACGGATGGCGCGCTTTGGATCCTCACTTCATCTGAGGCAGTTCGGCATTTAGGTGCCGTTTTAAAACAGCAGGGCCGTCACGATTATTTGGCCGGCGCAAGCGCATTATGCCCACATCACAACATTGCTCGTAGCGCACACGAAATCGGATTTGGGGCTGTACTGGAGTGCCACTCGGGTGATGCTGCTTTAGTTAGCGCTGCAATCACTTGGCTGGTGGCAGAGTCAAAAAAACCTCATTAACCAACAAGGGATGCCCCTTGAGGTGATAAAGGGTTCTTCTGGCCCATGAACCGGTCGGCATTTCCGAATAGCGACGCTGACAGTCTTTCCACAAGGGATGGCGACGATCCAATTGGGTAATCTCGCGATGGGCTCTAAGTCGATTGCGATTGCGGTTACGACCTTGAAACAAAACTGCGCCAAGTGGTTTTTTACCTAATTTCAGAATGGCATGATTACTACCGCTTGCCGTGAATGCTGGGATGATGCTACGGGCGATAACGATCGGCTGTTGGTTGATTAGCAGGAGGACTTCGCGTACGCGGCAGCGTTTGGTATGGCCATGAAAAAAGCGACTTTCGTCGCTATGGATGGTTTGAAGTCGGTCTGCTAAAACCTGTACCTCAATGCGTCGTTCAAAAGCCGCTTCGAGTTTACGCGTTAAAGAACCGGTGTCACTAAGCCACGTTTGCCACTGCCGCGGGGCAAGGTGAATTCCACCGGAACCGACTCGATTCCAAACAGAACGGAGGCGATTGCGGTGGAGCATGCTTAGTTACCGCCGAAGGATCTCCGCTGGCTTCCCGCTGCTTTTGGCTTACCAAAGCGAGGACCCGTTGGGCGTGAGTCACCCGAGCGAGCACCTGCTGGCTTGGAATCAAAACGACCGGTAGGGCGTGAGTCACCCGAGCGTGCGCCCGATGGCTTGGAATCAAAACGATTGGCTGGACGTGAATCGCCTGAGAAACCAGCTGGCTTGGAATCAAAACGATTGGCTGGACGGGAATCGCCGCCGCTGCGTTGTTCAAAATGACTGCCACCCGAACGGGATTCAAAACGACCGCCCGAACGATTACCAGGACGCGAGTCGGAACGTGCGCCAGGACGGCCACCAGAGCGGCTACCAGGACGGCCACCGCCACCACCAAAGCTAGGCTTGGCTTGTGGCTCAAGACCTGGAATCACGGAAGCAACAATGTCTTGCTGAGTAAAGCGCTCGATGTTCCGAATCTTGGCACGATCGCGATGCTCCACTAAGGTAATGGCAATACCGTTACGACCAGCACGGCCAGTACGACCGATGCGGTGTGTGTAATCTTCTGGCTTCATTGGCAAACCAAAGTTAATTACGTGACTGATGCGGGGCACATCAATACCGCGCGCAGCAACGTCAGTAGCAACCAAAATCTTGGTGTGGCCTTTGCGCAAAGACTCGAGGCGACGCATACGAACCGCTTGTGGCATTGCGCCGTGCAGTGCAGTTGCTTCGTAGCCATTGGCACGCAAGGTGTCGGCAATCTTTTCGCTTTCCACTTGGGTGCTTGCAAACACCACTGCTTGGTCCACGGTAGGATCGGTTAAGAGGTGCTCTAACAAACGGTGCTTGTGCGCCATGTTGTCGGCCCAATGCATTTTTTGCTCAATGTTGGAATGCACATCACCAGCTTGCGCCAGTTCAATGCGCTTTGCATCATTGGTCAATTGGGTAGCCAAGGACATCACTTTAGGTGCAAAGGTTGCTGAGAACATCAGGGTTTGAGTGCGCTGTTTGCAACGCTCATCAATCGCCTCGAGGTCATCTGCAAAACCCATGTCTAACATGCGGTCAGCTTCATCAATTACGAGTTGCTTGACATCATCCAGGCGAATCGCACGGCTGTCGCTCAGGTCGAGTAAACGACCTGGGGTTGCAACAACGAGCAGCGCGCCTTTGAGTGCTTGGATCTGTTTGCCGTAAGGCATACCGCCCATCACGGTTGCAATCCGAATGCCTTTAAAGCCGCGAGCTAAGTTAATGGCATCGGCTGCGACTTGTTGGGCTAGTTCACGGGTTGGGCACAGTACTAATACTTTTGGCTGCGCGCGACCAGGAACAGGCGAATTGCTTGGGTTGCTCGCCAGCAATTGGTTCAATAAAGGAAGTAAAAAGGCAGCGGTTTTGCCGCTACCGGTTTGGCTGCTGACCAAGAGGTCGCCGCCAGCCAAGGCCGCAGGAATAACCTGTGCTTGTACTGGAGTGGCTTGGGTAAAACCTAATTCAGCTACGTTTTGTAAGAGGGGGGCTGCTAAGCCAAACGATGCAAATGCATTGGCGCTGGATGTAACGACAGATACCGTTACTTTTTCGCCTGCAGGAACATCGGTATGCGAGTCAGTTGACCCAGCGTGGTTTTCATTTAAAAAAGTCATGCAAATCACATCCCCGTCGGGGATGTCTCCGGTTGTGCGCCTCAGTGTTTTAAAGGGCGCGATGGTCTAGGGCATCGACCATCAGACAAGCGGCAGCGGTGTGTTTATTGCTACTAAACTGATTCGCTGAATATGTAAATTGCTGGGGACGATGTTTCAAAAAGCCCACCATTATGGCATGGTTCCACCCTAAGGGCAATCCCTAGGGTGTTGAATCTGATTATCATCGTTTCATGGGCTTTTTACTGCATTCGACCGACTTCGGCATCATTCACTTCCCCAGTTACCTGCTCGGTGCGATCCTCATTATCTTGCTGCCAGGACCCAATTCACTCTACGTTTTAGCCTTATCCGCAGAAAAAGGGTGGCGTAAAGGGATCTGGGCAGCGGCTGGGATTGTGGTGGGCGATGCCATCATCATGCTCAGCGTTACCTTGGGCGCGGCAACCGTACTCGCATCCTCACCCCTCATCTATGGAATGCTTCGCCTCCTCGGCGCGGGCTACTTGGCGTGGTTGGGTCTTGGCATTATCCGGGTCGGCGTAGCACGCTTGCAGACCAAAGGACCAAGTGCAATTGCATCTCGCCTGCCACAAGCGGAGGCAATCCTACGCCTTCATCCTTTTTTGGCCGCATTGCTGCTGGCACTCACGAACCCCAAGGCCATTTTCTTTTTCATTTCCTTTTTTACGCAATTCGTTGATCCCAACTTTCATCAACCGGCGCTCGGTTTTTTCTATCTCGCCGTCGTGACCCAATTGATCAGCATGGCGTATTTGGCCACTCTGATTGCGGCGGGACAGCATTGCTTGGGCTTGGTAAAGGCGCATCCCCGGATTGCAGCCAGCCTGTGGTTGGCAACTGGAATGCTCTTTATTGCCTTTAGTCTGCGCTTACTTCTTGAGTTGCTTTAGTAAGCGCGCTACTTTTTTTCCATAAGGCGGATGGACTGCGCTGGTACCGCGCAACCAATTGAGTCCAAACAAACCGCGAACCTGAAGTACGGGCTTGTAGTGACTGAAGGCATCAAATCCGGCTTTGCCATGGTAAGAGCCCATACCGCTAGACCCAATCCCACCAAAGGGAATGCCGTCGCATGCAGCATGCAACAGGACATCATTGACGGTGATGCCACCAGAGCGGGTATCGGCAATCACGCGATTGAGATTCGCCTTATTCTTTCCAAACCAGTACAGCGCCAGTGGCGTAGGTGAACTTCCTGCGTTGATGAAATCAATCATGCTTGTTGTGCCATCAGCAACCGTTACGATCGGCAGGATGGGGCCAAAGATTTCTTCTTGCATCACGGCGGATTCATTACTCACGTTGCTCAGTGCTACCGGTTCAAAAACCCTCTCTGACTCGGTACTGAGTTCTAGTAATGGCGTAGCTGTTGCCCCATGGGCGATAGCATCTTCGACTAAAAAATGCCAGCGCGCCGTTTGCTCTGGATCAATTGGGCCCGTGAGCATTTCGGGTTTGCCAAATTGAGCTTTTGCCGCCTTCATGAGTTCCGCAAGCAGCGCATCGTGTTGTTGCTCTCCGACTAAAGCATAGTCCGGCGCAATGCAGGTCTGCCCGCTATTGAGTAATTTGCCATACACAATGCTGCTCGCAGCATCACGTAAATTGGCAGAAGGATCGACTAGGGCAGGAGACTTGCCGCCCAGCTCTAAAGTCACAGGCACCAGATTGTCGGCGGCGGCGCGCATCACTTTTTTGCCGATCGCAGTGCTACCGCTAAAGAACAGATGATCGAAGGGGAGGGCAGCAAAATCCGCTGCAGTGTTGGCATCACCCGTCGTCACACTGAATTCAGTGAAATGAAAATACTCCTGAATCAGGGTCGCCAAAAACCCCGAGGTACGGCTACTGCGTTCCGATGGCTTGAGCCAAACGCGATTACCGGCAGCTAATGCAGCAATGGCAGGCGCAAGTGCTAACAAGATGGGGTAGTTCCAGGGGCTCATGATGCCCACAATTCCTTTGGGTTGAGCTTGCATCCAAGCGGTCGAGCTTGATAGGTAGACTGGCGTCTCTAAATGAACAGGCTTAAGCCATTCCTTAAGGTGTTTTTTGGTATACCGGCAGGCCTGATAAATTTGACTGAGTTCTGCCAGTTGGGTTTCCATCGGATGGCGATGACCAAAGTCAGCAGCTACGGCCTTGCAAATCTTTTCTTCATTGGCACGCAGCATTGCCTCCACTCGGCCAATCCGCTCTAGGCGCTTCTCCATGGTGGAGTGCGGTTCCGCTGCATAGGCTGCGCGGATTTCATCAAGCTGGATGGTAAGGCGATTCATAGGGGCAGTCGGCAAGGTCAATAAAAGGGCGTGTGCAAATAAAACAATAAGGCATTAGGATAAAGCCATGAACGAAAAACAAATAACTTTTGAGACAGCAACCCTGGGCGGCGGCTGCTTTTGGTGCTTAGAGGCGGTTTATCAGCAGGTGCGCGGAGTACATTCGGTTGTCTCTGGCTATGCTGGCGGCCACGATGCAAACCCAAACTACGAAGCCGTATGCTCAGAAACGACTGGCCATGCCGAAGTTGTGCAAATCCAATTTGATCCAGCGATCGTTTCCTATCGGGAAATTCTCACGATCTTTTTTGTGATTCACGATCCGACTACCCTCAATTACCAGGGCCATGATGTGGGTGCGCGTTACCGCTCGGTTATCTTCACGCACTCCGATGCACAAATGGCGGCTGCACAAGCGATGGTTGCAGAATTGGGCAATCAAAAAATATTTCCGAGACCGATTGTCACCATCATTGCCCCAGCCCCGATTTTTTATCCAGCCGAGGATTACCACCAGAATTATTTTGTGCAGCACCCGGGACAGGGATATTGCATGGCAGTGGTTGCGCCAAAGCTCGCTAAGTTCCGCGCCACCTTAAAAAGCCTGATCAATCCTGCTTTTAACTAAGGAGCTAGGCGCGCAATCGACCAGCCGCTATCGCTGCGGCTATAGCAAATGCGATCGTGCAAGCGCGAAGGCCTGCCTTGCCAAAATTCAATTTGAGTTGGTGTTAGGCGATACCCGCCCCAATGGGGTGGGCGAGGTGGCTTATCACCGTGCTCTGCTTTGAACTGTCGCTCCTGCTCTTCTAGAAACGCGCGACTGGGGATGGCAGCGCTTTGCGGCGAAGCCCACGCGCCAATGCGCGATGCGGGCGGTCTGGAATGAAAGTAGGCATCGCTTTCGGCGGCGCTCACGCGCTCAACGGTACCGCTGATACGAACCTGGCGCTCTAGCTCATGCCAATGAAAGAGTAAGGATGCATGGGGCTGCGCAGCCAGCTCCTTGCCTTTTTGGCTTTCGTAATTGGTGAAGAAGGTAAAACTACCGTGGTCGGCTGCTTTTAATAGGACAATACGGACAGATGGAATGCCGGCTTGATTTGCGGTTGCCAATGCCATTGCATTGGGTTCGGGGCACTGTGCCTGGACTGCTTGCTCGAACCAGGTCTGAAAAAGGCCGAATGGTTCCTGCGGCACGTCTTGCTCCGACAGTTCACCGCGGGTGTAGTTTTTACGTAATTCAGCTATGGATTCCATGTTTTAAGTATAAAGAGATGCGATGACGATGGAAAACTTTCAAATACCGCCGCCGGATCAGGAGTTAGGCTCACCCGATCGCCGTTTTGGTGGGGTGGCCCGTTTGTATGGCGATGCTGCTTTAGCCCAGTTTCAGCAGGCTACGGTAGTGGTCGCCGGTTTGGGCGGCGTTGGCTCCTGGGCTGCTGAAGCCCTCGCACGATCCGCAATTGGCCATTTAGTCTTAATTGATTTTGACCACATCGCCGAAAGCAATACCAATCGCCAGTTGCACGCCCTTGATGGTGAGTATGGCAAGGCCAAAGTGGACGCAATGGCGCAGCGCATTACCCAAATTAATCCCCAAATCCAACTGACCTGCCACGATGCTTTTTTAGAGCCCGATACGCTCGATGCATTGATACCGAGGGACGCCATCGTCCTAGATGCGACCGACTCAGTGCAAGTCAAAATTGCGCTTGCGGCGTGGAGTGTGGCGAATCAACGTTTACTTGTGATGTGCGGTGCCTCTGGCGGTAAAGCAGATCCGACCCAACTGCGCTGCGATGATTTATCTAGAACAGAGCAAGATGCACTGCTCGCTAAGGTACGCGTGGGGCTGCGAACCGATCATGGCTTTTCGCGCGATTTAAAAAAGAAGATGGGCATTCGGGCGGTGTATTCAAAAGAGCCGCGTGCGGGCGCTGCTACCGGGGGCTTGGCATGCTCTGGTTATGGCTCAGCAGTCACCGTCACGGCAGCAGCGGGTTTGGTTGCTGCTGCTGAAGTTCTCTCTTTGATTCGGATGCAACACAGCGTATCCGAGTAAAGCAATTCCATTTCATTCCCAAAGAGCGCAAACAAGCCTAGGGAATGCCCTGTAAGAAATTTCGTATTTTGTTGTAGGAAGCAATATTTATTTTGCTATCCATCCCCTGATTCAAGGGCTCTCCCTTTTTATTCCTTTGGCATTTATTTAACTTTGCATATTTAATGAATTTTAAAGGGCTAGTGCTGCGCCCAACTCCTGCCTAGACTTCGTTGCGTTGGTACATGACCAACATCAAAACGAAAAGGAGGTTTCTCTTGCAGACAGAACAAACGGGCTTAAAACGCCATCTGAAAGTACGGCACATTCGCCTCATGGCATTGGGTTCGACCATTGGTGTTGGACTTTTTCTGGGATCCGCTAGTGCGATTCAACTCGCAGGCCCTTCGATTCTCTTGGGGTATTTATTGGCGGGGATTGTTGCCTTCATCGTGCTGCGCACGCTGGGTGAGATGGCAGTGCATGAGCCCGTAGCCGGCTCCTTTGCTGCCTATGCCAATTCCTATGTGGGACCCCTTGCGGGATACATGGTGGGCTGGGGCTATTGGACCTATTGGATTGTGGTGAGCATTGCGGAAGTCACTGCCGTTGGAATCTACATGGGCATTTGGTTTCCGGATATGCCGCAATGGGTCTGGGCGCTCTCATCGATTATTTTGATGGGGCTCATCAACATGATTGCGGTTCGGCTATTTGGGGAATTTGAGTTTTGGTTCTCTTTAATTAAAGTCGTCGCCATCATTGCCTTGATTGCAATGGGAGCAGCGGTTGTGTTCTTTGGCTTTACCAATGACTGGGTGCCACTGGGTTTTGATAACTTGTGGATTCATGGCGGATTCTTTCCCAATGGGATTGGCGGTCTGTTGATGTCCTTGCAGATGGTCCTCTTTGCCTACGTTGGCATTGAAATGATTGGCCTCTCCGCTGGTGAAGCAGAGAATCCCAAGAAAACCATTCCGATGGCAATCGACTCCTTAGCATGGCGAATCTTGATTTTTTACATGGGCGCCATCTTGGTTATCTTGGCGATCTTTCCGTGGAATGAGGTTGGGCAGCAAGGTAGTCCATTTGTCGTGATGTTTGAGCGTCTGGGTTTGCGCGAAGCCGCTGGCATTGTGAATTTCGTGGTGATTACTGCAGCGCTATCGTCATGCAACGCCGGTATTTTCAGTGGTGGACGACTGCTGTATTCCTTGTCGATCAATGGCTATGCCCCTGAAAAGTTTGCCCACCTTTCCGAGAGTGGTGTACCGCACCGAGCTGTGATGGCTGCGGTGATGGTGCCGATGATTGGCGTTGTCCTCAACTATTTTGTTCCAGATAAGGCATTCCAGTATGTGATGGCAGCAGTGACCTTC
>CALRTW020000023.1:0-21852 GCA_943371165.1 Rhizobium sp. Q54
GATTTTGGTTTACCGCTCGCCCCAGTGATCCTGGGTGTGATTACTGCGATTGGCGGTGGTTTGATTCGGGATATGCTGGCTGGTAGAAAAAACCTGTTGATGTCGCATGAGCTCTATGCCATTCCAGTTTCCTTAGGTTGCATTGTGTACGCCTTGATTTTGGAATACGCCCCTGCCTATACAACCCAAGGTGCGATTGCCTGCATGCTGCTCATCTTTGGTTTTAGAGCGGCTGCCATTCATTGGAACTTGCGGGTACCCAAGCGCTTCATTACGCGATCACGTTAATTCTTCCATTCCCCCCATCTTTTTTATGAAGTACTTTTTATGAAACCCCGTCTCTATAGTTTTTGGCGTAGCTCGGCAGCCTTTCGGGTGCGCATTGCGCTCCATCTCAAGGGCATCGATTACGACACCATCGCTACGCACCTCACTAAAAAAGGCGGCGATCAGCTGCAGCCGGAGTATGGCGAGAAAAATCCCAATCGCTTGATTCCGCTGTATGAAGAGGGTGATGTACGCATCCATCAATCGCTTGCCATTGTGGAGTACTTGGATGAGGCCTATCCCAAGCCTCCCCTTTTGCCTAGTGATCCAGTGGATCGCGCCTGGGTGCGCGCCTTGGCTTTGGATATTGCTGCCGACATTCATCCCATTAATAATTTACGGGTGTCACGCTATCTCGTTCGCCAATTGGAAGTCAGTGAAGAGGGGCGCAGCACGTGGTATCGGCACTGGGTTGCCACTGGCCTTGCCGGACTTGAGGCGCAGATCAGCAGGGATTCGCGATCAGGGCGTTTTTGTTACGGCGATCAGGTCACGCTGGCAGATATCTGTTTGGTGCCACAGCTCTTTAATGCACTGGATGCCAAGATGGATGTCGCGCTCTATCCACGCTTAATGGCAATCTTTCAGGAGTGCATGAAGATGCAAGCCTTCATCGATGCTTCTTGGGAAAAACAAATTGATGCCGAGGGTGCTAATCCCGCGTTTTAGTTTTGCCGCTTAGGCAGTCTGATTGATCCACCAGATGATCATAGACAGCGTCACGATCGAGCCCAGCGTGGTTTGTAAAACGACGCGTGAGATTGCGGCGCCATCGGCTTGGTAATACTGTGCGAGCATAAATGGACCAGTGCCTGTGGGCAGTGCACTCATGAGTACTGCAGCCTGAACCCAAAATAAAGGTAGGCCGAGAATAGGGCCTGCAACCAGCCAGGCCACACCGGGTTGAACGATTAACTTGATGAACGTTAGGCTCCAGACCCCGCTAACTTTGCCTTCGCTCTTTTGCATCAGAAAGAGGCCAATCGAAACCAGGGCGCAGGGGCTAGCTGCTGCGGCTAGGAAGGATAAAAACTGCTGAGCAGGTTCAACCATCTGCAGTCCGCTCGCAGACCATGCTGCTCCGGCAATCGGCGCGACCAATAAGGGATTCTTTGCAAGTGAACCTAAAACAATTGCGATGATCTCGTACCAGGGCTTGTGGGATTGTTTGCCGAATTCAATAAACACAATCGCTAGGCCGAATAGGCCGCAGACAACCACTAAGGTTGCAATTACAGCGGGTGCCAAACCGGAGTCTCCTAAAGCTAAGAGGCAAAGTGGAATGCCCATGTAGCCGGTGTTGGAGTACGAGCCACTTAATCCCGTAAAGCTAGCCGCCACCCAATCGCGCGTGTGATACCAGCGGTACAGCAGTAGTGCGATGTACACCGCAAAACACCCTGCACTGAAGGCAATAATGAAACCCGGTTGCCACAGGGTTTGCCAATCGCTATTGGCGGTGAAATTAAAGAGCTGTGCAGGAAGCGCTAACCAGACGACAAAGCGATTGATTTCAGCAGAGGCGTTGGGGCCGAGCTTACCGGTCTTGCCCGCAATAAAGCCCGCGAGGATCAGCGCAAAAACCGGAACGACAACACTGAGGACGGGTAGCAAAGTAACTTAGCCGATCTTTTTTAAGCCAGCCCGAAAGCGCGTGGCATTTTCAACGTAGTGATCAGCAATGCGCTCGATGTTCTGAATATGCTCCGGGCTGAGTTGTTTGACTGCCTTGGCAGGTGAGCCCAGAATCATCGAGCCATCCGGAAACTCTTTACCTTCGGTGACGAGGGCGCCGGCGCCGACTAAGCAGTGTTTGCCAATCTTGGCGCCGTTAAGCACGATCGCTCCAATACCAATTAAAGTGCCATCACCAATCGTGCAGCCATGGAGCATGACTTTGTGCCCAATCGAGACCCGCTTACCAATGATGAGCGGAAATCCAGGATCAGAGTGCAGTACTGAGGCATCTTGCACATTACTCTCGTCGCCGATGATGACTTGGTCGTTATCACCGCGCACGACGGTCTTTGACCAGACGCTGGCGTTCTTGCCTAAGCGCACATGCCCAATTACCTCAGCGCTGTCGGCCACGAAAGCGCCTTCTCCTAATTGGGGAGCAATACCATCGAGTTCATAAATAGCCATGCCCCATTATAGATAGGCTATGTAGGCATGGCTGCGATGCGTTTTACCAGCTGGATTCGCGATCGGGGGTGGAGGAAATCCGGTGAATGCTCAAATCAGCCCCATCGAACTCTTCTTCTTGCGATAGGCGGATGCCCATCACTAATTTGAGGAGGCCGTAAACCACAAATCCACCGACCAGGGCAATGCTGACCCCAAGGAAGCTGCCGATTAGCTGCCCCGCAAAGGAAATGCCGCCGAGCCCACCCAATGCGGTGCTGCCAAAGATGCCGGCAGCGATGCCACCCCAAAGGCCGCATAAGCCATGCAATGGCCAGACCCCAAGCACATCGTCGATCTTCCAGCGGTTTTGCGCCAGTGTGAAGGTGTATACAAACAAAGCGCCTGCAACGAGGCCAACGATTAAAGAGCCCAAGGGGTGCATCAGGTCCGAGCCAGCGCAGACTGCGACTAAGCCGGCTAAGGGGCCGTTGTAGGAGAAGCCTGGATCGTTTTTACCAATGAGCCAGGCAGACAAAGTGCCGCCGACCATGGCCATTAAGGAATTAAGGGCAACCAGGCCGCTGATCTTATCAATGGTTTGCGCGCTCATGACATTAAAGCCAAACCAACCCACCGCCAAAATCCAAGCACCCAGTGCTAAAAATGGAATGTTGGAAGGCGGGTGCGCAGAGACGTTACCGTCTTTGGTATAGCGACCACGGCGCGCGCCAAGGAGCAGAATGGCTGGCAGGGCAATCCAACCGCCCATGGCATGAACCACGATGGAGCCTGCAAAATCATGGAACTCTTCGCCCGTCAGTTCTTTGATCCAGGCTTGGATGCCGTAATGTTGGTTCCAGGTAATGCCTTCAAAAAAGGGATAGATAAAACCGACTAGTAAAAAAGTGGCAATCAGTTGGGGGTTGAACTTGGCGCGCTCGGCAATACCGCCAGAAACAATCGCCGGAATTGCTGCAGCAAAGGTGAGTAAGAAAAAGAATTTAACTAACTCGTAGCCATTTTTCTGGGCCAGGACTTCTGCGCCTGAAAAGAAGTTAACGCCGTAGGCAATGCTGTAGCCAATGAAGAAATAGGCAATGGTGGAGACGGCAAAATCAACTAGGATTTTGACCAGCGCATTGACTTGGTTTTTCTTGCGCACCGTACCCAGCTCTAAAAATGCAAAGCCTGCGTGCATGGCCAGCACCATAATGGCGCCCATCAAAATAAATAACGCATCACTACCGGTCTTAAACGAATCCATGGCCTATCCTTTTAATTGATGCCACATTATGGGGAATGGCGTCAGGATTCTTGGCCATTTTTGCACCGTAATAGTGCAAGATACGGTTTAGCTTGGTTTATGATGGAGCGGTATTCACCTTAGAGAGAAGCCATGAAAAAACTGATTCCAGCTATTTTTACTGTTTTTGCATTCTCCGGCGCTGCCCAAGCCCAAGAGAAAATTCCGGTGCTCAGCACCCAAGAGTTAGTGAACGTCTGCAAAACACCTGCCAGCCCAGAGTCGCGTAGTTTTTGCGTTGGCTATGTCACGGCAGTGTATGACACCTACTTAGCTACCCGCAATCCAAAAACGTCTCAATCGAATATTTGCATTAAGCAACCCGCGCCAACGCGCGATGAAGTGATTGCAGGCTACATGAAGTGGGTTCAAGATAATCCACCTGCAGCCACTGGTCCTGCCTCAGGCACCTTTTTGCGCTTCTTGACTGTGCGCTTTCCATGCGCACGTTAATCCACACAATGCCTGTTTGAAGGAGTTCTATCCATGAAAAAAATAATTGCCATTAGTTCAGTTGTGGTTTTAGTTGCAGGTTGCTCGAATATGAGCAACACAGAGCAACGCACCCTGTCGGGCGCTTCAATTGGTGCTGCAGCCGGTGCTGTGGGCACTGCGATTTTCCACGGCAATCCAATTTGGGGTGCGGTTGGCGGCGCAGCAGTGGGCGCGGCATCGGGCTATGTTTACGATGCCTATGAGAAAGAAAAGCAAGCGCAATACAACCAAGGCTATCAAGCTGGTAAATCAGGAAAGCCGGCATCCAGTTCCAGCTCAGGCTCGAGCTCTAGCTCAGGATCTTCAGGTACTTCGAAGTAAGACTGGCCGCTTAGCGGCATCAAACCCGGCTTGCGCTACGGCACAAGCTGGGTGTCAATCGTAATCGTGCCCATCAGTGCTTTATGGACTGGGCACTTATCAGCAATCTCCAATAGGCGCGCAGTTTGCTCTGCATCTAAATTGCCAACGAGGGTAATCGTGCGCGTAAAACGTTCGACCTCATCGGTGCGGCTAATGTCAACCGTCACAATCGCGTTCTCAAGCCCCCAGCTTTTACGACCGGCATACATTTTGAGGGTCATGCCGGTGCAGCTTGCGAGAGCGGCAGCGAGGTATTCGTGGGGCGAGGGACCGCTGTCGTTGCCGCCGCCGGAAGTATCGACGTCAGATGCGAGTTGATGTGACCCCACTGTGACGCTTTGCGCGTAAGCACCGCTGCCAAATTGCGTTTCTACTTTTCTCATGGTGTTCTTAGCCCAATAACATTTTATTCATGCGTTTTACAAAACTGGCTGGATCGCTTAAGTGACCGCCCTCTGCAAGCAAAGCTTGATCAAACAGCAAGTTTGCCCATTCGTCAAATGCAGCATCATCGTACTTGAGTTTTAAAACCAAGGGATGTTCGGGGTTGATTTCTAAAATGGGTTTGGTGCTGGGTGCTTCTTGCCCCGCTGCTTTGAGCATGCGCAATAGATTACCCGAGAGTTCGTTTTCATCGGCAACCAGGCAAGCTGGCGAGTCCGTTAAGCGAAAGGTCACACGCACATCTTTTGCTTTATCGCTTAAGGCCGTTTTCATTTTCTCAAGCAGATCCTTGAATTCTTTCTCGGTCGATTCTTGTTCTTTCTTTTCTGCTTCGTCAGCGAGCTGACCTAAGTCCAGTCCTCCCTTGGCAACCGAGGTTAGTTTCTTACCTTCAAACTCAGGCATAAAAGACAGCATCCATTCATCTACCCGATCCGAGAGCAACAGAACTTCGACGCCCTTTTTGCGGAAGATTTCCAAGTGTGGACTGTTTTTGGCGGCATTGAATGTTTCGCCGGTAACGTAAAAAATCGCGTCTTGGCCTTCTTTCATGCGCCCGATGTAATCCGACAGGGACGTTATCTGTTCAGCGGTATCGCTGTGGGTGCTGGCAAAGCGCAAGAGCTTAGCTAGGCGCTCTTGATTACCTTGGTCTTCGCCAACGCCTTCCTTCAGCACCTGGCCAAATTCAGTCCAAAAAGTACGGTATTTTTCCAGCTTGGCCGCATCGTCGCTATTCGCCAACTCTTCCAGCATGCTGAGGACGCGCTTGGTTGAGCTCTCACGAATGACTTTAACGTCACGTGATTCTTGCAGAATTTCGCGCGAGACATTGAGCGGTAAATCAGTAGAGTCAATCACGCCAGTCACAAAGCGCAGGTAGGTTGGCATTAGCTGTTCGGCGTCATCCATGATGAACACCCGTTTCACATACAGCTGGATGCCGCCGCGCTTATTACGATCCCATAAATCAAATGGTGCGTGTGCTGGTATGTAAAGCAGTTGGGTAAATTCACTGCGGCCCTCTACCCGGTTGTGCGAGTAGCACAAAGGACCTTCATAGTCGTGCGAGAGGTGTTTATAAAACTCGGTGTATTGCTCTTCGCTGACTTCGGATTTGGAGCGAGACCATAAAGCGCTAGCTTGGTTGATGGCCTCAAACTCTTCTTTGAGTACCTGCTCTTTTTTCTCCTCATCCCATTCTTCTTTGCGCATCTGGATTGGCAGGGAGATGTGATCAGAGTATTTGCGAATGATGGACTTGAGCTGATAAGACGATAGGAAGTCATCTTCACCTTCGCGCAGGTGCAGGATGATGGACGTGCCACGTTCAGGCCGGTTAATGGATTCGACGGTGAATTCGCCGGAGCCATCGGACTCCCAGCGAATGCCATCGCTGGCGGGTAGACCAGCCCTGCGGGTTTCAACGGTAATGCGATCGGCAACGATAAAGGCGGAATAAAAGCCAACACCAAACTGACCAATCAGGGCCGCATCTTTTTGTTGATCCCCAGAGAGCTTGGAGAAAAATTCTTTGGTGCCGGATTTAGCAATCGTGCCTAGGTTGCTAATCACTTCATTGCGGCTCATGCCAATGCCATTATCGGAAATGGTGAGTGTGCGCGCCGCCTTATCCAATTCAATCTGAATCGCCAAGTCTGGATTGGATTCATACCAATCGGGGTGGGTCATGGCTTCAAAGCGTAATTTATCGGCTGCATCCGATGCGTTGGAGATGAGCTCACGCAAGAAAATTTCCTTGTTGGAATACAAGGAATGAATCATGAGTTGCAGCAATTGCTTTACTTCGGCTTGAAAGCCTAAGGTTTCTTTTTGATCAGTGGTCATAGCGTGTCGTTGCTAAAAAAGAGTTAGGGTTGGATATATGCGGCATACACAGCAAACAGTGCAATCCGCCTTAAATTGAGATAGTGGGGCGGAGACCCATTTTTCAAGGGGCTTCTCTCCTTAAAGCCACGGCGCTGCTACGGTGTGGCGGTGTAAAAAAGTTACTTAGCTGCCGGCTTGCTGGGCTTCTCCGCGACCGGTAGACCCGCTTTTTTCCATGCCGAAAAGCCCCCTTCAATATGGCAAACGCGGGGAACACCCATGCGCACCAGAATTTCAGCGGCCAAGGCGGAGCGCCAGGCGGATCCGCAATACAACATCAAGCGCTTGCCGGAACCCAGTTCGGGTTTGTAATAGGGGCTGTCAGGGTCAACCCAAAATTCCAGCATGCCGCGTGGTGCATGAAATGCGTTGGGAATCATGCCTTCGCGCTCGAGCTCGCGCACATCGCGAATATCCACAATGAGTGTGTCGGGATCATCCAGCAGGGCCATAGCTTCTGCTTGATTGAGGGTGTCGATTTTGTCCATTGCTTCTGCAATTAGCTGCTTGTAACCTAGTTTCAGTGCCATAAGGTGCTTTCGTTCGTGAATGGGTAGAACTTCATACTGAATTACCCATGGGGTATTGTAAGCAGAACCCGTAAAACTTCGATATGCTTGAATGATGATTCGTTTAAATGCCATACCCCTTTTGCTACGTATTCCGACCTTCCTTGGTGTAGCCTTGGTTTTGCTGGCCTCGCTTATGGTGAGCGGTCCTGCATACGCCAAAGAATCCCTCGATCCCTATGTCAAGGGTTTGCAATTGCAGGGCAAGGGCCGCATGACGTTTTGGGGGTTTGATGTCTACGATGCACGTCTTTACGTTGGTGATCAGCGCGGTCAAAGCGGCTTTGCTTTAGACCTCAGTTATTTGCGCTCACTCAAGGGCGCCGACATTACGAAAAGCACCATCGACGAAATGCAGCGCCTCGGTGTCAGCGAGGCCAATCGCAGTGCATGGGGAAAAAAACTGGATGGGATTTTTCCGAATGTGGTCTCGGGTAGTTCGCTGACCGCGATTCATGTTCCCGGGCGCGGCACGGTCTTTTTGCACAACGGTAAATCGATCGGTGAAATTGCGGGCGATGATTTTGCCAGGGCATTTTTTTCCATTTGGCTAGATCCCAAAACCGCCGCGCCTAAACTGAGAATGGCCTTGATTGGCCAAGCATGCGCCCCTTTAATTGTTGCCCCAACCTGTGAGCCCTCCCGATGAAATCCCCGCTCCGCTCCGCTTTACTTTGCTTTGCTACCCTGTTGCTCTTGGGCGGTTGCTCTTCTCCTCAGGTGTCGATGTATGCCAAAGATAAGCCTACACTCGATCTCACTAGCTATTTCAATGGCACGATTGACGCCTATGGCATCTTTACTAATCGCAGCAATGAGGTGGTGAAGCGCTTTAAGGTCGTCATGAAGGCGAGTTGGGTAGTGAAAGACGGCAAGCGCGTTGGCACTTTAGACGAAGATTTTTTCTATTCAGACGGCACAACCCAAAAACGCATTTGGACCTTGACCGAAACATCGCCGGGTGTGTTTACCGGAACTGCAGATGATGTGGTTGGTTCGGCTACCGGTCTAATGGCCGGTAATGCATTGAACTGGAAATACACCTTGGCATTGCCAGTCGACGGCACGGTTTATAACGTGCAATTCGATGACTGGATGTATTTGATGGACGATAAGGTCATGATCAATCGTGCGCAAATGAGCAAGTTCGGCATTTACTTAGGTGAAGTTACCTTGGCCTTTTATAAGCGCTAAGCTGATCTGCTGAGTAACGCTGTGCGTAAATTAGTTAACTTTGTTTTGTTCCAGCTCGGCTGGTTTGCCTGCATTTTGGGCGCGGCCCATGGCTATGTCACTGCCGCGGTCCTTTTTTGTGCTGCTGTTGCAACCTTTCATGTGTGGCAGTCCACTGATCGCATCCAAGAAAGCACGCTACTGCTTAAAATAGGCGTCCTTGGAATTGCTGCCGATACCCTGCTATTGCATACCGGCAGTCTGATATTTGAGTCAAAAGGGCTTTTGCCTGGTTTATCACCCATTTGGATGTGGTCTTTATGGGTCATTCTGGGCTGCACCCTCAATGAGTCAATGTCGTGGTTAAAGGGGCGTTTTGTCTTGGCATCGATCTTGGGCGCGATTACAGGCCCCTTGTCCTACTTGGCTGGGGTGAAATTGGGCGCCGCACAATGGGGTGATGAAACGCAAGCCCTTGTTTTACTTGGGATAATTTGGGCTATTGCCATGCCCTTGCTATTTTGGTGGGCAGGAAAAGTGCCTACTAAGGGGCCGCCGTTATCTACCCAGTAGGCAAGAAAGCAAGCCAAAATAAACAGCGCTTGCAATAAGTACTGTTTTTATATACAGTAGATCCCAGATTGATACAGACAGCAGAGCAATAGTGCAAAGAGGCGGGTTGTACCCCCAATTTAAGGCAAAAGACAAAAAGGCGGAGAGCAAAAGATGGCAATGGACGATAAGAAAAAATCAGCATCATCAGAATTTGACGGCATGAGCGGCGATAAGCAAAAAGCCTTATCGGCGGCACTGGCACAAATTGAAAAGCAGTTCGGCAAGGGCTCGATCATGCGCCTGGGCGACGCTGAAATTAACCAAGACATTCAGGTAGTGTCGAGCGGATCCTTGGGTCTCGATATTGCCCTTGGAGTCGGCGGCCTTGCACGCGGCCGAGTGATTGAAATCTACGGCCCAGAGTCATCTGGAAAAACGACATTGACATTGCATGCGATTGCCGAAATGCAAAAGATTGGCGGCACCTGTGCATTTATCGACGCAGAGCATGCGCTTGATGTGCAATACGCCTCGCGCCTGGGTGTGGATGTGAACAACCTACTGATTTCGCAGCCAGACACTGGTGAGCAGGCACTCGAAATTGCAGACGCCTTAGTGCGTTCGGGTTCTATTGATTTAATCGTTATTGACTCGGTAGCAGCCTTAGTTCCGCGCGCTGAAATCGAAGGCGATATGGGTGATTCATTGCCTGGCTTGCAAGCGCGCTTGATGAGTCAAGCGTTGCGTAAATTAACGGGCACAATCAAGCGTACCAATTCCATGGTGATCTTTATTAACCAGATTCGTATGAAGATTGGTGTGATGTTTGGTTCCCCAGAAACAACCACAGGTGGTAATGCATTGAAGTTCTATGCCACCATGCGTTTAGATATTCGCCGTATTGGTAGCATCAAAAAGGGTGATGAGGTGGTAGGTAACGAAACCCGCGTCAAGGTGGTAAAGAACAAGGTTTCACCGCCATTCCGCGAAGCTATTTTTGACATCATGTACGGCGCAGGAATTTCACGTGAGGGTGAAATAATCGATATGGGCGTTGAAGCCGATATCGTAGAGAAGTCTGGTTCTTGGTATAGCTATAACGGTGACCGCATTGGTCAAGGCAAAGATAATGTGCGCGATTTTCTGAAAGAGAATCCTGAAATTGCGAAAGACATCGAAGCCAAGATTCGTGCCAAGCTGGGTGTTAAAGCAGGTCTTGCAATCACCGATGCAGTAGACGATACGGAGATTGAATCGGCTGATGCCTGATTCAGCAGGTACTAAAAAACAAAGCCCGAGTCTCAAAGCTCGGGCTTTGCGCCTTTTGTCGCAGCGCGAGCACAGCCGTGCCGAATTGGCAAAAAAGCTAGGCGATTACCTAAGTCTTCAAGCCAAAGCAGGGCGCGCTCGCAAGGCTCAAGATCAGGATCAAGAGCACAGTCAAGTAGATGCGCCAGCGATATCGCATGAAGTCCAAATTACCGCAGTATTGGATGACTTTGAGAAGCGGGGCTGGCTGTCCGATGCCCGCTTTGCGGAAGCATTAGTGCGACGGCGTAGTGAGCGCTATGGGATGCGCAGAATCAAGGACGAATTGCAGCGGGCCGGTGTCGGCAGCGATGCGTCAGCAGCACTGCTGGATGGACTCAAACATACTGAATTTGAGCGAGCAAAAGAGCTGTTTGAGCGTAAATTTGGGGGGACTGCCGAGGACCAGAAAACACGGGCAAGGCAATACCGTTTTTTGGTCTCAAAAGGCTTTAACCCTGAAATCGTGGCTAAGGTCATTGGTGGGCGCCAAAAAGGGGCTGAATAAAGCCAAAAATGGCAAATGACGCACTGCAAAATGATAGACTTACACTCGTTTGCTAATAACCTAATTTTTTTAAGTTGACTGCGGTCAAATCAGCGAAATAAAGGTAAAAGGCAAAATAGTCCCTAATTAACCATTGGCTGCACGCACAGATAGTTTCCGGAGTAACGATGAAAATTCACGAGTATCAGGGTAAGGCGCTGCTGCGCCAATTTAACGTACCAGTACCGAACGGCATTCCGGCGTATAGCGTAGAAGAGGCAATGGATGCAGCCGCTAAATTAGGTGGTCCAGTGTGGGTGGTTAAGGCCCAAATTCATGCGGGTGGTCGCGGCAAGGGCGGCGGTGTGAAATTAGCCAAGAGCATGGATGAAGTCAAAAAATACGCCAGTGAAATTATGGGAATGCAGCTCAAAACCCATCAAACCGGCCCAGAAGGACAAAAAGTTCGCCGCCTCCTGATTGAAGATGGCGCAGATATTAAAAAAGAGTATTACTTCAGCATCGTCACTGACCGTGGCTCACAGAAAAACGTGATCATGGCGTCCAGCGAAGGCGGCATGGACATTGAAGAAGTAGCAGAACATTCCCCAGAAAAAATCATCAAGGTATTTGTTGATCCATTGATTGGATTAACCGATGCCCAGTGCGACACCATTGCCCATGGCATTGGCGTACCAGAAGGATCGGTTGCTAAAGCCCGCGAGGTTTTTAAGAACTTATACAAGACCTATTGGGAAACCGATGCGTCTTTAGTTGAAATTAACCCACTGATTTTGGAAGGCAACGGCAACATTAAAGCCTTGGATGCCAAATTTAACTTTGATCCCAACGCCTTGTTTCGCCATCCTGAGATTGTGGCGTATCGCGATGAAGATGAAGAAGATCCAGCTGAAATCGAAGCATCGAAATTTGATTTGGCCTACATCTCACTCGACGGCAATATCGGCTGCCTCGTGAACGGTGCTGGTCTTGCCATGGCCACCATGGACACGATTAAGTTGTTTGGTGGACAGCCCGCTAACTTCCTCGACGTAGGCGGTGGCGCTACAGCTGAAAAAGTAACGGAAGCATTTAAGATCATGCTCAAAAACAAGAGTGTGGAAGCCATTTTGGTCAACATCTTCGGCGGCATTATGCGCTGCGATGTGATTGCCGATGGCGTGGTGACTGCCTGTAAGGCAGTGAATTTATCTGTGCCGCTGGTGGTGCGCATGAAAGGTACGAACGAAGATTTAGGCAAAAAGATTTTGGCTGAATCCGGCTTACCTATCATCAGTGCCGACTCCATGGCAGAAGCAGCAACCAAAGTGGTTGCAGCCGCTAAAAAACAGAAATAATCAAGGAACTCACCATGTCAATTTTGATTAACAAAAATACAAAAGTAATTACGCAGGGCATTACCGGCAAGACCGGGCAGTTTCATACTGAGAAGTGCCAAGAGTACGCAAACGGAAAAAATTGTTTCGTAGCGGGCGTCAATCCCAAAAAAGCAGGCGAGTCGATTTTTGATATTCCGATTTACGGAACCGTCAAGGAAGCCGCCCAACAAACTGGCGCAACCACATCGGTTATTTATGTACCGCCTCCTGGCGCCGCAGCTGCGATTTGGGAAGCGGTTGAGGCCGATTTGGATTTTGTGATCTGTATTACCGAAGGCATTCCAGTGCGCGATATGCTGGAAGTGCGTAATAAGATGGCGCAAAAAGAAGCCAAGGGTGGCAAGAAAACATTGCTGCTTGGCCCTAATTGCCCAGGCATCATTACCCCCGATGAAATCAAGATCGGCATCATGCCGGGCCACATTCATAAAAAAGGCCGCATTGGTGTTGTCAGCCGTTCAGGTACTTTGACCTATGAAGCCGTCGGTCAGTTGAGCTCGATTGGTTTAGGTCAGTCGACTGCAGTCGGTATTGGCGGCGACCCAATCAATGGTCTGAAGCACATCGATGTCATGCGGATGTTCAATGACGATCCTGAAACCGATGCCGTCATCATGATTGGTGAGATCGGCGGGCCGGACGAGGCAGAAGCAGCCCTCTGGTGCAAAGACAATATGAAAAAACCCATCGTTGGATTTATTGCTGGTGTAACGGCGCCCCCTGGAAAGCGCATGGGCCACGCAGGTGCATTGATTTCGGGTGGTGCTGATACGGCGGATGCCAAATTGGCGGTAATGGAAGAGTGTGGCTTTAAGGTCACGCGCAATCCATCCGAGATGGCTAGCTTGTTAAAGGCAATGATTTAGTTTTAGGCAGTTGTTTTACCCGTAGTAGTTGTTCAACACACAATAATTATTAGAGGATGACATGGAATTTTTTGCAATGTTAGATTGGTCTGTAATATTTCAGATCATTTTGATTGATATTTTGCTAGGTGGCGACAATGCGGTGATCATTGCATTGGCCTGCCGTAACTTACACCCCAACCAACGTCGTGCTGGTATTTTATGGGGCACAGCTGGTGCGATTGGTTTGCGTATTGTCCTGACGATATTCGCGGTGACGCTCTTGCAAATTCCATACCTGAAGGTAGTAGGCGCTTTACTGCTTCTGTGGATTGGTTATAAGCTCTTGGCAGATGCCGGCGGTCATGACGAAAATGAATTAGAGGCACCAGATAAGTTATTTGCAGCGGTAAAAACCATCATCGTTGCTGACTTGGTCATGAGTCTGGATAACGTCTTGGCGATTGCAGGTGCCGCAGGACAAGTAGACGACCAAGCACATCAATTTGGCTACATCGTCTTTGGCTTAATCGTCTCGGTACCTATCATTATTGCTGGTAGCCGCCTCGTGTTATTCCTGATCGATCGTTTCCCAATCATTGTCACGGCAGGCGCTGGTTTGCTCGGCTGGATTGCCGGTGGAATGCTGTTGACGGACCCAGGCATGATCAAGCACTTTGGCGAGGGCATTCAGGACTACGGCTTAATCTCTGGCATTATTGGCGCGCTGGGCGTCATGATTGTTGGCGAGATTGCGAAGCGTAAAGGCAAAAAAGCCCATTAAGAAGCAGTAAAGCCGTACACTAAAATCAGAGCAATCTGATACGGTCAGTCCCCTAGTCAGTGGGCTCTTTGTTAGATCATCGAGCTCCATTCACTAGGGGATTTTTATTGATATGACACTACACAACGAGAACTCTGTTAGCAACACAGAGAAAAACGGATTCACCCTGATCGAGGTCATGGTGGTTGTTGCCATTATCGGAATTTTGGTTGCCGTTGCGGTTCCGCAGTACCAAGACTACATTGCGCGCAGTCGGGTGATTGAGGGCATGAATTTATCCTCTAGCGCTAAGCTCGCTGTAACAGAAGCATTTGCCAGTCGGGGCGTGGCACCAATGAATGATGCCACTCAAGGGGCCTTTACTTTTGCACCAACACGCAGCGTCAAGGACATCGAAATTTTGCAATCCGGTGCAATTGCGATTGATTTTCAGGGAACGGTTGCGCCAGAAGGAAGCAATAGCCTGGTTCTGATTCCAACGAACTCCCCAGATGCAACTATGCCGGTACCACTGGATCTATCGAAACCAGAAGGCGCAACGTGGTCAGGGGGCTGGTCCTGTCGCTCGGCGATGAGCAATTTACCGCAGCCTTTATTGCCATCTGAATGCCGTACTTCGAAGTAATTTAGTTTGGACTGGCGGCTTATTCCCAAAAAGGATTGGCCGCCACTTCACTTATAAGTACGCGCACTCTAAATTACTTGCGTCGTTTCTTCCACGAATAATCGATTCCGTCGGGGCACTTTCCATCCATAACCCCCGTGGCGCCAAATACACCCACTACCTCTTTGCCATCAAATTCAATAGTGACAAACTCACCTAACTCTTTAGCAAAAGCCATGGCTTCATCTAAAGAGTTGAATACGTGGGTATCGAGATTGTGTTTAACGACAACCAATGGGGGCTTTTGCTGAAGTTAGAGGCTTTATGGAAAGACTACTTCGCCGCTACCCACGTCCCACTCTTGCCACCGCTCTTCTCGAGTAGCTTGACATCCCCCATCACCATGCCACGGTCAACTGCTTTGCACATGTCATAAATGGTGAGAAGGGCGACTTGGACTGCGGTGAGGGCTTCCATTTCGACGCCAGTGGGGCCAGTGGTTTCCGCTTGGACTTGGCAGCGAATACTGCTAGTTTTACGATCCAGCTCAAATTGCAGGCTGACGTGGCTCAGCGCCAATGGATGGCACAAGGGAATGAGATCCGAGGTCTTTTTGGATGCCTGAATGCCAGCAATACGAGCGATGCCTAAAACATCCCCTTTTTTGTGGTTACCGGCCTCAACCAGATCAAAGGTGGCTGGCAGCATTGAAATAGTGCCAGTAGCAATGGCGATACGGTGTGTATTGGGCTTATCGCCGACGTTGACCATGTGGGCTTGGCCAGAGGAATCAAAATGAGTCAGTGGGTTCATGAAATAGGTTTTACCATAGAGGGATGGGGATCGTAAAAACAGCTTGTTTTGAGTGGATGCAAAAGCCGGTGCTATTGGGTATCGGCCGGAAATGCTTGGCCCTGCACTTGATTTTTGCAATGGGTTTTGCGGGCGCCCAAATGCCCCCGCCCAAGGCGCCAGCCTCGGAAGTAATCGTAGAGGGTAATTCGGCGGCGCTTCAGAATTTGGGGCGAGCAGTTCAGTCGCAAGAGGCTCAATCCCCATTTCTGCCCAATAAAAATACACTACGTACGCAGCCTAATTTGGTATTGCCAGACATGGGTGATCCGGGCGGCGACGCCTTAAGTCCAGTGGATGAGCGCCGCATTGGTGAGCGCATCATGCGGGAAATTCGTGCCGACCCCGATTACTCCAATGACTTGCCAATCTATGACTTTCTGAATCAAATGGATCGCCGTTTACTGCAGGCAGCAAAACGCTTGCAGTTGGGCGGGGCTAACGCATTAGGCAGCGCTCAATATAACTTTGAAGTCTTTGCCGTCAAAGAGCCGAGCATTAATGCGTTTGCACTCCCTGGTGGCTTTATTGGCTTTCATACGGGGCTCTTGGTTGCCGCGGAAACGGAATCCGAGGTTGCTTCCGTCATGGGCCACGAAATCGGTCACGTATTGCAGCGGCACATTGCGCGCTCGATGGACAAGCAGGCCATGAACACCATGATTGCTATCGCCGGTATGGTGTTGGGGGCTTTAGCCGCTTCTAGCAATCCATCGGCAGCAGTGGGTTTAATGCGCGGCGGTCAGGCCTTATCAGTTCAGAATCAGCTGTCGTACTCACGGGATGCTGAGCGTGAAGCCGATCGCATTGGCTTTTTGATTCTGGAGGGCAGTGGTTACGACGTCAATGGCATGCCTGCTTTTTTCCAGCGTTTACAAAAAGCCACCAGCATTATGGACAGTGGCGTGCCAGCTTATGTTCGAACACACCCCCTCACCATTGATCGCATTGCAGATATGCAAGATCGGGTACGCATGGTTAATGCTAAAACCGTGCCAAGTTCACTGGAGTTTTATTTAATTAAGGCGCGTGCTCGCCTCGATCAACAAAAGGGTTCTAGCGGCCTGTTTGATGCTCGCAATGTATTTGAGGGCTTTAGTAAGCAAGCCTCTCCCATAAAACAGATGGAGGGATTGTATGGACTGGCTTTGGTTGCGCAGCGCCAAGGTAAAGTCGATATTGCTGAAGGCTATTTACAAAAAACCCGGCAGATGATGCAGGCCGCGGCAGCGCCGGGCTCACCTTTACTTCGTCAGAGTGTAGCGCTAGATTCCACCGCATCGGAATTGGCTTTGGCCAAGGGGAAATCCCAAGAGGCACTACAGATTGCGCACGCGACATTACGAGCCTACCCAGAATCATTTGCGGCAGCAGTCGCCATGATTCAGGCGGAGCTCAAGCTGGGAAAAACAGACGCGGCCATCAGTTGGCTTCGAAGCCGCACCAAGCAACAGCCGGGCGAAACCATTTGGTGGACATTATTAGCGGACGCCTATAACCAGAGTAATGACGTTGCCTTACGGCATTACGCCATGGGCGAAAAGTTTGCCCTGACTGGTGCTTGGCCTTCTGCAATTGAGCAGATGCGGATTGCGCGGGCGGCTGGCGGTAACAATTATTACCAAGGCTCGACGATTGATGCGCGCCTACGGGAGTTTCAGAAAATGTACCAAGAAGAGCAGCGCGAGGATGCCAAAAGCAAGGGCGGTTAACCCTGCACGAGTGCTCAGGAGTGCGGGTGAGGTTGAAACTGAAAGCGATGTGCTACTTCTGTGCTGGCAATAGGTTCTAGTTTTAAATCATGGCCATGCCACCGCCAGCTTCCTTCAAGCGCGCATGCGGTGTTGCCAAGTGATGTAAGTCCTGAAAAAATTTCAATATCATGGTCATGCAGCAACGCAATACTGAGGTGCTCTATTTCACGAAACTGATTTGCGGTGGACCAAGTGGTTTGCGTCAGCATTCCCTCAATCAAAATATGCCCCGCTTCATCCATGAATGCAGCGGTGGGGCGCAGTAGGCTTTCGCATTGCGTCTGAAATTGCCAAGGATGTTCTGCATTACTCGTGGGCATCATGCGGACTACCCATGGCGTTGCATCTAAATTAACATAGACGCGCTGCGGTCCATTCTGAAAAAAATACCGCCCTTCGGCATCGCTGGCGTAATTGCGGGCAATCAATGCATTCAGTGCTGCATGCTTAATGACATCCCCTGGCAAGCCATTAGTTTGAGCGTAGTCGTCGCGCATACGCCAAGCGCCGCGCCGATCAAGCGCTAGCCAGCCAAAGCAGTGGGGTATGTCTGGCCACTTGACTAAAGACTGGGTAATGCTTTGATCCATTCGGTTTAATGCAAGCCGTGCTGGGTGATGGGCGCGCTTGAGCTGACATCAGTAGAGTGGCTGGCATGCAGATGGGCAATGCGCCACCCTTGACTGTCTTGCAAGACAACCAAAGTGATATTGAGAAAGAAGGCCGACTCGACTTGATCGGCGCGTAAATGTACCGCTTCAGTCGTGTCGTAGATTGCCGTACCTAAGGTCGAATGCGAGATGCATGCAATCGGCTCCAGAAATAGAGCTTGATTGGCGAGCAAGCGCTCTAAGCCCCCACGAATTTCAGCATGACCACTCAGGCGCTGGCCTTCGGGCAGCACGCAGGTAATCGAGTCATCGTCTAGCCACAATGCCAAGGCAGCATTAACGTCGCGCCGTTTGAGAGCCTCTCGCCAGGCATCGACTACTTCATCGGCATTGTGAAAGAGTCTGGCAAGGTTAGGCATGACTGAATTCCTTTGCGATTAAGTAGTAAAGCACGGCGATCGGGATTACTGAAGTGCGGCAAATACGCGTTCGGGACTAATCTGATTTAAGCAGTTTAAATGGCCGAGCGGGCACTCACGTTGATGGCAAGGACTACAGGGCAAATGCAAGGAGATGACAGTTGCGTTTGCAGAATTGGGCGGGGTATGGCTTGGATCGCTGGAGCCAAATACCGCTACCTGCGGAACACGCAATGCTGCAGCAATGTGCATCAAACCGGAATCGTTACTTACCACCTTGCTGCATAGACTAATGATGGCAATGGCATCATCCAGCGATGTGGCTCCGCACCAGTTAAAGATACGCTCTTGGGAGGCTACCCCTGAAACAATCGCATCGCCAATCGTACGGTCCGATGGGCTACCCAATAAAACCACTGAAGCAGTCGGCTTTGCTCTTAATATCGATTGCGCAAGTCCTGCAAAGTGTGCGGCAGGCCAGCGTTTGCTGGGACCGTATTCTGCGCCGGGGCAGAGCACTACCAGCGCATCTGTTTGAATGCCGGTCGCCTGCAATCGAGTGCGCGCTGCCTCTAGTGCGGTTGCGGTTGGACTTAATTGCGGTATACCTATCGCCGCATCTGAATGGCCAAATGGTGCACACAAATTAGCGTAGTGCTCCACCATGGGGATGCGCTGCGTTTTCGGTGAATTGGCTTTGGTCTTAGTAAGCAATAAACGACGCAGTTCGCCTTGATAACCAATTCGTTCGGGGATGTTGGCTAGCCAGGGTATGAGAGCCGACTTTAGGCTATTTGGCAGCACATAGCAGCTAGCGTAGTTGCGTTTTTTAATCTGAGCAGCAAGTGCGCGCCGCATACTCCACTGCAATTGCCCATGCCGAAGATCGGCTTCAATAAATTCAGTTACTTCGGTACAGGCTCGGTAAACCGGCGCTACCCAAGGGGTAGCTAAAACATCGATTACTGCATGGGGATAGGAGGCTTTGATTGCCGCCAGCAGAGGCTGCGACATCACGGCATCGCCAATCCAGTTCGGGGCGATGACAAGAATACGATGCATTTGCAGATCCCCGCCTCGGTTTATGGATGCGGGGATGGGTTGATTAATGGCCGTGGGGTTCTGTACCGGGAATCAAGTGGTACTCGGTGCCGCAGTATGGGCACTTCGCTTGGCCGGTGTGGGTGATGTCTAAAAAAACACGGGGGTGTAAATTCCAGCTGGGCGTATTGCTTGTTGGGCAATGCAAAGGCAAATCAGCGCCATTCACCATGACGGAGGCCTGCGCTGCGGTGTCTGCTTGACTCATGACGGATCCTTTCTTGCGCTGTCTTACTTGACTGGCGTGAGCCAGTCACTGTAACGGTCATTCTTGCCGTATACCGTATCAAAAAATACATCTTGAATTTGCTTGGTAATTGGACCCTTGGCGCCATTACCAATCATGCGGTCATCGAGTTCGCGAATCGGTGTTACTTCAGCTGCGGTGCCGGTAAAGAAGGCTTCATCGGCGGTATAGACTTCGTCGCGTGTAAGGCGTTTTTCACGGACTTCAAATCCCAAGTCTTTGGCAATTTGAATAATCGAGTCGCGCGTAATGCCATCCAGACACGATGCCAAATCTGGTGTGTAGACAATGCCATTGCGCACCATGAAGAGATTTTCGCCAGAACCTTCGGATACATAGCCTTCGGTATCCAGGAGTAAGGCTTCGTCGTAGCCGTTGGCAGTGACCTCTTGGTTGGCTAGAATTGAATTAATGTAATAGCCTGATGCTTTTGCACGCACTAAAGAGGAATTAACAAAGTGCCGCGTGAAAGATGATGTCTTAACCCGAATGCCTTTATTGAGGCCATCTTCACCCAAGTAAGCGCCCCACAGCCAAGCCGCAATCACGGTATGAATGGTGTTGCCCTTAGGGGAGATGCCGAGTTTTTCTGAGCCAATGTAAATCAAGGGCCGGATATAGCACGACTCTAATTGGTTGGCATTGACCACATCAATAATGGCTTGCCGAATTTCTGCTTCGGTATAAGGCAGTGTGATTTGGAAAATCTTGGTGCCATTGAGCAAGCGTTTGACGTGCTCATTCAGACGAAAGATCGCGGTGCCTTTGGGTGTCTTGTAGGCCCGAATGCCCTCGAACACACCCATACCGTAATGCAAGCTGTGCGTGAGCACATGGGTTGTTGCTTCGCGCCATGGAATGAGTTTTCCATCGGACCAAATAAAACCATCGCGGTCGGACATCGACATGTTTTCTACCTTTTGCGTTGAATTAATCGGAGCCTTCGGTCCCGCAATCGACTTGCAAAACCAGGCTGCCTAACATGGGCTTTATTGTAGAGCAGGCGGCAGCGCTTCCTATAATGGGGGTTCCGATGCCCAAGCACCCTAAAGCCCGCCTAATTCTGTGCCATTTGCCGTATTTTGCTTGGCCGCACGATGAGCAGCTGGCCTTTCAGGATGGTTTGCGCACCATGTCGAAGTCGGTGGTGACCATCTTTACGTGGGCCTTAGTGACCGGCTTGGCTATGGGGAAATCGACCTTGACCCTGTGGCAGGCAGTCAGCATGAGCCTCTTGGTTTTTGCGGGCACAGCGCAATTGGCCGCTTTACCCCTCATCGCGCTGGGTTTGCCAGTCTGGACTATCTTAATCACGGCCTTTGTCGTCAATTTACGCTTTGTCATCTTTAGCATCGGGATGCAGGCGCATTTTTACTCCTTACCGCTTTGGCGCCGAGCCGCTCTAGGCTATTTCACGGCTGATTTTGGCTATTTGATGTACACCTCCAGGTACCCAGAAGCCCATCCACCCGAGGAAAGCTCAACTGCCCGTCGATCACGCATCGCCTATATGTATGGGCTAACCTGCGGTAACTGGAGTATTTGGCAGATGGGCTCTCTTTTGGGAATTGCCCTAGCCGGGCAAATTCCGCAAAGCTGGGGCCTGGAGTTTGCCGGCACGCTTGCTTTAATTGCGATTATTGTGCCGATGCTGGACCGCGCAGCAGCACGCTGGGCTGCTGGCGTTGCAGCCCTGGTTGCCGTTCTGAGCATGGGTTTGCCCTTTAAGCTCAATATTGTTTTGGCGATTGTTGCGGCAATTGGGGTGGGCATTGTTAGCGATCGCCGACCCAAGGACCCTCTAACCAAGCCAGTGAGTGCGGGAGATTAGGCATGCCCGCCCTTAGTTCATTCGAAATTGGCGCACTTATTGTGGGCATGGGCCTGGTGACCCTAGGCACACGAGGCTTTTTTATGTTTTGGGGGGATCGGGTACAGATGCCCGAAATCATCCTGCGCTCCATTCGGTATGCCCCGCTGGCGGCGATTGTGGCAATTGTGGCACCTGAGATCCTCATGCCAGACGGCGCCACTGAAATTACCCAGTTTAATTGGGCTATTCCGCAGATTTGGGCTGGTTTAGCTGCTTTTGTGGCATTTACCTGGCTGCGCACCATGTTGCCAACCCTGATTATTGGGATGCTGGTTTATAGCGCGCTGCGCTACTGGTTTTAGAATGGGGGATTGTTCTTTT
>CALRTW020000024.1:0-19040 GCA_943371165.1 Rhizobium sp. Q54
AAAATCAAGCAAAACTGGCTTATCGGATTTGAGAACATCTTGCTCGAATGAAGCGTCACTGACGTATTTAATGCCGGCACTCATGAAAAATTCCTTATTTATTGGTATGTCAACGCTTATATTAGCAATAAGCTAGCTTTCCTGCCTAGAACGACAGATTACCGCATAAGTCCGATTGACCATGAAAACCCCCGCCGCCTTTCCGACTATCCCTTTGCGTGACGCGCCAGGGTATGGGCAGCCGCTGGCGTGGTCTGTACCTCCCGACCGGAACGCTTTAGAAACCCTCTCCGGCGGCATATGGAATGTGGCCATGCAAACTGGTCAGCGGCCGCTGGTTGTGCTCAGTACGGCTGGACCATTAATGGCCTTACGTAGTAGCTTGGAGCGCCATCGCCCCGTAGACATCGCGCCCCAGATTGCCTTTTTGCCTGAAGTGATGAGCTTGAGTGATTGGTTGGGATCGGCCCCGCAAAGCTGGATATTTCCCAAGGCACAAACCCCTTTAGAACGATGGTTGGCAGTGCATGCCTCACTCCAAGCACACCCCAAACTGCGCGCCTGGTTTAAGGCAGAGAGTGAGGCTGGCGCCTGGGGTTTGGCTCAAGCGATTATTGCTGCGTGCGATACCTTATCGAGCGCCGTGTTATCCCAGTCTGCATTGTTACTGGAACCCCAGCAGGGCCCGGCATCCAGTGATGCGTGGCTAAGCCTACTTGAGAAGTTACTGGAAGAGGCTATTGAAGAGGCCTACCCAGTACTAGCTCGCAAGGTAGTCGACCGAGAGGCGGAAGTATTGCTGCTCTTTTGGCGTTACCTCAGTGATGCGGGCAATCCGATCGTGCGCAAGCACCTTGCGCTCGCAGCCTACATACATGCCGCTAAACAGGCTAAACCTGCAAGGCCTTTTATTTGGGTTCAAACCGCCGATGGACTCGCAAGTGAGCGTCCTGTTATGCAGCGCTTTATGGATGGGTACGCAATCCATGCTCCAGTAATCGATATCAGTTTGAATTGGAGCGATGTGGGTTTGTGGCCCGAAGCGTTATCGGCAGGAGAGGCTGAATCAGGCCAAGCAAAACAAGACGCGACCCACAATGCTAAAGCCGCGTATCGAGGTCAGTGGCGCTTGCTTTCGGCCAATCGATTTGAAGAGTTGGCATGGATGGCTGCTAAAAGCGTTGAAGAGCACATCATCGCTGGCAAGAAAAATATAGCGTTGGTTGCGCAAGACCGTTTAGCAGCCCGTCGGACGCGGGCGCTATTGGCGCGTTTTGGTCCAGCGCTTGCCATTCGGGATGAAACCGGCTGGAAGTTATCAACGACACGCGCCGCAGCAGCGCTGCACAGTTGGCTCTCCCTCATTCGCGCTCCTAAGGAAGGCCCAAGTGCTGCCGACCTATTGGAGTTTTTACAAAATCCGTTTGTCGATATCCCAGCTATCTTAGGAAAAGACCCCCAAGACTGCAACGGCCTCATTGCCGAACTGGAAGATCGCCTAATCGCAAGTCAAGCCCATTCGGGATGGGAATCCTTTTACATTGCCATGGAAGGGGTGCGCTACGGTACTGTGTTTCGTCAAGCCCCGGCCAATCCATTGCTATTGGAGTTATTGCAGTTCGTGCGCGGCCGAACCGTGCAGTGGCGCAGTAAAAACGTGGATGTAAGAGAAGCGTACCAACAGTTGCAGGCCGACATCACCGCATTCGGTATGGCAAAGACCTTGGCTGAAGATTCTGCCGGTAAGCAATTACTCGATGTTCTGCTGACCTTAGAGATGCCATTACAGCCGAGTGCAATCAAATCAATTCAGTTGCGACTGAGTGAGTGGATCAGTCTCTTAAGTTCCGCCATTGAAGAGGCTTCGTATCAAGAGGATAGTAAGCAAGCTCATGCCAATCTCAGCATCTTGCCTTTGAGCTCGACTCGCTTACGGGAATTCGATGCCGTGGTTATGGTTGGTTGTGATGAAAATCAGTTGCCGGCATTTTCAGAGCCGCCTTTGTTTTTTTCAGAAGCGCTCAATCGATTGCTGCATGGATCAACGATTGAAAATGAATTCAAGCAACAAGCACGTGATCTCTCGCAGCTCTTGGTCAGTTGCCCTGCAGTAGATTTGCTCTGGCAAAGTAAAAGCGCCAATGGCGAGCCCATTCGCGCCGCAGCATGGATTCAGCGCTTGCAAATGACCTTACCAGAATGGAAGATGGAAACCCAAACGACCGGCCCTGGCGGTGTAAAACGCGTCGGTACCAGCGTACGCATGGACGGCGCAAGAGCAACGCCCAATGCAGATTTGCCTTTACCTTTATCGATGAGCCCAAGCGCGTATCGCACCTTACGGGACTGCCCTTATCGCTACTATGTCCGTAGCTTGCTCGGCTTACGTAAGCAGCATGGCTTTGATGAGGGCATTGATGCCTCCTTGGCTGGGCAAACCATTCATGCGGTATTGCATCAGTTTTTCCGCGCACTTAAAAACCACGAGCAAACCAGTTTATCCACGATTGACTACGGCAGTGACGATCGACGTGCGTGGATGACGCAGCATTTAAACCAGGCATCTGAACGGATCTTTGCTCGGTTTATTGAAGGTGACGAGCGTGTGCTCGGCGTTCTGCGCGATTGGCAGAAACAAATTCCGAGCTTTATTGAGTGGCAATTGGAGCGGGAGTCTGCCGGCTGGCGTTACCTCGATGGTGAAATCCATGTCGGTTTTGATTTGCCGTTCACAACCGAGGACGGAGATCTGCGGATGATGCGCATCGAAGGGTATGTGGATCGCATCGATACCCATATTGATTCAGTAAGTGCCGCAGTGCTTGACTATAAGCACCAGACAGTAAAAAAAGTACGCGATCGTGCCGCCAGCGTTTTGGATGATCCGCAGTTATTAATCTACGCGCGCGCAGTAATGGATACCGACTCGAATGTGCCGATGCAAGGTCGAGTCGTGACGGATGCAGAGTGGGTCGCGCTAAAAACCGAATTAAAAAATGGCAACGGCAGTGTAGAGCGTTCGGTTGCGGTTGCCGACCTCGCCGATACGGCGATCCAATCCATGGCACAAATCACCGCGGATGTGGAGCTCTTGTGGGCGCGTAAAACCCTCAATGCATTTGCGCCCGATAGCGTGTGTCGCTATTGTGAGTCGCGTGGCATTTGCCGAAAGGGGATGTGGTGAGCCCAGTCCAATCCAACCAGCAACGCGCGTGCGATCCAGCACGCTCCGTGATGGTGTCTGCCTGCGCGGGTAGCGGCAAGACCTGGCTGTTGGTAGCGCGTCTGGTTCGCATCCTATTGGCTGGCGCAAAGCCCCATGAAATCCTCGCGTTGACCTTTACGCGCAAGGCTGCGCAAGAGATGCGCGAGCGTTTGTATGGTCTCTTAGAGCAATTTGCTAGAAGCGATGAGGCGACGTTACTTGCTGCTCTCCGCGAGCGTGGCTTAAATGATGCAGAGGCAGTGGCTGCTATACCGCACGCCCGCGCCCTATATGAAACCGTACTCGCAAGTCCGCAAGCGATTGTGATTGATACTTTCCACGGTTGGTTTGGCAAGCTCTTGGGCGCCGCTCCCGTATCGATCGGCATTCAGCCAGGATTTAGTTTGCGCGAAGACAGTAAACGCCTCCAAGAAGAATGTTTGGCTGACTGGTGGAGTCAAGTGCCCAAGGAGCTTAAGCCACATTACGAATCGCTTCTGCAACAACTTGGCGCCCATGAAACCCTGCAGTTCTTAACCGGTAGCTATAGCGCATTTAAGCAACGGGGCGCGTGGACTTTCTTTGAAGCACGCTGCGCTGAGCAGGGTACGAGCCCCATTCAGAAGCTAGAGCAAATGCTGACGCAGCTCCGTGCTCCCGATGCAGTAGTGCAGATGTGGAATGCCCCGAATACCCTTACCGATTTAGAACTCTTGGCACGTTGCTTTGCCAATAGTACGCAAACCGAAAAAAATTACTGCGAAGTCATTGAAAGTGCAATCGACGCTAAAAAATCCGGATTGGTTATCACGCAACAAGATGCCTTGATTGCAGCGCTGGAAGCGATTTTTCTGACAAAAGACAAAACAGCACGCACCGCCAATGCCAAAGTATCCGCTGATCTAAAAAAGTGGCTAAGCAAAGCCGATCAGGGCATTAGTGAGGACAGCTACCTCGCTTGTAAAGAGGCCTGGGCAGATGCATTTTTGGCCAATGTCCAGCGCGATCGCGAAGCGGCCGCTTTAAAGCTTAATACCGCCTGGTTTGCGATGAGCGCTGCAATGCTTGCTCATGTGCAGGCGAGCAAAGAGGCAATGCGTGTGCGTGATTTTGATGACTTGGAGATTGGGGTGAGTCAGCTGATGGCGGATTCGAGTCATGCCGCCTATCTTCAGGCTCGGCTGGATTCACGCTACCAGCATATCTTGATTGATGAGTTTCAGGATACCAATCCCTTGCAATGGCAAGTCCTACGGTCGTGGTTAGAAGGGTATGGCGCCGACACAAACAAGCCCAGTATTTTTATTGTGGGCGATCCAAAGCAATCGATTTACCGTTTTCGGCGGGCCGATCCGCGCTTATTTGATGCTGCCAAAGACTTTTTGCAAAGCGAGCTGGGCGCGGATTTCATTCAGCTGGATGTGACGCGCCGTAATGCGCCCGCCATTAATAGCGCTGTTAATCGCACATTTACGAGCGAACTCTTACCTGAAAGCTACCCGTATACGCTTCAAACTACCGCATGGACAGCGCCAGACTCCCTTGATGCAGAAGCAAATGTAGCCAATCAGGGCGAGGCTTATTTGCTTCCCTTGATTCCTTTGGAGGAGCACGAGGTAAGTGAGCGTTTAGGCAATGCCTTTGCAGGCCCACTGCCGGATGCCAGTGAGACTGGCGCTGTGATGCAGCGCTATCGGGAGGGGCAGCGTATCGCCAAGATGATTCGCGAGGTGATGCAAACGCGGCGCGTACTGGAGGTGGTGGATGGCCAACCGGTGTGGCGTGATCCGCGACCAAGTGATTTCTTATTATTAGTGAAACGCCGCCTGTATTTACCGCAATACGAGCGCGCCATGCGTGAAGCCGGATTAGCATTTGAGAGTTCACGGCTTGGGGGTTTATTAAATACCCTCGAGATTGATGATCTGATCGCACTCTTAACAGTATTAGTAACGCCGCGCCATGATTTACCGTTAGCGCAGGTATTACGCAGTCCTCTTTTTGGCGCCAGCGAAGATCAAATGCAGTCGCTCGCGATTGCACTGGCAAGTGAAGGTTACCGATCTTGGTGGGATGCCTTGCAGGCTAGCTCAGATCCAGCTTTACTGAAAGCAGGGCGATACCTTGAGCACTGGCGTGTTTTGGGTGAGCACTTACCAGTACATGACTTGCTTGATCAAATCTATGCTGAGAATGATGTGCGTATGCGCTATGCGATTGCATCCGATGATTTACTTCGGCCGCAGGTCTTAGCAAACATTGATGCTTTCTTAGAGCTTGCCCTTAATCACGACGGCGGACGCTATCCGAGTTTAGGTCGATTTATTGCTGAGATAAAGGCGATGCGCCAAGGCGACGATGATGAAACCCCAGATGAAGGAGAGATGGATCTGGAGAGTGAGACTGCAGAATCTATTGAGTTAGACGATGGTGGTGGGCTATCCGAGGCGGACCGCAACAAACGCGTACGCATGATGACTGTCCACGGCGCCAAAGGATTGGAGGCGCCATTTGTGGTGTTGCTGGATACCAATCACACCACCGGCATGAATCAGCACCGCGGCATCTTGCTCGACTGGCCCCCCAATGAGCCGGCACCAATTCATTTATCCGCCTTTACCAAAGACACCATTACCAGCCCCCGCAAGCAGATTCAGGAAGAAGAGCAGCGCATCGCTTCCAATGAAAACTGGAATGCGCTCTACGTAGCCATGACCCGCGCCAAGCAAGGGCTGTGGATCAGTGGCGTCGCAAAATCCTCCACTAAAGAAGAGGACCTAGATATCAAGTCTTGGTACCACCGCATTCAATCGGCGGAGCTGCCTGACTTTGCTGTGTCGGATGAGGGGACTACGGCGACGAATGATCGCCAACTAACTGCGCAAAGCCAAAGCAATGCCAGCATGCCATTTTCGATTGATGACTTTGTTATCGAGTGGGATGTGGCGCAATCCAGTCATGCCCTGCAATTAGCCAATATTGAAGGTGGAGTTGCAAAGACCAACACAGCAGAGGATTCTGTAGATCCTGAGCTCGACCCCCGTATTTTGGAGGACGGCGTGTATTTTCATGCGCTCTTGGAATGCTGTACGCTCCAAAGTGGCAGTGCTATCTCAGATTTACCTAGCCTTGCGCACACCATGAATTGGTTTGGCATTGATGAGGCAAGGGCTACGCTAGCACTATCTCGGGCGAAAGCAGTCTTAGAAACTGACGCCTTGAAACCCTATTTGCTGAACGGTGAGTGGGTTCAGGCGTGGAATGAAATTGATGTCCTCATGACCGCCGATGAAAGCGAATCAGCGGCAGATGGACAAAACAAGAAGACCGTGCATACGCGTTTTGATCGTTTAGTGGAGTTTGCTGATCGCTTGGTGATTTTGGATTACAAACTCAGCTTGCCCAAGGAGGGTGATCGTAAATCCACCTTGTATCAAAAGCAGTTACAACAGTACGTGAGTGGTCTACAGCGGATCCGGCACGATAAACCCATTGAGGCTTATTTAGTTTCAGCCGCAGGGGATTTGTTGCAAGTCATTTGATTGCTCCGCTTTAGTGCAAAAGCGACGACGTTGCACCAAAGCAAACAGACCATTCCTTAATCGGGTGCATCCCGCCTTCGATTCTTGCTTTGGCTGACTTAAGCTCAAACCGAGCTAAGTATTTCTACTAATATCCACACAATTTATATGTTAAAAGTAGACGCAGAGCATTGTTTATTCGGAATTTATGGATTAAGGTAAATCCGAAGCGTAATTACTGTTTTGCCTGAATGTAGTTCATTTGATTTTGCGGTGCACAAAGTAGCAAGAAACGGTGTCATCAAAAAAAGTGACACTTTTTAACTAAAAATAAGGAGTTTGTCTTGAAGAAGAAAAATCTTTACCTGTCATCCATGGCCGTTTTTGCATTAGCGGCCGCTTCAAATCTCAATACAGCAATTGCTCAATCGACTACCACTGCGAGTACCTTCCCGGGCACAACGCATCTCTTGCCGGCGACCTTAGAGACCACCCAATGGGGTTGGTTTAACAATGCGCAGCCGCCAGTCCTAACGATTAAATCAGGCGATACCGTGGTTATGGAAACCATGATGCACGCCCACAATCAAGTTGTTCCTGGAAAAACCATTGAAGAGTTAAAGAAGTTACGGACTGATCATCCAGGCCGTGGCCCGCACACGCTGACTGGCCCAATTTTTGTTGAGGGTGCAGAGCCAGGAGATGTCCTTAAGGTCAAATTAAATCGCATTATTCCGCGCGCCTATGGCACGAACTTCAACATTCCAGGCATGTTTGGGCAATTTCCAAAAGACTTCCAAGACGGTCAGGTGAAGTATTTGTACTTGGATACAGTCCGCAAGGTTGCTGAATTTGGCCCTGGTATCGAAATACCGCTCAAGCCGTTTCCAGGAACAATTGGCGTAGCCCGTGCAGAGCCTGGTCAATACACCAGCGTTTTACCCGGTGAGTTCGGCGGCAATATGGATATTCGCGACTTAAGTGAAGGCACAACCTTGTATTTGCCAGTATGGGTCAAGGGCGGTCTATTTTGGTCCGGCGATTCCCATGGAGCGCAGGGTAATGGCGAAGTTAACTTAACCGCTATCGAAACGGCGTTCAAAGAACTGAATGTTTCTATTGAAGTCTTAAAAAATAGAAAGCTGGACATGCCACGCATTGAAACTGACAAGAGCTGGATTACTGTCGGCTTTGATCGGGATCTGAACCTTGGTTTGGAGGGGGCGAAATCACAAACTGTCAAATTCATCAGCGAGCAAAGAGGCATTAGTGCCGATGCCGCGGCTAAGTTAATGCCAGCTGTGTCTGATTGCCGAGTTTCTCAAGTGGTCAACGTTAAAAAAGGCGTGCATTGCATGACGCCAAAAGATCAAAAGGCTCGCGGCATTCCTGAGCGGCCAATTGCTGAAACCAAAACAGACTTTGTAACCTTCTCTGCAGATGCCGATATCAATAAGGCGATGGATGGTGCATCCATGGCGATGATTGAATTACTGCAACAAAAGAAAGGGCTTACCCGTTTGGATGCATACGGTTTAGCCTCGGTTGCGATGGATTGTCGGATTGGGGAGATGAATGGCCCGCAAAAATCCATCCATTGCCTGTTACCTAAGAGTACTTGGGTTAGCGCTAAAAAATGATCGTAGTTTTGCCTAAGCGCGAAAGAGCAATCTTTCGCGCTTTTTTCATCGCATTTGTTCTGGCGCTAGCTGCCGTCAGCCAGGCTGCTGTCGCTGTAGTTCATGTAGTAACTACGACGACCGATCTAAAAAGTTTCGTGGAGTACGTTGGCGGTGATAAGGTCAGGGTGACCTCAATCGTGCCTGCAGGCGGCGAGGCTGAAGAGTACGTCGTAAAACCCCAAGATCTGGATCGATTGCGCTCTGCAGATTTGGTTGTCAGGGTTGGGGTTGACTACGATTTATGGCTCGATCGCATTCTACGAAAAACTGCGAAAGCGGCCATCATGAAGGGCGGCATGGCGTATGTTGATGCATCCAATGCCATTGTTCTGCTCGAGGTGAAAGGCGGCGGATTTAATAGTAGCGGCCACGCCCATGGATCGGGAAACCCCCATTACTGGCTGGACCCAAACAATGCAGCAGCAATCACTGGAAATATTGTCGAGGCCTTAGCGCGGATCGATAGTCAAAACGCGCTTTTCTATGAAAAGAAGCGCAATGATTTTTTGGCGGAGCTTGAGCAAAAGACAATCGAGTGGCAAAAAAAAGTTGAGCCCTTGCGGGGCAAGCCACTACTGACTTATCACAATAATTGGCCTTATTTTGCGCGACGTTTTCGCCTCAATTTTGCCGGCACGATTGAATCCAAACCCGGCGTACCGCCGAGCGCCGCTGAAATTTCCCGTTTAATGAATAAAATGCGGGATGATCAGATACGGCTTATTGTGAAGCGGCCGCAAGAGCCAAGCCGTGAAGTGGATTTCATTGCCAAAAAGATGGATGCAACGGTTGCCGTATTAAGTACATCCGTCGGTGACCGTGGTGAGAAAAGCTATATGGAAATGATGGAAAACAATATCAATAACCTAGTGACCGCCTACAACAAAAGCCTACGATGAATGAATTGATTGCGCTTTTAGCAACTCCTTTTTTTGCCTGTGTTGTTCTAGTTTTGATTCACTGCCAGTTTGGACTGCATGTATTAAAAAAGAATGTTGTATTTGTTGACCTGGCCTTGGCCCAGTGCGCTGCACTTGGGGCTACCGTTGCCTTTATGCAGGGGCATTTGCCGCAATCGCCTGGTGCGTATGCGTGGTCCCTGGGTTTTGCCTTATCGGCGGCGCTGCTTTTATCTTTAGTCCGATACGCCCCCAAAAAAATACCGGCAGAAGCTTTGGTAGGGGTCATATATATTGCCGCCGCAGCTGCCGCAATCCTTCTCATTGAACGCGCTCCGCAAGGTGCAGAGCACTTAAAACAAATCCTGACTGGCAGTGTTTTAACCGTCAGTTTCGATGACTTAATTGATGTGACTGCCCTGTATGCATTGATTGGTTTTAGTTTGGCATATGCAACCAAAAAAGCATGGTTAGACGGAGCCGGAACGACGGGATGGCTAGCGGATTTATGTTTTTATGCGGCATTTGGTTTGGTTGTAACGAGTTCAGTGGCGATAGCAGGGGTTTTACTGGTCTTTTCATTCCTCATCAGTCCCGCTTTAATCGGCCTTCTCTTGTCGAGCAAAATCAAGATGCAGTGGGCCTATGGGGTATTGGTTGGCTGTTTAGCTTCATTGGTTGGCTTGTTAGCCTCGTATTGGCTTGATACATCGACGGGAGCAACCATTGTTTGTGCATTTGCTCTCATCCTCTGTATTTTTTTACTGGGATATGTGTATCAACTCCATTTAAGAAGCCCAAAAAAATTATGGAAACCAGTTTTTCTGTCCACCATGCTTTTTTTATCCGCATCCTTTGCCTGGCTGGGTGCCAACCCAAGAGCCGATCAGCCGCTATTTGATTCGGTTGAGCGCTATGTGCCATCTTTACGCTTTGCCTATTTCAACCCAGATCAAAAGCTGATGTACTTGGATGCTCAGAAATACATTGCTAGATATACCGCTGAGTTAAAGCGCCTCGGCGAAATGGAGTCACGAAATCGATGGGAGCTCACTGAGACGGACGATTTTTTGGTGCAAAAAATCTCATCATTCCAGCAGTCCTATAACGAAATGATTAAGGGCGAATCTTTTGTGATGCAAGAAGTTCGGTCCCGCGCCAGGCAAAAACTACGTTGGCCCGCATTCGCGCTGGCTATCGGCTTTTTGGTGATTGGTATTTGGGCATATCGGTATAGGCCCAGAGTGAACCCTTAGCCTGCTATCGCATGGCTTATATTTTTTCTAATGCCTTGCGCAAGTAAGGGTCAATGTCGCCTTGGCCCAGTAACCAGCGTTTGTAGTCAGCTGGCACATCTGCCATGGCAACGCCCTTGTGTTTACCAAAAGGCATGACGCTGGGTGACCTGGCATTTTCAGAGGCGAGCCAGAGTGCTTCCATATGAGTGATTGAGCGGACTTGGCAAATGCGCTGCAAGATAACAGCGCAGATGCCGACATCGGCTAAAGCGCTGTGGGCATTTTTAAGCATGTCCTTTGCGTTCGTGCGATCCAAGAAATAGAGCAGGGCGCTTTGATTGTGACTATCGAGCTCAGGCCAAATTGATCGAGCTAAGGCTAAGGTACAAATGCGCTTGATATCGGGATTGCCAATCGCCGCCCAATCAAAATCGACATTGTGACCAATCATGTACTGCGTATCTGCTGGCAGAGCAAAGGAAGAGCTTGGCGGGCAATCGATAAGCTCTTCATCCAAAATGTGGTGCGTTGCTAGAGCCCCCAAACTAATCGGCTTTCCTGGGTTATAGCGTTGCACCCAGGGATTGCCAGTCGTAAATGGACTCAGGGAACTTAGCTCCAGCCATGCCGCCTCAATAATGACGGGATTGTTCTTATCGGTTGCTTCGGTATCAAAAATGATGGCGCTGGGCATAGGTTATTGCCTGATGTGGGTTTAGTAGGAATGCAGCTTGGCGTAAAGGCCAGTGTGGTCATTTTAAGGGAATTAGAGCCGCATCCCATGAGCCACCCACTTCATAAGCCTAGTTATTAAGCCAATTCAAAGCACAAGACCTTACAAGCAATAGTTTGGGCTGAGAGATTGGCTTAAGCAGCCTATTTCCAGGGCCAAAAAAAAGACCGCCGAGGCGGTCTTTCAAACTTCAGGAGACAACTGTAATGCTGTAAATGTTGTGTCGGCATGTGCAATCATGCGACAAGCCTATTTTCCATGAATCAACCATTAAAAACAGAGGGAAAACCCCAAGATTATTAATAATAATTATGCATAATTTCGTATAAAATCAACCCACCTTAACCAAAGTGGAGTTTGAAATATGGCTACTGCAAAAGCCCCAGCAATGACGAAGGAAGAGCGGAAAGTCATCTTCGCTTCATCATTGGGAACCGTATTCGAGTGGTATGACTTTTACCTGTATGGCTCGTTAGCGGCCATTATTGCCAAACAGTTCTTTTCTGGACTGGACGAAGGATCGGCATTTATTTTTGCTTTATTGGCATTTGCGGCTGGTTTTATTGTGCGCCCCTTTGGCGCCTTGGTATTTGGTCGCCTCGGTGACTTAATTGGCCGAAAATATACGTTCTTGGTCACCATTGTGTTGATGGGCGGCGCTACCTTTTTAGTCGGTATATTACCTACCTATGCAACCATTGGCGTAGCGGCACCTGTCATTTTGATTGCCTTACGTATGCTCCAAGGTTTAGCCCTTGGGGGAGAGTATGGCGGCGCTGCAACCTATGTTGCTGAGCATGCCCCGCACGGTAAGCGTGGCGCTTATACGGCCTGGATCCAAACCACAGCAACATTGGGTTTATTCCTCTCCTTATTGGTTATTTTGTTTACCCGCGAATTGACTGGCCCCAACTTTGAAGTATGGGGATGGAGGGTGCCTTTCATTGTTTCCATCGTATTACTGGGCGTCTCTGTTTACATTCGCCTCTCCATGAATGAATCACCAGCCTTCAAGAAAATGAAGGAAGAGAACAAGCTTTCAAAGGCGCCTTTAACGGAGTCTTTCGCTGAGTGGAAAAACCTCAAGATCGTTATCTTGGCTTTGTTTGGCTTAGTAGCAGGACAAGCGGTTGTTTGGTACACCGGTCAGTTCTATGCATTGTTCTACCTAACCCAAGTGCTGAAGGTAGATCCAAAAACAGCGAACTTATTGATTGCCGCTTCTTTAGTGATCGGGACGCCATTCTTTATCTTCTTTGGTAATTTATCGGATAAGCTCGGCCGCAAGCCCATCATCATGGCGGGTCTCCTACTTGCCATCATTACCTACATTCCCAATACGCCGGTATCGATTTTTAATGGCTTGACGCACTTTGCTAACCCAGCCCTCGAAAACGCCATGGCCAAGTCGCCAGCGAGCGTAACGGTCGATAAAAGCGAGTGTTCTTTCCAATTCAACCCAACCGGTACGGTTAAATTTACGAGCTCATGCGATATTGCCAAGCAGGTTATGGCGAGCAACTCTGCCAGCTACAGCACGATTGATGGCGCTCCAGGCTCAACAGCCATCGTAAAGATTGGTGATGTTGAAATTGAAGGCTACAGCGCGAAGGGATTGAGCGGGGATGAGCTGAAGGCAAAGGATGCTGCGTTTAAGAAAGCCATCCGCACAGCCCTGAATGATGCCGGTTATCCAGCAAAAGCCGATTCCAGCGCAATTAACTACCCTATGGTGTTAGCGTTGTTGGTATTGCTAGTGATCTACGTCACGATGGTTTACGCACCAATCGCGGCAATGCTAGTTGAGATGTTCCCAACACGCATTCGTTACACATCGATGTCATTGCCATACCACATTGGTAACGGCTGGTTTGGCGGCTTAATGCCAACGATTGCCTTTGCTTTGGTTGCGCAGAACGGTAATATTTATTACGGTCTGTGGTACCCAATCATTATTGCTGGAATGACATTCATTATTGGTATGCTGTTTGTAAAAGAAACCAAAGATGTGGATATCTATGCGCGTGATTAAGTTCATGCGTAACTGAAAGAAAAGCCCCGCTGATGTAGCGGGGTTTTTTTATGGCCTGATTACTTCTGTTCGGCCGGCTTTGATTCTTTTGTTTCTTTCGCTTCTTTAGATTGATCATGGGCTTGAGTTGCTTCAGCCCCATGCTTTTCGCCGCCCATATCAATGGGTTCATCGCTTACGGCCAATAGATATCCTGTGGCTATCAACAGAATTAGTACTGTAATTGCAATCGCTTTATTACTCATTGCTTCTCCTTCATTAGTAAATGCATCAGATAAATAGAAAAATGCCGTACATCGAAAGTAAGGCAACGACAAATACGCCCACTAATTTTTTGATGTATTGATTGAGCTCAGGGGTCGTGGCTTTTTTAGGAAAATACAAATCGAATTTCTTCCAAACCAGCATGCCTAGGCCAACTGGCAGTAAGATGCCGACTAAGAAAGTCAAAATTGCCATGAGAGCGCCTTGTTTTAGGGGTGGTAATGCCTTCTTACCCGCTTAATAAAGCGATTTAAGAACATTAATAAATACAGAAAAATAAATGTACCGACTACATTGGCAGAAAATGCCATGATTAGCTGATCAACGCCGTAGGGTTTGTCGGCAATATAAAAGTAGAAACTGCGAAATAGGGCGGTTAGGTAAGAATATAAAAAAACCAGGTAGCAAAGTTGAATAAAACCAACGTCGTCAAAGTCATCCTGTTTTTTGGTCGCACTCTGCCACCATCGATAGGCAATCATCGGCGCAATGGAGGATAAGATGCTTAAAAAGGATGCATCTATGAGTGAGTAATTGCGTAAAAAAACCTCACCAATAAAGTAACCAATCAGAATGCCCCAAAATCCAACCCAGCCAAAGGTGATGATGGCAACAAGCCGAAGTCCAGAGAGCCAATAGACGAAATAGATTAACTCGTCAGTATTCAGGCCAAAGTAGCCCTGATTTATTGACTCTAAGGCTAACCAAAAACTAGCAATAAAGCCTACGAGAATTAGGTCTTTTGAGCGGTTGCTCATGGATATTATTAATAATAATTAGCAAAAAGAATTATGCTAATATACCATGTGAATTAAAGCTATCCCATTGATTTCACTACTAGAACAGATAAGAGACACTCATTTTGAAGACCACTATCCAAAATGCCTATTTCCGCTTTAATAAGCTGATGGAAACCATGGAGCAGGGCCCATCTTTTCCTAAATTAGATGACCTTGAGCGTAAGTTGCTGAATTCGATTGCTGAGGCATCCCTGTCTGGTAAGCCCTTTTTAATCTCCGACGTCATTTTTGCCAATAGCATTGGCTCTCCCGCTACGTTAAGCCGCAGGCTGACTAACTTAGTCGATAAAGAGTTGATTGTTTACACCTCTTTTGATGACAATCGTAAGAAATTCCTAGAACTGACGCCCAAGTCTAAAAAATACTTTGCCAAGTTAAATGAGCTTGTATTGCAGGCAAGTAAAAAGTAAGCCAATTTAGGGGGATGTAGAACATCCTCCTGGGCTTGCGCCATGCGCAGCCCAATCAGATCCTAGTCTTTTGCAGATCGATAGTGCCGCGAAAAATGGGCGATCGATGAAAATCCAAGAATGACCAGTATTGCCGCCGCTATAAAGTCATTCGTGACATTGAAGAGGGCGGCAAAGTCTGGAGTCAGCCAAGAAGCGATCAAAATTCCGCTGCTGACTAAAAAAACCACCCAATATTGCGGCACAAACAGACCAATCGTGATCGCGGCGATGACCATGATGATGTTGCTTGTCAGTAAATCCACTTCTCTGAAAATAGCTGCGGTACTCGCATTCTCCAAATACTGGCCCGCCAAGTAATAGGCAAGCACAATCACGATTGCAAGCGCATTCGGGAGGTAGTGTTTTAGGGGGCTGGGGTTCATATAGTCAGAGGGTTCAATCCCTCTAATTATAAGCCCTGCATCGCCATTTCATGGGCTGTTAAGAAAGGGTCGCGATACTGTGCTCTAATCGCGCCCATGATTACAGTTGTTATTGCCTCGTACCGGTACGGGCACCTCGCAGCACATTGCATTGAATCGCTGCTCTCGCAAAGCTGTATGCCGGAGCGTATTCTGTTCGTGGATGATGGCGCGCATGACTGTGGTCATTTGCCGATACTCTATCCTGACATCGAGTACGTTCTGCGCCCACACAATTTAGGCACCGTAGCCAATTTCCAGGACATGCTCTCCCGAGTAGAAACTGAGTACGTTCTCTTTATTGGCGCCGATAACTGGCTGCGCTCCGACTCAATTGAGCTACTCACCACCCATGCTGGCGCTGATGTGGTGACCTATGACATCGTCGTTACTGGGGAACTGAAGGCAGAGATCACCTTGCGCGTTCCCGGCCAAACCCAGCTGCACCAAGGCGATTTGTATTGGGATCGGCAAGGATTGCACCATGGTTCGATGATGTATCGCACGCAACTGGGTAAGCAGGTTGGGTATCACAAGCGTTTTGATGATCGTGCCAATCCGCAAGAAGACTGGAATCTCTGGGACAAGATGCAAGAGCAGGGAGCTTCTGTTTCTAGCATTCAAGAGGGTTTGCTTTATTACCGCCGTCATCGTGAAAACTTCTTAAAGTATGGCGTGGCGGATTACGCGCCGCATCTGCAGGAGTTAGCCTTGCAGGCCTAGTTATTCGTTTGCCGTACTACTGGAGCGTTCATCTTAATCATGCTGGATTAGTGTTATTTGAGGATCGCTTCATACCGGACCGCACCTCTTTGATAATTTTCGTTTATAAATCAATCACCTATAGCTAATTTTTACGCTGCCCTGGCATTTTTACGCCACTCCAATTGAGTTATATCTGCTTGTAATGCAAGCAATCAAGGGCTCCGCCCACTTACACAATGAGCCTAAGCGGCAGGTAGTGGTAAAAATACCCTTATTGGCTTTATAACCACTTTGACTATACGAACCGCGTGTCCATTGACTAATCTTTACGAAACCGGAATTGCGGTCAAGCAAGTAGCTCATTCCGACTCCAGTTGGGTCTTAGCGCGCGCAAATGCGTGGCTAGAAAAATTGGGCATTCATGAGTTCATCGCAGCTACGTATCGATCCAATGCGGAGGGTGGTCACCTCTATCTGACTGCCAATCCGCGCCTACACGAATGCTGCCCTAATTTTGATACCAGCACGATCCCGAGTTTGTATAAAAAAGGTGCTTCTACGGATACGCAGCAAGGCATCGTTGCTGAGACGCTGTTGGCAATGGCCTTAAGTCCGGAAGCGTTGCTATTTAATAGTGTGCGGGAGTTGATTAGTAATATTCGCATGCGCTTGCATGCAGTCAATATTGCCTCCCGAACCGAGTTGAGTTTTGATACCAATGCCATTACAAGGCCCCAGGCTTACTGGATCTATACCAAAGAGAATGGTTTTTTGCTGCGGCAAGGCGTTTCATTGGCAGAAGGGCTAGAGCGAGCGCTATGTCCGGATGTGAGTGGCTATACCTATGCTTTTTCCTGCCAGCGCGCCTCGGAATACCTCATGCTTTATGCGGTAGTTAGTGAATTACTGAAGGTCAATCAGGAGGCATTGCAGGCAACGGAGGCGCAGTGGCGTAAACGTGCTTTGACCGGCGATGATTTCTTATTCCGTTTTTTAGAAGAGCGCGGCACCCGTGAAAATCCGATGCCAATGCGGTATTACATTCCGGGTGATCGTATTTGGTTTAAGAACCCCGATGACCGTTCCTCTGACATCATTGGCTTTGAGGGTTCATGGGTGATTTATTTGGGTGGCGGGCGCTTCTGTAATTTATGGGATCGCCATCGACCCTATACCCTCGAAGAAAAGTGCCTGGAAATTTACTATTGGAGCCAATGCGTTGAAGTAAATTCTGCGGGCATTTCGTGGATGAATGAAGCTGTAGTCAAAGAGCGCGTTCAATTGGCCCTCGATGATCCGGCGATTAAAAAGCCAATACTGCAGAAAATGATGGTCTATCGCGACCCTGCGGGCGTTTATGCCGATGGTGGGTGCATTGACTTGAGCCGTGACTCCTTCAGCTCAGTGCATAACAAAGCATTCCCGGCATCAGCAGTTTGATTGGACTGAGCACTAAGGCTGCTCCCGCACTCTAAATCACTTACACTGGCTTGCTATGGCATCCAAACTCAATAGCCTAACTCGCTGGCTTCGTGACTACCGTGTTTTATCCCGCTACCGATTCCAGTGGATATTGGCCTGCCTTTTTCTGCTCTTAGCGGCGGCAGCTACCTTGGCAGTGCCGCTGGCCTTTCGGGGAGTGGTTGACACTGGTTTAACCAGTGATGCGATTGATCTACAGTTCATCTACTTATTGTTATTGGCAGCGTTCTTGGCGGTGATGACAGCCAGTCGCTTTTATATGATGTCGTGGCTAGGTGAGCGCGTCGTCGCGGATATTCGGCAACGCGTTTTTGAAAACGTCTTGCGGCAAAGTCCCCGTTATTTTGAGACCCTGCAAACGGGGGAAGTCTTATCGCGGCTGACGAGCGACACGACCTTAGTGCAAACCTTGGTAGGCTCGAGCATATCGATAGCATTGCGAAGCTTAGTCATGTTGATTGGCGGCATGACCATGATGCTGGTGACGAGTGCATGGCTCGCCGGCGTGATGATTGTTTTGCTTGCCATCATTGTCTTACCGCTATGGGCGCTAGGCCGCCGCGTGCGAAAAATGTCGCGCACTAGTCAAGATAAAGTCGCCGATACGAGTGCCATGGCCGGAGAGGTTTTGAATGCCATCACCACGGTGCAAGCATTTACGCGTGAACCCCATGAGCAGCACCGTTTCAATGCTGCAGTAGAAACTGCTTTTGGGGAGGCGAAGAAGCGCATCACCATGCGCTCAGTCTTAACCGCCATGGCGATTGTGATGTCCTTTGGTGTGATTGTGTTTGTTCTGTGGATTGGAGCGCAGCAGGTGACTGCTGGCGTAATGACCTTAGGCGAGCTAACCCAATTTGTACTCTATGCCGTGTTGATCGCTGGATCGATTGGCGCGCTCTCCGAGACCTGGGGTGATTTGCAGCGCGCTGCTGGCGCAATGGAGCGTTTGGTGGAGTTAATGCAAGCGCCACCCGACTTGGTTTATGGCAACACTACTGCAGGCCAAGAATTAATCGCATCGCCATCCAGAGCAGTTGATCAGGCGGACGCGGTGGCATTCCAGGATGTGTCATTTGCGTATTCATCTCGCCCCGATTTTATGGCCGTCAATCACCTGTCGTTTGCTGTACCCCAAGGCGCTCGGTATGCCTTAGTGGGTCCATCCGGCGCTGGTAAAAGCACCTTGTTTGCAATGCTCTTGCGCTTTTATGCACCAACGGCTGGCCAGATTGCGATTTTGGGCCGGGATATTACCCACTGGCCATTTAGCGAGCTACGCAATCTGATCGGCATCGTTCCACAAGAGCCGGTCATTTTTGCATCGAGCGCCATGGAAAATATTCGCTATGGCAAATTGGACGCCAGTGACGAAGAGGTGATTGCTGCTGCAAAAACAGCCCATGCGGATGGGTTTATTTCGGCATTGCCCCAAGGCTACGATAGCTTTCTGGGGGAGCGTGGTGTGCGCCTATCAGGTGGACAAAAGCAGCGGATTTCCATTGCCAGGGCAATATTGAAGAACCCACCCATCTTGCTCTTGGATGAGGCAACCAGCGCCCTAGACGCAGAATCCGAACGCGAGGTGCAATTGGCGCTGGATAG
>CALRTW020000025.1:0-18466 GCA_943371165.1 Rhizobium sp. Q54
CAGGTCAAAAAAATCCGCCAACTCAGCGTCGCTCCCATCTTGGCCGAAACCCTCTCCCGCATCACCAAGGGCGATTCGGTCATGTCGATGTTTGCGGAATAAGCTTAAAAACAGCACTTTTGGGCTGTTTACTGCCTAAATAGGCCAAAAATACCAAGTTCACGCTATAATTGAAGGCTTTTCTGTTTGGTCGCGAACGGAAATTAACCTCAATTTGGGAGTCATCATGAAAATCGTAGCTTTTGAAAGAAGCGTACAGGGAACGGGTGCGAGCCGCCGCCTGCGCAACTCCGGTAAAACTCCGGGCATTATTTACGGCAGCAAAAACAAGCCTGAGGTCATTGAACTTGACCACAACGCCCTGTTCCATGCCTTACGTAAAGAATCATTCCATTCGTCCATTTTGGACCTTGAAGTGGGCGGCAAGTCACAAAAAGTATTACTGCGTGACTATCAAATGCACCCATTTAAGCCTCTGGTCTTGCACATTGATTTTCAACGCGTTTCAGCGACTGAGAAAATCCACATGCGCATTCCATTGCACTTTACTCACGCTGAAGAATCGGCCGCAGTCAAGCTCGGCGGCGCCATCATCAGCCATATTGCTAATGACATTGAGGTTACCTGCTTACCAGCCGATTTGCCAGAGTTCATTGAAGTGAATCTGAGCACCATTGAAGTAGGTCATTCGATTCACGCTAAAGACGTAGCCTTGCCTAAGGGTGTTTCTTTAGTCTTGCATGTAGAGCAAGAGAATCCAGTGCTGGTAAACGCTCGTGTACCAACCGTCAAGGCTGAGCCTGTAGAAGCTGCTGCTGCGGCTCCTGCAGCAGCACCAGCGGATGCAGCAAAAGAGAAGGATGCCAAAGCGTAATTCTGCTTTAGTATTCGATTCAGAAAGCCCGCTTCTGCGGGTTTTCTTTTTTGTAAGTAATACTGTATTAACGTTCCAGCCTCTAATACACTTTAGATCATGATCAGATTAATTGTTGGCCTTGGCAATCCAGGCAGTAAACACGAAACCGATCGGCATAACGCTGGATTTTGGTTTGTGTCTCTCTTGGCAAAACAGACTGGAGTGACGTTAGAGCAAGAAAAACGCTTTCATGGAAAGGTGGCGAAGGCGCCGCTACATGGACGCGATGTATGGCTGTTGCAGCCTGATACGTTTATGAATCTCAGCGGTCAATCGGTGGGCGCATTATGCCGCTTTCATCAGATTCAGCCCGAAGAAATCCTCGTCGTTCACGATGAGCTCGACCTCAAAGCCGGGGTTGCGCGCCTCAAATTTGCTGGCGGCACTGGTGGACACAATGGCCTGAAAGACATTCAGGCCCACCTGTCTAGCCCAGATTACTGGCGCCTGCGCATCGGCATTGGCCATCCCCGCGATCTCCCCGGTCGCCTAATGGATGTCGCTGACTACGTTCTGCGTAAGCCGCTTCTCGAGGAGCAAATTGCGATTGATCTTGCCTTATCGCGCTCGCTGGATGCGATGCCTTTGTTTTTAAAAGGCGAGACCGCAACTGCGATGAAGGACCTGCATTCCAGCTGTTAACAGCTAAGGTCGGTCTTTTATGCTGCTTTGGATGCCGTTAGGCGCTGGTACTTTTGCATCAGATCGTCATGTGTTTCAACGTAATCGGGATGCAGCGGAATACAGTCAACGGGACAGACTTGCCGGCATTGCGGGGCATCAAAATGGCCTACGCACTCCGTACACTTATTGGGATCAATTTCGTAAATCTCAATCCCCATAAAAATCGCATCATTAGGGCACTCGGGTTCACAGACGTCGCAATTGATGCACTCGTCGGTAATTAATAAAGCCATGCGCTTATTTGCCTTCGCGCTTCATGGCGGCCGTTTTTTGTACCAGCCATTTTTCAACTGATGGGAAAACAAACTTACTCACATCACCGCCCATGGTGGCGATTTCACGCACAAAGGTGCCTGAAATAAACTGATACTGATCGGATGGCGTCAAGAATAAGGTCTCGACATCCGGCAAGAGGTAGCGATTCATGCCGGCCATTTGAAACTCATACTCAAAGTCAGAGACAGCCCGCAAGCCGCGCACAATCACACGTGCCTGATGCTCGCGTGCAAAGTCTTTCAAGAGTCCTGTAAATCCGGCAATCTTGACGTTGGGATAGTGACCAAGGACTTCTTTTGCAATCGCAATGCGCTCTTCTAAATCAAAGAATGGACGCTTGCTACGGCTATCGGCCACGCCCACAATCACTTGACTAAAAATACTGGAGGCGCGACGCACTAAGTCCTCATGACCCCGCGTTAAGGGATCAAATGTTCCGGGATATACAGCAATGGTCATACATTGTTCTTTCGCTCTAACTGCAGATAGCCAAAGTTTAGCCCCTTCTGAGCTGAAATAGGAGCGCTTTTACTTGGCCGGCCGTCATTTCTTTGCAGCATTCCCAGTCCGGTATCAGGCTGTTTAGCGCGGCTAGATCGCAGCTAACTGCGGTCTCAACGTAGATTTGGCCGCCGCCAGGGCCATCGCAAACGCGCCCTGCCTCGCGAACGGAGGACTCTAGAGCAAGGCGATCGTCAAACGGGGGGTCCAGAAAAATTAAGTCCCAGGATGCGTTGGCCTGCCTTTTTAGAAAGCCCACGCCATCGCCATGCACCAAGTCAATTGCAGCGTCAACCGGAAACGACTGCAGATCGCCTACGTTCGCCCGCAAATTTGCAAAGGCGGCTTTATCACGCTCGATTAAGGTAACCGTAGTTGCGCCCCGCGATACGGCCTCAAAACCAAGGGCTCCGGCTCCGGCGAATACGTCCAAACAACGCAAGCCATCTAAATTTTGACCCAACCAGTTAAAGAGGGTTTCTCGAACTCGATCGGTGGTTGGGCGCAATCCAGGTACATCAATCACTTTGATCAAGCGACTGCGCCAAACCCCGCCAATGATGCGTATTTTTTTCGACTGCATCGACTGCGGCATTACTTACTTATCAATCCCAACCACAACAATTTGCATTCGGTTCATGTCCAAATGCCGCTGAAAGGCCGCGCGTATTTGGTTGAGCGTTACTGCCTCAACCTGCTTGGTCCAGGTTTCCATCGTGTCGAGGGGCAAATTATTCCAGGTAATGCCAGACAAGTTATCGAGTAGTTTTCGATTGCTATCCAGTCGCAATGGATAGCCATTAATTAAATTGGATTTAGCGGCGAGCAACTCTTCATCGCTTGGACCATCTGTAATAAATTGACTAATCGTTTTCTGCATCACCTCCAAACCCAAAATGGCTTGGTCTTTTTTCGTTTGCATGCCTGCTTCAAAAAACCCCGCATCCTTACCAGGCGCAAAGTAGCTGTTAATACTGTAAGCAAGTCCGCGCTTTTCCCGAACCTCAGCCATCAAACGGGATACAAAACCACCGCCGCCCAGAACATAATTGCCAACCAGCAGCGGGAAAAAATCCGGATTGTTGCGCGTAATGGCCGTCATGCCCATGGCAATGTGGGCCTGCTGCGTATTAAACGGAATCCGCACTTCACGCTGACTCAATGGTCCTTGCGGGGTTTGCTGCATCACCGGTAGCGGGGCAATAGCCGGACCCGATTGTGGCAGGCCAGCCAATAAAGTCTGCACGATGGCGTTGGCCTGTGCGCGATCCAGATCGCCAACGATATTAACGCTGATGCGATCGCCGCGGTACAGGCTGGAATGAAAGTTTCTTAAATCAGCAGCAGTGATTGCGGCTACTGATTTTGGTGTCGGAAAGTAGGCCAGTGGATACTTTCCATAAACCGCTTTACGCAGGTTTTGTTGCAAGATGGTTTCTGGTTTGGTTTGCGCCTCAAGAAGCGCAGTAATCAGGCGCTGCTTTTCACGATCAAGCACCTTGCTGTCATAACTCGGCTTTGCCAAAATCACAGAAGCCAACTGCACGACCTGCTCACGCAAATCAGCACGGCTTAAGCTGCGTATCCGCAATACCGTACGCTCACCACTTGCGGCCACGCTAATGCTAGCGCCAAGGTCAGCAATCTGATCGGCAATTTGCGCCTCACTCAAGCTCGATTTACCGCTACTGGTACCCAAGGTCAATAGCTGTGCTGTTAAAGCAGCGACGCCACTTTTATTTTCAGGATCGTATCGACTACCCGCATCAATTGAGACCTCGACGTCAATAATTGGTAATGACTTGGTCTGAATAAAGTAGGCCTTAGCCCCCTTAACGGTATCCAAGGTTTCAATTGGCAAGATCGCCTTTGCGCTTCCGGCAAATACCAATAATCCAAGTGCGATTGATTGCAGTATTAGCGATTGCACGCCTTTGCTTAAACCCATATAGCCCCTCATTTAGTCGCTCCTCTTGCTTGTGGCTCTAGGGTCGCAATCGTCAGCGTATCGTCAATCAGGTACTTTTTAGCCACTGCTTGTACTTGTTCTGGTGTAACCGCCTGGAGTCGATCCAGAATAAGATCCAGCTGCTTCCATGACACGCCTGCAATTTCAGCGCTGCCAATTTCCATGGCTTGGCCAAAAATAGAATCGCGTTTGTAAATCTTGTCAGCCAGGATGCGCACCTGAATGCGCTTTAGTTCAGCTGCAGTAATACCTTTTGTTTTGAGCTCGGATAAAACTGACCGGATACCGTTTTCCAGTTGCGCTACCGTTTTGCCTTTTGCTACGGCGCCCACAATCATAAATAGCTGTGGGCCACGAGCAACCATGTCATACCCTGCATCAATCGTATTGGCAATGCGGTCTTGCTTTACAAGCGTACGATTCAGCCTTGCGTTGTCATAGCCGTCTAAGACCGCCGCTAATAAAGCAAGTGCGTATGGCTCGTATTCTTCTATTTTTGCAGGATCAATGTGTGGCACCTTCCAGGCCATCGCCAATTGCGGCGTATCGGCGGGGGCTTTTACAATCACCTGCTTAGTACCGCGTTGGGCTGGCTCGATTTGTGGCTTACGAATGGGTGATTCGCGTGCGCTTAATTTTCCATACGTTGCTTCAGCGATGGCTCGCACTTTTTCTGGATCAACATCGCCGGCAATCACAACCGTTGCATTGTTTGGCGCATACCAATCGCGATACCACTGGCGTGCATCATTGGGCACCATGTTTTCTAAATCATTCATCCAGCCAATAATGGGGTGGCGGTAGGGAGTTGCTTTGTATGCGGTTGCCATGAGATTTTCATAGAGCAAGCCCGATGCTTTATCTTCGGTGCGAAGCCTACGCTCTTCCATGACCACCTGAATTTCCTTTGCGAATTCCGCATCATCGAAATTGAGGTTATTCATGCGGTCTGCTTCAAGACCCATGACTTCGGCTAATTTACTTTTCTCAATTTGCTGAAAATAGGCGGTGTAGTCCATGGAGGTGAAGGCGTTCTCGCGGCCACCCATTGCAGCCACCCGCTTTGAGAAGTCACCGGATTTGACGGTTTTAGTTCCCTTAAACATCATGTGCTCAAGTACGTGGGCTACCCCAGTTCGGCCGTTGGTTTCATCCATTGAGCCGGCCTTGTACCAAACCATATGCGCTACGGTAGGAGCGCGATTGTCTTCGCGAACAATTAATTTCAGGCCATTGGCCAGCCGGTATTCATGGGTCTGTGCCGAGTCGGGCTTCGCTTGTGCCTGTACTGGCTGAAATCCAGCCAGGGCCAGTTGGCACAGCAATACGAAAACGCCATTACGTAAATGGGAGGATTGCATGGACAAGACCGCCATCATGTTAGATTTAGTTGATAAGATGCACTTATAGAACACATATGCCCTCAAATGGATTGTATCGACAATGTTTGGATTACGTAAAACCCTAGGGTCCCTGTTTAAATCAAGCCGCACCGATGAGGCATGGTTTGACACACTCGAAGAGTCACTGATTCAAAGTGACGTTGGTTTACCCACTACGCAGCGGCTGATGGAGACCCTTCGCGCTGCCGCGAAGTCTGAAAAAGCCGCCTCACCAGAAGCGCTGCAGGCCCTCCTGATTGATGTTGTTAGCACCCTACTCTCGACTCTAGAAGCCAATCCCAATCCCCTATTCATGCAATCGGCACACCAGCCTGAGGTATGGCTCGTTGTTGGCGTTAATGGCGCCGGCAAAACCACGACGATCGGCAAGCTCTGCCATCACTTTCAGTCGCAAGAACGTGCCGTTCTATTGGCCGCAGGGGATACCTTTCGAGCTGCCGCACGCAATCAGCTCAAAGAGTGGGCTGTGCGCAATGGCGTAGACCTGGTTAGCCAAGAAAGCGGCGATGCAGCCGCTGTGGCGCATGATGCCATCCATGCCGCTATTGCTCGGAAAAGTGATGTCTTGATTATTGATACGGCCGGTCGCCTGGCAACCCAAGACAACTTGATGGAAGAGCTTAAAAAGGTCAAACGCGTGATCGGCAAGGCGCTACCTGGAGCGCCCCATCAAATCCTCTTAGTCCTGGATGGCAATACCGGCCAAAACGGCATTAGTCAGGTAAAGGCCTTCCATGCCGCTCTGGGCCTGACTGGATTAATTGTCACCAAGCTGGATGGCACGGCCAAAGGCGGGGTGATTTGCGCATTGGCACAGACCCTCCAAGGGGAAGCCAAGCCCCTCATCTATGCGCTGGGTAAAGGAGAAGGTATTCAGGACCTAGTGCCCTTCAATGCAAAGCAGTATTCGTCTGAATTATTCAATTAAATCAGTAAGTTATAAAATAATAAGCAAATTAGCACTCTCCCAAATAGAGTGCTAAAATGGATCTATTCTTACTACTGATAATCACAAGTTAACAATGGTCCAAAAGAACATATTGAAGTCTCCTATAGCTGCCGCACCATTTTCGTATCAAGGAAGTATGAGCGCCAGCCTCAGCACATCCATGCTGCCCTCCCTCGGGGTTGGCACATTGGATTCCTACATAGCGTATGTCAATCGCTTACCCATGCTCAGCGCTGCGGAAGAGTTGCATCTAGCCCAAGAGTTTCGTCGCACTGAGAGCGTTGATGCCGCGAAGGGTTTAGTTCTCTCCCACCTGCGTCTGGTTGTATCGGTTGCGCGCCAATACTTGGGCTATGGCATTCCACATGCAGACCTAATACAAGAAGGTAATCTTGGTCTGATGAAGGCAGTCAAACGCTATGACCCAACGCAAGGTGCGCGCCTGGTTTCCTATGCGATTCATTGGATCAAAGCAGAGATTCATGAATACATTCTAAAAAATTGGCGCCTGGTTAAACTCGCCACAACCAAAGCGCAGCGCAAATTGTTTTTTAATCTGCGTAGCAATAAGCCCACACTCAATGCACTCAGCGCAAGCGAAGTCGAGGCCTTAGCAAAGGCTTTGGATGTAAAAGGCGCAGAGGTACGCGAGATGGAAATGCGCTTAGCGGGTGGTGATGTTGCCCTGGATGGCGATGACTCTGATGAAGAGGCCTATGCGCCGATCCAGTGGCTGGCTGACGAAAGCCAAGAACCAACTCGGGTAATGGCAGCAAACGATACCAACCGCTTGCATGGACCCCTACTAGATCAAGCCTTAAGTGGACTGGACGATCGCAGCCGTGACATTGTGCAGTCGCGCTGGCTGTCGATGGATGCCGAGGGCAATGGCACGAAAACATTGCATGAGTTAGCCGCAGAGTACGGCATATCCGCAGAACGGGTGCGCCAAATTGAAACAGCCGCTCTGAAAAAAATGCGCGGCCTGCTCGAAGCATCGGCAGCCTAAAGCATTTCTGTTTTTTTACTGCAGAATATTCTTCAAGTCATGCGCTAAGACCTCAGGTCCTTGCGCATGCTTGATGTATAGCCGTAACTGACCATTCTGATCAAATACGTAACTTCCTGCTGTATGGTCAATGGTGTATGAGCCCGGCTTGGATCCAGGTACTTTTTTGTAATAGATCCGAAAGTCTTTTGTTACCTTCTCAAGCCCGGCTTCGTCAGCAGGTCGAAGTCCAACAAAGCGTGGATTAAATGCAGGCACGTATTGCGCCAACACACTTGCCGTATCACGCTCAGGATCCACTGTGACAAAAATGACCTGCACCTTATCTGCTTTGGGGCCAAGCAGTTTGAGCGCCTCCTCCATCTCGGTTAAGGTGGTGGGGCAAACATCGGGGCACTGCGTAAAACCAAAAAATAATACAACCACTTTGCCTTTGTAATCGGCCATGGTTTTTGTATTGCCATTGGTATCAAGCAAACTAAAGTTATTACCAAAGGCAGTACTGCCCGTGATATCGACGTTCTTAAAGCTTGGCTTTGGACTGCACCCAAGCATGCTAGCGATGAGTAGTGTCAATAAACCTAGTCCCAATATCCTGATCGGGGCCAGCCTCAGAATGGGACGTACATTCAAACTAAACATAATGGTCTATCAGTAAGACAGCAAATAACAGGGATAGGTAGGTAATCGAATAACGAAAGGTCTTCTTCGCCAGTTGATCGCTATACGACATATACAAGGCAATTGCATACCCCAAGAAAATGAGGCCCAAAATGACCGCGCCAATCAAATAGAGCAAACCACTCATGCCATAAATGTAGGGCAGTAAAGTAGCCGCAATCAAAATCAAGGTATAAAGCAAGATGTTTAGTAAGGTAAAGCGCTCGCCGTGCGTTACCGGCAGCATCGGTAACCCAGACTTTTCATAATCTTCGCGGCGATATAAAGCAAGCGCCCAAAAGTGCGGGGGAGTCCACGCAAAAATAATTAAAACCAAGAGCCACGCCTCAGCAGATAGGGAGTTTGTAACTGCAACCCAACCCAGGGCTGGTGGCATTGCTCCAGAGAGACCGCCAATCACAATGTTTTGTGGTGTTGCTGGCTTTAAGAACCAGGTGTAAATCACGGCATACCCAACAAAGGTGGCGAAAGTTAGCCACATCGTTAAGGGGTTCGTGAAATACCACAGCATCGCCATCCCAATGCCGCCAATGATGATCGAGAAAACAATAATGTGGGAGGATGAAATTTCACCGGTGGCCGATGGCCGCCACGCAGTACGCCGCATCTTGGCATCCACTGCTTGCTCAATTAAACAGTTAACCGCAAACGCCGCGCTAGCCAGCATCCAAATGCCAATGGTTCCGCCAATGAGAACCGAGTAAGGCACCATGCCTGGCGTAGCCAAAAACATGCCGATGATGGCGCAAAACACCGCCAACATCGTGACGCGCGGCTTTGTTAAGACCACGTATTGACGCCATTTCGGCATTGGTCTCACCGCAGATCCGACGGAATTGGGTTGAGTACTCATGCGATGCGCCTAGGACTTACTAAAGTATGCGTCCATGAAGCCCATGCCGCCATTCGGACCAGGCACAGGACCAGAGCGGCCGCGCCAGCGGTGTGCAATAAGGCAGCCACTAGCGGCCACTGAAAGACAACATTGGATATGCCGGTTAGGACTTGCAATACCAGCAAGGTGACGACTGCTAATGCCCAGCGACGTAAGGTGGGATGAGCCTGTCCAGCAACACGCCATGCATGCCAGGCGAAATAGCCCAATACAACCATGACTGCGATCGCAAATACCCGGTGTGTCCAGTGAATCGTCTGCAGCGCAATAGTTGAAATTGCTCCCCCTTGTGCATCCAGCCCGAGCTTACGCCACAAGGTAAATGCATTGCCCCAATCGGTCTCCGGACTAAAGCTACCCATGCAGGTCGGAAAATCCGGGCACGCCAACACCGCATAGTTGGTGCTAACCCAAGCCCCTAAAAATACTTGCCAGAATAAAATCCCAAAACTAATAGCAAGGAGCTTGCCCGATAGCAGGGGCTTATAAGCGCGGACAGTGCTCTCCTGCCATGGCTGCTGTGCATACCAGGTGAGGAGGGCCAATAAAATTAAAGCGAGCATTAAATGAATCGATACGATGATGGGTTGTAATTTTAACGTCACCGTCCATGCGCCAAACGCACCTTGCAAACAGACCAATACCAACAAACCAAGGCTGCCAATGACCGCTTTTGCACCCAAGGCTTTTACTTTGGCGACTGCAAGACCGACTTGCAACACAATTAATGCGCCCACGGTCATTGCTAAATAGCGGTGCAACATTTCAATCCAGGCTTTGACTTCGGTCACAGGGCCATCCGGCATAGCTGCCTCCGCCAAACGAATCTGCTCCATTGCGCGAAATGGATTTGAAGTGCCATAACATCCCGGCCAGTCCGGACAACCCAGGCCAGAGTCGCTTAAGCGTGTAAAGGCACCGAATACGATTAGGTCAAATGTCAGAAAGACAATAGTCCAATTGAGCCGCTGAAATAGATTGAGACTTGGGCGTGAGAATAGATACGCGAGCGGTATGCCAGCAAAGACAATAGCGATTGCGGCTAACTCCAGAAAGAGAACTGCGCTAGCGCTCATTGAATCTTTTCACCCGCCTGGTTTACTTTGAGCAACTTCTCTAGATCCTTGCGCATTCCGGCAAACTCTTTTGGATCGGAGGTAACCGCAAATTGCATCATTTTTTCCCCAAACGGATTGAGGAGCTGAATGTCATTGCCGCCTTGCCTCGCATTGAGCCAATTGGTCCACTGTTCTTTTTCTGCGGCAGTAGTAGGTGCATTCACAATAAAAAATCCGGCCGTCTGCTCATCGTATGCCCGCCTGACTTGCGGATCGACTGGCATGCCATCGGTTACCACCCAAACCAATTGGGTGCGTGGACTTTGCTTACCCAGTGCAACGCGTACCTGGCGCATTAAAAACAGGGCTTGCAAACATGCTTCATTTTGGCTAACGCACTCAGCGGCAGGACGTGCAACGAGCAGCGTCCACTTTCCTTCTAGGGGCAAATTAAACCAAGCGGATTGCGCCTGCTCTGGAGGCGTAACCAAGCGACCGTAATTGGTTTTCCCGCCCTCTGGCTTTAAAACATAAAACGTAAAGTAAGAGGCAATCACCGGTAGCGCGCATGCAAACAAGAGCAACAGCATTTGAATGCGGCCACGGCGCGTTTGTGCGTTTGGTATCGGCGCCTCGTGTTGCGCCGCCGGTATCAACAGCTCTTTATCTTCCACTATCGTTCTACCTTTTTGTTGTTTGGCGAATTCGCAGCAAGCCATGAATCAACCAAAATAAGAAGGCACTCAGTGCGAGTGCAAACCACTGGAATGCATAAGCATAATGGCGTTCGACGCCGCTTGCTGCTGCAGTCCAATTACGCATTAAGCCATCGTTTTCGGAATCACCCATTTGCTTCAAAACAAAGGGGATTTGTTGCCACCGATGGCGCTCCGCCTCCTTCGTTAGATCGAGATTTTGCTGTATCCGTACCGGCCCATTCCCACCTACCCCACCATCGCCCAGCTCAAAAACCCGGTCGGGCTGGGCGATACCGATTCCTTCGATACGCAACGCGCCACTGGGGGTATTGATCGGTGGCAGCGCTAAGCGGTCTTCTCGATTGCGAGGCCCCCAGCCGCGCTGAACCCAAATCACCGTGTTCTCCATACTAGCTAGCTGAAACGGCATCAGCACATAGAATCCGGACTGGCCTGAGCCCGCTTTGGATGCGGCCACGCCTGGCTGTGGACGGTTATCCAACCAAATCGCCTGATCGGCTAAAAACGCGCCCTCTACAACTAAGCGGCGGCTATCGGCTTCGGCCAAGGTCCATTCGGGTTTTGTATTGAGATTCAGCGGTGGTAGCGCAATCTGAGTCGCGAGCTTTTCTGCTTTCTCAATCTTGCCAGCTGCACGGCTCATTTGCCAAAGGCCTGCGCCAATCCCGATCGACATCACCACGACCATGGCAATGGTCGGAATGATGCGATTGTGGAGCAAGCTAGAAAGAATATTCAATGGTAGGATTCGCTTATGAAATGGATCATGCCTGCTGCCCTTTTACTTATTATTGCGAGCCTCGGCTCGGCTTTGTATTACATGATGAAAGACAAAGGCAATAGCTCTCGGATGGTTCATTCACTCATGCTACGCATCGGCCTATCCATTGCTCTTTTCTTGGGCATTTGGCTTGCTTATTCCTTAGGCTATATCCAGCCCACCGGAATCAAAATCGGCCAATAAACTTGGCCGATTTCGTCTTCGATTGAACTTGCCATTGCTGGCTAGCTCATCCTACCCTTACATCCAGTAGATAACGACGTAGAGTCCAAGCCAAACGACGTCAACAAAGTGCCAATACCAGGATGCACCCTCAAAGGCAAAGTGGTTGTCTGCAGTAAAGTCACCACGGATCGCTCTGCGCAAGACCACAGCCAACATCAATGCGCCTAAGAAGACGTGGAATCCATGAAATCCGGTCAACATGAAGAAGGTTGAACCGTAAACGCCGGATGTTAATTTTAGATTTAAGTCACGGTAGGCATGAATGTACTCGTATACCTGGAAGCCCAAGAAGATCGCACCCAAAAATACCGTTGCTGCGAGACCCCATACAGCATGTTTTTGGTTGTTCTCACGAATAGCATGGTGAGCCCAGGTCACCGTGACGCCTGAAGTCAACAACAGCAAGGTATTAATGGTTGGAATTGGCCATGGGCCCATGGTTGAAAACTGCTCTACTAAGCCTGCAGGGCCATCATTCGGCCACACTGCTGTAAAGGTAGGCCAGAGCAATTTACTTTCAATATCGCCAAGCCAAGGCATGGAGATGCTGCGCGCATAAAACAGTGCGGAGAAGAAGGCCGCAAAAAACATAATCTCCGAGAAAATAAACCAGCTCATCGACCAGCGATAGGACACATCCACGTTAATGCTGTTTTGACCTGTGTTGGACTCCGAGATGGCATCACCAAACCACTTGTAGAGCACGAACAGAACATACACCACGCTGGCAATCGTTAGAGGAGCGCCCCAGGAATAGCCGTTCACCCAGCCAGTCATGCCGCTTCCAAAACCGAATAGGCCAATGCTGGCCATTACAGGGTGTCTAGATAAGCCAGGAACGAAATAGTATGGGGTTGAATTAGACGACATTGTGCTCTCTCTATTTACTCAAAATTAGTATTAACTTGATACAACCATTTTTACAATCAACAACAAGACAGCCATAAAAACAACTGCCCCTAAAATTCCAGCAAGGATGATGTGCACAAAACTCAAACTAGCCGCATCATCTTGTAAACCGGACTGCTTACGCACCCCTAAAAATCCCCACATCACCGCCTTCATCGACTGCAGAAAACTGCTTGGCTTTTTCATAAGGCCGTCTTCACTGCTTGCGGCGTACTTGATCCAGCTGGCTTGATGCCCACACCCAACTCAAAAAAAGTATAGGACAAGGTAATTGTTTTCACGTCTTTAGGTAAATTGGGATCAATCACAAAAACCACCGGCATATCGCGCATCTGGTGGGGATTGAGGGTTTGCTGCTGAAAACAGAAACACTCTAATTTGGTGAAGAATTCGGTAGCAGCTTTAGGTGCATAACTTGGTATGGCCTGCGCATCCACTGGACGATTCAGGTTATTCGATACCTTGTAAACAATCTCCGCCATTTCGCCAGGATGTACTTCGAGGTAATTCTTGACTGGCTTAAATGAAAACGGCCCGCGGCTATTGGAGTCAAACTCAATGGTGACCGTACGCGAATAATCGACTTGGGTATTTTCTGGTTTGGTTGCGCCATGAGCGCGGACACCGTAATTATTTTTATTGGTCACGACATTGATGCCAGTAACTTCACACAGCGCTTTATAGAGCGGCACTAAAGCATAGCCAAAACCAAACATCAATATGGAAGCCAGCAACAGCTTCAACAAAATTTGGCGATTGATGGTTTTGATATTGGCCATAATTTTTTTAGGCTTTAGCCCAACATCACCCGTTTCATCACTATTCCCATAAAGAAAACAAAGGCGACGCTGAGCATAATCAGGCCCAAGCGGCGATTACGCGCTGCTTGGGCTGCTTTGTACATGTCCTTGGTTTCCTGGGTCACAGTGTGAATTAGCTAACCCGAGGAGGTGTTTCAAAGGTATGGTGCGGTGCTGGCGAAGGCACAGTCCACTCCAGACCCTTAGCGCCATCCCATGGGCTGTCCGATGCCTTGATGCCATGACCGCGGTAGGCAGGCATCACAACAAACAAGAGGAAGTAAACCTGCATCAATCCAAAGCCGAGACCGCCAATCGATGCAATCATGTTGAAGTCAGCAAACTGCGTTGGGTAATCAGCATACCGGCGTGGCATACCTGCAAGGCCCAAGAAGTGCATTGGGAAGAAGGTGAGGTTAAAGAAAATCATCGAACCCCAGAAATGCACTTTACCGCGGAACTCGTCAGCCATGTAGCCGGTCCATTTTGGACACCAGTAATAAAAACCAGCAAACATAGCAAAGAGCGAGCCAGCTACCAAGACGTAATGGAAGTGGGCTACAACATAGTAGGTATCTTGTACGCCAATATCAATCGGGGCAATTGCCAGAATCAGGCCTGTAAAGCCGCCCATCGTAAATACAAAAATAAAGCCAACTGACCACAACATCGGAGTCTCGAATGTCATCGAACCTCTCCACATGGTTGCAACCCAGTTAAAGATTTTGACGCCGGTCGGAACCGCAATCAGCATGGTTGCATACATGAAGAAGAGCTGACCGGTCACTGGCATACCTGTAGCGAACATGTGGTGTGCCCATACGATGAACGACAGAATCGCAATCGACGCAGTAGCGTAGACCATCGAGCTGTAACCGAATAAAGTCTTTCTGGAGAACGCTGGGATCACTTCACTAATAATTCCGAATGCCGGAAGAATCATGATGTAAACCTCTGGGTGGCCAAAGAACCAGAAAATATGCTGGTACATCACAGGGTCACCACCGCCGACAGCGGAGAAGAACGAGGTGCCGAAGTGGCGATCGGTCAGAACCATCGTAATCGCGCCCGCCAACACTGGCATTACCGCGATTAACAAGTAGGCCGTAATCAACCATGTCCATGCAAACATAGGCATCTTCATTAGCGTCATGCCAGGCGCACGCATGTTCAAAATGGTAACGATGATGTTAATCGAGCCCATGATGGAGGATGCGCCGAGCAAGTGGAGGGCGAAAATCGCCATATCCATACCCGGACCCATCTGCAATGTCAGTGGGGCATACATGGTCCAGCCACCGGATGGCGCTCCGCCTGGAGCAAGGAATGAACCCAACAGCAAGGTAGCAGCAACCGGCAAAATCCAAAAGCTAAAGTTATTCATCCGCGCAAAAGCCATATCGGAGGCGCCGATCTGCAATGGAATCATCCAGTTTGCAAAACCGACGAAGGCGGGCATGATCGCGCCGAACACCATGACTAAGCCATGCATGGTGGTTAACTGATTAAAGAACTCGGGGCGCAGGTATTGCAAGCCCGGCTGGAATAACTCCAAGCGAATACCAAGGGCCATGACGCCGCCAGCCAGCAAGCTAACAAAGGAGAAGATAAGGTACATCGTTCCAATGTCTTTGTGGTTGGTTGCAAACAACCACCGACGCCATCCATGTGGCATGTCATGCGCGTGATCGTGCGCGTGATCGTGTGCTGTGTCGTGGGTAGTAGAGACTGTGCTCATGAGTTGCTCCGAGATGGTTTTTTAATTAAGTTATTTATTTAGTCCGTGCTGCCATGAGGTCAGGCGTTTGATACACATCACCTGTTTTATTGCCCCACGCATTCCGTGTATAGGTAATCACTGCCGCGATATCGCCGTCTGAAATCACACCGCCCCATTTCGGCATGGCGCCTTTACCGTTCAGCATGATCTGAAAGTTAGCTTCTTTGGGTCCCAAGACAACCTTGCTGCCGTCCAAGGCAGGGAACGCGCCAGCGCCCTTACCGTTTGGTTGATGGCATGCTGCGCAGTTGGCTGCATATACCTTTGCGCCACGATCCATTTGCTCCGCTAAGGTGTACACCTTGCTTGGATCATCTGCCAATGCAGCCATTTCTTTTTTCTTTTCTTCAACCCACTTGGTGTAATCCTCATCGGATACAACGCGTACAACGATTGGCATGAAGGCATGCTGGGCGCCGCAGAGCTCAGAACATTGACCGCGGTAGGTGCCGATTTTTTCTGCTTTAAACCAAGTGTCGCGCACAAATCCAGGAATCGCATCTTGTTTGACGCCAAATGCAGGCACTGCCCACGCATGAATCACGTCATTTGCTGTGGTGATCATGCGGATCTTTTTATTGACCGGCACAACCATCTCATTATCAACTTCCATCAAATACGTATTTGTTTTTGGTGCCAAGTTATTAATGGACTCACGTGATGTCGAGAGCGTGGATAAGAAGCTGATGCCCTCGCCTTCGCCTTTGATGTAGTCGTATCCCCACTTCCACTGATAGCCAGTAGTCTTAATGGTGATGTCCGCGTTGGTAGTGTCTTTCATGGCCACCACGGTTTTGGTCGCTGGCAATGCCATACCAATCACAATCAGAAGAGGAATGACTGTCCAGATAACTTCAACTGTTGTACTTTCATGAAAGGAAGCTGACTTGGCGCCTTTTGATTTGCGGTGCTTGAAAATGGAATAGAACATCACCCCAAACACACCCAAGAAAATCACGGTACAGATAACAAGCATCATCCAATGCAGCCAGTGAATTTCGGCCATGATTTTGGTTGCTGCGACGGGGAAATTGAGTTGATTTACTGCGGGTCCACCAGGCATATCTTGATTCGCAAATACCGTTCCGGTACTAATTGAGGCAAGGGTTAAGAGCAGCGCTCTGACGGCTTTTCCAAGTAAATTCATCTTTATCTCTATTAATAATCGTAATTTTTAAATGCATAACCACGCATAAATAAGGCAAAAGCAAGCTGGCTTTACATTTTGATGCGTAATTATAGGGTTTCTTATCTTAATCAACAATCTACATGCGCGCTGAGGGGAATCAATAATGACCTTACTTAAAAATAAAGTAAGTGCTTACTCTTAATGAAGATCTTACGTATTCTTCCGCTTTATTTGATCGGGCGATATAAAGGCTAAGGTGTCCTTTGCTGCAGACAGGTGTTTACCCACTACCCAAGCATGTCCATACACCACTTCAAGCGTCATTTTTTGCGGTAATTTCGTGGTTTTGTCTGCGGAAATTGCCTGTGCCTGCTGCGCCGAAAGGAGTCCAAGAGCAAGGGCGTCTTGAAGATAAAGCGCATCGGATTCGTATTCCAGGTAAAGGTATTCCATATCCATCACTGGATCGGAGAATCGGCTTTCCACCAGCGCATCCCCTAAATCGTGCATATCCCATGCTCCAGGGAGAGGTACTAATGCAGACTCATCCACGGCATTGCATTGCATTGCACGCAACTCTTTACCGGTATCGGGGCCCAGATAGCTGAAGGAAAAGAGGCCGCCCTCGCGCAAGACCCGCCATGCTTCCTGAACGACCCATTTCGGCTGATCTAGGGAGTGGATCCATAAGTTACTAAACACCATGTCTTGCGATTGATCTGGAAGAGCAAGTCCGCCCTCACGCATGATTGGAAAGCGCGATAGGCCATTAGTAATGAAGCCGCATGTTCGAGCCAACTTCATTTTTGTCATATCGGCCCAGCTGAGATCTAACTCAGGAATGCTTGAGAGCGCCGCTTTTGGGAATCGTTTGGCCAAGCGATTGGCGTGCACTCCAGGCGCATCCGGAATGATCAATAGTGAACGCGGCTCATGTTTGAGCAGCTCGAGCTTTTGCATCATGCGCAAGGCAATATCGTCTTTAAGCCATCTTAATGATCGGGTCATGCGCTCAGTATACTCAGCGCCCCATGCATTTTTTACACACCCTCTTTCAGCATTTAATGCCCACCGCATGCATCGTGTGCACCCGCCATCAAACGGAAATGGTGTGCCATGCTTGCTTCGCTTTTTTAGAAAACCAATCGCTCTTTCATTACGCTTGCTGCATCCGCTGCGGCGTTGACCTTGATGACCGCAATACCAAGCCAAACCAATGCAAGGCCTGCCTGTCACAAGCCCCGGCGTTTGATCGAACCCATTGCCTTGATCGCTACGATGGCGTCTTGCAGAACGCAATGCATCAACTCAAATACCAGCGGCGCCTCGCGATTGCTAATGCCTTTGCCTTCGCCTGGAGCCGTTTGGCACTACCGCATCTGAATACCTCCGAAGCAGCAGTGTTATTGCCTGTCCCGCTGAGTACCCAAAAACTCAGTCAACGTGGCTTTAATCAATCCTGGGAAATAGCAACGCGCATTCCATTGCCGCGCTCCATTGAACCGATTGCCAATGCCTTGGGGCGACACCATTCGGATGTGAATCAAGTGGAGCACAATCGCCTCGATCGACAGACCGCATTACGTCATGCGTTTTATATTCACCCGGAAGCATTACCAAAAATACGGAATAAATCGATCGTGGTATTTGATGATGTGATGACCACCGGCTCAACTTTGCATGAGATCGCTACCCTGCTGAAGGATAATGGTGCACGTTCCGTGGTGAATTGGGTTGTATTGCGTGCCTTAAGACCCCAAACACGGATCCATTCAAGGAATC
>CALRTW020000026.1:0-18098 GCA_943371165.1 Rhizobium sp. Q54
CCAACCCCGGTTGGCTCGCGTTTGTGCGCACGGGTAAAGCCAGGGCGTCGATTCGCCATTCGCTCAAGACCAAGCATTACGGCGAGTCTTTGCAATTGGGCGAGCGCTTATTAGCGAATGCCCTACGCCAACAAGGCGTGGATGCCGGACTTTTATCCGGCGGCATTTGGGAGAAGTTATTGCACTGGACTGGCGATAAGACCCGCGAAGAGGCGTGCGTCAATATTGCCTTGGGTCGCCGCTCGCACCAAGAGCTAGCCATTCGCTTGAAAATTCTGCTGGACGAAGAGGGCGGTGATGAGCAGATGCGTTTGGGTTCGGGTGACTGGGCCGTTCACCACGAGCCCCATTCACACCAAAAGCAGGCTATTTTGGTCGATGGGCGCGAAGGTATGTCGACGAGTTTCCAAAGCTGCTGCCATCCCATTCCGGGCGATGCCATTATTGGCTATTTAGGCAAAGGCGAGGGCCTGCAGATTCACGTGAACGACTGTAAAACTGCCTTGCGCATGCTATCCAAAGACAGCGATAAATGGGTGGAGGTGGAGTGGAGTAAAGACATTCACCGCGAATTTGAGGTGAACTTAGCAGTTGATACCCACCAAGGTAAGGGTGTATTGGCTCGGGTCGCGAGTAGCATTACCTCAGCTGATTGCAACATCATGAATGTCTCGATGGAAGACCGGCATAAAGAAGATGCTGTCATCATTCGCTTTACCTTGCAAGTGGCGGATCGCTTGCATCTTTCTAAAGTGATGCGGAGTTTGCGAAACAACCCCGATGTAATGCGGGTAGTGCGAACCGGCGCTTAAGCGCGGTACTCAAGGTCCAGGATTTCGATTTCAGTAGGGCCGCTGGGCGTTTGAATGCGAACGCAATCGCCTATCCGCGCCTTAATTAGCGCTTTAGCAATCGGCGATACCCAGCTGACATGCCCTTGCTCTAAATCAACCTCATCAACCCCAACGATTGTGATGTTTTCTTCTTTTCCCTTATCGGATCCGCTGGTAGGGCAGTAGGTCACCGTCGCTCCAAAAAAGACCTGATCGGCATCCTGGTCACCGGATATTCGGGCGGCATTGTCTACAACTACCGCAAATTCAAGTCGTTTGTTTAAAAACCGAATTCGCCGATCAATCTCCCGTAGGCGCTTTTTGCCATAGATGTAGTCCCCATTTTCAGAGCGGTCACCATTGGAGGCAGCCCAGTGGACAATCTCGACGATTTTGGGGCGCTCCACGTCCAAAAGCTCTAAAAGTTCCGCCCTAAGACGCTCGTGACCGACCGGCGTGATGTAGTTCTTTTCTTCCATGGCATAATTATGGCTGTTGCGGCTGTAGCTCAGCTGGATAGAGTACTTGGCTACGAACCAAGGGGTCGTGGGTTCAATTCCTGCCAGCCGCACCAACTATAAGGCCTCCCAATAGGGAGGCCTTACCTTTTAAGCGCTGATTGCCATTTGGGCAATAAATCCCGAGCGATTTTCTCCAGCTGACTTTGCTTTTGCATCCAATCGTGCCAATACTCGCTTTGGTAAGGAGATATTCACGCGTTCGATTTCATTGGAAAGAAGGGCGGGATCAATTTCGGCAATGGCCCAAATCATTCCCTTGAATTCTTTTCTCTTCTGTAAGGCATTAATCGAGCTTGGTCTTGGTACATCTTGATTGTCATCTAAGGCGGCTTCGATCCACAATTCAATGGCTTGTTTTGCATTGTCGATGGCTTCATCAATACCGCTATCCGCAGCTGAAAAGCAACCTGGTAAATCAGGCACTACTACGCCCCAGGCATCCGCATCGTTTCCTGGCTCTATTGCGATTGGATATTTCATGGACTTTCCCTTATTTAATTACTGATATACACACCATACACATATAATATAAGAAAGCCTTATGAACATGCTTCTTAGGCCCATCTAGTATCCTTATGGCTCATCCACCATTGAATGCTCTTATTTCTATAGCAATTGATCGTTCATCTGTTGCATCTCCATTAAGCGCACCATGAACCAATCCCTATCCGCTTTGCTCCCATTTGACTGGAAGGTCATCGACGGCACGCATGCGCAATTGGCGCTGCGGGGCAAGATTGATATTTATGCCTTGGGCAGTATTTGGACGGCCGTTCGCCAGTATCAGGATGCGTGGCTGGGGCAGGCGCCCGGCCAAAAGACGCTCGGCGTCGATGCATCCCAGGTGGAGTACTTGGATGGCGCTGGCGTCGCATTTTTGATTGATTTGCATGCGAACCAAGAAAAGCACGATGGCACATTTACCTTAACTGGTTTGGACAAGCGCTATTTGCCCTTGCTGCAGCAATTTGATCCGATTGGTAAGTTATTCCCAGCGGTATCAACTAAGCCCAAAGATAATTTTGTAGTGGCGGTGGGTCGTGCGAGCAGTCTCCTCTTAAAAGACATTGCTTCAATCATTACCTTTGCTGGCCATGTGACGGCCGATTTAGTGTGGGCCTTATTGCATCCACGCCAAGTACGTTGGGGTGACTTTGTGAATGCCGCCTTTCAGGCAGGCGTCGCTGCCTTGCCGATTGTCGGTTTAGTGGCCTTTCTGATTGGCGTGATTTTGTCCTTTCAGTCTGCGATTGGTATGCAAAAGTTTGGTGCAATTACCTTTGTGGGCCCGATAGTTGCCTTGGGAATCTTTCGAGAGCTCGGGCCACTAATTACCGCCATTTTGTTGGCAGGACGTTCGTCCGCTGCCTTCGCCGCTGAAATTGGCACCATGACGGTCAATAGCGAAGTCGATGCCTTGGTGACTGGAGGCCTCAGCCCAGTCCGCTTCTTGGTGGTGCCGCGCGTACTTGCGGGTATTTTGGTGGCCCCCATCTTGACGCTATATGCCGATATCGTCAGCGTCTTTGCCTCTTCGCTCACGATGATGGCCTATGGAATACCGCTGGTTAATTTCTACGATGGGGTTTTAAACACCGTGGACCTAGAAGATGTGTTCTCGGGCCTGACTAAGTCTGTGCTGTTCGGCATTGTGATTGCGGCGGTAGGCTGCATGCGCGGCATGCAAACCGGAACGGGTGCGGCGGCAGTGGGTATTTCAGCAACGCGGGCTGTGGTGAGCAGTATTGTCATGATTGTGTTGGTGGACGGCGTGTTTGCCTATATCTCCTATAAGACGGACTTCTGATGGCCGCTATCGACGTTCGTAATCTTTCGGTTGGCTATGGGCAGAATGTGCTGCTGCAAAACCTTAATTTCTCGGTAAACGAAGGCGAGATCTTTGTGATCCTAGGCGGCTCTGGCTGCGGTAAGTCTAGCCTCTTGAAAAACCTCTTTGGTTTATATGAACCCCTTGCGGGCAGCGTACTGATTGAAGGCCAGGATATAACCGATGCCCATGGCGAAGATCGTCAAAAAATCATGACGCACTTTGGGGTGATGTACCAGCAGGGCGCTTTATTTGGCTCCATGAACTTACTGGAAAACGTGACTTTATTTATGGAGGAGTACACCAGCCTAGACCGTGAGCAAATGAATTTAATTGCCCGTTGCAAGTTGGACTTAGTCGGCCTCTTGCCCTACGAGCAATATATGCCCAGCGAGATCAGTGGCGGTATGCAAAAGCGTGCCGCAATTGCGCGTGCCATGGCCTTGGATCCCAAAATATTGTTTTTAGACGAGCCGTCTGCCGGTCTTGACCCGATCACCTCGGCGGACCTGGATCGGACCATCCTAGACCTGTCCCAAAACCTGGGTATTACCTTTGTTATCGTGTCACATGAGCTGGCTAGTATTTACTCGATCGCGAATCGAGTGATTATGTTGGACAAGGCAAGTAAAGGCATCATCGCAGAAGGGGATCCAAAAGTATTGCGGGATCAAAGTGCGGATCCGCGTGTCCATCAATTCTTCAATCGCATCATGAGCAAGGAAGCAGCATGAGCAATTCCAACCCCAATTATTTTCGTCTTGGCTTGTTTGTACTAGCCGCCATCGGAGCATTGATTGCCCTTATTCTGGTTTTTGGATCTGGGCAAATCTTTCAAAAAACGTTTGAGGTTGAAACGTACATAAAGCAATCGGTTACCGGCCTCGATAATGGCGCTTCCGTTCGGTTCAGGGGCGTGAAAGTAGGGCAGGTAATCTCCGTCGGCTTAACCGGCGAGATCTACGAAAAAAATGTCCCGCTCATAGAACGTAAAGAATACGTGATCGTGCGCATGCTCATTAATGGCGACCCCAAACAATTTCTGGGCGAGATGAATGGCTTGGTCACCGCCAATTTACGTGCCAAGGTCAAGACCATGGGCATTACTGGCGTGAATTACATCGAGCTTGATTTTGAGTCAGGCAACGCAGACTACGCAACCCCCACGTATTCTTGGAAGCCGGATTACCCCGTTATCCCATCTTTACCTAGCCCAGCAGACGAGATTTTTTCAGGGCTGCAAAAAGTAGTGACTAATTTGAGCGCTCTGAATTTAGTTGAAACCCAGCAAAAATTTGATTCGCTGGTTAGCAATCTCAATACCGTTTTGGCCGGAAGCGGAAAAGGCAATGATGGGATTTCCCAGTCCGTAAAAGAGCTTAACACCTTGCTTGTGAAGATGAATGCCGTGACGAGCAATGCCGAGCTGGAGTTACTAACGCAAGAGCTGGTGGCTAGCGCAGTAGTGCTGCGGCAAATGCTCAGCAGTATTCAAGGCGACACCTCAACTACCATCGAAAATCTCAAGCAAGCTAGTGAGCAGCTCAATGATTTAACGCGGATCGCTAGCCGTTCGCCGTCTTCCTTAATTTGGGGCGAGCCACCGGCTCGTATTCAACTGCCAGTCAATGCTGGCACGACCGGAGTTCAAAAATGAGCCTACTTACCATCAATTCATTGCATAGCAAATCAGCCTCTATTGTTCAGCGCATTGCCGGCTTGACTTTACTGACGGTCATTGCGTTTGCGTTGTTAGCGTGCGCGCCGACCCGCCCAGCGATCGATACCGCCAATTGGTTGCTAGCACCAGAGCGCACTGGACCCCAGCGGAAGATGCAATCGCCGTTATGGTTAAAGATGGGCACATTTTCAGTGGCAACGCCATTCGATACCAAGTCCCTGGTATACCGTGTGAGTGACCAGCGTTATGAGAAAGACTTTTACAACGCCTATATTGCGACGCCAAGTAGCATGTTCTCAAATGCCAGTCGGCAATGGCTTGATCAATCGGGTATTTTTCGTATAACGGTAGCGCAGGGCACTAGCTTTTTCCCGTACTACACATTGCAGGCAACCGTCGATGAGCTCTATGGTGATTACCGTGGAAGTCCTGAGGCAGTGGTTTCGGTGCAATTCTTTTTGACCGTAACCAACCCGAATCTGTCCAATCCATTAATTACTGCGAAACGCTATACGCAGCGCGTAGCACTGGCGAATAACCTGCCGCAAACCTTGGTTTTGGGGCAGCAACAGGCCTTAGCTCAGATTCTGCAGCAGTTAGAGGCTGATCTGTTTGCGGCATCGACTAATTTACCAAAGCCAATCAGTCGCCAATAAGGCTTGTCAGTGGCTTAGGGCGTGCGATTGGCGCTTTTAAGCTACAGTGCGAGATGGGTTTGAGATTGCGTTAAAGGAAAGAACAATGGACTTAGGAATCAAAGGAAAGACGGCGCTGGTCATGGCATCGAGCCGTGGCTTGGGTCAAGCCATGGCAGTGGCACTCGCCCGAGAAGGCGTGAATGTTGCAGTGACCGGTCGCAATCCAGAAGGGCTTGCGCAAACAGTAGCCATGATCGAGGCTGCCGGTGGAAAGGCAATGGCATTGAATTGGGATCTATCGGATCTGTCGGTGATCGATGCGCACGTTTCCAAGGTGGAGGCTACTTTTGGCCCGATTGATATTTTGATTAACAATACGGGCGGTCCGGCGCCAACCCCGGCAGCAGGCCAAGATCCGCAGGTGTGGGCAAAGGCGTTTAATGACATGGTGCTTTCACTCATTGCCATTACTGATCGTGTGTTACCAGGCATGCGCAAGCGTGGCTGGGGCCGCATTATGACGAGCACCACATCGGGCGCGATTGCTCCGATAAAAAACTTAGCCATCTCCAATACCCTGCGCGCATCTTTGTTAGCCTGGTCTAAGACATTGGCCGCCGAAGTGGCGAGCGAGGGCATTACAGTGAACGTCATCATGCCGGGCCGGGTTGCAACCGATCGCTTACGTCAGCTGGATGAAGTACGTGCCAAGCGTGAGAATATGCCATACGATGCTGTGGTGGCTGCGAGCATTAAGTTAATACCAGCAGGGCGCTACGGCGATCCAAAAGAGTATGGCGATACTGCGGCATTCTTAGCGAGCGCCAATGCCTCTTACATTACTGGTTCTGTCATTCGCGTGGATGGCGGACAGATTCAGGGGATTTGAGCGCGTCGTGATCCAGCAGGCATGGAGATGGTTTAAGCGAGACCTGCAGTCACCTGAATTGCTCTGGCTGGGGACTGCACTCAGCCTATCGGTTGCAGCGCTTTCTAGCGTTGGCTTTTTGGCCGACCGGATGCAACGGGCGTTTGAGTTTGATGCACGCCAACTGTTAGCAGCCGATTTATTGATTGCAGCCGATCAGCCCATTCCAGCCCGATTTATAGAGGCAGCCAAGGACCGCAAACTATCGATTGCACAAACGGTGGTTTTTCCGAGTATGGCAACGGCAGGTGAGCGGGGGAAGTTATCGTCACTCAAAGCCGTAAGTAGCGACTACCCCTTACGCGGGGAACTGCAAATCAGCCGCAGCACAAACCCCCAGGACAAAGAGAAAGTAAATAGTAGTAATGGGCCGGCACCCGGTAATGCCTGGGTCGATCCGGCTTTACTGGAGGTCTTGCAAGCCAAGATTGGCGATACCGTTGCGCTAGGGCAGGCACGCCTGCGTATCGATGCCGTCTTGCTGCGTGAACTCGATCGCGGCGCTGCGTTTATGAACTTTGCCCCGCGGGTCATGATCGCTTTAGACGATTTGCCCAAGACGGAGTTGCTTGGCTTGGGAAGTCGTGTGACCTACCGCTTGCTAATAGCCGGATCCAATGCGGCGGTTGCGGATTATCAAAACTGGGTAGTGAATGCGATCGAGTCCGATCAGCTGCGTGGCATGCGCATTGAAACCCTCGAGACGGGGCAGCCGGTGATGCGCAAAACGCTCGATCGGGCCGAACGGTTTTTATCTTTAATTGCGCTGTTAACTGCGATGGTATCTGCAGTGGCGATTGCCTTGGCTGCACGCCGTTACGTAGTACGACAGGCCAATGTTTGTGCGGTCATGAAATGCCTTGGCGCAACCCAGGGGACGATTCTGCGCCAGCAACTGAAAACACTGGCCTTCTTGGGTTTATTGGCCGCTGCATTCGGTATTGGAGTAGGTTGGCTGATTCAGTATGGACTGATGTGGTTCTTGGGTAATTTATTGATGGCCGATTTACCCCCACCATCCGTATGGCCTGTGCTGTGGAGCGCGCTGCTCTCCTGGTTTTTGTTATTGGGTTTTGCAGGCCCGCCATTGCTCACTTTGGTACAGATTTCACCGGTACGCTTGGTCCGCCGTGAATTAAGCGGAGTTCCGGTCGCGGCGCGCTGGGTTGCCTTATTGGGACTCTTCAGTTTTGCTGTCTTGCTACTCTGGGCAGCGCGCGACTGGAAGTTAGCCAGTTGGGTTGGTTTGAGTTTTGGTGGTGCGATTGCCGTTTTTGCACTGCTGTCATGGACCGCGCTGAAGCTATTGGCACGTTCTTCGGTGAGTGGGGCGCTCAGCCGCCTTGGCTTTGCAGGCCGCTTTGCATTGCGTGCGCAGGCGCGTAGCCCCGCATTTGCTGTGATGCAAATCACGGCATTGGCGATTGCTTTGATGGCCTTATTAATCATCTTGCTCTTGCGACAGGATTTACTTAAAACCTGGCAAGGCAATGTACCGGTCGATGCGCCGAACCGCTTTGTGATTAATATTCAGAATGATCAACGCGATGCCTTAACGCAAGACCTTGCAGTAGCTGGTCTAGGCAAGCCTGATTTGTATCCCATGGTGCGTGGGCGTTTAGTAGAGATTAACAATCGGCCCGTGATGCCGAGTGATTACAGTAAAGACAATGCGCGCCGTTTAGTGGATCGCGAATTTAATCTGTCATACACCATGGATTTGCCGGATGGCAATCAAGTGGTTGCTGGTAACTGGTTTAAACAAGACCAGCCGCAAATCTCGATCGAGACTGGCATTGCTAAAACCCTCGGATTAAAACTAGGCGATCGATTGGCGTTTGAGATTGCCGGCGAGACCGTCAGCGCTGAAATTACCTCCTTGCGTACGTTGGAGTGGGGCTCGATGCGCGTGAATTTCTTCGTGATCATGCCGCCAGTTCTCTTGCAAGACTTGCCACAATCCTGGATTACCGCGTATTACCAGCCACCCTCGACTGAAGTGCTGGACTTCCGCTTAACCCAGCGCTATCCCAACATCACCGTAGTGGATGTGGCGAACTCCTTGCAACAAATCCAAGATGTCCTGAATCGCCTAGGCGCTGCCTTAGGCCTCTTGTTCACATTCACAATCGCCGCAGCCATTCTCGTTTTGTTTGCAGCGATTTCAGCAACGCAAGACGAGCGCTTTCGGGATGCCGCACTCCTCAAAGCTGTCGGCGCTTCGAGTCCAACGCTGGCTGCCATTGCCAGTATTGAATTAGCGATTGTGGGTGGATTGGCTGGTCTCTTAGGTGGGTTTGCTGCTGCGATGGCCGCCTGGGCATTGGGGCATTTCGTGCTTGAAATTGAATTCAATTCGTTTGCGTCATCCATCGCGATGGGGGTTGCGTTTGGATTGATTGCTTGTGCAATTGCGGGCTACCAATTTCAACGGAAGATCCAGCGGGCTACTGCAATTGACTGCTTGCGCGAAGCGTAATCCTGCGTCTAAAGAAGCGCGCGAAGCAACTTACTTTTTCTTCTCTATTTTTGGCAGGGTAATTAATTTGGTTTTACCCAGCCGATCAGGAATCGTTTGGCGGTGACGCGGGTCCAAGTAAATGGAGAGTGGCCACAGAAATAGCGATACCGCAAACAGTAAGCCAATGATTCCCCACTTTTGCAGATCAGCGCTGGCTTGAATCAGGATGCAGGGTACGAGCCACAGAGAGCCATAGACGTAGCGCCACAGGGCTTGCCTGCGGGTGAGGCGGGCACCAGAGACGTTCACTAACTTCACACGCCAGGTTTGCATCGCCAAGGTTTGGCCGGTATGCGTCCAGTACCAAATAAAATAAAGCGCTAGTACGGCGTATAAATAGAAAAACGTTAACCAGCTGGGAAGCGAGATTCCAAAAAGAATGCCGAGTACGAGGTTGGGTAATAAGAAGAGCAGGGCAATCACGCCCAACAGAATGAGTTGCTCGTAGAGAATGCAGAAGACCCGCTTCCAAAAGCCGGGTGAGGGCAATGCAGTCAGTGGGGTATCAACGGAACTGCTAGTGCTATCAAGATGCGGCTGACTCATGCGCCATCGTCTTTATTGGGCGCAGCAGCCGGCGTTACGGTGGGCGCTGGGTTAGGACGATTTTGTAGTGTGGGCGCGCTCGCCGCGGTCGGCTTTTTCTTATTGTCTTCCTTGGCGGCTAATTTTTTCTTATCTTCTGGGCTGAGTTGCTGGTAAGCCTGCCATGCGGAGGCTTTCTCTTCTGCAGGGAAGCGCAAGCTGCTGAGGTAATTGTCGCGCGCGATGCGACGATCTTTTTGCGAGAGTTTGGACCACTCGTTCATGCGCGATTGCAAGCGCTCCTGATCCGCACGCTTCATTTTGGGATAGAGATTGGCAACCTGAATCCATTTTTGCCGGCGCTCTTTAGAAAGGTAGCTCCAATCTTCTTCGAGTGGCGCCAAGATCTTTTGTTGTACTAGGCTTAAGTCGTCCCAATTACCGCTGTGTTTTGCGATGCTAGCTGTGGCTGGCTGTTTGGCCTGAGCCGCTACTTCATTTACGGGACCAATTGCCAGCAGGCTAAAGGCAAATAGAAACGCGCCCACACTCGTACCCCATGCACCTTGCTTTGCAGCGCGTGCAGATTGCGTGTGCAGGAGAAGTGTGGACAGCATGGCGATCTATTTCGGTCCGCAGTTAGGATGGATCCACTGCAGCGTCCACCTTCTCGGAGTTGCCGGTCTCCAGCTCGCGCTTGGCGTGGCTGCTGAGTTTTAAGAATGCCAGAAAGCCACTATCCATATAAGCGTCTGGTGGAACGTCATCCGATAGTAGGGCAATGTCGACTGCGGCAATGTCGTTGATGCGCGCGTCTTGCTGCCACTCGGAAATCGCCAATAAGCCCAATGCCAAGACAATAAACGGTGCAAACCAGCTTAATCGACCCCAATTGGAGGAGGACTGGCTGCTATTGCCGCCCTGATTCAAGGCCAGCTGTGGACGTAATACGCGCTCCAATTGCGGTACGAATTCAGGTTTACGCGCCGCCATTGCCGCAAGGCGTGCGAGATAGAGGCGGTCAGTCACGCGACTGGGCAATTGTGCGGTTGAACCGTCGAGGCATTCGCGCACGGCGCTGCCAATTCGATCTTGCTCAAATTGGGGGTCTTGGTCGCGGTTCATAATGAAATTCCTTTTATTTTCAATGCATTAGCTAAAGTTTGTGTTGCTCTGGAACAATGGGTTTTGACACTTCCTTCGCTGCACCCCATGATCTGGGCGGTTTCGGCAATGCTTAGCTCATCCCAATAACGCATCAAGAAGGCTTCTCGTTGACGTGCTGGTAATTTTGCTATTTCAGCCTCTAGACTACGCAAAAGCTGGCTTTGTTCCAACTTTTGGGCACCATCTTGGTGAATTTGGCTGTCATCGGCAGCTTGGAGCTGCTCTAAAGGGTCGTAATCATCGGATTCATCCGATTTCTTACCCATATTGGAGAAAAGGGTAACCCAAGCATTCCGGACTTTTTGACGTCGAAACCAGTCGTGGATGCGGTTCTGAAGGATACGGGTAAAGAGTAGGGGCAGCTCTGCGCTGGGTTTATCCCCGTATTTTTCGGCCAGTTTGATCATGGCATCCTGAACGATGTCCAATGCCGCGTCCTCATCCCGCACAGCGTAAACAGCCTGTTTGAATGCGCGTTTTTCAACGCTACTGAGAAAATCAGCGAGTTCGGGGGCGGATGCCATGCAAAAACAGGAAGGCCTTGTGTAGGAAGAATGCCTCCATTTTAGGGTATTGCTTTACAATTCAAGGTTCTCCGATTAGAGAGCCGTCCAAGAAGCGGTTTTTTATTCAGTTCAAGCGCCGTTCGAACTCGGGCCACAAGCACGGGACAGAGCAGCCTAAACAATTTTTTGCCGAAAATTGCAAAGGACCTTACCAATGAATACTAGCAGCGCCGAATTTTTAGCCTCCAAGGCTGATTCCACCCCAATTCCTACCAAAACCGGACCTGAAATGATTGGTGCCGAGATGCTCGTCCATGCCCTGCATGCCGAAGGCGTCGAGTTTGTCTGGGGCTATCCCGGTGGAGCCGTTCTGTTCATCTACGATGAAATCTACAAGCAAGACAAGTTTGAGCACATTTTGGTACGCCATGAGCAAGCAGCTGTGCATGCTGCCGATGGTTATGCCCGTGCTACAGGCAAGGTCGGCGTCGCCTTAGTGACCTCTGGTCCTGGCGTTACCAATGCCGTCACTGGAATTGCGACTGCCTATACCGACTCCATTCCCATGGTCATCATTACGGGTAACGTGCCCACCTATGCGATTGGTGAGGACGCCTTCCAAGAGGCCGATACGGTTGGTATTACGCGACCTATCGTCAAACACAATTTTTTAGTGAAAGACATTAATGATTTAGCGCTGACGCTAAAGAAAGCCTTTCACATTGCGCAGACTGGAAGACCTGGCCCTGTGCTGGTCGATATTCCAAAAGACATTTCAGCAACCAAGGGTCAGTTCATTTACCCCGAAGAGCTGACTATGCGTTCTTACAACCCCGTTTTGCGCGGCCACAGTGGTCAGATTCGTAAAGCGGTTTCCTTGTTACTGGAAGCAGAGCGTCCGTTCATTTACACCGGTGGTGGCGTCATTTTGTCGGATGCTGCGCCTGAGCTCAAAGCGTTTGCCGATGCTCTGGGTTACCCGGTCACCAATACCTTAATGGGTCTGGGCGGTTTCCCTGGAACCAGCCCTCAATTTGTGGGCATGCTGGGTATGCACGGCACTTACGAAGCCAATATGGCCATGCAGCATTCCGATGTCTTGATCGCCGTTGGTGCGCGCTTTGATGACCGCGTGATTGGTAATACACAGCACTTTGCGAGCCACCCACGCAAGATCATTCACATTGATATTGATCCATCCGTGATTGCCAAGCGCGTTAAGGTCGATGTGCCCATCGTCGGTAATTTGAAGGAAGTGTTGGTCGAGATGACTAGCCAGATTAAAGCAGCGGGCCCCCTCAAGAACGGCGCCCACCTTGCGAAGTGGTGGGATCAGATTAACGAGTGGCGCAAGAAAGACTGCCTGAAATACGATCGTGATTCGCAAATCGTGAAGCCCCAGTACGTCGTAGAAAAGTTATGGGAACTTACAGGCGGCGATGCGTTTATTTGCTCTGACGTTGGTCAGCATCAAATGTGGGCAGCGCAGTTTTACAAGTTCAATAAGCCCCGTCGCTGGATTAACTCAGGGGGCCTTGGCACCATGGGCGTTGGTTTGCCGTACGCCATGGGCATTAAAAAAGCTTTCCCAGACGAAGATGTATTCACGATCACGGGTGAAGGTTCGATTCAGATGTGTATTCAAGAACTCTCGACCTGCAAGCAATACAACACCCCGGTGAAGATTGTGTCGCTGAATAACCGTTACTTAGGAATGGTGCGCCAGTGGCAGGAGCTGACCTACAACCGTCGCTATTCCAGCTCGTACATGGATTCCTTGCCTGACTTTGTGAAGTTGGCGGAAGCCTTTGGTCACGTCGGTATGCGGATTGAAACCAAGGCGGACGTTGAGCCAGCCCTCAAGGAAGCAATTCGCTTGAAAGATCGTACGGTGTTCATGGATTTCCAAACCGATCCAGAAGAGAATGTGTGGCCCATGGTGCAAGCCGGTAAGGGCATTACTGAAATGCTCTTAGGTAGTGAGGATCTGTAATGCGCCATATTATTTCGGTATTACTGGAGAATGAGCCGGGCGCGTTGTCCCGTGTTGTCGGTTTATTCTCGGCGCGTGGTTACAACATTGAAACACTCAGCGTTGCACCAACGGAAGATCCATCCTTATCGCGTATGACGATCGTGACGATTGGTTCTGAGGATGTGATTGAGCAAATTACGAAGCACCTCAATCGTTTGGTTGAAGTCGTGAAGGTATTTGATTTAACGGAAGGTTCGCACATTGAGCGCGAACTGATGTTGATCAAAGTGCGTGCAGTAGGTAAGGAGCGTGAAGAGCTCAAGCGCACCACCGACATCTTCCGCGGCCGCATCATTGACGTTACGGACAAAAGCTACACCATTGAATTGACTGGTGATGGCTCCAAGCTGGATGCCTTTATTGATTCGATTGATCGCGCCTCCATTTTAGAAACAGTACGATCTGGTGGCTCGGGTATTGGCCGCGGCGAACGTATTTTGAAGGTGTAATTTGCTTCATTCGGAATGTACTCATAACCCCCCCCCATTTGTTTAACCCACTTACTACGATTTAAAGATAAGGAAATAGCATGAAAGTTTTTTACGATAAAGACGCGGATTTATCCCTGATTAAAGGCAAAAAAGTCACCATCATTGGTTATGGTTCACAGGGCCACGCGCATGCATTGAACTTAAACGATTCAGGCGTCAAAGTTACCGTCGGTTTGCGCAAAGATGGCGCATCATGGAAAAAAGCAGCCAATGCTGGCTTGACCGTGAAGGAAGTAGCCGAGGCAGTGAAGGATGCGGACATTGTCATGATGCTTTTGCCCGATGAGCAAATTGCTGAGGTTTATAAGAATGAAGTGCACGGCAATATCAAGCAGGGCGCGGCTTTGGCATTTGCCCATGGCTTTAATGTGCATTACGGCCAAGTTCAGCCCCGCGCTGATTTGGATGTGATCATGATTGCTCCTAAGGCGCCAGGCCACACTGTGCGTGGTACTTATAGCCAGGGCGGCGGTGTTCCTCATTTGATCGCCGTATATCAAGACAAATCCGGTTCGGCTCGTGATCTCGCTTTGTCCTATGCAACTGCTAACGGCGGTGGTCGCGCCGGCATTATCGAAACCAATTTCCGCGAAGAAACCGAAACCGATTTATTCGGTGAGCAGGCTGTTCTCTGCGGCGGTACTGTAGAGCTCATCAAGGCCGGTTACGAGACCTTGGTTGAAGCGGGTTACGCTCCAGAGATGGCTTACTTTGAGTGCTTGCATGAGCTCAAGTTAATTGTGGACTTGATCTACGAGGGCGGTATTGCCAATATGAATTACTCGATTTCAAACAATGCGGAGTACGGCGAGTACGTTACTGGTCCGCGCATTGTCACGGAAGACACCAAGAACGCGATGCGTCAGTGCCTCAAAGACATTCAGACTGGCGAATACGCAAAGAGCTTCATTCTTGAGAACAAGGCTGGCGCACCAACCTTAATCTCCCGTCGTCGCTTGAATTCAGAGCACCAAATTGAAATCGTCGGCGAGAAACTGCGCGCGATGATGCCTTGGATTGCAAAGAACAAGTTAGTCGATCAGTCGAAGAACTAAACAACTACCCACAAAGGCGCAAAGCACCCATGATGTATCCCCACCCCATTATTGCGAAAGAAGGCTGGCCTTATTTGGCAGCCGTTGGGGTGGCGACCGTGCTAGTCCAGCAGTACGCTGGTTTTGCATGGGCCTCGCCCCTGTGGATCGTTTTCTTTTTTGTACTGCAGTTTTTTCGTGACCCCCAGCGCATTGCGCCACTGGGTCGTGATTTGGTTTTATCGCCTGCGGATGGCCGGATTGTTGTGGTTGAAAAGACCCAAGATCCGTATGCTAATCGCGAAGCGATCAAGATCAGTGTGTTCATGAATGTATTTAACGTGCACTCCAACCGCTGCTCAGTCAATGGCCTTGTTAAAGAGGTGCAGTATTTCCCGGGGCAGTTTGTCAATGCCGCACTGGATAAGGCCTCCGTCGAAAATGAGCGCAATGCTGTGGTGATTGATGCCAATGGCCAAACGGTTACCTTGGTTCAGGTGGCAGGCTTAATTGCACGGCGCATTTTGTGCTACATCCATGTGGGTGAGCACGTCAAACGCGGGTCTCGTTATGGCTTCATTCGCTTTGGATCGCGAGTCGATGTATATTTGCCTCTAACTGCGGAGCCTTTAGTTAGTGTTGGTGAAAAGGTCTCTGCAACTCGAACGGCTTTGGCTCGTCTACCGGGTCTTGATTGATTCACCTGATTTACTTCAGTAAATAGGAAGCGCATTGACTCCATTTCGTCGTCGTAATCGCCTTGATCGCACGCGCATTTCACGCGGGCGTAATCGTTCTGATGCACAGGACCAGTCGAATGACTCGATTGATTTTGAGGTCGAGGAGCATGAATTAGATAAGCCCCGTGCCCGCAACAAGGGTATTTATTTGCTGCCCAATGCATTCACAACAGCGGCCTTATTCTGCGGCTTCTTTGCAATCGTGCAGGCAATGAACCACCAGTTCGAAACTGCTGCCATCGCGATCTTTGCATCCTTGGTATTGGATGGCATGGACGGCCGCATTGCCCGTATGACCAATACCCAAAGCGCCTTTGGCGAGCAGTACGATTCCTTGGCTGACATGGTGTCCTTCGGCGTTGCCCCCGCATTGGTTGCGTATGAGTGGGTGCTCAAAGATTTTGGTAAGTGGGGCTGGTTAGCTGCATTCACTTACTGTGCAGGCGCTGCCTTGCGCTTAGCGCGCTTCAATATCAATACGGGCGTTGTCGATAAGAAGTTTTTTCAAGGTTTGCCTAGTCCAGCAGCAGGGGCCTTGATTGCTGGATTCATTTGGCTTGCTGACGACAATAAGATACCGGTGCGGGATAGTGCGATCCCATGGTTTACCTTTTTGATCACCATCTATGCTGGCTTAACCATGGTCTCCAATGCCCGTTTTTATAGCGGGAAGGCCTTGGATATCCGGTACCGCGTTCCTTTTGGTGTCATGGTCTTGATGATTTTGACCTTTGTCTTGATTTCGTCCAACCCGCCCTTAACCTTGTTCGGCATCTTCGTGATTTATGCGATTTCAGGTTATGTGATTTGGGGCTGGGAACGGTTTAGCGGCCGTAAGCTGACCTAAACAGGTAATTAAGGTATATTAGATTCATGGTAATGAATAAAGCGCACGCAATTGAGCTACTTCTTCTAGCACTGAGCCTTCGGCTCGGGGCGGGTAACGCTTAGGTGATGCAAGTGCAGTAAATCATCAAGCAGACTTACCGGCCCCAGCAAATTTGCTGGGGTTTTTGTTTTGGATTTTGCAGTACCTGTATTGGCGTATCCTTTTTTAAATGATTGCAGTGGATTGGAGAGCAGTGATGACCGATAAATTAATTATTTTTGACACCACCTTGCGCGATGGCGAACAATCGCCAGGGGCGTCCATGACCAAAGATGAGAAGGTTCGCATTGCTCGCCAGCTTGAGCGCCTGAAGGTTGACGTAATTGAAGCAGGCTTTGCCGCCAGCTCCGAAGGCGACTTTGCTGCTATTTCGGCAGTAGCGGCTGCAGTGAAGGATTCGATTGTGTGTTCCTTGGCCCGCGCTAACGAGAACGACATTACCCGCGCATCCGATGCCCTTAAGGCAGCCAATGCAAAACGCATCCATGTCTTTTTGGCAACGAGCCCATTGCACATGGAAAAGAAGTTGCGGATGACGCCTGACCAAGTGTTTGAGCAGGCCAAAAAATCGATTCGCTTTGCCCGTAATTTAGCGGCCGATATTGAGTTCTCGCCCGAAGATGGTTATCGCTCGGAGATGGACTTTTTATGCCGCGTACTCGAAGCAGTTATCGCTGAGGGCGCAACCACGATTAACGTACCGGACACCGTTGGCTATGCGGTTCCTGAGCTCTATGGCGATTTCATTCACACCTTGCGTACCCGTATCCCCAATTCGGATAAAGCTATTTGGTCGGTCCATTGCCACAACGATTTGGGCATGGGCGTCGCCAACTCCTTGGCGGGCGTCAAGATCGGTGGGGCGCGGCAAGTAGAGTGCACCATTAACGGTTTAGGTGAACGTGCTGGTAATACGGCGCTCGAAGAGATTGTGATGGCGCTGCGTACCCGCAAGGATTATTTTGATTTAAGCGTGGGTATTGATGCGACGCAAATTGTGCCGGCATCGAAGTTGGTTTCGCAAATCACCGGTTTTGTGGTGCAGCCCAATAAAGCGGTGGTGGGCGCTAATGCGTTTGCCCATGCATCTGGTATTCATCAGGATGGTGTTCTGAAAGCCCGCGATACTTATGAAATCATGCGCGCTGAAGATGTGGGCTGGTCCGCAAACAAAATTGTGCTGGGCAAGTTATCGGGTCGCAACGCCTTTAAGCAACGCTTGCAGGAGCTCGGCATTACGGTTGAGACCGAAGAAGCCCTCAACGATGCATTCTCGCGCTTTAAAGCCTTGGCCGACCAAAAGTCCGAAATCTTCGATGAAGACATTATTTCGATTACCAGCGGTTCTGCTTCTGCTGAGGAAAGCGAGTTTTATCGCTTTGTTTCCTTGAGTCAGCACTCCGAAACCGGCAAGCGTCCCAGCTCGCAGGTGGTCTTTCATATGGGCGGTGAGAAGATTACCTCTGAGGCCGAGGGTAACGGCCCGGTGGATGCTAGCTTGAATGCCATTGAAGCCATGGCCAAAAGTGGGGCGGAGCAGTTGCTGTACTCCGTCAATGCCATTACCTCGGGTACCCAGTCGCAAGGCGAGGTGACTGTGCGCCTAGCCAAAGGCGGGCGGATTGTGAACGGGGTTGGCACGGACCCCGACATTATCGCTGCTTCGGCAAAGGCCTATTTATCGGCCCTAAATAAGCTGCATGACCCGCGGCAGGCGAAGCTAAACGCCCAAATGGCGCCTTAGGCGAGGGCATCAGCCTT
>CALRTW020000027.1:0-16427 GCA_943371165.1 Rhizobium sp. Q54
AGGTCTACATGATTGACGAAGTCCACATGCTGACCAACCATGCCTTTAATGCCATGCTCAAAACCTTAGAAGAGCCGCCCGAGCATGTGAAGTTCATTCTGGCGACCACCGATCCACAAAAAATACCAGTCACCATACTGTCACGCTGCTTGCAGTTCAACCTCAAGCAAATGCCAGTGCCTTTAATCGTAGAGCACCTGCAAACCGTACTGGCCGCTGAAAAAGTCGAATCCGAAATCGGCGCACTGCGCGTATTAGCAAAAGCAGCGCAAGGCTCGATGCGCGATGCACTCTCCCTCACCGATCAAGCGATTGCCTATGCTGCCGGCACCGTGACCCAAGAGTCAGTGCGCAATATGCTGGGCACGCTCGATGATGCCTATTTAATTCAGGTACTCGATGCACTGGCTAATAAGAATGGCGCAGCCCTGGTAGCCGTTGCCCAAGAGATGGGTGAGCGCAGCATGTCTTTCTCATTAGCACTGCAAGATTTAGCAAGCCTCATACAAAAGATAGCAAGCGCCCAAGTCGTCCCGGAATCCGTTTTAGACGATTGGCCCGAAGCAGCCGAGATTCGCCGCTTAGCAACCGTCTTTAGTAAAGAAGAGGCCCAGCTCTTTTATCAAATCGCCATTACTAGCCGTCCCGATTTATCACTTGCTCCGGATGAGCAGACCGGTTTCTCGATGGCACTTCTGCGCATGCTGGCCTTTCGGCCGGGCAGTTCAGGTTCAGGACCCAGTCAAAGCGCAGGTAGCGTAAATACTGCTGCAGCTTCCACTGCTACCAAGCCAGCTGCAGCCAAGCCGGTTTCAGCAGCAGCTGCAGCGGCTCCTGCACCTGCAGCTGCGCCTAAAGCAGCAACATCAGTAGCATCCCCCGCAACCGCGTCGAGCAGCGACCGTCCCGATTGGCATAGCTTGATGCGCGCCTTGCCCGTGCGCGGTTTAGTGCAGCAACTCGCCCATCAAACAGAATTGCAAGATTGGGTGGATTCAGCGCAAGGTGTTAAGGCAACGGTGATTACAAGCTTGCCGCAGTTAGCAAGTGCCGATTGCGTTGGCCGCTTGAGTGAAGCGCTGAGCGTGCATTACGGAAAAAAAGTGCAGATCGAAGTAGTGGAAGGCGCTGTTGAAAAGACCGTAGCCAAAATCGATGCGCAAGTACAGCAAGAGAAACGCCAGAATGCCGAAGAGCGGATTGCGGCAGATCCCTTTGTGCAGCAACTCGAGCGCGAGTTTGGTGCCAAGGTGGTGAGTGGCTCCGTAAGGCCAGCCTAAAACAAATTAAACCAAATTCAGCCAAATTAATTTATACATATTGAATAGAGGGAATACAAAATGATGAAAGGCAACATTGCTGGCCTCATGAAGCAGGCCCAGCAGATGCAAGAAAACATGAAGCGTGCGCAAGCGGAGCTCGCCAGTATGGAAGTCACCGGCCAAGCTGGTAATGGTTTGATTCAGGTGACGGTATCCGGTAAGTACGAACTCAAGCGCGTGCAGATTGCCGAAGGCGCAATGGAAGACCGCGAGATGCTCGAAGACCTGATGGTCGTAGCCTATGCAGATGCATTCAAGCAAGTGGAAGCCGCCAGTGAAAAACTGATGTCGGGCGCTACTGCTGGTATGCCTATGCCCCCTGGCTTTAAGTTGCCGTTTTAATGGCACGAAACGATGTTCCGCAGGATGCGCTGCAGCGCTTAGTTGAGGCACTGCGCGTTCTGCCTGGAGTCGGACCCAAGTCGGCGCAGCGCATGGCATTTTATTTGCTGCAGCATGACCGTAATGGCGCTGCATTACTTGCCCAGTCATTGGGTGAGGCGGTAGAGAAAGTAGGGCACTGCAGCCGCTGCAATACTTTTTCCGAAACAGCGATTTGTTCTACGTGTTCGGATGACAGGCGCGACCCCTCGATGCTCTGCATTGTGGAGACGCCAGCCGACCAAGTCATGGTCGAACAAACACTCAGCTTTAAAGGCAATTACTTTGTACTAATGGGTCGTATCTCGCCCCTGGACGGTATGGGTCCCACGGAAATTCATTTTGATCGGCTCTTGGCACGCATTGAAAATCCCGATACCGGTATTGCAGTACGCGAAGTCGTATTGGCTACCAATTTCACGAGCGAAGGCGAGGCCACTGCCCATTACATTGGGGAAGTTCTCAAATCCAAGGGCATCAAGGTCACCCGCATTGCCAGGGGCATACCGGTGGGCGGAGAGCTCGAGTACGTTGATGCCGGCACCTTAGCCCGGGCCCTGATGGATCGACGCGCCGTCGGCTAGTCCTCGTATTTAGTAAATTCACCTTAGTAAATTCACCTTAATGCGTTCATTCGCGTTGGTGGCATGGGCGGCATTTCTTTAAATCGCCACATGCCTATGATAGGGTTGCGGTATTCCTGAATGATTGCACCCATGTACTTTCTAAACCGCCCCATTTACGCCAGGCTGATTCTGTGCTGCTGTATTAGCGCAGGGACCAGTGCTGCTTGGGCGATTGCGCCGGTTGACAGTGAGCCGGTAGTGGACAGCAAAGTTCCATTGATGGGAGAGACAGAGCGCTGGAGTATTCATGGGCAAGCGACCTACATGCTGCAACAACGCAATAACTTTAATTCCCCATACTCTGGGCAAAATAGCTTATTGAATAAATCGGCCAGTCCTGCAGATAGTTATTCATTAAGTGCCACTGCATTTATTGGTACAAGGCTGTGGAAAGGTGCCGAGGTGTATTGGAATGGTGAAATGTTCCAAGGCGCTCCATTTAATGGGCAGCTCACTGGAGTCGGCGGCATTTATAACGGCGAGTTACAGAAGGGTGCTTATCCGAATCCTGTCTTTTACACCGCCCGGGCTTTTCTGCGGCAAACCATTGGCCTCGGCGGCGGGCAAGAACACATCGCGGGCGAAGCCAATCAATTGGCGGGTAATATAGACAAGAATCGATTGGTGCTGAGCTACGGCAAGATCGCCACACTGGATTACTTTGATGACAATGCCTACAGCCATGATCCGCGTACGCAGTTTCAGAATGCCTCGATCTTTTCCATGGGTGCGTATGGCTATGCAGCCGATACCAAGGGATATACCTACGGCGCCGTAGCCGAGTGGTATCAGGCCAATTACATTTTGAAGGCGGCCCGACTAGCCTTGCCAACCATACCCAATACTGCCCAGCTCGATTACTCCTTATCGAAAGACTATAGCAATCAAGTGGAGCTCACGCGCACCCATGCGATTGATGGACGCCCAGGCGCTGTGCGGGGATTGCTTTTTCAGCAGCATGCTTTTATGGGCACGTATCAAAATGCCCTCAATCGTGCGCAGCAAACCAACACCACGCCGCCGAATATCACTAATGTGCGCCAAGCCTCCACGAATACCTGGGGTTATGGTCTTAATTTCGATCAAGCGCTCAGTCAAGACATTGGCATTTTTGGTCGCTGGAGTTGGAACCCCGGCGCTGCAGAAACCCAGACCCTGGACATCAGTAAATCGCTTTCGGGTGGGGTGAGCGTGAAGGGCGCATCCTGGTCTAGACCCGGCGACACGCTAGGGGTCGGTTTTGCCGTGAATGGCATTTCATCAGCGCAAATTAGCTATTTACAAGACGGCGGGATGACGACTTTTATTGGCGACGGCAAGCTTAGCTACAAGCCTGAACAGGTTTTAGAAACCTATTACAGCGTCAAGGCCTATAAGGAGCTGTTTATTTCCCTGAACTACCAGCGGATCGCCAACCCCGCCTATAACGCAGCGCGCGGTCCCGTCAATATCTTTGGCGTTCGGGCACACATCAGCCTTTAGGCCGCAATTCGGCGTTTGACCCCTCCTTTTTTAGCCTTCTCAGTCTGCTAAGAAGGGTTTACCCCCTATAATCAAATACCCATATTTCATCGGGTAATAGGGGGCAAGACAGCAATTGAAGATTGTGGTAATAAATTTTAGAAGCATGCGATTCCCTCATGCTGCGTTATCAAGCTATCGCTACCGCGCCTGCTCGCTAATCCTTGCGCTTTGTTGCGGCGCTATTTTAGATTCGCATGCGCAAGCGCCCTCAATCGCGCGTGATGCGTCGGTGACTGTTGCCCCCGCAAAAAATACGCCTCCCAGTGCTGCTAGTAGTCCCAGTATCAATTCCAAGCCCAGCCCGAATCTAAACTCCAGCGCCAACTCAAGCCCTAAGGCAGCCGCACCGAGCGAACTGGATTTACGTCAGCTGTGGTCTGAACTCAAGCTCAATAACCCCCAGCTCGCAGCGCTGCGCGAGTCTTACTTTGCGGCTAAAGCCACCGTGCCACAAATCGCGGCGCCCGCTAATCCTCAGGTGGGCTTAGTGTGGTCTGGCATGCCAGCCAATGCGCCCTTGGCCTTGGGCAGCGCCAATGCGCCAAGTAGCCAGTACCCGAATGGGATCAGTAATAACAATGCCATCTCCTTTGCTCAGCCATTTCAGTTTCCCGGTAAGAAAAGTTTGGCCGCCGATATTGCCAATACCAATGCAGAAGCACTACTAGCCCAAAGTGAATCCACTTACCTGCAATTGGGGGCGCAGTTATCCAGTTTGTATTACAGCGCCTTGGCATCGCAAAAGCAGCTAACGGTTTTAAAAGAGTCGGTCACCCGTTTGGAAATGATTAAGAACGTAGCCAAAGCCCGTTACGCCAATAATGCGGCAGCCTATGTCGAGTTTTTAAATGCCCAGGTGGCGCAAAGTGCGGCCGAAGCCGATCAATTTGCATTAGACCGCCAATTGCAAGTTGCAATCAAGAGTATCAATGCCTTAATTGGGCGCCATTCGCGGGAGCAATTAGTCCTGCGCGGGGATGCCCGTCTGGCCCTCAATGCCGTCCCCACTTTGTTGGAGCTAGAAGATTATGCGGAAAGTAGCCATCCTCTCCTCAAGAGCTCTGCCTTGCAACTGGATGCCGCCAAAAAGGGAGTCACCCTGGCCAAGAAAGCCTACCTGCCTGATTTTCAGGTGATTGGATCTTCGTACACCCCGCGCGGTCCGTTCTCCCCAAACAATGGCACTTTGTTTTATCAGTTTGAGCTGGACATTGTGATCCCACTGTATTTCTTTACCAAAGAAAAATATGGGGTAGAGCAAGCCAGACGCAATCAAGCATCGCTGGAAGCCAGCAACATTGCCAGCCGCCAGCAAATCGTATTGGCAGTCAATGCCGCCTATGCCAATTACGAACAAGCAAAAAATCAGGCGCAGTTTTTGCGCGATCGCCAAGTACCGCAGGCTGATGCGGCCTATAAGGTAGGACTAAACCAGTACGCCAATAATGGCCAAGGATTTAATGACGTGCTGACTGCCCAGGCGCAATTGCGCTTATTGGAAATTCAGTTGGCGTTAGCACAAAGTGCATTACTACAAAGCCAGGCGACTGTTTTGGCAGCCGCAGGCAAAGAACCGTTTTAAGGATATCGCTTGAAAGATCAATTTCGCTCCGGAACAAAAAAGGCGGCAGAGCTGTTGGGTCAGTTTCAGCAGAAGCTCGGTGAGCAGTTTGCACATCTGCGTGAAAACCTCGCCGCCCTCTATTGGAATCGCTCACCCGAGCAGCGCCAACGGATTCGCTTGGCTGCGGTGGCTTTTGCCATTTTGTCGCTGGGTATTGTGCTTGGTCGCCTGACCGACATCAATCGCGCAGTGCAGATTGATAAGTCAGACAAGACACTAAAAGTGGAAAAGAGTGGCACCTTAGAACTCAAGTTGCCAGGTGTTACTTTAAATCCTGAAATTTATATCTTTCAGGAAGCAAAAACCACCGAAGTACCGATTGAAATAAAAGTGCCAGGGCGCCTGGCTTTTAATGCTGAAAAATCCAAAGTGATATCTGCGCGGGTAGCAGGACGGGTAGAGCGAATCTTTGCCTTTGATGGCGCCGCTGTTAATCAAGGTTCACCCATTTTAGAAATGTACAGTCCGGAATTTAATTCAGCGCAGCAAGAGTATTTGCTGGCGAGTAAAACGGCGAGTATTCTTGGCAAAAATCAGGCCATGGGCGATCTGATGATAGATGCCAAAATGACCCAAGATGCCGCGTCCAATCGCTTGCGCAATATCGGCGTATCGGATCAGGAGATCGCGCAACTCGGTAGCAATCAACGAACGCAGTCTAACTTGTTGATTCGTTCACCCATTCAGGGGGTTGTGGTCAAGCGCAATACCGAGCCAGGCGCTTTTGTAAATAGCGGCGATGTCCTGGCTAGCTTGGCCGATCCAAAAGCATTGTGGTTTTTGGGGAATGTATTTGAAAAGGACATCCGTCTGTTAACCAGTGGCCAGCAACTGATTCTAAAAACGGAAGCCTATCCGGATCGCGAGTTTATTGCGCAAACCAATTACGTTGCTCCCAGCGTTGATCCCGAGACAAGGGCATTGCTGATTCGTGCCGATGTTCAAAACGACGACGGTTTGCTGCGCCCCGATATGTTTATGTCGGCCAAGCTTTTGGTGGGTAAAGGCCTTGCTGTAGTGGTGCCGCAATCGGCGATTGTGCGCATTCGGGAAATGCGCTATGCGATTGTCCGGGTAGCGCCCGATACCTTTCGCCGGCTTCCGGTCAAAGGGTATGACTTAGACGGTAAGCGCTTTGCCATTACCGATGGTCTCGGACCTGGCTTAATGGTGCTAACGGATGGTGCGGTCTTGCTTAACGATCGCTTTGCCAAACTGGAAGACTAAATGAGTCAATTCACCAACTTCATCCGGGGCGTTTTAGAAAAACGCGTCTTGGTGATCGTCGGTTCTATTGTGCTCTTGGGCCTCGGCATTAATAGCCTGAGCAAATTACCCATACAGCCATACCCTGGCGTTGCCCCATTAACGATTCAAGCCATTTCGCAGTGGCCGGGAAGAAGCACTACCGAGGTAGAGCAGCAAGTCACCATTCCGGTTGAAAATGCCTTGGCTGGTATTCCCGGGCTGCAGGCGTTTCGTTCAGTCTCGCTGTTTGGTTTATCGGTGGTTACGCTGAAGTTCAATGACACAGCCGATCCGTTTAAGGCCCGGCAAACCTTCATTGCCAATTTAGCCAACGCTAATTTACCCGCTGGCGTAGTCTCCAGCATTAGCCCCGACTCCGATGCCACTGGAGAGATCATGCGTTACGAGGTGCATTCTGACTACGCATCTTCGGCTGAACTCAAAACACTGCAAAACTACGAGATCTACAAAGAGTTAAAGCAAACCCGCGGGGTGGCTGATGTATCTTCTTTTGGCGGTAAGGTACGCCAATACCAAGTGATTGTGACGCCAGAGAGTCTGCAATCGAAGGGCATTTCCATTGCCCAGTTGATTGCAGCCATTACCAGCTCCAATAGCAATATGGGCGGGGGCTTATTGCCCAGTGGCGAGCAGCAGTTTGTGGTGCGCGGTGTGGGTTTACTCAAGAACATTGACGACATCAAGCAAGTCGTCATTACGACCAACAATGGCGTTCCAGTTCGGGTGGGTGATGTAGCCACAGTCCAAATTGGTAATGCACCGCGCTTGGGTTTGTTTCAGTTCAATGAGAACCCGGATTCCGTTGAAGGCATCATTTATTTGCGCCGCGGCGAAAACGCTACGGAAGTCTTGGCGCGAGTTCGCGACACCGTGCACAACATTAATAAGCAAATTCTGCCACCCGGCATCGAAGTACGGCCCTTTTATGATCGCCAGGTATTGCTCGACATTACCGTCGGCACGGTCAAGCACACCTTGTTCTTTGGCATTACCCTGGTTCTGGCCATTCTCTATATCTTTTTGGGAAACCTGCGCGCCGCTGCGGTGGTAGCTGCGGTGATTCCATTGGCGCTTTGCGTGGCCTTTATTCAGATGCACATTTGGAGCGTGCCTGCCAACCTCATTTCCTTAGGCGCCATTGATTTTGGTGTGATTGTCGATGCTGCGGTCATTCTGACGGAGAACGTGATGCGGCATTTGGAGAAGGGCGGTAAGCGCTTAAACCAAAGCATCATCCTGGCAACCAGCGAAGTGCAGCGGGCAATGATCTATTCGACGGGCATCATTATTGTTGCTTATTCCCCGCTATTCTTTATGGGCGGGGTAGAAGGCATCATCTTTAAGCCGATGGCCTTTACGATGGGCTTTGCCTTAATCGCCGCGGTGATATTGAGTCTGACATTTTTGCCGGCGATGATCTCCTTGATCTTTGGCGAGACCATGGGGCATAAGCCACCGAGTTTTATCACCCGATTGATTGAGGGCTATAAGCCTTTGCTGCGCCGCTGGATGGATCGCCCCAGAACGATTGTGGCAGTGGCGGTCTTTATTCTCGGACTCACTTTGCTCAGCGTAACGCGCTTGGGTACGGCTTTTTTACCGACCCTCGAAGAAAATAACATTTGGCTACGGGTGACGCTCCCCAATACGGTTGACCTCGACTACTCGATTAAGGTCGCTAATCAACTGCGCGAGAATTTCATTAAACAACCAGAAATCGATAAAGTGGCGGTACAAATTGGTCGGCCGGATGACGGCACGGATTCCACTGGCGTGTTTAACATCGAGTTTGGTCTGTATTTGAAGTCACCCGATAAGCTGCCCAATGGAAGCAGTAAGAAGCAATTGATTCAGAAACTCGAAGGCGTTCTGAATCAAATCCCCGGTGCCAATTACAGTTTTTCACAATACATTCAGGACAACGTCAATGAGGCGCTCTCCGGTGTGAAGGGTGAGAACTCCGTCAAAATCTACGGCGCGGATTTAGAGGTGCTCGATGCCAAAGCCAAAGAAGTACTTGAGCAGATTAAACACGTCCGCGGCGTAGCTGACGAAGGCATCCTTAAGGAATTGGGTCAGCCCACACTGAACATTCAGATTGATCGTGAGCGCGCAGCGCGGTATGGCATTAATGTCAGCGATATTCAGACGGTGGTTGCCAACGCGATTGGCGGCGCTGCAATCACGAACTTACTCGAAGACGAAAAGACCTTTGGCATTGCCGTGCGCCTGAGTGAAGCCAGTCGCAATGATGTATCGGATATATCGCAATTACTCGTCGATGCCCCTGGCGGAAAAAGAATACCCCTTTCGATGGTGGCCAAAATTGAACTCAGCGATGGGCCGTTCTTTATTTACCGCGAAGCCGGCAAGCGTTACATTGCGATTAAATTCAGTGTGCGCGGTCGCGACTTGGGTAGTGCGGTTGAAGATGCGCAATTCTTGGTCGAACAAAATGTCGTATTGCCCGCAAACTACTCGATCAGCTGGGATGGTCAATTCAATCAAATGAAACAGGCACAAAGTAAGTTGATGGTGATCGTACCTTTAGCCTTGCTTGGAATCTTCCTACTCTTGGTGAGTGCCTTTGGTAATTTCCGGGATGCGGTAATTGTCATGATCAACGTGCCCTTTGCTGCCATTGGCGGGGTAATCGCATTGCACTTGGCGGGTGAGACCCTCAGCATCTCCGCATTCTTTGGCTTTTTATCGCTCTTTGGTATTGCGATTCAGGACGGGGTGATTCTCATCTCCTTTATTAATAAGACGGTTGCCAATGAACATGGCGCCATGAAGGATTCGATGGTGGAGGGCGCCGCCTTGCGTGTTAGACCTGTTTTAATGACCGCCATGCTCTCGGGCTTTGGATTGCTCCCTGCCGCGCTCTCGACATCGATTGGCTCAGAGGCCCAGCGCCCCTTGGCCCTCGTGATTGTGGGCGGCATGGTAACCACCACCATTCTGACCCTACTGGTACTGCCAGTCATTTACGGCTGGTTCCGTTGCCGGAGTCTGCCAGCCCCCGCCAAAGTCTCGGTATCATGAGGTATGGCTACCAATTTTCCTTCTGGCGACACTGCTTTGCCCCACATTCTGATCTCCAATGACGATGGCTATTTAGCACCCGGATTATTGGCTTTAGTAAATGCAATCCGCCCTTTAGGCCGGATCACGGTAATTGCACCAGAGCAAAACCACAGTGGCGCCTCCAATTCTTTAACATTGTCACGTCCACTGTCGATTCATCGGATCGCTGGCGGTGAGCGCGATGGCTTTGTTTTTATTAATGGCACGCCAACCGATTGCGTGCACATTGCTATGACAGGGTATTTAGATCATCGCCCCGATTTAGTTGTGTCTGGCATCAACCAAGGCGAGAACATGGGCGAAGACGTGCTCTATTCCGGTACGGTTGCCGCCGCAGTGGAAGGTGTGATGTTTGGTGTTCCTGGCATTGCCTTCTCGCAAACCGATCGAGGCTGGGCTCGCATTGACGATGCAGCGCAAGCAGCGCACGACATTGTCAAACAAATGCTGTCCCACCCTATGCCAAAACATCCCCAGCAGGCCGATGGCATTGCCACCTTACTCAACGTCAATATCCCGAACCGACCCTACGATGAACTCAAGCGCTGGCGGGTCACTCGCTTGGGTAATCGCCATCACTCACAACCAGTGGTTGTGCAAAATAATCCGCGCGGCGACAAGATTTACTGGATTGGCGCAGCAGGTGATGCGAAGGATGCGTCTTCTGGCACGGATTTTCATGCGATCAACGAGGGCTGTATATCGATTACGCCCATGCAACTTGATCTCACTGACCACGCTCGGCAAAAAGCAATGGCTGCAGACGGTTGGAATCGCGATTGAAGACGGCCTCTGCTGATCGATTTGCCGGACACCGGCAGGCGCTTGCCACGAAGGTGGCTATGGCAGGTGTGAAGCATGCCAAAACCTTAGACGCTATTGCCACGGTGCCGCGCCACGCTTTTATGGATGCAGGTCTCCATCCCCAAGCCTACGAAGATTCCGCATTACCAATTGGGCATCAGCAAACCATCTCGAAGCCATCGGTGGTAGCACGCATGATTGAGGTCCTGCATAAATCCAAACAGCCTCTGAATAAAGTCCTCGAAATCGGTACGGGTTGCGGATACCAAGCTGCTGTATTGAGTCTGCTGGCTGATGAGGTCTACTCGATTGAACGCATTCGGCCACTGCATGATTTAGCCCGCGATAATTTAAGGCCATTTCGGATTAAAAATCTCCGACTGATTTATGGGGATGGCATTTTGGGGCTTCCCCAAGCCGCTCCCTTTGACTCGATTATTTTGGCCGCTGCTGGTTTAGGCATTCCGGATGCGTTACTGGATCAGCTCGCCATTGGCGGGCGTTTGGTTGCCCCGGTGGCACGCAATGCCAAAGAGCAGCAATTACTCCTGATTGAGCGGGTTAGTTCCCATCGCTATCAGCGCACGGCCCTAGACGAGGTCTTTTTTGTGCCTTTACAATCAGGGGTAGTATGAAAAAATCAGGCAAATTACCCGGTACCCAATCGATTCGCGGCGAAGTGACTACGCTATCGCTGCTGATGATCGTGGGTGCAAGCGTGCTCCTTTCCGCATGTACCACCCCGCGCACTAAACCTGCAACCGTGATCGACCGTTCGCGCTCGGAATCCGCTGCACCTTCGGCCAGCATTCCAACGCCACCTGGGTATTACCGCGTGAAGCGGGGCGATACCGTATTGCGGATCGCGCTGGACCAAGGGCAGTCTTATCGCGATATCGTCCGCTGGAATAACTTGACTGATCCCAATCTGATTGAAGTCGATCAATTATTGTTGGTTCGACCTCCTGCAAATGCAATGACAGTAAAGCCATTGACGTCTGCGGCGGCTACACCAGCTCCCCAAAAAATGGCGGAGCCGACAGCAGAACCCAAGATTGAGGCAGTAAAACCCGATGCAGCACCGACAGGTATCCGTTTGTCGTGGCCAGCCAAAGGCAAGGTAGTCGAAGATTTTATTGACGGCAAAAACAAGGGCATTGATATTGCCGGCAAATTAGGTGATCCGATTCAGGCTGCGGGCGATGGCCGCGTTGTCTATGCTGGAAATAGCCTGCGCGGTTACGGCAATCTAGTGATCGTCAAGCACGACAATACTTACCTCACCGCCTACGCCCACAATCGCAATTTGTTAGTGAAAGAGGGTGATGCTGTGCGCAAGGGGCAGAAGATTGCAGAAATGGGCGATACCGATGCCAACTCGGTCCGACTGCACTTTGAACTTCGTGTGAATGGTAAGCCCGTCGATCCGCTGCCCTTCCTGCAGTAACGTAAGGCGGCATGACAACCGTTCTGGTATTTGATATTGAGACCATTCCGGATGTAGTGGGTCTGCGCCGGCTGGAGGATTTTCCGGCAAGCATGGCGGATAGCGATGTAGCGCAGCAAGTCATGCAACTGCGTTTAGATAAAACCGGCAGCGATTTTTTACCCCTCTATCTGCAACGTATCGTTGCAATCTCCTGTGTGATTCGGCGCACGACCAAAGAAGGTCTGCCGCAAATCAAAGTCGGCTCCCTCGGCAACCCAGATGATTCTGAAAAGGTATTGATTCAGGCCTTTTTTGATTTGATCGAAAAATACACGCCGCAATTGGTATCGTGGAATGGCAGTGGTTTTGATTTACCGGTTTTGCACTACCGCGCCTTAATCAATCAAGTGCATGCGCCGCGCTATTGGGAAATGGGCGAGAGCCAAGATAGCGATAGCCGTGAGTTTAAGTGGAATAACTACATTAGCCGCTACCACATGCGGCATTTGGATTTAATGGATTTGCTGGCGAAGTTCAATGGCCGGGCCAATGCCCCTTTGGATGCCTTAGCGAAACTGTGCGGCTTTCCAGGTAAGCTCGGTATGGATGGCAGTCAAGTCTGGCCAGCCTACCAAGACGGCAAAATAGCGGATATTCGGCGCTATTGCGAAACCGATGTGGTGAACACCTATCTCATGTATTGCCGTTACCAACTCCTGCGGGGCGGGGTGACGCAAGCCGAGCACGATGAAGAGCTGGACTTTGTGAAGCGCTATTTAGAGCAAGAAGCCAAGGAGCCAAACGGCCAAGCCTGGCAAGAATACCTCGCTGGTTTTGCAGGCGATGCCTAGGCGATCACGCGCACGCGTAGCGCCAGAAATCCACGCTGTATCCGATCCCATCGTAGTCGAGGGCTTAGACCTCGATGCGCAGGGTATTGCGCGCTTAGTGCCTAGCGAAGAAGCGGCTGCCCGGGGCGAGAGTGGCAAAGTGATCTTCATTCGGGGCGCCTTACCAACTGAGGTAGTGCGCTACCAAATTACCCGCGATAAATCCCGCTTCTCCAAAGCCAAAGTAATCGACATTTTGAAAGAAGCCGTCTTTCGAGCAAAGCCTGCATGCGAATACTTTGGTGTGTGTGGTGGGTGCACCATGCAGCACTTGGATATCCGCGCACAAATCGCGATCAAGCAACGCGTACTGGAAGATGACCTGCTGCACATCGGGCAGCTTCGCCCGCAGGAAGTATTGCGACCCATGGCTGGCCCTACGTGGCACTATCGCCACCGTGCTCGTTTTAGCGTGGTCAATCGCTCGATAAAAAAAGGCACGGTGCTGGTGGGTTTTCATGAACACCAAAGCGCGTATGTCGCCGACATGCTTTCATGTCAAATATTGCCCAAGCACGTATCCGATCTGCTAGAGCCGATGCGCGCGCTCATCATGTCACTTAGCGATCCCAGCCGAGTGCCCCAAATTGAACTCGCTGTAGGCGAAGGCACGGAAATCGGCAGTCAAGTTACCGCCTTAGCGATTCGGCATTTAGAGCCACTGACAGAGTCGGATCAAACTGCCATCAGAGCATTTGCTGATCAGCATGGCGTGTGGATTTGGTTGCAACCGAGTGGCTTACAGAGCTTGGCTCCCTTTCATCCGCCAACAGGGATGCTCTGCTATCGCCTGCCAGAGTTTGGTATTGAGATGCCATTTAAGCCGGCCGACTTTACCCAGGTCAATCACCTGATGAATCGCTCGCTGGTGAGCCGCGCCTTGCGACTGTTGGAAGTGCAAGCAGGCGATCGCGTGCTCGATCTCTTCTGCGGCATTGGTAATTTCAGTTTGCCATTGGCTCGCACAGCAAATGCTGTATTGGGTATCGAAGGCCTTGCTAGCCTAGTTGAGCGCGCTACTGAAAATGCAGAGCACAATCAGTTTAGCCACAAAGCCCGCTTCATGCAGAGCGATCTGTTTGAAGTCAGCATTGATACCATTGTCTCGTGGGGCAAGGCCGAGCGCTGGTTAATTGATCCGCCCAGAGAAGGCGCCATGGCAATCTGCCAAGGATTAGCCAATATTGTTCAAGCAAGCGCATCAGGGCAGCATGAATGGGATACCTTCCTGCCAGAACGGATTGTCTATGTATCGTGCAACCCAAAAACCCTAGCGCGGGATGCCGCTATCTTGGTACACCACGCTGGCTACCAATTGCGTTCTGCCGGCATCATCAATATGTTTCCCCACACATCGCATGTGGAGTCGATTGCGGTGTTTGAGCGCCAAGCTCTGCAATAAAAAAAGCGCCCCGCAGGGCGCTTCTCTTTAATGCTGATTACAACTTAGTCTCGATCGCCACCCATGATCCCAAAGAGGGCCAGGAGGTTAGTAAAGATGTTGTAGATATTCAGGTAAATGGCAAGGGTCGCCATTACGTAGTTGGTTTCTCCACCATTGACTACCCGCTGCACGTCGACCAGGATGAAGGCCGAGAAAATCCCGATTGCCAACACCATTAAGGTCAACATCAAAGCAGGCATTTGCAGCCAAATGTTGGCAAGGGAGGCCACGATCAGCAGTAATACGCCAATCATGAGGAACTTACCCATGCTGCCAAAGTCACGTTTGCTGACGGTAGCAATGCTGGCCATGACCGTGAAGATCAAGGCTGTGCCACCAAATGCACCCATGATGAGGGTAGCGCCGTTGCTGTAGGTGCCCAGGGTGTAACCCACTAAACGGGACAGCATCACACCCATAAAGAAGGTGAAGGCCAATAACAGGACTACGCCTAGGCCACTGTCTTTATTGCGGTCAATGGCCCAGAAAAAGCCAAAGGCTACGGCCATAAAGACGATAAAGCCCATGAAGGGGCTGCCTTCAAATAGCCGGAATCCCATGGCAACACCCAGCCAAGCGCCAATCACGGTTGGAACCATGGAAAGTGCTAGCAGGGCATAGGTATTGCGCAGGACGCGGTTGCGGACCTGTGCATTTGCAACTGAGCCTGTTTGCCCAAAGCCGAACGAGTTCAAATCACTCATATTGACTCCTTTTGTCTAATAACGTTAGTCCACCACGGGACTTTGATAGCAAGTATAGACAAAATCGATTAAATCAAGGGGCTAATCCAATAGGAATAGACAAAATAGGGTTATACCCAGCAAATTCAATAGCTTAGGGTAATGGACATGGGGGTAAATACGGACTAAGCAATGTATAATTAGCGGGCGTTGGAATGAACGCGTAATACCCGCATCGGCAGCCGATACCTTACAAATTTTGGTCAAAAATGGCTGTTTTTTTATTACTATTGAATTAATCACTGGAGTTTTGCATGGCAATGGAGCGCACCCTTTCTATTATTAAACCGGATGCAGTAGCTAAAAATGTAATCGGACAGATTTATTCTCGTTTTGAGCAAGCCGGCCTCAAAGTCATCGCATCCAAAATGGCGCATTTGTCGCAGTCAGAAGCAGAGCAGTTTTATGCCGTGCATGCAGCTCGCCCATTCTTTAAAGATTTAGTCAGCTTCATGATCTCTGGTCCAGTGATGATTCAGGTACTGCAGGGTGACAACGCCATTGCAAAGAACCGTGAACTCATGGGCGCAACCGATCCAAAGAAAGCAGACAAAGGCACGATTCGTGCTGACTTTGCAGACAGCATTGATGCCAATGCAGTACATGGCTCTGATGCGCCAGAAACTGCTGCTGTGGAAATCGCCTTCTTTTTCCCAGGCATGAATATCTTTTCGCGTTAATTGATTGACTACCCCGCGCACAAATCTCCTGGATTTTGACGCTGCCGGTATGGCAGCGTATGTCGCGGGTCTAAATGAAAAACCATTTCGGGCCAAGCAGCTCCTGAATTGGGTTCACCAGCGCGGCGTGTCGGATATCGCCGCGATGAGTGATCTAGCAAAAACCTTTCGCGCTTCCTTAGCTGATAACGCTGAAATCACAGCCCTCCCAGTCATACGGGATGAGCAGGCGGTCGATGGCACGCGTAAGTGGCTGATTGATGTGGGTGCCAAAGATGCGGTAGAGATGGTATTCATCCCTGAAGACGACCGCGGTACTTTGTGTATTTCATCGCAGGCCGGCTGTGCAGTGAATTGCCGTTTTTGCTCGACTGGGTATCAAGGCTTCTCACGCAACCTCACCGCCGGTGAAATCATCGGCCAACTTTGGTATGCCGAGCATGAGCTCAAGAAAGACCCGAACGCCATCTTGCGTTTAGAGCAGTACCCAACGCCAGGCTACGTTTACAGCGGCCGTGTGGTCTCCAACGTAGTACTCATGGGCATGGGCGAGCCTCTGCTCAATTACGACAACGTGCTGACTGCCTTGCGCTTGATGCTCGAT
>CALRTW020000028.1:0-15925 GCA_943371165.1 Rhizobium sp. Q54
GACCAGCAGGAATCACAAACTCAACGGGTTTAGTAGGTTCCCACGCCAAAGCGGGGCTAGCAGCAAAGCCAGCAATACCCAGGGCAATGGCAGTAGATAGCGCGGTACGTTTAATCGAGTGCTTCATGAATGCTCCTCCGGAAGAATGGTTTACCAATTGTGAATCTGGTTTTTTTATATGCAACAACACAGACAGGATTTTTAAACAATTCATGCGGGTAAGTCTTGATTGCCATCAATAAACAAGAAAATCCCACTAAGGACTTACGCTATCTACTCGATAGCCTTCAGAAGTACTAGTAGAAACCCGCATTAGAACGGTATATATATTGCACTGCAATGTGGTGCCGGAAAGAGGAATCGAACCTCCGACCTTCGCATTACGAATGCGCTGCTCTACCAACTGAGCTATTCCGGCGAGATTCTTATTTTAAAGCATGCTTCTCGGGTGATGCATTGCAGGCAAAGTGGCTTACAAAAAACGATCCAATAACTTGCGGCTATGTTTGTCCAATTGACTTGAATCGCGCACCAAATACTGCACGCCATTGGCGTCCGAAATCAGCAAGGTATTACCAGCAACGCGGCGAATGTTTTCTTCGCCATTAAGGCGCAGTCGCGTCTCGCCGCGGTCGGTCTGCACTACCCAAATACTCGGGGTGGCGTAACTCGATACGCTGCTAATTTGCTCAATGACGGGCATAAACTCACGGGCAGCCAGCTCTTCCATCAACAGCGCGCGATCCTCTTCCGGTATTGCTGCCAAGGATGCAAACCAGAAGAGCTCTTTACTAGCAGAGTCCATCAGCGAGATACCAGCACTCGGAGCAGTAATCGGGAAGGCACGAACCGCATGAACATCGACATGCTCTATGCCGGCCTCATCGATGAAGACTAGGCGTCCGAGCGAATCACGAATCAAGCTAGGCTTTTTCAAGTGTCTCTCCAATTGCGCCGCCCTCAACCAATTCCGTGGCGTGGCGAATTTGTGCTTGATACAACTGGTAGTAAGCGCCTTGCGCTGCCATCAACTCATCGTGCGAACCAATCTCCACAATCTCGCCCTTGTCTAACACCACCAAGCGATCGGCTTTACGTAAGGTAGAAAGTCGGTGCGCAATCGCAATCGTCGTACGACCCTTCACCAAATTATCTAAGGCCCGTTGAATTTCTTTTTCGGTAGTGGTGTCAACCGACGAGGTCGCCTCATCCAAAATCAGAATGCTGGGGTTAATCAATAAGGCGCGTGCAATCGAAATGCGTTGGCGCTCACCGCCAGACAGTGATTGGCCACGCTCGCCTACGAGCGAGTCATAACCCAAGGGTAAACGCAAAATAAACTCATGGGCGTGCGCCGCTCTCGCCGCCTCAATGATCTCCTCGCGCGATGCGTCGGGCTTGCCATAGGCAATATTATCGGCGATGGTTCCAAAAAATAAGAAGGGCTCTTGCAGTACAAGGCCAATGCACTTGCGGTAATCGGCGATGCCAATGCTACGAACATCACGCCCATCCAGTGTGATGGCGCCCTCGCTCACGTCATAGAAGCGACAAATTAAGTTAACTAAGGTACTTTTTCCGGAGCCGCTATGCCCTACTAAGCCAATCATTTCGCCGGGTGCAATGTGTAAGTCAATGCCTTTGGTAACCGCGCGATTGCCATAGCGAAAGCCAACACCGCGCAAATCAATCTTTCCCTTGATGGGGCCGAGTGGCGCTGGATTGACTGGCTCCGGCACGCTAGAAACGTGATCTAAGATATCAAAAATTCGCTTCGTACCAGCAGCCGCTTTTTGCGTATGAGAAACAATGCGACTCATGGTATCGAGGCGAATGTAAAAGCGTCCTATGTAGGCCAAAAAGGCAACCAATACACCGACCGAGACATTGTTATTGGCAACCTGCCAAATGCCAAACGCCCACACCACCAATAGACCAACTTCTGTTAACAAGGTCACAGTGGGCGTAAACAAACTCCAGACGCGATTCACGCGGTCATTGATTTGTAAATTATGGTGATTGGAATCCACAAAGCGTTTGAGTTCACGCTTTTCCTGGGCAAAGGCCTTCACCACCCGAATACCTGGAATGGTATCGGTCAGCACATTGGTGACTTCTCCCCAAATGCGGTCGATCTTTTCAAAGCCGTAACGCAATTTATCGCGCACTACATGAATCATCCACGCAATGAATGGCAGCGGTGCCAATGTCACCAAGGCGAGCAGCGGATCGATCGACGCCAAAATGGCGGCGGTCATGATGATCATGATGAGATCGGTAATAAAATCAAGCAGGTAGAGCGACAGAAAAACACAAATCCGATCCGTTTCTGTGCCAATGCGCGCAATCAAATCGCCAGTGCGTTTTCCGCCAAAGTATTCCAGCGATAGCTTTAAGAGGTGCTCAAAAGTAGTATTGCGTAGATCTGCGCCAATGCGTTCGCTCACCAGGGCCAGTAAGTAGGTGCGCCACCAGCCCAAACCCCACGCCAGTAAAGCAGCTGCCAGCAGTGCGCCCAAGTACAAGCGCGCGAGATCAAAATCGATGGGCTGCCCCCGCTCATACGGAATCAAGATGTTATCCATCAGCGGCATAGTCAGGTACGGAGGCACCAAGGTTGCGCCCGTCGAGGCTAAGGTCAGCATTAATCCGAAAAATAACTCTTTTTTATATGGTCTAGCAAAGCGCCACAATTTCAAGAGTGTCCAGGTGGATGGCGGCTTATCCTCCAATGCATCGTCATCGCTCAGCAAACTAAATAGCGTTTGCGATGCGTGTTGTTCATTCTGAAAGGCGGCCTGCAAGCGCAGCGCTTGAGGATTAACGGCGAGGGTGTAATGCCATGTTGCTAGCAAGGTATCGCCCTGCTGTAAACGCAAACAACCCACTCCGGCGTGGTCCGAGTGACTTAAGTCAAGTCCAGCTTCAATAGGCCATGATTGGCACTGCGATCCATTGGCCCAGACCAGAAAATCACCATTGATCAGCAGGAGGGATTTATTAAAACGCAGCTCCGCATCCAGATCGAGCTCGATCCAGGCTCGGGGCGACAAGGGCAGTAATGCTGGGAGCGATTGGGCCGCCAAGCTATCTTGCCATTGCGCTGGAAGCGGCGGCGAAAGTGCGGAAAAATCGGGTTCCATGGGTAGTCAAAGTATAGTGGAGCGCAAGTCTTTTCAATTTATTGAATCTGTCAACTTATGGAGCCGGTCCAGCGTTTAAGCATGAATCTGTCATTCTTTTCACTTCTGACCCTTTTCTCCGCCTACCCGATGCTGCGAAGCGCTACCTAGCCCGAAGTTAAGGGACCCCGTTTTTATGCCCCAATTACTCGATAAAACCATTGAGATTCTGAGCGTCAAGCATCTCCGTGGCCCCAATATGTGGACCTACCACCCGGTAATCGAGGTTTGGGTCGACATTGGTGATCTAGAAGACTACCCATCCAACCTCATCCCTGGGTTTTATGAGCGGCTAGTGGCTTGCATGCCGGCCTTAGTCGAGCACCGCTGCAGCTATGGTGAGCACGGTGGATTTCTAAAGCGGATTCAGGAAGGCACTTGGCCTGCCCATATTCTCGAACACCTCACGCTTGAACTGCAAAACATGGCCGGCATCCCTGGCGGCTTTGGCAAAGCCCGCGATGGCGATCGCCGGGGCGTTTACAAAGTGATCGTCAGTGCGATTAATGAAAAAGTAACCTTAACTGCCTTGGAATACGCGCGCGACCTCTACTTGGCACTAGCGCAGGATACGCAGGATGCCTCGATTCTGTTAAAGCAACTGGTTGAACAGTTACGTGACGTCGGCGACGACCTCTTACTTGGTCCCAGCACAGCGAGCATTGTCTATGCTGCTGAGGAAAAAGGCGTTCCATGGATTCGCTTATCCAGTGGCAACCTAGTGCAACTGGGGTATGGCGCAAAACAGCGCCGCATTTGGACTGCAGAAACTGACCGCACTAGCGCAATCGCCGAAAGCGTTTCGCGCGACAAAGACCTCACCAAAAGTTTATTGAATAGCGCAGGGCTCCCCACCCCCGAAGGCCGGGTTGTTGCGACTGCGCTGGATGCATGGGATGCCGCAGAAGACATCGGATTGCCCGTAGTGGTAAAGCCGATTGATGGCAACCATGGCCGGGGTGTCTTTATTAATCTCTATACCCAAGAGGAAGTGGAAGCAGCCTACGCCGTTGCAGTTGAGGAAGGCAGCGCCGTATTGGTCGAGCGCCATATTTTGGGCGATGAGCATCGCCTTCTTGTTGTGGGTAATCGCGTCGTTGCTGCAGCCAAAGGCGAAACCGTTTGGGTTGTGGGTGACGGCAAGCACACCGTAGTTGAGTTAATCAACCTGCAAATCAATTCAGACCCGCGCCGTGGAACTGCGGAAGAGTGCCCCCTAAATCCGGTGCGCGTTGACTCTGCTGTCGAGCTCGAGCTGACTCGCCAAAAACTCAGCGCAAAGGCGATCCCTGCAGAAGGCCAGCGGGTGTTTATTCAGAGCAATGGTAACGTCGCCTTTGACGTTACCGATCAAGTTCACCCCGAAGTGGCTCGGCAAGTCGCGTTAGCAGCGCGCGTAGTTGGCCTTGAAATTGCTGGCGTCGACTTAGTCGCGCAAGACATTAGCAAGCCGTTTGAGGAACAAGGCGCTGCGATTGTGGAAGTCAATGCTGGCCCCGGTCTCTTGATGCACTTAAAGCCAGCCAGCGGAACTCCGCAGCCGGTTGGAAAAGCAATTGCTGATCACCTATTCCCAGCTGATGTGGATTTTAGAATTCCACTCGTTGGCATCACCGGATCCAAAGGTAAAACCTTGGTCGCTGAAATGGTTGGCCACTTCCTTAGGCTCACAAACCAATATGTTGGTGTGTCGTGTGGCAATCAACTCTATTTTGGTAACCGCATCGTTAAAAAAGAGAAGCCATCGGATTGGGAAAACGCCCGCCGCACCCTTCTCAACCGGGCAGTCGAAGCGGCGGTCATCGAAAATAATCACCTTTCGATGCTGATTGAAGGCCTTGCCTACGACCGCTGTCAGGTTGGCGTCGTTCTCAACATCGATGCGAGCACACGCTTTCCAGAATATGCGATCTACGATGAAGATCAACTGTTCAGTATTGTGCGAACCCAAGTAGATGTGGTGTTGCCCAATGGCGCTGCCGTTCTCAACGCCGATGATCCCCTAGTAGCCAAGATGGCGGAGCTGTGTGACGGCGAAGTGATTTTCTTCTCCCGCAATGAGGCGTCTCCTTTAATTGAAAATCATCTCAAGCAAGGCGGTCGTGCTGTACTGGTGCGTGATCAAGAAATTGTTTTAAAAACGGCACGGCGCGATGAGCAAGTGCTGCACTTGCCTAAAAATCCAAAGAGCACTCCCGACAGCGCGCAATGGAAGCCCATTAATCTAGCTGCAGCGATAGCGACAGCCTGGGCTTTGGATATTCCGTTTAATATTATTCTTGCTGGCACAGAGACGTTTTATTCTGCCAGCGCATCCCAGACAGAGGCGTAATTGAAAGTATCTCGGATTCGCATGTTGCGTGGGCCCAATTTGTGGAGCCGGCACACTGCCCTGGAAGCAATTGTTGATTGCGATCCATCGGAACGCGCAATCGATCAGCTGCCTGCCTTTGAAGTCAAGCTGCGAGAGCGCTTTCCCCAACTCGGCTTTATGCGCTTCAGTGGCAAAACTGAAATAGTCTCGTTGGCACACGTCATTGAACATGCTGCACTTGATCTGCAGGCGCAAGCAGGTTGCCCTGTCACGTTCAGTCGAACGATTCAAACGTCCGATGTGGGCGTTTATCAAGTGGTTGTCGAATACACCGAAGAAGCAGTTGGACGAATGGCATTTGACTTTGCACTCGCCTTAATCCAAGCAGCTCGCGATGAAGCGCCATTTGATCTGGCAACCGCATTAAGCGAATTGGCCTCCTTATACGAAGAGGTTCGCCTGGGACCAAGCACTGGCTCAATCGTCGACGCTGCCATCGCTCACCACATTCCGTATCGTCGCATGACCGAAGGCAGCATGGTCCAGTTTGGCTGGGGTAGCAAACAAAAGCGTATTCAAGCTGCTGAAACCAGCGATACCAGTGCGATTGCTGAATCGATTGCGCAGGATAAAGAGCTCACCAAAAACTTGCTACATGCCGCTGGAGTGTCGGTTCCCCATGGCGAGGTAGTTACCAGCGCCGATGAGGCCTGGCGCGCCGCCCAAGCAATTGGCGGACCGATCGTGTTAAAGCCAAAAGATGGTAATCAAGGCAAAGGCGTGGTTGCCAACATTCGTAGTGAAGAACAGGTACGCGCTGCTTTTGAAACAACCCAAGCCTACGGCAGCCAAACCATCGTTGAACGCTACTTACCAGGTCAAGATTACCGTTTATTGGTAGTAGGCAATCAGCTGGTTGCGGCGGCAAGGCGTGAGCCAGCTCAAGTGATTGGCGATGGCGCTCATACGATTGAGCAATTGGTTGCGCTTGAAAATAAAAACCCCTTGCGCGGGGATGGTCACGCTACCGCCTTAACCAAGATTCGTTTAGATGCGATTGCAATTGCGACATTAGCTGCAGTCAATCTCGATATTAGTTACGTTCCCAAAATGGGTGAGCGCATTCTCTTGCGCAATAACGCCAATTTAAGTACGGGTGGCACCGCAACCGATGTAACCGATGACGTCCACCCCGATGTGGCTGCCAGCGCCGTCGCTGCAGCGCAGATGATTGGACTGGATATTGCTGGCGTGGATATTCTGTGCGAAGCAATTTATAAGCCCTTAGAGCCTCAAGGTGGTGGCATTGTCGAAGTCAATGCAGCGCCAGGATTGCGGATGCATTTACAACCGTCCTACGGAAAAGGCCGCCCTGTTGGTGAGCACATCATCAACATGATGTTCCCAGGCGGTGACAATGGCCGCATTCCCACGGTAGCAGTAACCGGTACCAATGGAAAAACCACTACGGTTCGCTTGATTGCCCACCTAATTCATGAAACCGGCCTGCGCATTGGCATGACCACCACCGATGGCGTTTACATTGAAGGTCGACGCATTGATACGGGTGACTGCAGCGGCCCTAAAAGTGCGCGCAATGTATTAATGCATCCCGATGTCGATGCAGCCGTGCTTGAAACTGCCCGTGGCGGCATTTTGCGTGAAGGATTGGGATTTGATCGCTGTGACGTGGCTGTGGTTACCAATATTGGTGAAGGCGATCACTTAGGTATGAATTTTATTCACAGCGTTGATGACATCGCCATTGTGAAGCGGGTGATTGTGCAAAACGTTTCTGCTACCGGGGTTGCAGTTCTCAATGCAATGGATCCACTGGTCGTGAAGATGCGGGAGAGCTGCCCGGGTGACATTATGTTCTTCTCCTATGATCCAACCCACCCTGTGATCGTGGCACACCGTGCTAAAGATAAGCGCGTTGTATTTTTTGATGGGACCGACATTGTTGCTGCCAAAGGGACAGAGGAAATTCACCGCATTCCGGTCAAACGCATTCCAATGACCAACCAAGGTTTACTGCCCTTCCAGATTGACAATGCAATGGCCTCAGTAGGCGCCGTCTGGGCTCTTGGATTGCCATGGAGCGCTGTGAATTCTGGGCTGGCTACGTTTGACTCGAGCGCCGATTCCGCACCGGGCCGCTTTAATCTCTTCGAGCACCGCGGCGCAACCGTGGTAGCCGACTATGGACATAACCCGGATGCCATGCGCGCCTTGGTGGACGGCATTCATGCCATGAAACCAAAGCGCAGCCATGTGGTGATCAGCGGCGCAGGCGATCGACGTGATGACGACATCCGCGCCCTGACCAAAATCTTGGGCAATGCGTTTGATCACGTTATCTTGTATCAAGACCAATGCCAACGTGGCCGCGAAGACGGTGAAGTGTTAAAGCTTTTGCAAGAGGGTCTGGTTGGCACTACCAAAGCAAAACACGTTCAAGAGATTCGGGGAGAATTCTTGGCGATCGACACCGCACTCGAGCAACTCGAGCCCGGCGATGTGTGCCTCATTTTGATTGACCAGGTTGAAGAGGCCTTGGCCTACCTCACTAGTAAGGTCAAAGCCTAAACTGTTTTACGTTGCGGTGTGGTACTGGCGCAGTAAATTCACTTCCTCTTTCGAGCCCAGCATCACCGATACGCGCTCGTGCAATCCCTGCGGCTGTAAATCCAAGATGGTATCCACGCCATTGATAACTGCGCCACCAGCTTGCTCCACTAAAAAGCCCATCGGATTGGCTTCGTACATCAAACGTAATTTTCCTGGCTTCTTCGGATCGCGCTGATCCCATGGGTACATAAACACCCCGCCGCGTGACAGCACCCGATGCACATCGGCAACCATCGATGCAATCCAGCGCATATTAAAGTCTTTCTGCCGAACGCCACCGCTACCCGCCAAACATTCATCGACGTAGCGTTTTACTGGGGCAGCCCAATGGCGCATATTGGACATATTGATCGCAAATTCACGGGTTGATTCGGAAATCTGCACGCCCCGCTTAATCAGTAAAAACTCACCCGAGACGGCATCCAGCGTGAATAAATCCACACCCTCACCCAAACTAATCGCTAAGGTTGTTTGCGGTCCATAGACCACATAGCCGGCAGCCACTTGCGTACGACCCGCCTGCAAAAAATCAGCGGTTGTCAGAGGCGCATTGGGATTGGGTTTTTTGAGAACAGAAAAAATAGTGCCAATCGATACGTTGACGTCAATATTGGAGGAGCCATCCAATGGATCAAAGAGCAATAGATAGTCGCCTACTCCCTTGCCCACTGGCAACGGATCCTCAATTTCTTCAGAAGCAATACCAGCCAAGGATTGGCACGACTGCACGCCGGCAATGAGTAAGTCATTGGCGATCACATCTAGTTTTTGTTGTACTTCACCCTGGACATTGCCTGTACCAGCAGAGCCCAAAATACCAATCAGCGCACCTTGTGCAACTTCATCGCTTAAGGTCACGCAGGTATTGGTGAGCGACACCAAAAGATCCTGCAGTCCCGGCGGCACCGACGCGCCCGCCAATTGCAATTGGCTAAGGTAGCGTTGAAAGGAGGTCTTGAGTGGAATTGGGGTAGTCAATACATTCTCCAAATGGGGTCTTGCAATCAGAATGGCTTTATTTTGCCTGTTTCAAATTAGGCGCCGGATTTTTGTGAGGTATAGCCCGGCATTAGCGATTACCTAAGGCTTTCACAATCACTTCATTCACATCGGCTGACAGCGTCTTCGACGCAGCCACCGCTTGCAAAGCCGCTTGCATTTGCCCCTGATACGGCTCAGCAAAAACAGTCCACCGGTCCAGCGCCCGTGCCAAGCGTGCAGCAATTTGGGGATTAATGGCATCGAGCTTATGCACGCTTTGAGCCCAAAACTGATAGCAGCGCCCATCCCGCATATGAAATCCCGCTGGATTACCCATGCAAAACGAATGAATCACACTACGTACCCGATTGGGGTTCGTATATGAAAACGCCGGGTGCGTCAGCAAAGCAGTGACGCGCTCAAGACAAGCTGCAGGATTGTCATTCGTGGGTGGGCAGGTTGCTTGTAGTCCGAACCATTTATCAACGACCAATGGGTCATCGGCAAAGCGCTCATAAAAATCAGCTAAACAAGCAATGCTTTCCGGGAGATTATTTTGAACTAAATGGGCTAATGCAGCGTAGCGATCTGTCATATTGTTTGCCAAGCTGTATTGCTGCTGGGCTGGCTTTGCCCATATCGCCGGATCGGCAATTAAGAGCATGCCTAAGGCGAGGTTCTTTAAGCCGCGCTTACCTGCGCTCACCGCATCTGGCTCAAACGCACCGGGCGTTTGCATTGCCTCATAGAGGCGCTGCCATTCCGGCAGTAACTGCTGCGCAATCGCCTCCCGATATGCCTTGCGATTGGCATAGATCATTTGTGGATCAACACTGGCGCACTGCTCATATAAATAGGTCTCGGCCGGCAATGTCAGGACCAGCTCTTTAAATGCTGGATCCAACTGAGGATCTTGCAAAATCAAACGGTAGGTTTGGAGCAAGGTCTCGTCTGGGGTACGTCCAGCCAATATCACTTGCATTGCTAGCTTCTGCCCTGCTTCCCAGCGATTAAAAGCATCGTCGTCCTTAGCAAAGAGGGTCAGTAAGTCTGCTTCGCTTTGATCAAACTCCAGCACAATCGGCGCCGAGAATCCACGATTGATAGACAGTACGGGCTCACTGGGTACATGATCAAAGACCCAAGTCTGGGTGACCTCAGTCAGTTCCAATAAGCGCTCAGCACGCAGTGACGAATCCACGGATTCAGGATTGGCAAAGACAAGCTGGGTTCGCAGTGGAATATGGAACGGCTTTTTATTGTTCTGACCTGGGGTATCTGGACAGGACTGACTTAAGGTCAGGATATAACGCTGGGCCTTGTCATCGAAATGGGTTTGCACCCGAACCCGCGGCGTACCTGCTTGGCTATACCAATGCTGAAATTGACTGAGGTCTCTGCCATTGGCATCGGCCATCGCCATTCGAAAATCATCGCATGTCACTGCCTGACCATCGTGGCGCGCAAAGTACAAATCCATTCCTTTGCGAAAGCCCTCGACCCCCAAAAGGGTTTGATACATACGTACTACCTCAGCGCCTTTTTCATAAACGGTGACGGTGTAAAAATTATTGATCTCTTGATAGGCATCGGGGCGAATCGGGTGCGCCATCGGACCCGCATCTTCCGGAAATTGGAGTTGGCGTAATAGGCGCACGTCTTCAATCCGCTTCACCGCCCTACCCGATTCACTGCCCATCTGATCGGCTGAAAATTCTTGATCCCGAAAAACCGTCAAGCCCTCTTTGAGCGAAAGCTGAAACCAATCGCGACACGTAACCCGGTTACCAGTCCAGTTATGAAAATACTCGTGCGCGACAACGCTTTCAATATTGGCAAAGTCGGTATCGGTTGCCGTCTCGGGCTGAGCGAGCACGTACTTGGTATTAAAGATATTGAGGCCCTTATTCTCCATCGCCCCCATATTGAAATCACCCACAGCAACAATCATGAAGCGATCCAAATCGAGTTCCAAGCCATAGCGCGCCTCATCCCAGCGGATCGAATGAATCAAGGAATCCATGGCATGGCGGGTTTTGGGTAAATCCTGTGGCTCGACCCAAATCTGTAAAAGCTTCGTGGCTCCGCTACCCGTTGTAATGCTCTCCTCAATGCAGGCCAATTTCCCAGCGACCAAGGCAAACAAATACGATGGCTTCGGAAACGGGTCTTCCCAAACGGCGCTGTGCCAACCGTTGGGTAATTCTTCTGTGGCGACCAGATTGCCGTTCGCGAGCAGTACTGGGAAGTCCGCCTTGATTGCACGCAGCGTGACGCGATAGCGTGCCATGACATCGGGGCGATCTAAGAAATAAGTAATCTTCCGAAAACCCTCTGCTTCGCATTGGGTAAAAAAATTACCGTTCGATACATACAAACCCATCAGGGACGTATTTTTCTCGGGCACGCAAATTGAAATGGCTTCGAGCGTAAATGGCTCAGTGCCCTCTCCCGGCAGTGAGTGAATCGTGAGGGTCTCGGGGGTTAATTCAAAATGGCGATGCGGCGTGCCGTTGATGCGCAAACTCATGAACTCGAGATCAATCCCTTGCAAGATTAAGGAAGATGCTTGACCCAATGCATTGGCGGGATTTGGAAATACCTCTATACGGCTCTTAACAATCGTCTTAGCAGGATCGAGAGCAATGTCTAAATCGACTTGCCCAAATAAAAATGGAGGCGGGCAATATGCAAGGCGCTGAAAGGAAGGGGCGAGGTCGGTTTTCATCCCTTGATTTTATGCCCTTGATGCCTAGTGCATTAACCGTATAGCAGGGTCAGAATACCGATCGCAATAAATACGACTGCTGCGACGGTATGCACCCATTTAATGGGGACGCGGTTAGTAAACTTGGTCCCAATCCATACAGCGGGCGCATTGGCAAGCATCATCCCCAGGGTGGTGCCAATGGTGACGGCAATGACGTCGTCGTAACGCGCGCCTAGTGCAATGGTGGCAATTTGGGTCTTATCGCCCATCTCCGCCATAAAAAATAAACTGCTGGTGAGCAGAAAAACAGGCCAGGCCGCATTTTTAACCCGTGTACCCCCAGCTTCGTCAAGGCGATCCGGAATTAACAGCCAGAAACCAATGGCTAAAAAGCCAACGCCCAAAATCCAGCGCATGGCATCGGGGCTTAAAAAAGCGGCAACTAAATGACCGAAGTAGGCCGCACAGGCATGATTGGCTAATGTGGCGACGAGGATTCCTGCAATAATGGGCATTGCCTGCCGGTGGTAGCGCGCCGCTAGCATCAAGGACAAAAGCTGGGTTTTATCCCCCATTTCAGCAAGTGCAACCACTCCAGTAGAGAGAAATACAGCAGAAAAGTCCATTCAGTCCAATTATTTAGTTAATTTCTATCGATAACCTTAATTAATACAATTTGGCTATTGAGCAACAAGCCCCTAAACTTAGGGTAATCCCAAATACCAGCGGTAAGCATAGCAACTTACCAGTAAGACCAATCAATATAAATGAGGAAGTAAATGAGCACACGCGAAGGTAGTTTAGAGGCCCCAACCCGGCACCCCTTGGACTGGAAAAATCCAGAATTTTATGACCGCGAGAACCTCGAAGCAGAGATGGAGCGGGTATTTGATTTATGCCATGGCTGCCGTCGTTGCTTAAGCTTATGCGGCTCCTTCCCTACCCTTTTTGATCTGATCGATGCCACCGAAGACGGTGAAGTTGAGCAAGTACAAAAGGCTGATTACCAAGCGGTCGTCGACCAATGTTATTTGTGCGACGTCTGCTACATGACCAAATGCCCCTACGTTCCACCACATCCTTGGAACCTGGATTTCCCGCACCTGATGTTGCGCGCCAAAGCCGTAGCATTTAAGGAAGATAAAACCACCTTCCGCGACAAGCTCTTGTCATCCACGGACAAGCTGGGTCACTTTGCTGGCATTCCGATCGTCACGCAAGCCGTCAATGCGGTGAACCAAACTGGGGTTGCCCGCCTCGTGATGGAAGGTGCGCTTGGGGTTGATAAAAAGGCGTGGATTCCAGAATATGCACCAAAGACCTTCCCGCAACTGGCCGAGAAATCCACTGCATTCCCGGTCAAGGATGGCAATAAAACGCCAGGCAAAGTGGCGATTTATGCAACCTGCTATGTGAACTACAACGAGCCAGGCATTGGTCAAGACTTGATCAAAATTTTGCAACACAACCAAATTCCCTATGAGCTGGTTGATAAAGAAGCCTGCTGCGGTATGCCTAAGCTAGAGTTAGGCGACTTGGAATCGGTTGAAGAAAACAAGAACAAGAATATTCCTAAGTTGGCTAAATTAGCAAAAGAAGGATATGCCATCTTGACCCCAATTCCATCGTGCACCTTGATGTTCAAGCAAGAACTGCCACTGATGTTCCCAGACGATGCGGATGTTCAGTTAGTCAAGCAAGCCATGTGGGATCCCTTCGAGTATTTGGTCGCACGCAACTCCGATGGTTTACTGAAGACCGATTACAAAACTGAGTTGGGTCATGTGAGCTACCACGTTGCTTGCCACTCGCGCGTTCAAAACGTCGGGCAAAAGACCGCTGAAGCACTGAAGATGATTCCAGGAACGGAAGTGAATGTAGTCGAGCGTTGCTCAGGCCACTCGGGCACCTGGGGCGTGAAGAAAGAGTTCCACGCGATGGCTATGAAGATCGGTAAGCCCGTATTTAAGGGCATGGCCGAGAACGAGCCTGATTACATTAGCTCCGATTGCCAGCTCGCCGGTCACCATATTGCGCAAGGTATGGAAGAGCTGGGCCTGCCCAAGTCAGCGATGGCACATCCACTCACCTTAATGGCAAAAGCGTACGGCCTCTAAACGAACCGATTAATACACACTGAATACAGGAATATGAGCACCATGGCAAAAATTACCCGCGATAGCCTCTTAAGCTTGGAGGCGTACCACAAGGATCGCCCAGAAATTCGGGAGAAAGCGATTCAAGAGCGCCGCATTCGCACCGTCCATTTGGGCGAGCACCTCACTATGATTTTTGAAAACGAATTCTTAATGCGTTATCAGATTCAAGAGATGCTGCGTGTTGAGAAAACCTTTGAAGAAGAAGGTATTCAAGACGAGCTGGATGCCTACAATCCCCTTGTACCCGATGGCACCAATTTCAAAGCCACCATGATGCTCGAGTACCCCAACGAAGGTGATCGCAAGGTTGCCTTAGCGAAGCTGGTTGGTATTGAAGATAAGATCTTTATCGAAGTCGAAGGTCAGCCACGTGTTTACGCTTTAGCCGATGAGGATCTTGAGCGCTCGACTGCGGAAAAAACATCGGCAGTGCATTTCATGCGCTTTGAGCTCACACCCGACATGATCAAGGCCCTCAAAGCGGGCGCACAAATGATGGTGGGCTGCGATCACAAAGAGTACCCGATGCACGTTAAAACCTTGCCTCACGAGACATTGGCTTCGCTCATTACTGACCTGAGCTAAGCCGCTGTCTTCGCATTACTAACTACGCTGTTTTACACCTCCTTTACGCTGCTAATAACTCAACCGCTGGAACAAAATCCAGCTGTTGAGCACTAGCAACAGGCTCTGAGGCCAATTGGCCGCGATGCACATTCAGGCCATTGCGCAAATGCACATCGTGGTTCAGTGCAGCTACCAACCCCCTGTTTGCTAAAGCCTCCACAAAAGGATAGGTTGCATTGGTCAAACCAAAGGTCGACGTACGCGCCACCGCCCCTGGCATATTGGCGACGCAGTAATGAATCACACCATCAACCAAATAACTCGGATCGCTATGCGTCGTTGGTCGTGATGTTTCAAAGCAGCCGCCCTGATCAATCGCAACATCCACCACAACCGCTCCTGACTTCATCTTGGCGACCATACTGGCACTGACCAATTTCGGCGCTGCACCGCCTGGTAGGAGCACTGCACCAATTACGACATCGGCCGCATACACCTCACGCTCGATCGACAACGGATCAGAATAATAGGTACGAACGCGATTACCGTAAGCGGCATCGATTTGACGCAAACGATCGAGGTCTTTATCAATGATGCAGACATCCGCTCCAATGCCAACCGCCATCTGCAATGCATTTCGACCTACTACCCCCGCACCGAGAATAACCACCTTCGCCGCTGCTACCCCCGGAATGCCTGCTAGCAAGATCCCAGGTCCGCCATGGCTCTTTTCCATTTGCGCAGCGGCTGCTTGAATAGACATGCGCCCCGCTACTTCGCTCATCGGCGCCAACAAAGGCAAGGTGCCGGCGCGCGAGGTGACGGTTTCATACGCAATGCAGCTCGATCCGGAACTGAGGAGTGCTTTAGTTTGCAATGGATCCGGAGCAAGGTGTAAGTAGGTAAAGAGAATTTGATCTTCCCGCAGCATGGCACATTCTTGTGGTTGTGGCTCTTTTACCTTCACGACCAATTGTGACTTTGCATACACTTCGGTTGCACTCTCGACTAACGAAGCGCCGGCAGAGCGATAGAGTTCATCCGTAAGGCCAATCTGCTGACCAGCGCCACGTTGAATTAACACAGCATGGCCTTGGGCCACGAGTCCACTGACATTACCCGGGGTCAAGCCGACCCGAAATTCGTTGTCTTTTACTTCAGTTGGTACGCCAATAATCATGTGATGCTCCTTATTTCAGTTTATTTTTACGATGCAGGCCTAATACGTAATACATAGCGCAATAGACCACCAATAAGCACGGGCCCAAGATCAAAGCAGCGCGTGCATCCTCATGCAAACCCATCAACACAATGACAAGCACAATGAAGGCAAGGGCAAACCAGGAGGAGTAAGGCCACCATGGTGTGCGATAACTTAGAC
>CALRTW020000029.1:0-14903 GCA_943371165.1 Rhizobium sp. Q54
ACGGGGAGAATTGCCTAAAAGCGGTATTTTACAGCGTTTTGGATGGCAAGCCATCCTATAAGGACTTCCACTCCGGTACCAGCCGTCTACCCGTATAGACCAAATGGGGGTAACTAATCCCTGCCCCTGCCACCGCAATCAGTTCGCCATCGATGTATAAGAGCGGAGCCTGCCGCTGCCATGGTGGCACCGCATTTTCTTGGTACAGGTTTTTTAGCGTTTTGCGCGGGCCGCTGGCAGTCACTTGCAAACGCTCAGCGCCGCTGCGCTCACGAAACTCAATGGCGCCGCCTTTCTTGGCCTTTGCAATCCATGCAGCCGGCAAGCCTCCTTGCGCACTATTTGCTGGAATGGGCAGAAAAGCCCACTCACCTTGCCCACTTTCTTCTGGCTTTGCCGCTGCAGTGATCTGGAGTTGTCCACGCCACAATCGAATGCTGCATTCGTCATGAAGCCACTCTAGCCTGGCATCCTTGCGAGCCTGCTGCAGATCAAGCCACCATGCTTGGAGGCGCTCATTGGACGGCATAGTCAAGCAGGCAACCCTAAGCCAGTAACGCAGCACATTATTGGCTGCTACTGGATCGCTTGCATTCAACGCAAGCAATGGCTGCACGCTTAGGGTGTTGGATTTTGTATTGTGAATCTTTTTGCCGTCCTGCTGAGCCAAACGATCAAGCAATTGCTGCGCCTGTGCCAACATATCAGCGCTGCGCGCAAGATTAGCAGTAGCACCAGGTTGAATGCTTTCCAACTTGGGCAATATGCTTTTGCGAATCGCATTGCGCCGATACTTGCTACTGCGATTACTCGGGTCTTCAGTCCATTTCAGTCGGTGCTCGCGAGCATAAGCTTCAAGCTCATCCCGACTTAAACGGAGTAGCGGTCGCCAAAGCGTAATGCTGCTGGTCTGTTCCATAGATGTCGGCAGCGCCCTACTCTCAGGCATGCTTGATAAGCCAGCAACCCCAGCGCCACGCAGTAATTGCAACAACACAGTTTCAGCTTGATCGTTTTGGTGGTGCGCAAGCAAGAGGTCTTCAATGCCGTGATATGCACATAACTCAGTTAATGCCTCATAGCGTGCGGCACGGGCTCTGGCCTCGATGTTTCCTGCGTTTAATTTGGTATCGATGTGCAGTAAACGAAAGTCAAAACCGATCTTGTATTTTTTGGCCAGCGCTTCACAAAATAAGAGCCATTCATCGGCTGCTTTTTGCAATCCGTGGTGAATGTGAAAAGCGATGATTCTTGGTTTGTCTGATTTTGTTGCCTGGGCTTGGTGCAGTCGGCAAATGGAATCGAGCAAGACCACGGAATCAAGACCACCACTTAAAGCAATTGCTAATTGTGGTGAAGCACCGGTTCGATTGTCCGCCCCCAAACGCAAGGCATCGCGGGTGGATTGAGCCAGCCCAACTTTGGGCTTAGGCTTTGGGATTGGTTTCCTTGAACTTGCCATAGCTCATCAGGCGCTCATGGCGACGCTCGAGCAGCGCATCCACATCCATCGACTGAAATACCTTGAGTGACTCGGTCAATGCTTTACGCATGTTGTCCATCATGCTTGCGTAATCGCGGTGCGCCCCGCCAATCGGCTCAGGAACAATCTTGTCGATTAAACCAAGGCCTTTTAAACGCTGGGCGGTGAGGGCCAACTGCTCCGCCGCTTCGGGTGCCTTTGCGGCGGTCTTCCATAAAATCGACGCGCAGCCCTCCGGCGAAATAACGGAATAGGTTGAGTTTTGCAGCATCAACACGACATCCCCCATCGCGATCGCTAAGGCGCCGCCCGAACCACCCTCGCCAATGATGGTGGCGATAATCGGAACGGTTAATTCAGCTTGCGTATATAGGTTATGGCCAATCGCTTCAGACTGGTTGCGCTCTTCAGCATCGATGCCTGGAAATGCGCCTGGCGTATCCACAAATGTAAATACTGGAATCTGAAATTTCTCAGCAAGGCGCATCAGGCGCATTGCTTTGCGATAGCCCTCGGGCCTACTCATACCAAAGTTTCGTAGTGCCCGCTCTTTGGTGTCGCGTCCCTTTTGATGACCAATCACCATGCATGCTGTGCCATTGAAACGGGCTAGGCCGCCAATAATCGATTGGTCGTCTGCAAATGTCCGATCGCCATGCAGCTCATGAAAATCAGTAAAAAGACCGCTGACGTAATCCAAGGTATAGGGTCGCTGTGGATGACGCGCAACTTGCGATACTTGCCACGGGGTCAGCGCTGCATAAATGTCTTTGATCAGTTGCTGGCTTTTTTCAGAGAGCGTCTTGATCTCATCGGAAATGTCGACCGAGGACTCATCCTGCACAAAACGCAGCTCGTCGATCTTCGCCTCTAACTCGGCGATGGATTGCTCAAAATCCAAAAAAGTAGTCTTCATACCTTGATTTTAGTATTCCACCGGGATGGGGTCGATACTTCGCCACATATACCAGGTCGCAACCGTCCTCCACGGGGCCCAGTTGGCAGCAACCTCCCTAGCTTCATGGCGGCTCACTGGCTCGCCGCTGAAATAATTGAGGGAAATAGCCTTAATCAGCCCAATGTCGTCTAAAGGCAGTATATCCGGTCGGATCATATTGAAAATCAAGAACATTTCGGCAGTCCAGCGGCCAATACCCCGAATCGTGCTCAGTTCCCGGATCACGCTTTCGTCATCCATATCGCGCCATTGGTTGGCATGCAGGCGCCCCGAGGCAAAGTGATCGGCCAAATCGCGAATGTATTCCACCTTGCGGCCGGAAAGTCCTGCCGCCCGAAGTGCTTCAGGCGTTGCAGCCAAAATGCGGGCGGGGGTCACTTTTTTTCCAACGGCAATCACCATGCGATCCCACACTGCTTGAGCGGCCGATACCGAAATTTGCTGGCCCACAATCGCCCTGGCCAAGGTGGTAAACGGATCTCCACGTGTTACTAAAAAACCGGTGCCGTACTTGGGGATTAGCTTTTTCAGTATGCGGTCATTTTTCATGAGCTCTTTGCAGGCCCGATCCCAATAATCGGGGGCCATCACGGTTAGGCTGGGCTCTCCTTGATTGGGTGGCAGAGCAGCCGCTACTGCCTTGACCACTGCTTTAGCCGCAGGTGTTTTGCGCGCCAGCGGTTTTTTCGCTACTGTATTTTTGGCTGCTGTTTTTTTTACGCTCGTCGCCATTCGGTGACCCCTCCTGGCTTATCTTCCAAGACCACGCCTTGCTTGAGTAACTCAGCGCGGATTGCATCCGCTTTTTCAAAGGCTTTCGCTTGCTTTGCTGCTGCGCGGGCGGCAATGTATTCCTCGATGGCAGACGCACCCAATTCACCGGAATTACCACCTTGCAGAAAAGCGGATGGATCGCGCTCCAGAAAACCCAGAACACCAGCAAGATCTTGCATTACTTGCGCAAGGGCACGAACAGCATCAAGCTCACCGGCAGCATGCTTCCGATTGAGTTCGCTGGCGAGATCAAATAAAACCGCAATGGCATCGGGCGTGTTGAAGTCATCGTCCATCGCCGCATGAAAGCGCTGGACCCAAGGCGCAGTCAGCGCAGCGTTCTGGCTCGCCGGCACAGCAATCGCATTGGCTTGAGCTAAGGCAGTGTAGAGGCGCGCGAGGCCGGAGCGGGACTCATCGAGCTGAACATCGCTGTAATTGATGGGACTGCGGTAATGGGCACGCAGCATAAAGAAGCGAATCACTTCAGGGTCATATTGCTTTAATACATCACGAATCAAAAAGAAATTGCCCAGGGACTTGGACATCTTTTCTTGATTTACCCGAATATGGCCATTGTGCATCCAGTAATTCACCCAAGGTGCATCGCTGTCGCTGCGCTCTTGACCGTAGAGCGCTCCTTCCGTCTGGGCGATCTCGTTCTCATGGTGCGGGAACTGTAAATCAGCACCGCCACCATGAATATCAAAATGCTGGCCTAAAAGTGCGCATGACATTGCCGAGCACTCAATGTGCCAACCGGGTCTGCCTTCACCCCAAGGGGATTGCCAGCGTGTATCAGTAGGCTCATCTTCTTTAGCGCTTTTCCACAACACAAAATCGAGTGGGTCGCGTTTTCCGCTGCCGATTGCAACGCGCTCGCCCGCATTGAGATCATCCAGGGATTTTCCCGATAGGCGTCCGTAACCTGGAAAGAGGCGAACCGCGTAGTTCACATCACCATCGTCTGCCTGATAGGCAATTTCCTGTTCCATCAAACGACCAATCATGCCCTGCATCTGCTCAATATAGGCAGTAGCTCGCGGCTCTTGATCGGGTCGCATTAGACCAAGCGCATCGGAATCGGCATGCATAGCATCGATAAAACGCTGCGTCAGGGCCGCAATCGGCTCGCCATTCTCAATTGCGCGTTGAATAATCTTGTCGTCGATGTCCGTAATGTTGCGGACATAGATCACCTCGTAGCCGCTGGCACGAAGCCACCGCGCCACCATGTCGAACACAATCATCACGCGGGCATGGCCAATGTGGCAGAAATCGTAAACCGTCATGCCGCAGACGTACAGCTTGACCTGCCCTGAAACCAAGGGGGTAAAGACCTGTTTGGAGCGATTGAGGGTGTTATAAATTTGCAGCATAGGCGCTAAAGAAGGGGCAAGTCGGATAAAACAAGCGTGATTTGTTAGACTGAGCGCTGAGTATATCGAATACGCCCCTTCTTTACCCCTTTAAGCCCTGCCACCATGACCACAAGCCCTCCATTGCAGACGCCCCCGCACGTGACCGCATCTGACTTGGGCATATGGTCAGGAATGTTGCTCATGGCCTTAGCGCTGCCTGGCCACGTTAACGCACAGGCTTTTGGTAATCCAGCGGCAGTCCAGGATCAGCCCAGTACCGTAATCGCCCCTTTTTTAGGCGGTTTTGGACCCAATGAGCCTCCTAGGCTCTCCACTAATGCAGGATACGACCCCCTACCGCCGGAACTCTCCGAAACCGTTGCTCTGCCCTTCTTGTCGTTTCTGATCATTGAACCCGATCCCGTGGTTCGCAACGGCATTCCGAGTGAAATTGAAAAGCTGGTCAAAGCCCAAAAGTTTCCTGAAGCAATCAGTCGCATCAATGAACTGCTGATTAAAAGTCCCCGTAATGTGCAATTGCGTTTTGTCCTTGCACGGCTGCAAATTGAGTTAAAGCAATACCCAGCAGCGCAAAAAACCTTGATTGAAATTACCCAGCAGTTTCCGGAGTTAGCCGAGCCCTATAACAACCTAGCAGCACTGGCCGCAAACCAGGGGCAATGGATTGAGGCTAGAGATTATTTAGAGCTCGCACTCAAACTCAAACCGAGCTACGCGATTGCGTCTGCAAATTTGGGCGAGGTCTATACCCGCCTTGCTGCAAAAGCATACATCGATGCAGCCAAACAACGCACCAACCAGCGCGAATACCAACGCCGTGCCACGGCGCTACTTGGTATTTTGAAAACGCCCCAGGCCACTAACAACCCGTCTGTACCCAATCCATCTAACACAACCAAACCCATTACCAACCCTCAAGAAAGTAAACCTAGCAATGGCACAAGTACTCCTCAAAACCAATAAAGGCGACATCACCCTCACACTGGATGCTGCAAAAGCACCGAAGACCGTCGCTAACTTTTTAGCTTACGTTAAAAGTGGCCACTACGATGGCACCATCTTCCATCGCGTCATTGATAACTTCATGATTCAGGGTGGCGGCATGGCGCCTGGCATGAAACAAAAGCCAACCCAAGCCGAGATTGAAAATGAAGCCAATAATGGCCTCAAGAATGTGAATGGCTCGATTGCCATGGCTCGCACCAGCGAACCCCATTCTGCAAGCTCCCAGTTTTTTATTAACGTGAATGACAATGATTTCTTAAACCACACTGCACCAACTGCTCAAGGCTGGGGTTATGCTGTGTTTGGCGCAGTTAGCGATGGCATGGATGTAGTCAACGCCATTCGCAAAGTGAAAACCGGCAGCTCAGGATTTCATCAAGACGTACCAACTGAAGATGTGGTGATTGAGAAAGCAACTGTTCTTGCTGAGTAATTCCAGCACGTCATCGATCAATTGGCTCTGCGCGTAAACGTCTTATGCAATTTAGTCACGCCAGCGCCTTTCTGATTTCAGATTTGCACCTGACGCCGTCAATGCCCATGACGGCGCAACGCTTTTTTGACTTCTGCGAAAAGGAAGCCCGCGAGGTGGAGGCTGTATTTATCTTAGGTGATTTATTTGAATACTGGGTAGGCGATGATGCCAATGCACAATCGCCCTTCCATGGCGAAGTCAAGAATGCCTTAGCAGGACTGTCTAGCCGCGTCAAAATGTATTACATGCATGGCAACCGGGATTTTTTAGTCGGTAGTAGCTTTTTGAAAAAAACAGGCATGACCTTATTGCCCGATCCATGCACAGTTCAAATTGCCGGCGATCAATACACCCTGAGTCATGGTGATGGCCTGTGTACTGCCGATAGCGGCTATCAGCTGTATCGCAGTTGGACGCGTAAACCATCGACTCAAAAATGGTTTCTACGCCTGCCGCTTTCTTGGCGTCATGCGATTGCCGATCGCCTACGAAAAAATAGCAAAGCGCAATACCGCCGTGACACGCGCTTTAGTCTCGATGGCGTCAACCCAAAAGGCAATGTCACGCTAGACGCCTGTGCCGCACTGGTGCGGTCGCAATCAAGTCATAAACTGATTCATGGTCATACACACTTACCCGCCCGCCATCACGAGAGCCTTGATGGCCTAGAGTGGCAGCGCTGGGTTCTATCCGACTGGGATTTAGATCATCCAGAAGCATGCTTGCCCAAAGCAAGTGCACTACGGATTGATCAGCACGGTGTGCGTTACTTGGATTTAGTAAAGAACTAAATCCTTTGACGTTAGCTTTACTATTCGGCTTTGCTGTACTTAGCTAAGTGTTGCGCCAGCTGAGCAAAGATGCGGGGATTGCCCGCCATAATTTCACCACTATTTAAATAATTTTCTTCGCCGCGGTAGGTACCAACTAAACCACCCGCTTCGGTTATGAGTAAGGCTCCCGCAGCCATGTCCCATGGCTTTAAACCGCTCTCAAAGAAACCGTCGTAGCGTCCTGCGGCAACATACGCCAAATCCAGCGAGGCAGCACCAGGGCGACGTAATCCTGCGCATTGGGCCGTCATGTCGGCAAACATTTTTAAGTAGGTTTGCAGATCTTGGTCTTCGCGATACGGAAAGCCTGTACCCAGCAAACAATTATTTAAGCGAGTCTGGCCTGCTACGCGTAGGCGACGACGATCCAAGTAGGTACCGCTACCGCGGGTAGCTGTAAAGAGCTCATCGCGGTTCGGGTCGTACACCACTGCCTGCTGAGTTACGCCAGCAACAGAAAGGGCAATCGATACTGCATATTGTGGAAAACCATGAATGAAATTGGTGGTGCCATCTAAGGGATCGATGATCCAAACGGACTCGGCACCAGGATTATGTTCACCGGTTTCTTCTGCTAAAAAACCATGCGTTGGATAGGCGTCGCTGAGGATTTCAATAATGGCTTCCTCGGCGGCTTTATCGACCTCCGTTACAAAATCGTTGTGTTGCTTGCGGTCAACCTGCAGCCGCTCTAAGTTGAGAGAGGCGCGATTGATAACGTTTCCGGCACGACGGGCGGCCTTGATGGCCACATTTAACATGGGGTGCATATATAGTGGTGAACAAATTAAATAAGAACAAGCCCAAAGCCAATACCGAGCTAACGGCTTGATTCTAAACGATCTGATAGCCATCCCATGAAAAACAAGGACGCCATGACCCCAGTACAACCCCACGATCAGCGCGCAGCAGATGCATTTGCCCAGCTTCGGACGATCTTGGTCGAAACAAGCCACCCCGGCAATGTGGGGTCAACAGCACGGGCATTAAAGACAATGGGCTTTCATGATCTGTGTTTAGTGAGTCCCAAAACGCTTGCAATAGCACGCGAACCAGAGGCCGTTGCCTTGGCCAGTGGGGCTCTTGATGTATTGGATGCAAGTTCAGTTACGGCCGACTTAAGTTTCGCTGTCAGCGGCTGCACCTTGGTGCTGGGATTAACCAGCCGTGATCGGGAATTTGGGCCGCCTGGCCTTGATTGGCTAGAAGCACGCCAGCGCATTGTTGGGGAGCTAAGCCAAGGAAAGCGGGTTGCATTGATGTTTGGGCCAGAGCGCACGGGCCTGGATAATGCCCATTTGGCCTTGTGCAGTCACCGTGTTTGGCTTGAAGCCAACCCAGCCTACCCATCCCTGAATTTAGCCCAAGCGGTCATGGTCTGCGCCTATAGCCTGCGCGAGGGCCTAATTAAGGCGCTTGGCAGTACTGGGGCTGATTTAGCCCTGAGCTTGAGTCCTAATGACCGAGCCGATCCCGCTGCGGTTGCTGCAATGCTGGAGCATTTGCGTTTAGGACTGGAATCCATCGGCTATTTGAACCCCGAAAATCCAAAGAAACTCATGGCTCGGCTTGCGGCCCTTTTTGCCCGAGCAGAGCTGCAAACCGAGGAAATTGACCTGCTTCGGGGAATCGCAAAACAGATGCTTCTGAGAAAATAGGCAGTTCCCTTTAAACTGCAAGTATGCTGAACGCCCTTTTTGACGAAGTTGATTCGATTATTGCCCGCGATCCTGCGGCACGACACCGCTGGGAGGTCATTACCTGCTACCCCGGTCTGCATGCCGTTTGGCTCCACCGCGTTGCCCACTTTTTATGGAATAGTGGCTTACAGTGGGTTGCCCGATTTTGGTCCATGCTCGCACGGCTACTAACCGGCATTGAAATTCATCCGGGAGCAAAAATTGGTCGGCGTGTTTTTTTAGATCACGGCCTGGGCATTGTTATCGGCGAGACGACCGAAATTGGAGATGACTGCACGATTTACCAAGGCGTTACCCTGGGCGGAACTTCGCTTTACAAGGGCGTTAAGCGTCACCCAACCCTGGGTAAAGGCGTTGTGATCAGCGCAGGAGCCAAAGTGCTTGGCGGCTTTACGGTGGGCGATGGTGCGCGCGTTGGATCCAATGCCGTTGTACTGAAAGAAATCCCTCCCGGCGCTACAGCAGTTGGCGTGCCCGCGCGCATTTTGCATCCCGACTTGCCGTCCGGCGAAAATGGCAGCGATGTCAATGACAAAAAAGCGTACTTCTCTGCGTATGGCATTACACCCAATGTCGACGATCCCGTATCGATGGCATTGAAGGGTTTAATTGATGCAACGCTAGAACAAGAAGCCAAAATTAAGCTACTCGAGGCCCAATTAGCCAAACTCAGTGGCACTGCAGCCCTAGATACTGGGGAAGCATCAAAATTGAATGCCGGTCAAGAGGCCAAACATGACCTCGACACCATCAAGCAGTGGTTAAAAGAGTAAAACCGATTTAGTGCAAGGTACGTGGATTATTTTTACCCGTACCTGCGGCGGCATCAATTAACTGATCTAGGTCTACATCGTCCTCATCGTCGTTTGGCATGCCAAACGTAATGGCATCGACGCCGTCTGGATGGCGATTCTGAATCTCTTCTTCGGTAGCAGAGCGGATATCCGTTACGAGCAAGGTAAAACGCAAGGCCATACCAGCAAGAGGATGATTGCCGTCGAGCACGACCTGACTGTCCGCAACGTCCGTAACGGTATAGATTAAAGGCTGCAAATCATCATCGTCTTCCGAATCGTCGTCGCTGGCGACGATTTCACCCTGCTCATCCAAGGCCTCCGGTATTCCTTCGAACTGCATACCAATTTCGATTGGCTCCGGAAAGCGTGCGCGGGGCTCAATTTTTAATAATTCAGGGTCATATTCCCCGAATGCATCGCCAGGCTCAAGCTGCACTGTGGTTTCAAAACCCAGCTCATGGCCATCCAAAAGCGCTTCTATTTTTGGAAAAGTGCCGTCGTAACCACCGTGGAGGTATACCATCGGAGAATCAGGTTCTTCGATGAGGTTATTTTGCGCATCGGTTAACTTATAGCGAAGCGACACGACGGTATTTTTTTCGATCTTCATGCGCGTGGTATGAAAAGCCTATGGTCAGATTAATTGTGAACTGCAGATGAAATCATTTTACTTGAGCAAGCCCTACAAGCCACCAACACCCCCTCACCCCTTACCCATAAAGGCCCCTTGGGCTCTATTGGGCGGTATTAGCCCTCAGCAATTCATGCAGCAGTACTGGCATAAAAAGCCTTTATTAGTGCGCGGCGCCATTCCAGCATTTGAGCTTGCCAAGGCTGCTGGCGAGCCACTCGAAAGCCCGATATCTGCAGCTGATTTGGTTGCGCTAGCAGGGCATCCTGATAGTGAATCCCGTCTAATTCAGAGCAAACCTTGGAAAATGGCCCGCGGCCCCTTTTCTAGGAAATCGATTCCAGCGATCAGCCAAGCAAATTGGACGCTATTGCTCCAGGGCGCAGATGCCCTTCACCCAGCAGCCAAAACCGTCTTGTCTTGGTTTCGATTTATCCCCGATGTTCGGCTAGACGATCTAATGATTAGCATAGCTGGCCCAGGTGGTGGCGTTGGTCCGCATGTGGATTCCTACGATGTATTTTTGATTCAGATGTCAGGCCGACGGCATTGGAAAATCTCAACGCAAGATGACTTAAGCCTAAAGCCTAATTTACCGCTCAAGATTTTGGCGCAGTTTGAGCCCACCCAAGACTGGATTTTGGAGCCAGGCGACATGCTCTATTTACCGCCGCATGTGGCACACGAGGGCATATCTCTAGATGCGGGCTGCCAAACATGGTCTGTTGGGTTTCGGGCAGCATCCTACCGAGAATTACTCCAAGAGGGTTTGTGGCGTTTAGCCGAATCATTCGATGCCCTACCGGCATTAGATCAGCGTTACCAAGATCCTCAGCAAACTGCAACCAATCAACCAGATACCTTGCCGCTAGAGCTAATTAAACAGTTACGTACACACTTATCAGGACTCAAACTTTACTCCATCAATACCATGCTACCGGGGATTGCGGCGTACTTGAGTGAACCAAAGCCGCATGCCTTTTTTAGTTGCCCAGATCAGCCGCTATCCGCCAACGCATTTGCCCAATACCTAAAGCGAAATCCACTGCAGCCACACCCGCACACACGGCTCATGCGACTCAATAATGCTATTTTTTGCAACGGCGAAAATCAAACCGAAAGCGAATCCCTCGCCGTGAAACTCTGTTGGAATGTACTATCTGAACGGCATACATTACCGCCGTTGGGTGAGAAGAATAGCGACTATTTGGCCGATATCGCTGCGGGCGATAACTCCCTTTACGATGCCTACTGCTCGGGATGGTTATTATTCACAGGAAAAAACGAAGGGTCGCTATAATTAAAAGTGAACATTGCGCGGGGAAACCCGCACTGTTTTCGAGCTGTATTTAGGTTAATACCTCAGTCATTCATTTTTAAAGGATCAATCAAATGAAAAAATCGCTCTCCCTCGTACTCGCAGCCCTCTTTGCAGTTTCTTTAGCTGCTTGCGGCAAAAAAGAAGAGGCTAAGCCAGCACCAGCACCTGCAGCAGCTCCAGCTGCCGCTCCTGCTGATGCAGCACCAGCTCCAGCAGCTGGCGCCGCTCCTGCTGCACCTGCTGCAGCTCCAGCTCCAGCCGGTAAGTAATTCCTGCTGAAAACAAAAAAGCCGCTGCAAAGCGGCTTTTTTTATGTCCTAATCGCTGCTTACTTAATCAGCTGTTCATCCAATAAAGTCAACAAACGAAATCCTGCTGGCGTATTTTCGGGCTTGCCCGCATCGTCCTGAACGTAGACCTGAGTTAAGTTGTCGCCAGTCGACTTCAGAACCACACGGTAGCGCTTTGCTTTCAAACTCGAGTCATCGCTACTACTAAACATCTTAGAAAAGAATCCTTTTGATTCACCCAGGGCCTTAGGATTTACATAACGAACAAAGTAAATCCCCTTGGAACGATCGCGGTCTTCTACGGTAAAGTTGGAGCGGTCTAGCGCAAGCCCAACATCACGCCAGGCACGATCAAAACTAGAGCTCATATCAATACGGCCCGCATTATTACCTTCTTGAACAAACTTCGCTTTTGGAGTTTTTGCCGGAGCCGCAGCAGCAGCCGCAACCTGAGCACGAGCAGAATCTTGCGACACACCTAAACGCTCCATTAAGCGCGCCAGAAAAACAGCTTCAAGCTGGGGGTCATTTGGGCGCGCCGTCCAGACTGTAGAGTTACATGTACTCGCACTATCCGTAACGCATTTCTCTAATGCGCCGCGTTGCGTAATGTATACCTCTGTCTCACCTGGCTTAGAAACCTCAAGGCGAGTTTTGTATTTGTCACGCTCGCCGGTGTCGTAAAGTGAATCCAATACCTTACCTAAAGTTTTCCGAATAAAATCCTGCGGAATTTTGGAGCGGTTTTCTGCCCAATCGGTTTCCATAATGCCGGTAGAGGGTGAATCAACTACCAAGAGAAATCCATTCTCTTGCCAAAAATCCTTGATGAGGGGGTACAGCTCTGGCGCTGGACGTTCCACTACAAGCCAACGCTTTTCCCCGTCCCGCGCAATGCGCATGCCCGGAATTCCGGTGAGCACGTTCTGACGAGTCTGGCTTATTTTTTTGGACGCCGCATTGAACTCCGACATGGTTGCGGTGCCATCTTGCACAATATAACGGCGGTCAGCCTGAGCCGTAATTAAATCCGGCGGCAGCGTTAAATTAGGTCCGCGCACTGCACCAGCCGCTTTATAGTCAACGGTATCGTTTTTTGTAACCGAAGAGCAAGCAAGCAGGCTGCTAATACTGACGACCATTACAGTGCGGCGCGTGAAAAGAAATGCGTTTTTCATAATAGTCCAGCGTGGATGAGTGCTTCTTTGAGCGGATCGCGCAGTGCGGGACTGAGTGGGGTTAATGGCAAGCGGATGCCTGCTGTGATCTTACCCATTTGATGTAGTGCCCATTTCACTGGGATCGGATTAGCCTCAGTAAACATGGCCTTATGTACCGCCAGTAGCTGATATTGAATTGCTCTCGCCTTTGCAACGTCATCAGCCATTGCCGCGGCACAGAGTTCATGCATCAAGCGCGGGGCCACGTTGGCGGTCACTGAAATGTTTCCTTTGCCGCCCATTAACATTAACAATATCGCGCTTAAATCATCGCCGGACAACACCGCAAAGTCGGCATGTCCTGCCGCCTTTAATTCTGCAAGCAGCACACTACCCCGCTCTAAATTGCCTGTGGCATCTTTAATACCGATAATGCCCGGAACACCGGCTAAGCGCACGGTGGTCTCACCAGCCAAATCCGCTACCGTGCGGCCAGGTACGTTGTACAAAATGACAGGTAAATCCACTTTTTCAGCAATCGTTTTGAAGTGCTGATACATGCCTTCTTGGGTTGGCTTGTTGTAATACGGAACTACTTGAAGGCTGGCATCGGCCCCCACTTTTTTAGCAAACTCAGTGAGTTCGATTGCCTCACGAGTGGAGTTGCCACCCGTTCCAGCAATCACCGGAATACGGCCGTGAATATGATCGACTGTTACTCGAATGAGTTCACAATGCTCTTCAACCGAAACCGTAGGCGACTCTCCGCTGGTGCCGACGATGACAATGCCATCTGTTCCTTCAGCAACATGCCAGTCAAGTAAGTTTTTTAAGCCAGGGTAATCCAGGCTTCCATCCTCCAACATTGGGGTGACAATGGCCACCATGCTGCCGTGCATCGGCTTCGATTTAGGCATGGGAGCACCTCGCAGGAAGGGCTTGGGTTTGCGCAGTAGTCATCCCTGAAATTGTAACGGATGACGCCCTTTTTGCGCCCCCTTTACGGCGCACAAGGCCTGCACCATAGCTGGCTTGGGCTGGGTCTGATATAAATCGCTATAGGCAAGAACATGAAGGCCATGGCGCGCCGCAAAATCAAGCAATTCCCCTGTCTGCAGTAGGAAATCCGGGTTGCTGGGCTTGCCAAAAGCGGCATTGCCATGGGCAAAGGTCTCGTAAATAAGCACCCCGCCCTCGGCCAGTAGATTAGGTAACCGATCTAAATAGGGACGGTAAAGGTAATTTGTTACCACCACGGCATCAAAAAGCCCTGATCTATCTGCCAAGGGCCATATCGATCCTTCTAGGTCCAACGGCTCGACCTGGATGGGCAGGCCCGAGGTCGATTGCGCAAGCGCGTCTAGCGCCGCAATATCCCGATCCACTGCAAATACTGAAAATCCCAGTTTAGCTAGATGCAGACTATGGCGACCTGATCCAGCAGCCAGATCCAACACCCTTCCGCCAGGGGAAATCAAATGGGAAAAGCGCACTACCCACTCGGATGGGTTGGCAATGCTAGCGTGTGTTGGCAAAGTGCCTACGGATTTAGAGGCGGTCACGTAGCTTAGGTATAGGCAAGGCCCATGGCCTCGCGAACATCCCGCATGGTTTCTTGTGCGACTGCGCGGGCCTTGTCATTGCCATCGGCAATAATCGCCCGCAGCAAGCTGGGGTCGTCCAGGTATTGCTGCGCTCGCTCAAACATCGGCTGCTGCTCACGCAAGATGCTATCGATGACGGGTTGCTTACACTCCAAGCAACCAATACCTGCAGATTTGCAGCCTTTTTCAGCCCATTCTTGCGTCGCTTTATCCGAATACACCAAATGCAGTTGCCATAGAGGGCAGCGCGCTGGGTCGCCCACATCGGTTCTGCGGATGCGTGCAGGATCGGTGGGCATCGTTTTAATCGACCGCTCAACTACAGCAGGCTCTTCTCGAATACCAATAGTATTGCCATAAGACTTGGACATCTTTTGCCCATCCAAACCGGGCATACGCGACGCAGCCGTAAGCAAGGCCTGTGGCTCCGGCAGAATCACCTTGCGGGATCCCTCGAGGTAGCCAAAGAGGCCATCCCGGTCAGTATTGG
>CALRTW020000030.1:0-13588 GCA_943371165.1 Rhizobium sp. Q54
CAGCCAAGGCAGAAGATTGGCTTGCAGGCGCTAAAGATGTTCGCGGCAGTTGGTGGCCAGACTATACCGAATGGCTTGCCCAATTCGGCGGCAAGCAAGTAAAGGCAAGCGGCTCCTTCGGTAATGCAAAGTACAAAAAAGGGATAGCAGCCCCAGGTAAGTATGTCAAAGAAAAAGTGGATGAATCAAGTAATTAATCAGTATGAATCAATGCAATACCTTTTAGACGCAGCACATATAGAGAGAAGAGGGTGATACGATGACACAACGAATTGCTTATGTAACGGGTGGTATGGGCGGAATTGGTACCGCAATTTGCCAGCGGCTGTCTAAAAAAGGGCATTTGGTTATTGCGGGCTGTGGCCCGAATTCCCCGCGCCGCGATCGTTGGCTTGGCGAGCAAAAAGACCTGGGCTATAACTTCATCGCCTCTGAAGGCAATGTGTCAGATTGGGCGTCGACTGTAGCGGCATTCGACAAAGTCAAAGCCGAGGTGGGTCGCGTTGATATTTTGGTCAACAATGCTGGTATTACACGCGACAGTGTCTTTCGTAAGATGACGCCAGAAGATTGGAAGGCGGTCATCGACACTAACCTCAATTCCTTGTTCAACGTCACGAAGCAGGTGATCGAAGGCATGATTGACAATAACTGGGGTCGCATCATTAACATTTCTTCAGTCAATGGCCAAAAAGGGCAGTTTGGGCAAACCAACTACTCCACAGCGAAAGCCGGCTTACATGGCTTTACGATGGCCCTAGCGCAAGAAGTGGCTGGAAAAGGGGTCACTATTAATACGGTTTCGCCTGGCTACATTGCAACCGATATGGTGAAGGCAATTCGGCCGGATGTGCTGGAAAAGATCGTTGCCGCTATCCCGGTCAAGCGCCTGGGAACACCGGATGAAATCGCCTCCATGTGCGCCTATATTGCCTCGGATGACGCTGCATTTGCTACCGGGGCCGATTTTTCCCTCAACGGCGGCATCCATACGGGATAATTCCGGAGCTAAACTGTCGGTTATGGCATTTATGTAGCACGGAGGATTGGGATATGGCAACCAGAACAAAACGAGCGGGCGAAGAGCGGCTGATTAAGAAGTATCCTAATCGCCGCCTTTACGACACGCAAACCAGTACGTATGTAACCTTAGTTGACATCAAAGGCTTGGTGATGGCGAATGAGGCATTCAAGGTGGTTGACGCCAAAACCGAAGACGATCTCACGCGCAATATTTTGATGCAGATTATCTTGGAAGAGGAGGCCTGCGGCTCCCCGGTCTTTTCTTCGCAGATGCTATCGCAGATTATTCGTTTTTATGGCAACTCCATGCAAGGCCTAATGGGCAACTACTTGGAAAAAACCATGCAATCCTTCGTTGATATTCATGGGACCCTAAACGATCAATCCAAAGGTGTTACTGGCGGTGCCGATGCGTGGGCACAAGCCATGAATATGCAGAATCCGATGATGCAAGGCCTCATGGGTAACTACATGGAGCAGAGTAAAGATCTGTTTATGAAGATGCAAGAGCAGATGCAAAGTTCGCAAAGCATGTTTAAGGGATTTCCTTTTACGCCCCCCACGCCTAAAAAAGAAAACGACTAGTTGTGGCGGGCAAAGTTGGTTTTGTTTCCTTAGGGTGCCCTAAGGCGCTGGTTGATTCAGAGCTCATCCTCACGCAATTGAGTGCGGAAGGGTATGAGACCGCTAAAGACTATTCGGGCGCTGATCTGGTGGTAGTCAATACCTGCGGCTTTATTGATTCTGCTGTCGAAGAGTCGCTTGCAGCCATTGGCGAGGCCTTATCTGAAAACGGCAAGGTGATTGTGACGGGCTGCCTTGGCGCGCGTAAAAATGACGATGGCTCTGATTTAATCAAAAGCATTCATCCTAAAGTACTTGCAGTAACCGGACCCCATGCCACAGCTGAAGTAATGCAAGCAATTCATTTGCATTTACCCAAGCCCCATGACCCCTTTACCGATTTACTGCCACCCATCGGGGTGAAGCTAACGCCAAAGCATTACGCCTATTTAAAGATTTCGGAAGGGTGCAACCACCGCTGTACGTTTTGCATCATTCCTAGCATGCGCGGTGATTTAGTTTCTCGGCCGATTGGCGAAGTCCTGCTCGAAGCCAAGCGCCTATTTGAGTCTGGTGTGAAAGAACTGCTCGTTGTGTCGCAAGATACCAGCGCCTATGGCGTTGATGTGCAATACCGTACGGGCTTTTGGGATGGCAAGCCGCTCAAAACAAAGATGCTGGATTTAGTCAGTGCCCTTAATCAAATTGCGCGCGAGCATCAGGCGTGGGTGCGATTGCATTATGTCTATCCCTATCCGCACGTCGATGATGTATTGCCTATCATGGCTGAGTTTAAAGAGCATGGCTATGGACTCTTGCCCTACCTTGATATTCCATTGCAGCATGCCCACCCGGATGTACTCAAACGCATGAAGCGCCCTGCGAGCGGTGAGCGTAATTTAGATCGCATAGAGGCATGGCGCGCTATCTGCCCTGAACTCGTGATTCGCAGCACCTTCATTGCCGGATTCCCAGGGGAAACCGAAGAAGAATTTAGCTATTTGCTGGATTTTTTAGATCAGGCGCAAATTGATCGGGCAGGGTGTTTTGCCTATTCGCCGGTAGCGGGCGCCACAGCCAATGCGCTGGAAGGCGCCTTGGATCAATCAATTCGGGATGAGCGCCAAGCCCGCTTTATGGCCAAAGCCGAAGCAATTTCAGTGAATCGACTCAAAAGTCAGGTAGGTAAGCGCATTTCAATTTTGGTCGATCAGGTAAATGAGGCGGGTGGCATTGGCCGTAGCGCTGGCGACGCCCCAGAAATCGACGGTATCGTGCGGATTTTGCCGGTAAGCAAGCCTTCCAAGCGCTATCGGGTGGGGGATTTTGTGCGCGGAACAATCGTAGAAACGCAGGGGCACGACCTAATTGCTCAATTGTAGGCAATCAGGTAAAAATAGCCTTGGAGAACAAAGGCTTTCCAGATGAAATGCTTAATTTAAGGGGATTACTATGAGTCGTGAAGTCGTTGTATTAAGTGCGGTACGTTCTGCCATCGGCGCCTTCAACGGCAGCCTGAGCAGCATGGAGCCATCCGAACTCGGCGGCATTGTCATGAAAGAAGCGGTGACACGGTCCGGCGTTAATCCCCAAGATATCAATTACGTTACGGTAGGCAATACCATTCCGACTGATAGTCGCTATGCCTACGTTGCGCGCGTTGCCTCGATTCAGGCGGGCTTGCCAATGGAGTCGGTAGCAATGTCTTTAAATCGCCTGTGCAGCTCTGGCTTGCAAGCCATTGTTACGACCTCTCAAGCCATCATGCTTAATGATTGCGACTACGGCGTTGGCGGCGGCGTTGAAGTGATGTCGCGCGGCATGTATGGATCACCCGCAATGCGCAGTGGCGCACGCATGGGCGATACCAAAATGATTGACCTCATGGTTGCTGTGTTAACCGATCCATTTGGCGTTGGACACATGGGCGTTACAGCAGAAAACCTCGCTGAAAAATGGAAGTTGACGCGCGAAGAGCAAGATGCGTTTGCGGTGGAGTCACATCGCCGTGCTGCCGTTGCCATTAAAGAGGGTCGCTTCAAGTCCCAAATTGTGCCGATTACGATTAAGTCTCGTAAAGGTGATGTGGTATTTGATACCGATGAGCATTGCAAGCCCGATACCACCATGGAAACCCTCGGCAAGATGAAGGCGGTTTTCAAAAAAGAGGGTGGCACCGTCACCGCAGGTAATGCATCTGGCATTAATGATGGCGCAGCCTTCTTTGTATTGGCTGCCGCCGATGCTGCTGCGAAAGCCGGCCAAAAGCCGATTGCCCGTTTAGTGTCCTACGCTGTTGCTGGTGTGCCCAATCACATCATGGGCGAGGGGCCCATTCCTGCATCCAAAATTGCATTGACGCGTGCCGGATTAAAGTTAGATCAAATCGATGTAATTGAATCCAATGAGGCGTTTGCAGCTCAAGCTTTAGCGGTTACCAAAGGCTTGGGATTAGATCCCGCCAAGACCAATGTGAATGGCGGTGCGATTGCCCTCGGTCATCCGATTGGTTGCTCGGGCGCTGCGATTGCAACCAAGGCGATTCATGAATTACAGCGGGTGAACGGTAAGTACGCTTTGGTCACCATGTGTATTGGTGGCGGCCAAGGTATTGCGGTGGTATTCGAGCGTTTGTAAAAGCACACCGATTGCGTAACGAAAGGCGTTACGCAATCAACGCCAGTGTGGCGTCTAAGCCGACTCGGTCAAACGCCGCGTCGGCTTTTTCTTTGACCAAGGGCTTGGCTCGGTAAGCAATACTCAGGCCCGATCCATCCATCATCAGTAAATCATTAGCGCCATCACCGATGGTAATAGCCGCAGACTTTTTGCAGCCCAAGGCCTTGCATGCATTTTTAACATGCATCGCCTTGCCACTCGCATCAACGATATCGCCCAAGACCGCCCCAGTTAATTTGCCATCCTGAATTTCTAAGGTGTTGGCATGCGTTTCCGTAAAGCCGAGATCGCGCTGCATGCGCTGGGTAAAAAAGGTAAAGCCGCCTGACACCAGAATCGTGTGTAATCCGGCTGCATTAGCTGCGCCAAGCAATTCGGTCGCCCCCGGATTGGGGCGGAGTCGCTCTCGGTAAACTGCTTCCAGTACCGATTCAGAAATACCGTTTAGCAGTGCAACACGGCGCCGCAAACTTTCACTAAAGTTGGCAATCTCACCGCGCATCGTTGCCTCGGTAATCGCCGCCACCTCCGCTTTCTTGCCCGCAAAATCGGCAATCTCGTCAATGCACTCAATGTTGATTAAGGTGGAGTCCATGTCCATTGCCAAAATCCGTAGGCGACTGGGATTAAAGGCGGGGGCTAAAAATGCGAGATCAAGACTCAGGGTAGAGGCCAGTTTTCGAAAAGCCTCACGCTCGGTTGGAGCAAGCTCGCGGGACACTTGCCAGCGCTGTGCGTGGGTATTGCCAACCACGATGGAGCCGTGTTGATCGTAGGGCTTTAAGGATAGGCCTAAATTGGTAGCCAAATTGCCCAAGGTATTGGATAAGCCGCGATCAATCGGGGCCGTGGATAGGACAACAATAATTTGACCAAGGCTCATAGTGGGGTACTCATAACACCATAGTAAGCGAATTTTGCTTTAAAAAGGGGATGGCTTTTGTACGCTTTCCACATTTAGGCACTCATCAATGTTGCAGATGAATTCAGGTGCTTTAAAAGCCGGCGTATTTGATCTAAGCGCTGTTCCAATTTATCAAAGTCCCCCGCTTTTTGGGGCAATACCTTGAGGCGATCTTGGCCGTTGAGCAAAACCTGTTTATTGGATTGCACCAACTGAATGATGCGCAGTGGATCAATTGGGGGATTTGGAATGAAGGTAAGTTGAATAGCAGTTGCGCCGGCATCGATCTTCTTGATACCAAAGCCACTCATTTCAAGACGAAGGCGATGGGTTTCGTAAAAGGATTTAGCGGGATCTGGCAGATCACCAAAGCGATCGACTAACTCCTCACGCAAACCCATTAACTCGGAAAAGTCGGAGGCTCCCGCAAAGCGTTTATACAGCGATAGACGCTCATGCACATCGGGACAATAATCTTCTGGAAGTAGCGCTGGAACGCCTAAATTGACATCGGTCGTTACCTGGAGTGGCGCCAATAAATCAGGCTCTTTTCCGCTGCGCAGGGATTTGACTGCGCGATTGAGCATCTCGGTATACAGCTGAAATCCAATTTCATGAATATCGCCGGATTGCTTATCGCCCAGCACTTCGCCGGCACCCCGAATTTCTAAATCATGCATCGCCAGGTAAAAGCCGGAGCCCAATTCTTCCATTGCCTGAATCGCATCGAGTCGTAATTTGGCTTGCTTACTCAGCGCCTCTGGGTCGGGCACCAATAAATATGCATAGGCCTGATGGTGTGATCGACCAACGCGGCCGCGTAACTGATGCAGTTGTGCCAAGCCAAATTTATCGGCGCGGTGCATGATGATGGTGTTTGCTGTGGGTACATCGATACCGGTTTCAATGATGGTGGTGCAGAGCAAGATGTTGCTGCGCTGCGTTACAAACTCCCGCATCACCGATTCCAGCTCGCGTTCATGCATTTGCCCGTGCGCAACACTAATGCGCGCCTCGGGGATCAGGGTTTGCAAAGCGTGGCGGCGATTCTCAATGGTTTCTACTTCGTTGTGTAAAAAGTAGACTTGCCCACCGCGTTTAATTTCGCGCAGCACTGCCTCACGCACGACGCCATCACCTTCGCGTCGCACAAAGGTCTTGATTGCAAGGCGCTTTTGCGGTGCGGTTGCGATGACAGAAAACTCCCGCAGTCCCTCCATGGCCATTCCCAAGGTTCTTGGAATGGGGGTAGCGGTGAGCGTCAAAATATCCACTTCAGCCCGTAGTGCTTTAAGTGCATCTTTTTGACGCACCCCAAAGCGGTGCTCTTCATCGACGATCACCAGACCTAAACGTGCAAACTGCGTTTCTTTTGAAAGCAATTTATGGGTGCCAATAACGATATCAGCCTCGCCACTCGCAATGGCTTGCAAAGCAGCATTGATTTCTTTAGTAGTTCTAAAGCGCGACAGCTCTACGATGCGGACCGGCCAGTCGGCAAAGCGGTCTTTCCAGGTAGCCACATGTTGCTCGGCGAGTAGGGTGGTGGGCGCCAGTATCGCCACTTGCTTGCCGCCCATGACCGCAATAAAACTGGCCCGCAAGGCAACCTCAGTTTTGCCGAATCCCACATCACCGCACACCAAGCGATCCATTGGGGTGCCACTCGTCATATCGCCAATCACCGCTGCAATAGCATTAGCTTGATCCGGGGTTTCTTCAAAGCCAAAACTTTCGGCAAAGGCAGCGTAGTCGTGCGCTGAATATTCAAATGCATGCCCCTGGCGGATTGCTCGGGCCGCATAGAGGCTCAATAATTCAGCAGCAGTATCCCGAATTTGCTGCGCCGCTTTGCGCTTGGCTTTGTCCCACTGTCCTGAGCCCAATTGATGCAGCGGCGCTGAATCCGGATCTGCGCCAGCATAGCGCGTAACCAGTTGCAACTGATGTACTGGCACGTATAAGGTGGCGTTGTTCGCGTAAATGAGGTGCAAAAATTCTTCGAAAATAGGCGCTTCTTTTGGAGGGGCGAGGTTGAGCAACACCAAGCCTTGGTAGCGGCCAATACCATGTTCCACATGCACTACCGGATCACCGATCTTAAGCTCAGCTAAATCCTTAAAGAGCATGTCGGGATCGCTTGCTTCCTTACTGCTGTCTTTGCGGCGCTGACGCGTGGTGAGCGTAAATAGCTCGGCCTCCGTAATAAACAGGAGACCCTGACTGGGCCAATCAAAGCCATTGAGAAGTGGCGAGACAACCAAGGCGAAGGGCGCTGTACCTTTAACAAAGGAGGCCAAATCATCGAGGAGTACTGGTTGAAGGGGGTAAAGAATTCCGCCACCATTAGCTGATACCGAATTGCTTTCTTCAACCAACGCGCGAATGGATTCACGGCGACCCGCACTATCGCAGCAAATCACAATGCGTCGATGCGCCTCTGCTACCTGATGGCGTAGTCGTCCAATCGGATCATGGTCACGTCGATGAATGCCCACGTCTGGCACCGATAAAAACTGGGGCGGCTCATTCGCTTCTACATTCGAAACAATGCCGTTGCGATTGAGTACAAGACGTGCGCTAACCTTTGAAAGACTAAAAAATTGATCAACGTCTAAGAAGAGTGATTTGGGTGGCAGTATGGGCCGATCTAAATCGTGCTTTAGGAATGCATACCGTTGCTCGGTGTCTTTCCAAAAGCCGCGAATCGTTTCTTCTGCATCGCCGACGGTAACGAGCCAAACCGGATCGCCCGAGCGCGGGAAGTAATCAAATAGGGTGGCAGACGCGTCAAAAAAGAGGGGCAAATAGGATTCAATGCCTGCACTCGGGATGCCCAAGTTGGCATCTTTATAAATGGAGCAACGGGTTGGGTCACCCTCAAACACTTCACGCCAGCGATTGCGAAATGCAGTACGCGCTGCATCATCAAAAGGAAACTCATGGCCCGGCAATAGGCGAATTTCTTTGACGGGGTACAAACTGCGTTGCGTATCGGGATCAAACGCGCGTATTTGCTCAATTTCATCGCCGAACAAATCCAATCGATAGGGCAGAGCAGACCCCATAGGGAATAAATCAATCAGTCCGCCACGGACGCTGTATTCGCCGGGACGCATTACCGCGCTGACTGGGTCATAGCCGGCTTGCTGGAGCTGCAGGCGCAGCGCGCTTTCGTTTAAGCGATCGCCTTGCCGAAAGAAAAAAGTATGGCCAGATAAGAACTCAGGCGGCCCCAGCCGTTGCAGCGCGGTAGTGACTGGCACCAAGACAATGTCACAGGTGCCCGCCAGCATCTCATATAGGGTGGCGAGGCGCTCGGAGACTAAGTCCTGATGGGGTGAAAAATGGTCGTAGGGAAGGATCTCCCAATCAGGCAAGAGCCGTGTTTTTAATTGTGGGGCAAAAGCAGGGATTTCCTCTAAGAGGCGCTGCGCTTCTTGCGCTTGAGCGCAAAACACCACCATGACAGAAAAATCAGCCCGGTGCCGAAGAGCAGATTGGGCGATTAGGGCGGCATCAGCAGAGCCAACTAGGCCGGAGAAGGTAAAGCGCTGCCCAGCCCGCGGAGCAGGTATGGGGGGCGCTTGATTTGTTCCATCCGACATCTGGCCTCATTATAGAATCAGACATGCGCGATATTCTTACTTCCTGCCATGCGATTTTGCCGACCGCCGGTACCGGGTCTCGTTTGGGTGGCGCGGTTCCCAAGCAGCTTCGCGTCCTCGCAGGCAAGCCCATGCTGGCGTATGCGCTCGAGGCGCTCATTGCGACACCGGAGATTGAATCGATTTGGGTTGGGGTCAGCCCCAGCATGCACGAGTCTGGTGATTTCGCTGAGTTTCAAGAGAGCAATAGCGCCTTACTCAATACGAAGCCCAACTACTTTCTGCCAACCGGCGGCCCAACGCGTCAAGAAACGGTATTAAATACCCTGAAGGCAATGCTGGAAGCCGACCTTCCGGAGGAGGATTGGATTTTGGTGCATGACGCAGCTAGGCCAGGTATTACAAGTGGCGCTATTCAAGAGTTAATTCATGGCGTCTTGGGTGCGGACTCCGGAGACCGATTCCATGGTGGCATCTTGGCCATGCCAGTTGCAGACACCCTAAAGCAGAGTGCGCCAAGCGGTGAGTGGATTGAGCGTACGGTTTCGCGGGATGCCATTTGGCAGGCACAAACTCCTCAAATGTTTCGCCTTGCGGATTTATACGCCGCACTGGAAAGTGCCGTTTCGGATCGCGCAGAAGTGACGGATGAGGCTAGCGCGGTCGAACGTTTAGGTGGAAAGCCCTTATTAATCAAGGGCTCAACACGGAACTTTAAGGTTACGCAGCAAGCAGACTGGGACCTGATGGAGCTTGTTCTCCGTCAACAGAATGCCTAATACTCGATGAAAGCGGGAGAAGAAATGGCTTCAGGACGCACCACAGAACAACTCGTGCCACCATTTCGAATTGGTCAGGGCTACGATGTCCACGCCTTAGTGGAGGGTCGCCCGCTGATTTTGGGTGGGGTCCGGGTCCCGCACGGAAAAGGCTTGCTAGGGCATTCGGATGCCGATGCGCTGCTGCATGCGTTGACGGACGCCTTATTGGGGGCTGCAGGCCTGAATGACATTGGACAGCTTTTTCCGGATAACGACCCTCAGTTCAAAAACATGGATAGCCGCATTTTGCTCAGGCGTGCCCTGGAATGCGTTACGGAAGCTGGCTACCAAGTTGGCAACGTCGATGCTACGATCATTTGCCAACAACCCAAACTGGCTGGCTTTTTGCCTGAGATGCGGGTCCATATTGCCGCTGACCTCGGCGTCGCGGTCAATCAAGTCAATCTAAAAGCAAAAACCAATGAATTATTAGGGCATCTTGGGCGAGGTGAGGGTATTGCAGTCCATGCGGTTGCATTGGTTTATCTAGCCTAAGTCAGATTCTTCTGGCCCTTAAATACGGCTTTAAACCAGCCTAAACCCTTGATCATTGTAGAATCGACCCCTTAGAGTGAAGTTTAAGCAGGGTATTGTCTGCGGTATTCGCGAGGATGGCGAAATTGGTAGACGCACCAGGTTTAGGTCCTGACGCCAGAAATGGTGTGGGGGTTCGAGTCCCCCTCCTCGCACCACAAGGCTTACCTTGGCTTGGGCTTCACATAACCTGATCTTTACAGAAGAGACGAGAATGGCTTTGCAGATAGAAAATTTAGGTCAATTAGACCGCAAGATGACCTTAGAAATTCCACGCGCTGACTTAGCAAAAGCCCGCGCTGCTCGTTTGGCTAAAGTTGGTAAGACCATGAAAATGGCCGGCTTTCGTCCGGGCAAGGTGCCCCAAAAAATCGTAGAGCAGCAGTACGGCATGCAAGTGGATTTTGAGGTGCAATTTGATAAAGCATCCGAGCTCTTCTTTGCGCTCAGCAAGAAAGAGGGCATTTTGTTAGCAGGGCAGCCTCGCCTTGAGCCAAAGAGTGAAATTGGCGCTGACCCGATTGTGTTTGAAGCCTTCTTTGAGGTTCTGCCTGAAGTGAAGATTGGCGACCTGAGCAAAGCAGCGGTCAGTCGTTACACCACGACGATTGGCGATGGCGAAGTCGATCGGGCGCTGGATGTATTGCGTAAACAACAGGTCCACTACCATCCACGCGGCGTTGCAAGCGACCACGGTGATGGCGGCAGTAACTTGGCGGCGCAGAGCGGCGACCAAATTACCATCGACTTTGTTGGCAAGATTGATGGCGTTGAGTTTGCTGGCGGCAAAGCAGAAGGTTTTGAGTTTGTGCTCGGTGAAGGTCGTATGTTGCCCGAGTTTGAGGCAGCAGCACTGGGCCTTAAAAATGGCGAGAGCAAAACCTTCCCATTAAAGTTTCCAGACGATTACCACGGCAAAGATGTCGCCGGTAAGACCGCTGAATTCACCATCACAGTGAAGCAGGTCAATTGGCCTCACATGCCGGAAGTGAATGATGCCTTTGCTCTTTCTCTTGGCGTAACCGAAGGTGTTGCCAAGATGCGCAGTGAAGTGCGTGAGAATTTAGAGCGTGAAGTCAAACGTCGCACGACGGCTTTGCTCAAAAATGAAGTAATGGATCAACTGGAAAAACTCTGCGAGCTCGATGTACCCAAGTCACTGATTGCCAGCGAGCAAGAGCGCTTAGTTGAAATGGCGCGCCAGGATTTAATGCAGCGTGGCATTCCGAATGCTAAAGATGCACCCATTCCTGCGGAGATGTTTGCAGAGCAAGCTCAAAAGCGCGTTCGCCTTGGTTTAATCCTCAGCGATCTGGTTAAGCAGCAAAATTTGGTTGCCACCCCGGACCAAATTAAGGCTGAGATTGAAGAGCAAGCCTCAACCTATGAAGATCCAAAAGAAGTGGTGCGTTGGTTCTATAGCGACCCCCGTCGCTTAAAAGATGTGGAATCCGTAGTGTTAGAGGCGAATGTGATTCAGTATGTGAGCGGCCTTGGCACAATTACCGATAAAGCAGTAAGCTTTGAAGAACTAAGTAAGCTTAATTAATCGATTGCCCACGAAAGCCCATTCGCATGAACCGTACTGATTCTCATTTTTTCAATGCCAGCAATGCATCTGCCGGTGACCTAGAAACCCGCGGTCTTGGTATGGTTCCGATGGTGATTGAAACCTCGGGTCGCGGTGAGCGCGCGTATGACATTTACTCCCGCCTTTTAAAAGAGCGTGTTGTTTTCTTAGTCGGCGAAGTGAATGATCAAACGGCTAACTTGGTAATTGCGCAACTCCTGTTTCTCGAGAGCGAAAATCCCGATAAAGAAATCTCGCTCTACATTAATTCACCTGGTGGCTCTGTTTCTGCTGGCCTGGCTATTTTCGATACGATGCAATTTATCAAGCCGGATGTGAGTACCCTGTGTATGGGTATGGCTGCCAGCATGGGTGCTTTTTTATTGTGTGCTGGCGCGAAGGGTAAGCGTTATGCCTTGCCGAATTCCCGCGTCATGATTCACCAGCCACTGGGTGGTGCCCGTGGTCAGGCATCGGATATTGAAATTCAGGCGCGTGAAATTTTGTATTTGCGTGAACGCCTCAATCAGATTTTGTCTGATCGCACTGGTCAATCGATTGAAACTATTGCCAAAGATACTGATCGCGATAATTTCATGTCGGCGGATCAAGCCCGTGATTACGGTTTAATCGATAAAGTCATTGATAAGCGCCCCTAATTGAGCGATTCCAAAACGCCCGCTTCAGCTGACAAGCTGCTTTATTGCTCGTTTTGCGGGAAGAGCCAACACGAAGTCAAAAAACTCATTGCCGGTCCCTCGGTATTCATTTGCGATGAGTGCATCGACTTATGTACCGACATCATTCAAGAAGAGTTAGCCAATCTCCCGTCTGAAAAAGGCGATGGTGGCCTGCCTACCCCGCACGAGATTCGCGCCGACTTAGATCAGTATGTGATCGGCCAGGATCAGGCGAAGAAAACATTAGCAGTGGCGGTGTATAACCACTATAAGCGCCTGCAGTATTTGCCGGCACCCAAAAAAGAGACGGCAGCTAAAGTGGATGGCGCGGCCGATAGCAAAGATAGTAAAGCTCCCGCTGAAAGCAAAAAATCCAAGTTGCCTGCTAAGGCGATAGTAGATGGTGTTGAATTAGCCAAGAGTAATATTTTGCTCATAGGCCCAACCGGTTCAGGCAAGACTTTATTAGCGCAAACACTAGCGCGTCTGCTCGATGTTCCCTTCGTGATGGCCGATGCAACGACCTTAACGGAAGCTGGCTATGTTGGCGAGGACGTTGAAAACATTATTCAAAAACTACTGCAGGCCTGCGATTACAACGTTGAAAAAGCCCAGCGCGGTATTGTTTATATCGATGAGATCGACAAGATTTCACGCAAGTCAGATAACCCCTCAATTACCCGTGACGTTTCGGGTGAGGGCGTGCAGCAGGCGCTCTTGAAATTGGTTGAAGGAACCATGGCATCTGTGCCTCCGCAAGGCGGACGTAAACACCCCAATCAAGACTTCTTGCAAGTTGACACAACCAATATTCTGTTTATCTGCGGTGGTGCATTTGATGGCCTCGAGAAAGTCATTCAGCAACGTACCTCTAAAACAGGTATTGGTTTCAGTGCCGAAGTACCGGGCAAGGATGATCGTGGCTCTAGCGAGCTACTCAAAGAGGTAGAACCAGAGGATCTGATTAAGTTTGGCTTGATTCCAGAGTTAATTGGCCGTTTGCCAGTTCTAACCACCTTAGCTCAGCTCGACGAAACGGCCTTAGTCCAAATTTTGACCGAGCCTAAAAATGCGCTGGTGAAGCAATATCAAGCTTTGCTGACCATGGAGGGCGCTGAGCTTGAAGTGCGTCCCGAGGCCTTATCTGCGATTGCCAAAAAAGCCATTGCCCGCAAAACAGGGGCTCGTGGTCTGCGCTCGATCCT
>CALRTW020000031.1:0-13116 GCA_943371165.1 Rhizobium sp. Q54
TTAAGGGAATAGTGTCGGTAACTACTAGTTCATCCAGTTGCGAGGCAGCAATGCGGGCAATGGCGCCGCCGGATAAGACAGCATGCGTACAGTAGGCCGTTACACCCTTAGCACCGCGCTCTTTGAGGGCCTCGGCCGCCTTACAGAGCGTTCCACCGGTATCAATGATGTCGTCCATGATGACGCAGTGACGGCCTTCCACCTCGCCAATCAGGTGCATGACTTCAGATACATTGGCTTTGGGGCGACGTTTATCAATAATCGCCAAATCGCAGCCCAACTGTTTCGCCATCGCGCGGGCACGAACAACGCCGCCAATGTCCGGAGAAACGATGATGAGGTCTTTGCTTTTTTGTTTTTGCAGGTCCGCCAACAAGACAGGTGAGGCATAAATGTTGTCGACTGGGATATCAAAAAAGCCTTGAATTTGGTCCGCATGGAGGTCCATGGTTAAGACGCGCTCAATGCCAGCAACCGATTGCAGCATATTGGCCACAATGCGGGCGGAGATGGCAACCCGCGCAGAACGCGGGCGACGGTCTTGACGTGCATAACCAAAATAAGGGATCACTGCCGTTATGCGGCTTGCAGATGCGCGTTTCAGGGCATCAATCATGATCATGAGCTCCATCACATTGTCGTTGGTGGGGGCACATGTTGATTGAATCACAACGACATTCTTGCCGCGTACATTTTCTTGAATCTCGACCTGAATCTCGCCATCCGAGAATCGACCGACAAAAGCCTTGCCGATGGGAAGATTTAATTCTTTGGCTACTGCGTTTGCTAAAACAGGGTTTGCATTGCCAGTAAAGAGAGTCAAAAATTCAGAATTCATGATGGCAGTTTGGCTTATGAAGGTTTGGGGGAGTTTTAGACAGAATATCGCATGGCTCGTGATTCAGAAAAAAGGTGGCAGGGGAAGAAGGATTCGAACCTTCGCATGCTGGAATCAAAATCCAGTGCCTTAACCAGCTTGGCGATTCCCCTACAGTATCAATCTGAAGATATCGAATTGTAAGCGGGATTTTTATTTATCCCCCGGACAATCCGGCCTATCCACTCCCGAGGTAGATTTTGCAATAGAGCGGCGGCACCCGCAGCGTCGAGCTGGCTCGGGAGGGCAGCAAAGACACTGCTACCAGAACCAGACATTTGGGGCTTAGCGCTTGGCAGGGCCTTGGCGATCCAATCTATTGCATCCTTCACTTCAGGACAAATCTGCATCGCTACCGCCTGACAGTCATTGGTATATGCCTGATTTGGTAGTGGAGATGCAAGAAAGCGATCTATTGTAATCGTGGCGTGATCGCGGGTCAATTCAGGGTGCTCAAAAAGTGCCTTGGTGGCAATGCCGCGATTGGGGAAAATCACGATAAAGCCTTGCTCGGGCAGGGTAATCGGCTGAATTAGCTCACCAATCCCCTCCACAAAGGCATTGCTGCCATGGATAAAGAAAGGCACATCGGCGCCCAATTGCAGGCCCAGCGCCATTAACGCTTGGCGTGTAAGGCCCAGGTTCCAGAGGCTATTTAATCCTATTAAGGTAGAGGCGGCATCGGACGACCCTCCGCCCAGACCTGCTCCGACCGGCAGTACTTTGTTGAGGGTGATTTCAGCGCCCATGGCCACATTGCACTCGCGTTGCAGCAGTGCTGCTGCACGGACCACCAAGTCATCACCTTCGGCAATGCCGGGAACAGGGTTGATGCGGGTAATGCGATTACTACTGGTTCTGCAGAGGGTAACGCTATCGCACCAATCAATTAATTGAAAAGCGGATTGCAGTAGGTGATAGCCATCGTTCCTGCGGCCAACAATGTGCAGAAATAAATTTAGTTTGGCGGGCGCTAAGAGGGTAAGCGTATCAGTCATCAATTTGATCAAAAACAAGGCGGATATCAATTGGCCCTGTTTTGGTGTTTCGGGTCATATTCAATTTTTCTAACTTACTGCTGGACTCGCCCCAAACGTAGGACAAGTTCCATCCGTCTTGACTGATTCTTGAAACAATACCGCTGGGGCTGCGCTCTAAGCTGGCTGGGCTACCAGGCCTGACTTGGCCGCGCAACCAGTCGGATAAACCGCGTGCAGGCAAGGGAAGCCCTAATGTAGACTGAATTAGCGTATCCGCATCAATCGCTTTGCTTATTTTTCCGCCCTGCTCTAACACCGCCTCACCCGGGGTAATGGTAATTTTTGCAATCGAGCCCCCGACTGGATTTCGAATCTCCAAGATGTCATTCAGCGCATCTTGGCTGAGCGTGAAGCCACCTGATCCACCCTCAGCGGGCCGGTCAGCGCCGCCGTTCATGCGGATTGAAAAGCGGCCATCCCAAACAATCTTAGTGGACTGATTGGACATCACCCAGTTGGGCTTAAAGCGTTTTAGGGTTTCACGCAAGGTTGCATTGTTTGCATCCATTCGTTCACCATCACGCCATGTGTTCTCAGCCGCATTCAGATTGCCGATAGCCCAATACACTTCACCCAAGTGCGCAGCTATTTCTGCTTCCGGCTTGATCTTGGCCGCGCGAGCAAGTTGGTCGCGTGCCAGCTCCAGTTTGCCCATGCGGAAATTAACCCAGCCGAGGCTATCTAAAATAAAGGCATCTTGTGGTGCTAGATTGTGTGCCTTGGTAATGAGGGCAAAGGCTTCTGGCAGATTCTGCTTGCGATCTGCCATCGAGTAGCCCAGGGCATTTAGGGCATTGGCATCATTCGGGGTTTTTTTCAGAATTTGCCGGAGGGTCGATTCCATTACGTCAAAGCGACCCGCTTTCTCCGCTGCCATCGCATAGGTATACAGAATGGCAGAGTCAGTGGGCAGCGGCCTGAGTGCAAAAATAATCTCAAAATAGGCGCGCATTGCTGCAGCCTCATCTACAGCACGACCCAGCAATGGTTGCCATTGTTTCAAGGTACGCTCTTGATTCGCAGCATCTTGTTTTTGTAAGAGTGCAATCGCGGGTTTGACGGAATCAGACCAGCGTTGATTTAGCATCAATAAAGTAACCAGCACTTCTTTTGGCTTCGTATTGGTTGCGGGGGTGAGTCTGTCCCAAACGGTAGCTGCATCAAGCGCAAGCTCGGGAGCATTGGCTGCAATGGCAATCTCCATCGCCCGCTGGGCTAGCTGTGGATCACCGGTTTGTCGGGCGAGGCTAAGGTAGGTTTGGTAGGCTAGCGCGGGTTCCCCGCGCTGCAGGGCAATTTCTGAGGCCAGGATTTCAAAAACCTGTTCTCCACTAGCGCCTTGGGCACTTTGCGCCAATGGAACCCAACCCAGGCATGCGCTAGCCAGCAAGAGCATGGCAACTCTACGAGCTGGAAATGGGGCTAGGGCGAGGTGCAGACGCATGAAATGGATCATAAGCACATTCTAATCTCCGAATCTACAATTCACCTATGCCAGAACTCCCAGAAGTTGAAGTTACTCGCCTTGGAATACAACCGCACCTAGAAGGGGAGCGGATTACGGACGTCCACATTATTGATGGTAGGTTGCGCTGGCCTGTGCCGCGCAATCTGCGCGCACTCTTGCTGGGTCAAACCCTAAACGGCATTAAACGAAGGGGAAAGTATTTGTTATTGCAAATGGATCAAGGGCATTTACTGATCCATTTGGGCATGACGGGAGTCCTGCGGGTATTGCCAGTTAAGGAGCCATTAAAGCCCCATGACCGGGTGGTGTTGGTATTCGGTAAGCGCAGCTTGCGCTTGCATGATCCGCGTAAATTTGGGGCGGTATTGTGGCATCCAAACAAGAGTGGTCCAGTTGAAGATCATCCCTTGCTACTCAAGTTGGGCACAGAACCCTTTTCAGATGATTTCGCGAATGAACGGGGCGCTGCTGTCCTCTATCGCTGTTCGCGCGGCCGCAGTGTTGCAGTCAAATCATTTTTGCTAGCAGGGCAGACCGTAGTCGGGGTTGGCAACATTTACTGCTCAGAGAGTTTGTTTGAGGCCGGAATACATCCTGCAAAGCAGGCGGGAAAATTAACGAAGCCACAATGTGCGCGTTTAGCCAGTGCTGTGCGCATGGTGCTAACCAAAGCAATTGCCGCAGGCGGCAGTACCTTGCGTGATTTTGTCGACAGCGAGGGCAAGCAGGGCTACTTTATGATGGAAAGCAAAGTCTACGACCGACGGGGCGAGCCCTGCCGAGTATGTAAGACGCCGATTCAGCAGATCGTTCAGGGTCAGCGTTCCACTTACTTTTGCCCAGTATGCCAAAAGTGCTAAGTCTGCAATCTACGCACGATGCCGCTCTGATTGCATCCTTTTCTAAGCAGCTAATTCAGTGGCATAGCAAACATGGGCGCCATGGTATGCCATGGCAAAGTATTACGGACCCCTATGCAGTGTGGGTCTCTGAAATCATGCTACAACAAACGCAGGTGGCCACTGTGCTGGAGCGCTACCCCAAAATGATGAAGCGCTTTCCATCAGTAGTGCATTTGGCTCGCGCGGATATTGATGCGGTATTGGCTGAATGGAGCGGCCTTGGTTACTATTCGCGGGCGCGTAATTTACATGCCTGCGCAAAACAAGTCGTAACGCAATACCAAGGGCAATTTCCATCCGACCCTCTGGCCCTAGAAGGCCTGAGTGGAATTGGACGGTCTACAGCAGGTGCCATTGCCGCCTTTGCCTTTCAGGCGAGGGCGCCAATTTTGGATGCCAATGTAAAGCGTGTATTGGCTCGGCTATTTGGTATTAGTGGTTCACTACAAGAAAAGAAGGTGACGGATTCGCTATGGCAGCTAGCCACTGAATTGCTCCCGCGATCACCAAAAGAGATGCCGGTATATACCCAAGCATTGATGGATTTTGGCGCCACCTGGTGCACTGCAAAGCAACCCGTTTGCCTCACGCAAAAAACACAATGCCCATTTGAGGCTTCGTGTCAGGCAAAAGCAATGGATCAAGTGCTTGCTATTCCAAAGAAGCTGCCCAAAAAGAAGTCGCCGCAATTTGCGTGTGCCGTTGGTATTCTGACGCACGGCAATGCAGTGCTTCTGCAAAAGCGTCCTGCTAAAGCAATCTGGGGCGGTCTTTGGTCGCTACCAGAAAGCGAGTGGCAAGCGCAAACAGAAGGGGATGGCGCGCATACTGTTCGAGCGGAGCCATTGACTAGTGAACAGTTACTTGAATTAATTTTGCCAAACCGATTTTCTAAAAAGCCATCGGTTTTGTTTGGGCAATCGGTAAGGCTGGGCACGCGTGTGAAGCATATTTTTAGCCACCGCATTTTACAGATTCAGGCCTATGAGATGGCGCTCAATGGCAAAGCAAAAAAAGAGTTGGACAGCAGGATTGAGTCTGATGAGGCGCAGTTTATTTGGGCCGAGCTAGGTGCGCTCCAAGAATACGGACTGGCTCAACCGATCAGGCTGCTGCTGGAGTCTTGGAGTCAAGCTCGCGGTGCCGCTGAATGAGATCAATCCGCGAATGTAATCCCGATTGTTTAGAAAAGTAGGTCATCAGTTGATCGACTAAAAAGACCGAGCGGTGTTGGCCGCCGGTGCAACCAATCGCAACGGTCAAATAACTTCTGCCGTCCGCAATGTAGCTGGGAAGCCATTTCTCAATGAAATGAATAATGTCTTCTTCCATGCTCTTGACCGCTGGCTGTTCGCGCAAAAAGGCTTTCACTGGCTCGTCATGCCCAGTTAGTGGGCGTAGCACTTTGTCGTAATGGGGGTTAGGCAGGCAGCGAACATCAAAAACCAGGTCAGCTTCGCTGGGTACGCCCTTCTTAAAGCCAAACGACTCCAAAATTAAGGTGAGTCCATTGGGTTTTTCTTTGAGAAGCTCATGAATCCATCCGCGCAGGGTATGCGAAGGCAGATTGCTGGTATCGATGCTGTGGGCTTGCTCACGTAGTGGGTCAAGCAAACTGCGTTCACGCTCGATGGCCTCAATGATGGTGGCAGATTGATTCTGCTGCGCACTGACGGCGGTAGATAGAGGATGGCGACGACGTGTTTCAGAGAAGCGCTGCACCAAGGTATTGGTATCGGCATTCAGAAATAGAATGCGGACCTCATGCTTTTTGCGAATTGTTTCAAGGAGGGCTGGTAATTCTCCAATTGATTGACCGCGACGCGCATCGATTGCAACCGCAACAAACTCACGCCCTTCATTTTCCATCGCAGTGATGAGGTTTTCCAACAGTGGCACAGGCAGGTTATCGACGCAATCGTAACCACTGTCTTCAAATGCCTTGAGGGCAACCGATTTACCTGATCCAGAGATGCCGGTTATCAGATGGATTTGCATACTAAATCAAGCGCCCTTGGCTTTTTGGCTGCTCTGATTCAGTAATCATCTGTTCGCGCTGCCGCTCAATGAACTCTTTGAGGGTATCAATTCCACGTAATTGCAAAATGGTATTGCGGACCGCAGCCTCTACCAATACCGCTAGATTTCGTCCTGCCGCCACTTGAATTTTTACAGTACGAATTGGTGTTCCGAGTACATCAATAAATTGGGCATCAATTGGTAAGCGCTCAAATTCACCATCGTTGCGGCGGACCAATTGCACAATCAGCCTTAGCTTCAATTTACGGCGGACTGCGGTTTCACCAAAAATAGTACGGATGTCGAGTAAGCCTAGGCCGCGCACTTCGAGTAAGTTCCTGAGGATCACAGGACATCGTCCTTCTATGTAATCTGGGCCCAGACGAGCGAAATCCACTGCATCATCGGCAACAAGGCCATGACCACGAGAGATTAGTTCTAAACCCAATTCACTTTTGCCAAGACCAGATTCACCAGTAATGAGAACCCCTAGTCCCAAAATATCCATAAAGACCCCATGCATCGTGACTTGGGGGGCTCCTATTTTGGTTAAGTAGGTACGAAGGTGATCGATGACTTCAGCGGCAGATACAGGGGTAGTAAACAGCGGAGTTGAGGAGCGCTGGCAAAACAACTCTAAATCAGGATCGGCGGTGCGGCCATCCGCCACAATGACGCAGGGCGGAGTTTTGGAAATCAGATTGGCAATTTGAGCATGCCGCTGTTCGGCGGTCAGGTCTGCGTGGTAATCCACCTCTTGTTCACCAAAGATCTGAATTCGGCTGGGGTGGATTAAGTTGAGGTGACCTACTAGGTCGGAGGAGGCTGCAGCTGCACGTACCGCCTCGGTTGGGAATTTACGGTCAGCGCCTTCTAGCCCGCGGATCCAAGACAGCTTCAGCTCAGAAACATTGTCATCAAAAATCTGAAGCGCGGTGAGACCCTCAAGCAGCAGATGTTGTGACATAAATCAGGCACTCCATTCCTGTAGTAGCTGACCTATTTTTTCCGGATCACTTTCAGTGCTGATTTTGCTGCGCGTATCGGGATCAGAGAGAAGTTGTGCAATCGAAGAAAGGATTTCGAGATGCTGTTGCGTTGCTTTTTCAGGCACCAGCAAAAAAATGAGGATCGATACAGGTAGACCATCGGGAGCAGCAAATTCAATCGGTGTATTCAGTCGAACCAATGCTGCCACAGGTTCTTTTAATCCCTTGACTCTGCCGTGCGGTATTGCAACCCCAGCACCGAGAGCGGTGGAGCCCAAATCCTCACGTGCATTCAAAAACGAAACAATGAGATCGGAGCTAAGGCTTAAACGCTGACTGAATAGAGAGCCTGCCAGTGCAAAGGCTTCAGACCTGTTTTTGGCAGGGCTATGAAGCGCAATGCAGTCTGGTGTGAAAAGATCAAGTAGGGCATTCATATGCAATTGATTATATGACTAGCCCAATCAATCTGCTTATTCTGGGTGTTTTTCGTGGTGGTGGTCTTGCACCTTTTCCTTGTGCTTGACCACCTGCCGCTCTAGCTTGCCAACTGCAGCATCGATGGCGTGGTACAGATCGGCATTGTGTGCCTCAGCGTACAAATCCTTGCCTTTAAGGTGGATCGTTAATTCCGCGGTTTGCCTTAAGTCTTTTTCCTTGGCATTGTCGATCATCAGGAAAATAGTCGCATCAATAACGTGATCAAAGTGCTTTCGAACCTTACTCATTCCTAGTTCTACATGGGCACGCATTGCGGGGGTCACTTCAAGATGACGGCTGTTGATTTTTAAGTTCATAAGCAATGCCTCCAGAGTAGAAACGAACTACTAGTAAATCACATTTACAGCAAATTACATACGGAAATTTTCACCCAGATAGACGCGCCGGACAGCATCATTCTCAATAATCTCATCTGGCTTGCCTGCAGCAAGGACACTTCCCTCACTAATAATGTAGGCGTGGTCGCAGATGCCCAATGTTTCGCGCACATTGTGGTCGGTAATCAAAACCCCAATTTGGCGGTCACGAAGAAAGCGAACGATGCGCTGAATTTCCCCAACCGCTATGGGGTCAACGCCCGCAAACGGTTCGTCGAGCAAGATAAATTTGGGCTGGGAGGCAAGTGCCCTGGCAATTTCAACGCGCCGCCGCTCGCCACCTGAGAGTGATAGCGCTGGATTATTGCGTAGATGCGTAATTTGCAGTTCCCCTAGGAGCTCATCCAAGCGCGCCCGAATCTCTTTCTTTGTCAGTGCTTTACCACCTTGAACTTGCAGCTCCAGAACGGCTTGAATATTCTCGGCAACATTGAGCTTCCGAAATACCGACGCCTCTTGCGGGAGATACGACAAGCCCATGCGAGCACGTTCATGAATCGGTAAATGGCTAATTTCTTTTCCATCTAAATTGATATTGCCGCCGTCCAGTGGAACCAGGCCGACAATCATGTAAAACGATGTTGTTTTACCAGCACCATTTGGGCCAAGTAGCCCCACCACTTCACCGCATTTGACTTCAATCGAAACATCCCGAACAACCGTTCGGGATCCATAGCGCTTTTGCAGGTTGCTTGCAATCAGTGTTGGAGTGACGGGGTTGGCTACAGTTGCAGTATTCATTGAATCACTACTTTACTACGGGGAGCCAAAATAGCCCTTGAGGAGGGGAGTGCGTTTTTGGGCTGATTGGCGGGCGGGCTCACTCGGTATTCTTGGGTATCGTCACGGTATTCTATTTTTCCACCGCGTAAATGGTCGCGCATTTGCATATTCAGTAGGCGTTTCATACTGGCATCGCCAAGCAAAATCAGCACCTCCTGTTTGCCGTCGTAACTAACGTCTTTACCAAAGCCCTGCATAAACTCATTGGCTAGCCCTTCACGACGTTGCCGAAAGGTGGCAAGTGATTTGGCGTCACCCTTCACTTCGATGAATTGATAGCCCTCCGGGTCGACCAGAATATCGCCCTGATCGCCAGTCACCACAATACTACCCTTAATCAACAGAATATCGCCCTGGAGCTTGTATTTTTGCTGTACATCGTTAATCGAAACGGAATCTGCATTGAGGATTAGCGGTTTATCTTGGTCTGCTTTTTCTGCTAGCGTAAGACCGCTGAAAAAACTGAGCCCGAGCAGCACAAAAGGCATCAGGAACGAAGTTAGTTGCCTCCCCATCCGCTTCATCGGATTCCTTGCTGTGCGGGTTCGATCCGTCCTTTGACTGCCCCTAGCAATTGCATACTTTGCTGCACATTATCAAAAACACCGCCAGCACTCGATTGCATAACTGAAAGGCCTTGCTCGAGCTCAACAGGCTTATCTGTTTTGATAATGTCATCGTTAATCAAGACCTGAAAGTAACTCGACTTTGCCAACAAATAGGGACTGGCCTTTTGGGTTTCGCTTGCGCTCTGCGGTGGCCTGTAAATTTCAACGTTGTCGTACAAATCAAGAATGCTTAAATCGCCATCAATGTGTCCGCGCTTGGCGCGTACGGTAACGGGCGCTTTATCCGGCTGAAAGGATCGCATTCTGGGTTGGGTGATATCAATTGACGCGTCATCATCGTAATGAATCAAGTCCTTACCTAAAATTCGATACTTCGTTTGGCCTTGTTCGTTGAGGTAGGAGAGCGCCCCATTCTTGAGGGTGTAATCAGGCTCATGCAGGCGAGGACGCTCAATCGGATTGATGGGTAAGGGGGTATTTTTTTGGACCAGCCAAAAAGTAAGTAAGGTCAATCCGCCCATAAGCAGTAGGGGCGTTAGACGCAGGATGGTGCGAACTGTACCCAGCTTTACTTGGGCCATACTGACTTGCATTTAGTTGCGCGCCTGCGTTAGCAGTGTTTCATAGTGGTTTTGCGCTTTGAGAATGAGATCGCATAGTTCGCGAACAGCGCCGTAGCCACCAGCCTTGGAAGTAACGAAGTGCGCAAACTCGCGCACAGCCTCATGTCCTTGGGCTGGGCAAACGCGCAGGCCAGCCTGTTTCATCATCGGCAAATCAGGCCAGTCATCGCCCATGACGGCGCAATCTGCAGCGGTATGTTCGGTGCGTTTTAATAACTCACTAAGGGCGATTGCTTTGTTCTCTACCCCCATAAACACATGCTTAATTCCCAGCTCCTCGCAGCGAGCAAGCACCATTTTGGAGTTTCTGCCGGTGATCACAGCCGTTTCAATGCCGCATTGCTGTAACAACTTAATGCCAAGCCCATCCTGAATATCAAAAGCCTTCATTAACTCTTTGCCATCTTGTCCAAAAAACACTTGGCCATTGGTGAGTACGCCATCCACATCCAAAACCAGGAGTTTGACTTGGGCTGCGCGTTCCCATGCCTGTGGAAATTGCACCGACGGGTTGGTTTGGTGTGGATTGAATGCAATCGGCATACAGAGGTCTCTTAAAGAACTTTGGCAGCGAACAAGTCGTGTAAATTGAGTGCGCCCAATAACTGGCCGCGTGCATCGGTTACAACCAAATGGTTGATGCGGTATTTTTCCATCATCTCAATCGCCTCTTCCGCTAGCAGCTCTGGAGGGATGGTACGGGGTTTGCTGGTCACCGCATCTTTTAGGCTGACCCCAGTGAGGTCAGTTGATTTTTCAAGTAGGCGGCGTAAATCCCCGTCGGTAAAAATACCAGCAACGGTGGAATCCGAGGCAAGCATTACAACCATGCCCATTTTCTTGGCAGTCATTTCCAGAAGGGCTGCTGGCAAATTTGCATCAATTGCGATGGTTGGGGTTTCCGATAGAGTGCGCATTACATCGCTCACATACATCAGCTGTTTGCGTCCAAGACGCCCTCCGGGATGAGATCGAATAAAGTCCTCCGCCTGAAAGCCGCGGGCATCGAGTAAAGCTACTGCCAATGCATCGCCCATTGCAAGCGCCGCTGTTGTGCTGCTAGTGGGCGCAAGGTTAAGAGGGCAAGCCTCTTTTTCAACGCCGGTATCTAGGTGTGCATCTGCCAATTTCGCTAGTGATGACTCGGGCTTGCCAGTTAGGGCAATGAGTTTGGCGCCGGTGCGCTTGATGATCGGGATGATCGTCAGCAGCTCAGCGGTTTCGCCTGAATTGGACAGGGCGACAAACACATCGTCGCGTGTCACCATCCCTAAATCACCGTGACTTGCTTCGGCGGGGTGAACAAAAAAAGCGGGCGATCCGGTAGAGGCAAAAGTGGCTGCAATTTTGCGTGCAATATGCCCTGACTTGCCGATACCCGAGACCACAATGCGGCCTTTGCATTGTTGTAACAAATGAATGGCCAATGCAAAGGCATCTGCGCCAGCGCCTTCAAGGCGATTGCGCATCGTAATCAGCGCATCCGCCTCAATCGTGAGGGTATCGCGCGCGAGCTTTAGGATTTGGTCTTGCGTCTTCGCTATCATGGGATGAGTATATGCCGTCAGTCCTTCAATTAACCCTCATTTTGCTGGCTTCCGGTGTTGCCGGAGTCCTTATTTTCCGCTATTTTGGCTTACCGCCAATTTTGGGCTACTTGGCTATTGGCGTCTTAATTGGGCCTAAGGCCTTCGGAATTGCCAGCGACTCTGAAACGGTCCGCTATTTGGCGGAGTTTGGGGTGGTTTTTTTGATGTTCTCCATCGGCCTGGAATTTAACCTCCAAAAGCTGCGGGCAATGCGCTCCATCGTATTTGGTTTGGGCGCCAGTCAGGTGCTCTTAACCATGGTTTTGGCCGTGCTCAGTAGTTTTTTACTGAATTGGGCCTATCCCATGAGCTGGCAGGCGGCGCTTGCCTTAGGCGGTGCCCTCTCTATGTCGTCTACTGCGATTGTGACGAAGTTGCTCTCAGATCGGGGTGAGCTCGAAACAGGGCATGGGCGCAACGTTATTGGCGTGCTCTTGTTTCAGGATTTAGCAGTCGTCTTTTTGTTAATTCTGTTACCTGCGCTGGGCAAGGATCCGAAAGACCTCTTTTTTGCTTTAGGTATTGCGCTGATCAAAATCTCCATTGCCTTATTTTTGATCTTCTTTGTTGGCCGCCAAATGATGAGCCGGTGGTTTAGATTAGTTGCGCAATTTCGTTCGCAAGAATTATTCATGCTCAACTTGCTGTTGATCGTATTGGGCTTTTCTGCGATTACGGAGCATTTGGGTTTATCGCTTGCCTTAGGCGCTTTTTTGGCCGGCATGCTGATTTCTGAAACTCCTTTTCGGCATCAAGTGGAGGAGGATATCAAGCCTTTCCGCGACGTGCTCTTGGGATTGTTCTTCATCACGGTAGGCATGTTATTAGATCTGCATGTGATTCTGGATCAATGGGTCTTAGTACTTGCTCTATTGGCGGTGATTGTCATGATCAAGTTCGCCATGATCGCTGCGTTAGCAAGGGCCTTTGGGTCAAGTGCAGGAGTAGCGATTCGAACCGGTTTGTGTTTATGCCAAGCCGGTGAATTTGGTTTTGTGCTCTTGAATCAAATTGATGGCTTGAAATTGATTGACCCAGCATTAAGCCAAGCGCTGCTCGCGGCGATGTTGATATCGATGTTTGGGGCGCCCTTCTTAATTCAATACAGCGACCGGATTGCATTGCGGTTTGCAAGGAGTGAATGGTTGCTGCAGTCCTTGGCGTTGACACGGGTTGCGGCAAAAACAGTGCGCTATGAAAACCACATCATTATTTGCGGCTTTGGCCGAGCAGGACAAAGTCTTGCGCGCATGCTGGATCAAGAAAAAATTCCGTACATTGCATTGGACCTAGATCCTGATCGCGTTGCCGAGGCGAGTATGGCGGGCGACCAAGTGGTATATGGTGACTCGAGTAGAGAAAACTATCTAGTCTCTGCA
>CALRTW020000032.1:0-10522 GCA_943371165.1 Rhizobium sp. Q54
TGAGCCCGCATTTGATTGCTATCTGCCAGCAATTACATTGGCGGGTGGCAAAGCCATTAGCGTGAGCCTCGATGTGCAACGCAATTCCGATGGCCTTGTTGAGGCGTATGCCATTCCATGGAATTCCCTAGCAAACGCAATTACCCCCAAAACACGACTCTTACTGATTAACTCACCCCACAATCCAACTGGCATGGTGTGGCAACGATCTGATCTGGATCGCCTAGCTGATTTACTAAGCAACACAAACGTGTTGGTGTGTAGCGATGAAGTCTATGAGCACATGGTATTTGATGGACAACAGCACCACAGTGCATCAAGCCACCCGGCTTTAGCAGCGCGCAGCTTTGTGGTTTCGAGCTTTGGAAAAACCTTTCATGTCACGGGCTGGAAAATCGGCTACGTTGCAGCCCCCGCCGCCCTTAGCGCAGAGTTTCGGAAAGTGCATCAGTTCAATGTGTTTTCAGTCAACGCACCGATGCAAGTGGGAATCGCGCATTACTTATCTGACCCAGCGCACTATTTAGGGCTATCGGCGTTTTATCAAACTAAACGCGACTTCTTTAGAGCTGGTTTGGCCGGAACGCGATTTAAATTACTACCTGCACCTGGAAGTTATTTTCAGTGCGTCGATTACTCCGCGCTCGGAATCCCGCAAAGCGACCTGAGTGAAGCGGAGTTCTGTCGCTGGTTAACCTGTGAAGTCGGGGTCGCGGCGATTCCAGTGTCCGCATTCTATGGCGCAGGAACCGACTCCAAGGTGATTCGGTTTTGCTTTGCCAAAGAAGAAAAAACCTTAGAAACCGCACTGGCGCGACTGCGGACAGTGTAGTGTTGATGCAAACCGACTGAAATCAAATAAAAACGATGGCAAATGCGATGAAGAAAAATAAGAATTCAAATCAAGACATGATCGATGTCTACAGTTGGGCAACCCCCAATGGCCATAAAGTCCACATCATGCTTGAGGAATGTGGCTACCAGCTTGGCCGCGATTGGCGCGCCATTCCCATTGATATTGGCAAGGGTGATCAATTTACGCCAGCGTTTTTAAAGATTAGTCCCAATAACAAAATCCCAGCCATTACTGATCCCAATGGCCCTGATGGCAAACCCATTCATCTGTTTGAATCGGGCGCCATTCTGCTCTACCTTGCAGCCAAGACGGGGCGCTTTTTGCCGAGCAGCACACGGGCAAAATACGAGGTCTTGCAGTGGCTCATGTTTCAGATGGGCGGCTTTGGACCGATGCTCGGCCAGAATCACCACTTTCGCTTGTATGCTCCACAGAAAATTGATTACGCGATTGAGCGCTATACCAATGAAGCTAAGCGCTTGTATGGAGTTTTAGATCGGCAGTTAGCTACCAATCGCTACATCGCAGGAAATCAATACACCATTGCCGACATCGCTATTTTTCCCTGGACCAATCGCTGGGAAAAACAAGGGATCGACATTACTGAATTTCCACACTTCAAACGCTGGTTTGATTCGATCGGTCAGCGCCCTGCAGTCAAACGCGGCATGCAGGTGTTGACGGAGTTACGCAAGCCCAGCTTTGATGCAACGGCAAATGATTTGTTGTTTGGCGCTTCGCAGTATAAAAAGCGCTAAGCAAGAGGATTAAATTGAATCAGCATGACACCACGAAGGAAGCAGCATGAAAATTAAATCGATTGGCATCATTGGCGCCGGAACTATGGGCAATGGCATTGCTCAAGTTTGTGCCGTCGCAGGATTAGACGTGGTCATGATTGATGTCAATGAGGCCGCCATTGAGCGTGGCCTCGCCAACATTAAGCGCAGCCTCGATCGCCTGATTAAAAAAGAAACGCTAACGGAGTCGCAAAAAGATCAAGCATTGCAGCGCATTAAAGGCAGCACGACGTATGCTGATTTAAAAGGCTTATCGCTCGTGATCGAAGCGGCAACCGAGAATCAAGCAATCAAAGAAAAGATATTGAAGCAGATCGATGAAACGGTCGGCAAAGAAACCATTATTGCAACCAATACGTCATCACTATCAATAACCCAATTGGCGGCCTTGAACTCATCACCAGAGCGCTTCATTGGTATGCACTTTTTTAATCCGCCACCACTCATGGCTTTAGTCGAAGTCATCCGCGGCTTGCAGACCAGTGATCAGACCCATGAGGCCATTATTGCGATGGCCAAAGCGATTGGTAAAGAGCCCATCACCGTTAAAAACAGCCCTGGCTTTGTGGTGAATCGCATTTTGCTGCCGATGATTAACGAAGCCTTCTTTGTTTTGGCTGAAGGACTTGCGAGCGCAGAAGACATTGATGCCGGCATGAAGCTGGGCTGCAATCAACCAATTGGCCCGCTCGCGCTCGCTGATTTAATTGGCCTCGATACCTGCCTTGCAATCATGGAAGTGTATTTCGGTAACTTCAATGACTCCAAGTACCGCCCATGCCCCTTGCTGCGTGAAATGGTGGCAGCTGGATATTTGGGCCGTAAAACAGGCCGTGGCGTCTACCACTACGACACTTAAATAATGGCAACCATCAGCACCCTACCGCCGATAGTTCGTATTTTGGGATACGGCGGTTTAATTCCATTCATCGTTTGCGCCATCTTGGTCCAAGTAGCGCCCACGCCCTTTGATTTTGTTAGCGCTGAATCCCTTGCTGCTTACGGCGCTGTCATCTGCTCTTTTTTGGGCGCCATCCATTGGGGCGCGAACTTTCGGCACCTGGGTGATGTTGCCGATAGCGCGCATTTAGCGAACGCTGGCGATGTCGGCGGATCGCGTTGGTTTGCGCGCAACGCCTGGATCTGGGGGATTATTCCATCCTTAGTGGCTTGGCTCGCATTGCATGTTTATATTCCAGTGGGTTTGCTGATGTTGGCTGCCACGCTCTTGGTTCAGCGCGGTATTGATCAAAACACATACCAGTACTACTTTAGTAGTAAAACCGCACTTGATGAATTCATGGTGATGCGCACACGCTTAACAGTGATCGCTACGCTCTGCCTGGCATGGGCTGCTCTGGTGATGCTGGTGACGATGACGTGAGAGTCAATCAAGCCTGGATCAATTCGCCATGAGCAATCTGTTTGACACAAAACCACCGCCACCGCTGGCGGAAGCCTTGCGCCCCAGCTCGATTGCTGAGGTGATCGGTCAATCCCATTTGCTCGCTCAAGGCAAACCCCTACAACTGGCCTTTGCTTCAGGTAAACCGCATTCGATGATTTTGTGGGGCCCTCCGGGCGTAGGCAAAACAACCTTAGCGCGTCTTTCTGCAAAAGCCTTTGACCGTGAATTTATTGCCATCTCGGCCGTCCTTGCCGGCATAAAAGAAATTCGGGAAGCCATTGAGCAAGCCCAGCAAAACAATAATCAGTATGGCAAGCAAACTATCCTGTTTGTCGATGAAATTCATCGCTTTAATAAAAGCCAGCAAGATGCGCTGTTGCCGCACGTCGAGTCCGGCCTGTTTACGTTTATCGGTGCCACTACGGAAAACCCGTCCTTTGAGGTGAATTCCGCCTTGCTGTCTCGCGCTCAAGTCTACGTTCTTAAATCCTTAAGTGCAGAAGAGCTTGGTGAATTAATTCAGCGCGCTAGGGCCTATGCCATGCCGAATGTGGAATTTGATTCTGCGGCGATCGATGCCATCATCGCCAATGCAGATGGGGATGCGCGCCGTTTACTCAATGTGCTCGAGCAAATCCGCAATGCCATTTCGATTCCGGGGTCTACCACCACGGTCGTGGATCAAGCCTTTGTTGAAAATGCATTAACGAGCAATGGCCGCCGTTTTGATAAGGGCGGAGACCATTTTTATGACCAAATATCGGCGCTGCACAAATCAGTGCGGGGCTCTAATCCAGATGCTGCTCTGTATTGGCTTTGCCGCATGCTCGATGGCGGCGCAGATCCGCGCTACCTTGCACGCCGCATCATTCGCATGGCATGGGAAGACATTGGCTTGGCTGATCCTAGGGCAATTCAACTGGCAAACGACGCGGCAGAAACCTACGAACGATTAGGCTCACCCGAAGGCGAGCTAGCGCTGGGTCAAGCAGTTGTCTATTTGGCCGTTGCAGCCAAAAGCAATGCCAGCTATGTTGCCTATAACAAGGCACGTGCTTTTGCGGCTACCGATCAAAGTCGTGGTGTGCCCAATCACTTACGCAATGCGCCAACGAAGTTAATGCAAGAACTCGGGCATGGGACTGCGTATCGGTATGCGCACGATGAGCCTTATGGCTATGCTGCGGGCGAAAGCTACTTACCCGAAGGCATGGCTGAGCCGGATTGGTATCAGCCGGTCGAGCGCGGTCTTGAAACGCAGATTGCAGAGCGTATGGCTTTTTTACGCTCGCTCGACGACGCAGAGAAAAAATGAAGGCGCGCTTTTACTTCGACATCATTTCTCCGTTTGCGTACTTTTATGTGAAATTACGCCATCGCCTTGAGCCGCGTTTGCAAATCGAGCCGGTACCGGTATTGCTTGGTGGCCTATTACGCGGCGCACATAATCAAGGTCCCGGTGAAATCCCCACAAAGCGCCTGTACACATATCAAACGTGCGTATGGCAAGCAGCGAAGTTAGGCATTCCCTTTCGGTTTCCAGAGCACCACCCCTTTATTACCGTTGCAGCGCAGCGCCTTTTAGTTCAGGAGCAGGCAGACTGGGCCATGGTAGAGCGTGCATTTGAGTTTGTGTGGGTGCTAGGCAAAGACCCCAATCTGCACTGGTCTGATTTTTGTATGCACCTGCATTTAGATCCCACCACACCCCGCCCGGATAGCGCCCAAACCAAAGCAGGTTTAATTGCCAACACCCAAGAGGCCCTCGATCGCGGCGCCTTTGGCGTACCCACCCTGGCGCTGGGAGATCGGATTTTTTGGGGTGTTGATGCCATCGATTGGGTCATTGACTACCTCAATCATCCGGAGATGTTTGATGAGGCACCCTATCGGGCCGCTGCAGCTGTGCCCAACGGACTGCCGCCCACGCCGGCATAGGCGTCACGCAATACAATGGAATAGATCTGCATTTGCCATTCATTTACCACCTAGGAACAACTATGCGCACCTCCCCTTTTCACTCCTATCGTTTAGTGATCACTGCCCTTGTTGGCGCCTTTTTGTTTGCGACTGGCATAGCCAAGGCAGAGCCACGCGTCGAGTTCAAAACCAATCAAGGTAGTTTTGTTGTAGATCTGGATTCAGTGAAGGCGCCCAAGACAGTAGATAACTTCCTAAAGTATGTTCAGAGCGGCTTTTACAACGGCACAATCTTTCATCGCGTAATCGATGGCTTCATGATTCAAGGCGGCGGCTTCACGCCCGATTTGAATCAAAAGCCAACCAATCCACCCGTGGTCTCCGAAGCGCAAAATGGACTCAAGAATCAAATCTATACGATTGCCATGGCCAGAACATCGGATCCCGATTCAGCAACAGCGCAATTCTTTATCAATGTGCGTGACAATCAAGGGCTGGATTTCCCGAACGCCATGGGCAACGGCTATACCGTCTTCGGCAAAGTTATCTCTGGCACCCAAACGATTGATCGCATTCGGAAGATCCCAACCATGGTCGCACCAGCGCCTAAATTTGGACGGATGGCAGATGTACCTACCACTGCAGTTGTGATCGAGTCGGCGACCGTCTTAAAGTAATCTAAGACGCAGCCGGGTTTTGCGATGATTCTGCTAGACGATGTCGAGAGCGGTGCGACCAAGCCTAGCAGCCGCCTTTACCAAAAACCCATCGCGCACTGGGCCGCATTTACTGCGGCTGAAATAGATGCCTGCTTTGAGGGGATCCAATCGGCATTAAAGGCAGGCCAGCATGTAGTTTGCCTCGTCGCGTATGAGTATGGGCAAGTCATTCATCGACTGCCCGCCCATTGTGTTTCATCCCACCCCGCTTCTCAAGCCACACCACTCATGCAAGCATGGGCATTTTATCGACCCAAATTACTCGCAAAAGCGGAAGTGGATGCTTGGCTTGAAATCCAGCTGGCGCAGTTAAAAGACGATGCCCGTGTCAGCGGTATAGCATCCTGCACAGAATCCATTACGCAGGCACCGTTCGAAGCGGATGTAGAACGGATTCAGGAATGGATACGCTGCGGCGATACCTATCAAATCAATCACACCTATCGCATCAACGGCGAAATCTACGGTGACCCGCTCGCTTTATACGCGCGCCTCAGAGCGCGGCAACCTGGCCGTTTCGGCGCTTTTATTCAAGAAGGCCACACGACTATTTTGTCGCAATCACCTGAACTGTTTGTCGAGCGAGATGGCGACTGCTTGCGCGCCATGCCGATGAAGGGCACGGCCAGCGCACAAACCGAGAGTCCCGAGCAATTGGCCAGCGATCCTAAAAATCGTGCTGAGAACATCATGATCGTCGATCTCTTACGCAATGACCTCAGCCGAATTGCATTATCAGGCAGCGTTACCGTGCCGAACTTATTTCACGTTGCACAGCATGGCAACGTACTGCAAATGACATCGACGATTGAAGCAACAGCAAAGCCAGATTTAAGTCTGCGCACCCTGCTCGACGCTGTCTTTCCCTGCGGCTCTGTCACTGGTGCCCCCAAAAAACGCAGTATGGAAATCATTCAGGAATTAGAGGGCACGCCTCGCGGCTATTACTGCGGCGCTTTAGGCTGGCTTGACCCCAATGGCGATTTTGCATTTAGCGTGCCGATACGTACACTCACCCTAGAAGGAAACGGCGGCGCCCTTCAAACCAAGTTCACCTTGGGTATTGGTGCTGGCATTACGATTGATTCCGATCCGAAACTGGAGTGGCAAGAGTGTCAAATTAAATCGGCATTTATCACTGAGATGCCTACTGAGCTGGGTCTATTCGAGACTATTCGCGTTGAAGAAAAAAGGCCACTCCGCTTAGCCGCTCACTTGGAGCGCTTACGACATTCAGCCTCTGTCCTACGTATTCCGTTTGCAGAAGCCCTTGTGATTGAGGCAGCCGAGCGAGCTTGCCTCGCGATACTGAGCTCACTTCCCCATCGGCTTCGCATCGACTTACTCTCCGATGGCTCGGTTACCGCAGTAACCCATGCATTAGAGCCAATTGCAAATGAAGTGACTATTTTTTGGGCATCCCAAGTATTGCCCGATGCAAATCAAGCCATCATGCAATCGAGTAATCTCTTGTTGGCTCATAAAGTCAATCAACGAACCGTGTATGACTTGGCGTGGAAAAATTCCGTGGCATTGGGCGGCTTTGATGCGGTCTTTTTGAATGAAGCAGGCTTTGTTACCGAAGGGGGTCGTAGCTCGATTTTTATTCTGCCCAAAGGGTCAAATCAATGGCTAACGCCACCACTATCGGCAGGGGTACTTCCTGGGGTAATGCGCCAATGCCTATTGGATGACCCCCAATGGAATGCCCGCGAAGCCATGTTCACCGCAGCCGATCTAGTAGATGCCGAACGGATCCTGGTTTGCAATGCCCTGCGCGGTGCGGTACCCGCCGTCCTGAAAGTCGGATAATCGAACGATGAAATCCTTTCCAATGCACTACTGCTCAAAATGCGGATCGACCGTTAGCTTACGCATCCCTGCAGACGATACGCGCGAGCGCCATGTGTGCAATGGCTGCGCTACCGTGCATTACCTCAACCCGCGCAATGTGGTGGGCACCATTCCAGTTTGGGGTGAACAGGTATTGCTATGCCGCAGAGCGATCCAGCCACGCCATGGCTTTTGGACCTTGCCTGCTGGCTTTATGGAAATTGGTGAAAGCACTACGTATGGGGCTGCCCGAGAAACTCTAGAAGAAGCTGGCGCCCATGTGGAAATCGGCCCCTTGTTTTCCTTAATCAATGTGCCTCACGTTGAACAGGTGCATTTGTTTTACCTCGCTAGCTTACCTACCCCTGAGTTTTCAGCGGGCGAGGAAAGCCTTGAGGTCGCGCTTTTTTATGAGCATGAAATCCCCTGGTCGGAATTAGCCTTTCCGACTACCAAACAAACCCTGCAGTGGTTTTTTGCCGATCGCAGTGCAGGCCTCCTTCAGGCGGGCACTGAGATTGCTGTCCGATCCCGCGATATCCTCCCCTCTGAATCCATTTAAGCAATGAGTCAAATTGCATGGCTGGGGCCTGATGATGCGTTTCCGGATCCAGCGGTCATGCCTGATCCAGACCCTGAAGTAGTAGGACTTTTTGCTGTCAGTGAACGCATCTACCCAGGACAACTAGAAACTGCGTATCGAATGGGCTTATTTCCCTGGTACTCGGATAATCAACCGGTTTTATGGTGGTCGCCAGACCCGCGGATGGTACTGGAGCCGAAAAATTTTAAGGTGAGTGATTCATTGCAAAAAACCATGCGGCATTTCTATCACGACCCTACCTGCCATATTGAGGTCGATGGTGATTTTGGTGCGATTATGCGGGCCTGCGCCCTAAGTCCACGCAAGGACCAGGATGGCACCTGGATTACCCATGAAATCGTGGATGCATACAGTCAGCTATTTGAAAACGGTTTTGCCCACAGCATTGCAGTCAAGCAAGGTGATCGCCTGTTGGGCGGTCTGTATTGCGTTAGTTTTGGCCGCATGGTCTTTGGTGAATCGATGTTTAGCCATCAACGGGATTGCTCGAAGCTTGCCTTGGCCCTGCTTTGCGCCTGGTGCTACGATAACGAGGTGCCGATGATTGATTGCCAACAAGAAACTGCCCACCTCCGATCCCTGGGGGGAGGCCCAATCCCGCGCACGCAATTTTTATCCCTGGCGCGCGATGCCATCAGCCGGAAGTCGATCGGTAGTCCATGGTGTTTTAACAAAACTGCATTGGAGCGGTGGCTATGAGCCAAATCAATGAGCTGCCGATTACCGCGCTGCAGTTTTATGCGACAGCATCTTATACCTGCAGCTATCTTCCACAGCAAACCGCGCGCTCACAAGTTGCCACGCCATCCCATCTGGTGCATAGCGATATGTATGGTGATCTAGTTAATGCAGGATTTCGGCGTAGCGGTCTATTTACCTATCGCCCCTATTGCGATCACTGCAAAGCATGCATTGCGACGCGGATACCGGTCGAGCACTTTGTTCCAACTCGCAGCCAACAGCGCGCCCACAAGCAACATGCCCATTTAGAAACCCATGTACTGCACTTGAGCTATACCGACGAGCACTACGCACTGTATCGCCACTACCAAGAGCAGCGCCATCACGATGGCGATATGAACCGCGATGACCAAGAGCAATACACGCAGTTTTTACTGCAAAGCCGGGTGAACTCGCGTTTAGTTGAATTTCGAGACGGGCCCGGAGATCCAGAGCCAGGACGCCTGCGCATGGTCAGCATCATTGATATTGTCGAAGCTGGTATTTCGTCGGTCTACACTTTTTACGACACCACGGTAGCCAAAGCCAGCTATGGCACCTACAGCATTCTGTGGCAAATAGAACAAGTTAGGCAGCTTAAGCGGCCCTATCTCTACCTGGGTTACTACATCCAAGATAGTCAGAAGATGGCCTATAAATCCAAGTTCAAAGCCATCGAAGGCCTTATTGATAACCTCTGGCAGCCCTTGGATACGCGATAATTCAATTTATGTCCGCTTATTCCTTTTTACGCCCTGGGCTCTTTTGCCTTGACCCTGAGCAAGCCCATAACCTGGCTCTCGGCAGTATGGACCGCGCGCACGCGCTCGGCTTACTTTCCCACTTCGTGCCCAAGCCCGTCATCGATCCCCAAGTATTTTGCGGTTTGCCATTGGGAAATCGGGTTGGGCTCGCTGCTGGCTTAGATAAAGACGGCAAGCACATTGATGCACTCGCCGCCTTGGGTTTTGGCTTTTTAGAAATCGGCACCGTAACGCCGCTACCGCAACCGGGCAATCCAAAGCCGCGCATGTTCCGTTTAAGCCAAGCCGATGGAATCATTAACCGCATGGGCTTTAATAACGATGGCGTAGACGCCTGCATTGCTCGCGTTAAGGCCTCGCGCTACTGGCAGTCCGGTGGCGTTATTGGCTTAAACATAGGCAAGAATGCCAGTACTCCAATCGAAGCTGCGGCCGATGATTATGTGATTGGGTTAAAAAAAGTCTACGCCGTTTCGTCCTACATTACGGTGAACATTTCGTCGCCCAATACGAAGAATCTTCGAGCACTGCAAGGTGAAGACATGCTGCGTTCCTTGCTGAGCAGCATTCAGCTGGCACGTACCGCTCTATGCGATGAACATGGCGTTCGCAAACCCTTATTTCTAAAGATTGCACCGGACCTCGACCCCACCGACATCCGTTTGATTGCCGACTTGCTGATTGAGTTTGAAATTGATGCCGTAATTGCAACCAACACCACGATTGAACGAGGCGCTGTCGCGCACCTCGAGCATGGCACCGAAGCTGGCGGACTCTCCGGCGCGCCGGTTCGCACTCTATCCAATGCCGTTATAGAGTCACTCAAGCAACACCTTGGCAACCGAGTGCCGATTATTGGCGTCGGCGGCATCCTTTCCGGAAAGGATGCACAGGAAAA
>CALRTW020000033.1:0-8823 GCA_943371165.1 Rhizobium sp. Q54
CTACTTAGAGGTGCAGCCCGATCACGTCACCGTTCTCGCTGATACTGCCATTCGTGGCCACGACTTAGATGAGGCCAAAGCGCTTGAGTCAAAACAGCGCGCCGAAGAAGCCATGCAAAATCGCAGCAGTGATTTTGATTTAGCTTTGGCGCAGTCAGAATTTGCCATGGCAGCTGCACAGTTAGCGGCAATTGCCCGTTTGCGTCGTAAAAAATAAGCGCCCACCCAATGCTGCTAAACGATCGATTTATCAAGGCCTGTCTTGGACAGTCGGTTGATCGCACGCCATTGTGGCTAATGCGTCAAGCAGGACGTTATCTTCCTGAATACAATGCGACGCGGGCTAAAGCCGGTAGTTTTTTAAGCCTTGCTAAAACGCCCGCATACGCAACCGAAGTTACCCTGCAGCCATTGGATCGCTATCCACTCGATGCGGCGATTTTGTTTTCTGATATTTTGACGATTCCCGATGCGATGGGGCTTGGACTGCAATTTACGGCTGGCGAAGGCCCCAGCTTCCAGCACCCATTGCGCACCGAGGCGGATGTAAAAAAATTACGCGTTGCCGATATGGGTGAGTTGACCTACGTATTTGACGCCGTCTCTGAAATTCGTAAGGCATTAATTCAGGATGGTAAGCAACGCGTGCCCTTGATTGGATTTTCAGGAAGCCCTTGGACCTTGGCGTGCTACATGATTGATGGCTCGAGCGCAGATGAATTTCGTCACGCTAAAACCATGATGTTTGATCGCCCCGATCTATTGGAGCGCATTCTTGAGGTTAATATTCAGTCGGTTGCTGCTTATCTCACAGAGCAAGTGAAGGCAGGCGCACAGGCCCTAATGATCTTTGATACCTGGGGCGGCATGCTGCCAGACGGTTGGTACCAACAGGTATCGTTGGCCGCGATGCAAAAAGTAATTGCCCTCCTTCCTAGAGAACACGAAGGCCAGCGCATCCCGGTCATCATCTTCACCAAAGGCGGCGGCCTGTGGATTGAAGACATGGCCCAAGTTGGCGCAGATGCGATTGGGCTCGATTGGACTATTTCCTTAAGCCGTGCTCGTAAAGCACTCTTGGCGGCTGGCAAGCCGCTGGCCATTCAGGGAAATTTAGACCCCTTAATTCTGTTTTCTAGTCCAGAGAAGATTGCCCAAGAAGCAGGCAAGCTACTGATTGATTTAGCCAGCGCGCCGGCACTAAAACCTGGACTGCATCCGCTAGATGGCCACGTTTTTAATCTGGGCCATGGCATTTCCCAATTTACCCCTCCCGAAAGCGTCACTGCGCTAGCCCAAGCGGTTATTGAGCACTCGCAACAGCTGCGCCGATAATCCCAATTGGTGATGTAAAGAAGCGTTTACTTACTCGACCGCCTCGGGTTATGCACAGCTGGTAGTGAAAAAGATAGTTCAGTGGGATTTGCGCTAATTTTCAATTACTTTATCCAAATTAATAGATAAGTAATTGATTTTATTGAACTTATAGCAGTCCAGTTAAAAAGAGCATTCTTGGTGCATTTCAGGGTGAAAATAGCAAAAAGCGCCAGAGACAAATGATATCCACAGACTTATCCACAGCAGAAAAGCAGGGTCGTAGCAATACGGCGTCACCGCATTGCTATGTGCAAGTAGTGCTTGATAAGCCGTTGGTTCAAGGCTTTGATTACATCTGGGATAGGGCTGCATTGGGGTCAACCCCCGAGCCAGGCCAATTGGTAGAAGTGCCTTTTGGCAGGACAAATACGGTCGGAATGGTAATTAAAGTGAGCAATCACTCAGATTATGAGCATTCTAAATTAAAGAAGGTTAATCAGCGGGCGCCACTACCCCCGCTCGATAGTAAGACCTTGCAAATGCTCAACTTTGCTAGCCAGTATTACTTTAGCACCTTGGGCGAAATGGCTCTGCCATCCATACCGGCGTATTGGAAAAAACCAAAAAAATGGCAAACACTGGCAGAAAAAGCAGATGGCAAGGCGTTAAAGCCTGAAAAAAAGAGCAGCAAAAAGATGGCGGCTATAGAACAAAAGCCCCATGAACCGAGGCCCACCTCCGGAATTCAGAAAGACCAGCTAAACGCAGAGCAAACCAAAGCGCTTGATCATCTACTGGGAGAAGCCAATTCCAATCAAGGCTATCGAGCCATCCTCTTGCAAGGCAAAACCGGCTCCGGAAAAACGGCCGTGTATTTAAATTGGATTAAAGAGCTGTTACAAAGCGACGACGACCAGGCATTGATATTAGTTCCAGAGATTAATCTCACGCCGCAACTTGAAAAACGCGTTGCAGAATTTTTTCCGGATAAGCGCATTGCAGTGATGCATAGCGGACTCACTGAAAAGCGCCGTGGCATCGCTTGGCAAGAAACCACCCTGGGCAAGGCGCAAATTATTTTAGGCACTCGATTGGCTGCGCTTGCAGCAATACCGAATCTGAAGGCAATCGTGGTGGATGAAGAGCATGACGCATCCTATAAACAGCAAGAAGGAACGCGCTACTCGGCTAGAGATCTATGTGTTTGGCGAGCCCATCAATTATCAATACCGGTAGTGTTGGCATCAGCAACGCCCTCCTTGGAAACGTGGCTTGCTGCAGAAGACGGACGCTATGAGCGCATTCGTATTGATGCGCGCGCATTGAGTTCGGTGATGCCCGGCGTAAAACTTGTGCGCTTAAATAAAACAAGCACAGCGAGTTCGCAGGGCAATACGCACCTCATATCATCCGAGCTGCGAGATGCTATTACACGCAACCTGCTGCAAAAAAAGCAAAGCCTTATATTGATTAATCGACGTGGTTATGCGCCCATCCTCAGTTGTGCAGCATGCGGTTGGCTGTCGGGATGCAGCAAATGCTCTTCGTATATGGTGATGCATAAGTCCAGCGTGTTGGGTAAAAAAGCAGTATTGAACTGCCACCATTGCGGACTAATAAAAGAGGTCCCACCATTTTGCCCAGAATGCGGCAACGCAGAACTCGGCACCATTGGGCAAGGCACCCAAAAGATGGAAGACTATATACAAGACCAGTGGCCAGATGCAAAAGTCCTTCGCATCGACGCAGACTCCAGTAAAAAAAGCGCCCATGCCGAAGACCTGTTTGAGCAAATACATGATGGCAGTGCCGACATTATTGTTGGTACGCAGATGGTTGCCAAAGGCCATGATTATCAAAACATCGGCCTCGTTGCTGTGATCGACGCCGACAGTAGGCTGTTCTCACAGGACTATCGGGCTGCTGAACGTTTATTTGCACAGCTCGTGCAAGTTGCTGGGCGAGCAGGCCGCGCTGGGCAAGATGCGCAAGACGCAGGCGAGATTTACATCGAAACACGCTATCCTGATCTGCCTGTTTTCCGTCACGTATTAGGGCATGACGTCGATGGATTTTTGGGGCACATTGCAGCCGAACGTAAGGATGCGCTCTTGCCGCCCTATAGTTATCAGGCGCTCATACATGCGGAGGCAAAAAACATTAGCGCCGCAATTCAGTTTCTGACAGACATCAAAAAAACAGTGCGCAGTCAGTCGAGTTTTCCAGACGGAGTTCGGATGTATGACCCTGTTCCAAAAACCATTGTGCGGGTTAGCAGCATGGAACGAGCCCAGCTGGTAATTGAAAGCGATAGCCGTAAAAATCTTCAGCAGGCATTAATGCAGCTCGATCAGGCGCTGCGCGCTTTGTCGCAGGGCCGCATCAGCGTTGGTAGCCGAGTGCGCTGGTTAATTGAGCGCGACCCAATCTTAATTTAATGTGGATTCGTATTGCGCTAAGGGATGAAGGCGCGCAAGATCGAGCGTTTGTGATTCAGCGCTGACAGCTTGGATTTTAAAAAGCCACGTTCCATACGGGTCTTGATTAATCGACTCAGGCGCATCAACCGCCGCTGCATTCACTGCAACTACTGTTCCGGATACCGGAGCATGAATATCACTGGCTGCTTTTACTGATTCAATCACAGCGCATGCCTTGCCTTGCTCAACGACTGCTCCAACATCGGGAGTCTCCAGAAAAACAACATCACCCAATGCGATTTGGGCGTGATCGCTAATGCCCACCCATACGAGGCCGTCGGACTGAAGATCTGCCCACTCATGGGTCTCAGCAAATAGGTAATTGGGTTTTGCGCTAGTCATGTATGTGCTTGCCTGAGTTACAAAAGTACGGGCTGTGTTGTTTGGGGTTGAATCGAGAGACCGTTTTGGATTACGCCTTAGCGCAATGCCAAACGACGATGGGGGGCTAAAGCTTAGGTTTTAGCCGAGCCTGTGCGGTGGGTGCGGTTATACAAACAGCTTGCGCAAATCCAGCGTTGCTTGCGGTTACTCGTTGGGATCCAGGTTCCGCCTTCGAGGCGCTTTTCTCGACTGCAAGAAGAGCAAAACTTTAAGCTCTGGGATGTATCTTGCGTTGATTCAGGTGCGGTGGTAGTCATGGGTAAGCTGGCCAACTAATCTACTAAAGCTCTATTTTACCCTGTTTGCCCTACGGGAGCAGGGGTCAACATCACGCGCACTGAATCTGCTGTTTTATTGCCATCAAAGTCTAGCCAAGCCTTGTTTTCAAAGTCATAGAGCTTGCATTTGCGGGCTGTATCGAAATACCACTTCCACGAGAATTTTTGAATGAAAATACGCTCTGGCAGCAGTGTTTCAAGGGTATTTTGGGCTTCTTGGAGGCGATATAAGGGGACGCTCATGTCGACGTGGTGGGCGGTATGCTCCATGATGTGGTGCATTAAAGCGCCCCAGTAAAAGCCAAACGTCAGGTGTACCGTAGTCGATACAAAGGGCTGCGCGCGCAGCCACTCCGACTTTTTGTCATACCAAGAGACTGAAGGGTGAGTATGGTGCACGTAGACAACAAAACCGATCATGCCGTTCCAAAACAAGAATGGCAGCACAAATCCAGTTAAGAGGCCAATCCAAACGGACTGACCGGTTGCTAAGGCTCCAGCGATCAGGCAAGCAATCCAGACCAACGCAAAGCCGGTGACCAGGAGGTTGTCCTTAAGGAAAATGGGGCGATCGCCCGGCTTATTTTGGGCGTTGGGGAAGTACTCGCGTCTCCACCAAATTTCGATAAGGTAATAGAAGACCGGTCCCCAGCCACTACGATAAAGGCGCTCAAGGCTTTTGCGCCATGCTGGCAAGGCATCAAACTCCGCTTTCGAAAGGGGTGCCCACACGAAATCAAAGCCTTTTAAATTGGTTTGTCCGTGGTGCACCACATTGTGGCCAACATCCCACAGGCTGTAAGGCGTGAGTGAGGGCAAAAAGGCAATACGACCCAGCACTTTATTAAGTTCGCGGTTTGGCGTAAAGCTCTGGTGGCAGGCATCGTGCCCCAAGATGAAGATGCGACCCGTAACAAAGCCAGCGATGACGCCAAATACGATCTTTAGGATGATGCTTTCAACAAAAATGGTGGCTGCAATCGCTCCAAGCCAGAGGGCAGCATCGATCAACAAGAGCAACAATGCCCTGCCCGTCTGGCCTTCCGCCATGGGAATGAGCCAGCTCCGAATGATTTTGCGGTGTGGCAGGGGCTCTGTTGGCGCTAGTGGCGCAACAATCGACGGATCAGTGAGCGTTGAGTTTAGGTGTGTAGACACAGTAGTTAGCAGTAATTAACGGTAGTTAGACCTATGAATAATAGAGGTTTTCACATTATTCTGCATTCGCTGGTGCAAAACTCCAAATCAGCTGGCGCGCCCGGCAGGAATCGAACCTGCGACCCTTGGCTTCGGAGGCCAATACTCTATCCACTGAGCTACGGGCGCCAAGAATGTGGAAACTAGCCCCTATTGTAAGTGGCTGCATCAAAAACCTCTCGCTATAATCGCAAGAGTCTATTTTTTAACCCCCAAACCAATAAGTTCACTCCAACATGAGCAACGACCACGGCAGTCTGATTAAGTCACCCAAACAACTCATCATCATGGTGTTTGTCAGCTTTTTTGTACCGTTAATAGTGATTTTGTTATTAATGGTTTATGTCGATAACGGCAAGCGAACCGGCGGCGATGCCGAAGAGGCCTCCAAATCAGCCAGCCAGCTTATCAAGCCGGTAGCCCAACTGGATTTTCGCGATGCAAATGCTCCCCGCGAAATGAAGACAGGCGCCGCAGTTTATAAAGCGGCATGTGCCTCTTGCCACGCCAATGGCGCTGCTGGCGCCCCCCGTTTCAATAATGCGGGCGACTGGTCTGGCAGGCTTGGCAAAGGCTACGACGCGCTTTTAACCTCGGTGATTAAAGGCAAGGGTGCAATGCCAGCCCGCGGCGGTGCAAACCCTGCTGACATTAGCGACTATGAGCTCGGACTATCAGTGGTTTATTTGACTGCCTCTGCAGGCGGTAAATTTCCAGAGCCCAAAGCCCCGGCAGCAGCTCCAGCCGAGGCGGCCGCAAAGTAAGCGGCCAGAACTAAATAAGCCGGCGTCATTGCCGGCTTTTTTATTTGCCCTCCAGCGCCAGCTGGTAAGCCTCTTTTTTTGATATCCCCGTAATCGTGGAGATGACATTCGCCAGATCTTTACTGCCCAGGAAGGGTTTCAGTGCATCCACCCAGCGCAGTATTTCTGCGTGATTGACTGGCGTGCTGGTATTTTGCTCAGAGGCTGAAATCACCACAATGAATTCGCCCTTGAGGCTTTCGGTCGTACTTAACCAGTTCGAGAGCTGACTTGGTCTCAGGTGCACAACTTGCTCAAATTTTTTGGTCAGCTCCCGCCCCACCATCACCATTCGGCTATCGTCAAGGCAGGCCGCTAACTTCAGTAGCGTATTGGCAATTTGATGCGGGGACTCAAAAAAGACCGTCGCTTTGTTGCAATGGGCAATCTGCCGAAGCCACTCCTCTTGATCACGCAATTTGTGAGGCCAAAAGCCGAGAAACTGAAACTGCCCATCCGAGGGAAGAAGAGCTGAACCGCCGACCGATACGGCACAAGAAACTGCACTCGCCCCCGGGATTGGAATAACCCGAAAACCAGCCAGGCTAACAGCAGAGGCAAGGCGGGCGCCCGGGTCGGAGACGCCCGGCGTGCCCGCGTCCGATATATAGGCCCAGCGCTCACCCTGTTGTAGCCCCCCAATCAGGACGTCGGATGCAGCAGCTTCATTGTGAGCATGCAAGGCTACACATTTTTTATGTATGCCAAAGTGATTCAGCAGGGGCGCGCTGTGGCGCGTATCCTCGCAGGCGATTCCATCCATTGCATTTAGCACGTGCAGTGCGCGCAAGGTTATATCGCCCAAGTTACCAATAGGGGTTGCAACCATATACAAAGCAGGCGCTGGCAAGTCTTGCTGATTCAGAAAATCAGTCGACCACGTATTGGGCATGTGAGTAGTAACCATGGGACTGATTATGCAGAAAAAAGCCAGCGTGCAGGAGCAATTCATCGGGCGCGCTGGACGAGCACAAAGGAGATTAGAGCCTGTGTTTGGCGCATAATATTGCCATGGATACAAAAACACTAAATCGGCTAAGCGAGCGTGCATCCGCACATTTTGTAGAGAGCATTGCGGTAAAACAAGAGGCCCTAAGGTTGCTACCAGAGCAGGTTGCCAAAGGCGTTCTAGCCATGGCGAATTGCTTACAGTCGGGCGGAAAGATATTGGCTTGTGGTAACGGCGGTTCTGCAGCAGATGCACAGCATTTTGCAGCAGAATTAGTCGGTCGCTTTGAGCGAGAGCGCAGAGAGCTCGCAGCGATAGCGCTCACCACTGATTCGTCAATTTTGACGGCAATCGCCAATGACTATCACTACGATGAGATTTTTAGCAAACAAGTGCGCGGTCTTGGGAAGCAAGGCGACATTTTGTTGGCGATCTCGACTTCAGGAAATTCAAAAAATGTGGTTGCAGCGATTGAAGCCGCAAAAAAAATTGGCATGCATGTCATTGCACTTACCGGCAATGGCGGCGGAAAAATAGCAGGACTTTTAGGAGAGCATGACATTCATTTGTGTGCCCCCTCTGCTCGCACCGCGCGCATTCAAGAAACGCATTTAGTTTTACTGCACAGTCTGTGCGATGGCATTGATCATCTACTCTTAGATTAAAAAGGAAATCACATGACGAGCATGCTGAAGTGGTCTCTTGGGTTTATGGCAGCAGCGCTGCTTAGCGGATGCGGAATTCTAGCGGTGGGCGCGGTCACCGGCACAACCACCATTCTTGCTGATCGCAGATCGCCCGGAGTGCAGGCAATTGATGTTGGTATTCAGTTAGAAGCAGGCAATCATCTCATCAAGCGCTATGGTGACAATGCACACATTACGGTCACGTCGTTTAACCAAAAGGTTTTGTTGACAGGCGAAGCAAAAGACGCCGACATCAAGGGCGGCGCAGGGGCATATGTACAGAGCTTAAAAAATGTCCGCTCTGTATTTAATGAAATTGTCATTGGGCCCAATAGTTCATTTACTGCGCGTGCGAACGATACCTATCTTGCGTCGCGCATCAAAACACAAATGATTTTTACGAACGAGCTGCCATCCAACTCCATGAATATTGTGGTTGAAGCAGGCAATGTTTATCTGATGGGCATATTGACAAAAGCAGAGGCGGAGCGCGCCAAAAAAGTGGCAAGCAATACCAGTGGCGTAAAACAAGTGTTCGTATTTTTTGACATCATCTCCGATGCGGAAAGACTGCGTCTTGAGCAAGAAGGTAAAGCAGATAGATCACAGCCCAACACGAACGTAAACAATTAACCTAAACCCGTTTTATGTTTCCAATGCCCATGCATGCATGGGCATTTTTTATGGCTGGTTTTGCATTCCATAAAACCAACGCCAAATTTGTTTGGA
>CALRTW020000034.1:0-8189 GCA_943371165.1 Rhizobium sp. Q54
ATTTTGCTGGCAATGGTTTTGCGCAGCTCAAGCGCCCCTGGCATAGGAGGGTATTGGTTATGGCCCGAGACCATTGCCTGGTTAACGGCATCGATTAAAGCCGGATCGCATTGAAAGTCCGGAAAACCTTGCCCTAGGTTGATGGCCTGATGCTCCGCAGCCAATGTAGACATGACCGTAAAGATAGTTGTACCAACCGCGGGTAGGCGCGATGGAAATGATGGGGTGAGGGGCGCAGTAGGGCGCAAATGAGCCATTGAGGTGCTTTATCTCGTGCTGCAGCTTCTATCGCTAGAATAAGGGGAATCCATTTCTAAATTGTGCCATGTTGATCGTTCTCTCACCCGCTAAATCCTTGGATTACGAGACCCCAGTCCGGGTTAAAAAATCCACTTTGCCTGATTTTGTTGCCGATTCAGCCAAGCTGATCGCAGACCTGAAGACCCTATCGCCGCAGGCAGTGGCCAAACTCATGAGTCTTTCAGACCCTTTGGCCGCCTTAAACGCAGGGCGTTTTCGGGATTGGTCGACCAAATTCACCGAGAAAAACAGCAAACAGGCGATTTTTGCCTTCAATGGCGATGTGTATGAGGGCTTTGACGCCGCTAGTTTGAATAGCAAGGCCATTGATTTTGCCCAAGACCATGTGCGGATTTTGTCGGGGCTCTATGGTTTGCTGCGACCGCTGGACTTGATGCAGCCTTACCGTTTAGAGATGGGGACGGCGTTTAAAAATGCCAGAGGAAAAGACTTGTACGCATTTTGGGGCGACCGGATTACGAGTGCAGTCAAACAGCAATTGGCCTCGCAAAAAAAGAATCCGTTCTTGTTAAACCTGGCATCCGAAGAATATTTCAAAGTACTGCAACCTAAGGAATTGGGTTTTCCAGTGATTGCTCCGGTATTCCAGGACGCGAAAGATGGCAAGTACAAAATCATTTCGTTTTACGCTAAGCGTGCGCGCGGCTTAATGGCCCGATTTGCGGTTGAGAATCGCATCACCGATCCAGCCGACTTGCGTGATTTCAATTTAGAAGGCTATCGCTTTAGTGCAGCCGAATCAAAACCTGATCGACCGGTATTCCGCCGCGCGGAGAAAAAATAAGATGACCGTTCACCGTTCTAAATCATCCCAGCGCGCTTCACCTGAAGCAGAGCGCTTAGTCGCAGATGCGATTTCATTGGCCGCCTCAGGCAGTCAAATCGAAGATCGTTTTTGGGAAGGGCGTCTGAGTGCGCGCCTACTCAAATTGATGACCAGTCAAAATCAAAACGTGATTGATGCCGCGCTTGATCAAACGTTTCGTATTAATACAGTGGCCTTTGAAGTGTTGGCTGATTGCGCTGAGACGCTAGCTGAATCACAAACGATGACCATCGACAAGGAGAACTGGGATGTATTGCTCCTCGCTTTGCCTATTGTGGCGCATACCCGCTATCAAATTCAGTCAGGCCCATTGCCAGTGAAGGTGATTGAGTCGGTTGCGCTGGCAATGCATTCATCGATTGCGGCAAGCGATACACGCTTGGCAATCGTGCCATGGCTGTACAGCATCGATCAGATGCCTCACTCGCATTGCCAAACGCGCATTTTGACGGAGGCTCTGGGTACTGCTGCAATCACCGCAAGCGAAATGAAGCTGGAGCTCCGCAATATGTCGGAAACGATTGCGGTGTTAGCGGATCCCCGTTTTATTATTGCGGCCATTGCTGCGCCAAGCGGCTCACCCCTGTTTCGTTGGCAGGCCGAACCGCCGGTAAGGCAAGAGCGCGGCGTTAGTTTGATCGAATGGCAAACCGCCATGCGAGAGCCGATTTCCAGTTTATTGCCCGGTTGTGAATTTGATTTGCTGTTACCCGAAGCCTATTTCACGAACTGCCGTTTGGCGGATAAACGAGTGCGCCCCTTAAGCATTCGGGCGGCTGTTAATTTTCTGGAGACTGCGGTCGGCGCAGAGCCTAATGGCTTGTCTTGCGTGGTGGGCGCCTTTGGCGAAGAGCAAGCGGACGAATACCGTATTTCATTTAGCATGAAGGGCTCGCCCGATGTGATGTACGGTGTTATTTGGCCGATGTACGATCGCGAGACCGTATCGAATGATGCACTCAATGACATCAACGATGACGAGAGTCCAATTAAAAAGATTTGTGATGCCTTAAAAGAGGCTGGAGTAGAGGACGTGTTTCGTCACGCTGTTTTGTTTAGTCCCGAGCTCTGCGATGATTGTGGCGCGCCATTATTTCCAGATCGCCATGGCGAGGTGGTACATGCGGAGATGCCAGAAGATACGCCAACGCAGCAGCCCTTATTTCACTGAGAGCGCACCATCATTGAGCGCATAAAAAAACCGAGGCTGACCTCGGTTTTTTTGCTTCTATCCAACAATTAACATCGCTCGCCAGAATTACTCTTTAGCAAACAAATGTGGTTCTTTGCCGGTTTTCATGTCGGCTGTTTGGCAAAAATCAGCCAAGCGTACACCGCTGCGAATATTGAACAACATTGCTTTATTGCCTAAAACAACCAAATCCAAGCCGGTGTCCTGATTCTTGTAACGCAAGCTGCCTGGCAATGAGACTTCTCTTTTCATTTCGTAGGTTTTGGAGTTCCAAACAAGGCCAATATTTCCAGTGCCATCCCCAATGGTTTTTAATTGGTGGTTGTTGCTGCAGCTCCAAGCATGCGTATCTTTTGGATCCTTGGCATGAACAGCGGGGTGCGCTATTACCAAGGCAGAAGCAACCAGCAGTGCTTTAAAGGGGATGTGCATATGTGTTTCCTTATGTAAGTAAGTGCTTCACGCCGGCCTGTTCCTCGAGTAGCTCATTCAAGGTATGGGTCATGCGTTCACGCGAGAAGGCATCAATTTCAAGGCCCTCAATCATTTTGTATTCGCCATTCTCACAGACAACCGGGAATCCGTAAATGACTTCTGCTGGAATCTCGTATTCGCCGCGAGACGGAATACCCATGGTGACCCATTTGCCGTTGGTGCCAAGCACCCAGTCTCGCATGTGATCGATGGCGGCATTGGCAGCGGATGCAGCGGAAGATAAGCCGCGGGCTTCAATAATGGCGGCGCCGCGCTTGCCTACGGTTGGAATGAATACATCTTTATTCCAGGCAGCATCATTAATCATTTCTTTAACGGATTGACCGCCAATGGTGGCAAAACGGTAGTCTGGATACATGGTGGGGCTATGGTTACCCCAGACTACTAATTTCTCAATGTCGGCAACCGGTTTGCTGACTTTGGCGGCGATTTGCGAAAGAGCGCGGTTGTGATCCAGGCGCAGCATGGCCGTAAAGTTCTTGGCAGGCAAGCTTGGGGCTGATTTCATGGCAATGTAGGCATTGGTATTGGCAGGATTGCCTACAACCAAGACCTTGACGGTGCGTTTTGCAACCGCGTCCAAGGCTTTACCTTGGGCGGTGAAAATTTGGGCATTGGCGGAGAGTAAGTCTTTTCGCTCCATGCCTGGGCCGCGAGGGCGGGCGCCCACCAGCAAAGCAATGTCGATGTCTTTGAATGCAGTCATGGGGTCCTGATGGGCAGACATTCCGGCTAAGAGGGGGAATGCGCAGTCATCGAGCTCCATCATCACGCCTTTTAATGCTTTTTGCGCTTTTTCATCAGGAATTTCAAGGAGTTGCAAAATAACAGGCTGGTCTTTGCCCAGTAAATCACCGTTAGCGATGCGAAACAGGAGGGAATATCCGATTTGACCGGCCGCGCCAGTAACCGCGACGCGCATAGGGGTTTTTGCCATTACAAGTAACTCCAAAGGAAGGTTGATGGGTGTTGTTTCAGTGTTGTGATGCAGATTATCCCTGCAAGTTTATGAAGTTTACATTTACACTGTCAATAATGTCTTCTATAAGACAGCAGACTAGTCAGCCTAAATATCCTTTTTGGAACTACTTTGCCTGAAACAACCGCTCCATTGGCTACCTTTAGCCCCTTGTACCAGCAGATTAAGGCGCTGTTGCTGGATAGCCTTCAATCTGGTGAGTGGCGACCTGGCGCCCCGATTCCGAGCGAAATGGAGCTGGCAGCCCGTTACGAGGTTAGTCAGGGGACGGTTCGTAAAGCCGTGGATGAGTTGGCCACGGAAAACCTGTTGGTCCGCCACCAGGGCAAAGGCACCTTTGTTGCCAGCCACCACAGCGAGGCCTGGCAATACCGTTTTTTTAGTTTGATGCCGGATTCCGGCAAAAAAGCCCCACTGAAAAGCCATTTTTTAGCGTGTAAGTCGATAAAGCCGCCTTCCAAAATTGGGCACTTACTTAAATTGCCGGCAAGTGAACAGGTCATTCAAATTGATCGCGTTCAAAGCTTAGGAGGGCAGGTTGCCGTATTCGAGCAAATTTGGCTTCCTAAGGTGCGTTTTAGCGGAATGACCTTAGAGCGATTAGAGTCCTGGCCCGGCCCGCTCTATGCTTTCTACGAAAGCGAGTTTGCAACGCACATGGTTCGGGCGGAAGAGAAAATCAAGGCGATTGCAGCCGAGGCGGCTATTGCGAATCATCTGAAAATGGAGCCAGGCTCGCCGCTATTGTTGGTTGAGCGACTTTCCTATACCTATGGCAACAAGCCGGTCGAGGTTCGACGGGCGCATTACGACACCCGCCAGCAGCATTATGAAAATAAGTTGAACTAAGTCATGTGTACAAAAAAAAATGCACTCCGGCGTTTTCCAATAGAATATGTTGCACAACAGCATTACTCCTTATTTAACCTTTACCTCGCAAATGAGACTCTCTATGGTTGATGCCCACCAGGATGTAAAAAAGGCCAAGCCGGTTTACCGCAATATTGGCCTTGCCCAGTTAATTAAATACCGCTTGCCTTGGGCTGGAAAGGTGTCGATTCTGCACCGCATTAGTGGCGCTGCCTTGTTTTTGCTGCTCCCATTTATTCTGTATTTATTTGATCAAAGCTTGGCATCTGAGCTGAGCTTCATGCAATTTCAGGCGTTCACAGATCACATCTTGGTCAAACTTATTTGCCTTGGCTTGATCTGGAGCTTCCTTCACCATTTCTGTGCCGGTATTCGTTACCTGCTACTGGATCTTGAAATTGGCGTAGAAAAAATTGCAGCCCAAAAATCCGCAATCATTGTGTTGGTCGTCAGCCTGGCTTTAACGGCCGCGGTAGGCGCTAAATTGTTTGGCTTGTTTTAATCCCGATTAGGTAAAGAGAACTTTATGTCGACAAATAATATTGGTCCAAAGCGTCTCGTTGTAGGCGCGCATTACGGCCTGAAAGAATGGATTATTCAGCGTATTACCGCGGTAGTGATGGTCGTTTTCACGGTGGTTTTGTTGGTTGCTTATCTGATTGCTGGTGGTGCAAGCTACGAAGCATGGGCAGGGTTGTTTAGCAACCAGCTCATGAAGCTGCTGACCTTTTTAACCTTCTTGAGTCTTTTTTATCATGCCTGGATTGGTATTCGTGACATCTGGATGGATTACATCAAGCCGACAGGGATTCGCCTTACCCTGCAAACCTTGACTGTGTTGTGGCTGGTTGCCTGTGCGGCCTATGCTGCTGAAATTTTGTGGAAAGTGTAAGACGATGACTGCGATTAAAAAAGCATTACCCCGCCGTCGCTTTGACGCGGTGATTGTTGGTGCCGGTGGCTCTGGTATGCGCGCCTCATTGCAGCTATCGGAAGCTGGCCTTAATGTAGCGGTTCTTACCAAAGTGTTTCCAACACGCTCACATACGGTTGCTGCTCAGGGTGGTATTGGTGCCTCGCTCGGCAATATGAGTGAAGACAACTGGCACTACCATTTTTACGACACCATCAAAGGCTCTGATTGGCTGGGTGATCAAGACGTCATTGAGTTTATGTGCCGCGAAGCACCTAAAGTTGTTTATGAACTTGAGCACTACGGCATGCCATTTGATCGCAACCCAGACGGTACGATTTATCAGCGCCCCTTTGGTGGCCACACCGCAAATTACGGCGAGAAGCCGGTTCAGCGCGCCTGTGCTGCTGCAGACCGTACTGGCCACGCCATGTTGCACACGTTATATCAGCGCAACGTGCAGGCCAAGACCAACTTTTTTGTTGAGTGGCTGGCCTTGGATTTAATTCGTGATGACGATGGTGATGTGGTCGGCGTTACTGCGCTGGAAATGGAAACCGGCGAACTCTATATCTTGGAAGCCAAGATTGTTCTCATGGCAACCGGAGGTGCTGGCCGTATTTGGTCTGCCTCCACGAATGCTTACATCAATACCGGTGACGGTATGGGCATGGCTGCGCGCGCCAATATTCCACTGGAAGACATGGAGTTTTGGCAGTTTCATCCGACCGGCGTTGCGGGTGCGGGTGTGTTGCTGACCGAAGGATGTCGCGGTGAAGGTGCCATCTTGCGCAACAAAGACGGCGAGCGTTTTATGGAGCGTTACGCCCCTACGCTAAAAGATTTGGCCCCGCGTGATTTCATTTCGCGTTGTATGGATCAAGAGATCAAAGAGGGGCGCGGTTGCGGCCCCAATGGTGACTATGTCGTGCTCGATTTGACCCACATCGGCGCTGAGACCATCATGAAGCGCCTGCCATCGGTTTACGAGATTGGCATTAACTTTGCGAACGTCGATGTAACCAAAGAGCCTATTCCGGTTGTGCCAACCATTCATTACCAAATGGGCGGCATTCCGACCAACATTAACGGCCAGGTGGTAGTGCCTAAAGACGGCAATCCGAACCACATTGTGAATGGCTTGTACGCCATTGGCGAGTGCTCCTGTGTGTCCGTTCATGGCGCTAATCGTTTAGGTACCAACTCCTTACTCGACTTGTTGGTGTTTGGTCGCGCTGCCGGTAATCACATCGTTAATATGGATTTGAAAAAGCGCGAGCACAAGCCTTTGCCAGCGAATGCAGGCGAGCAAACACTTGCACGGATTGCGGAGCTCGATAACTCCACTTCAGGTGAGTACGCCCAGGATGTCGCTAATGACATTCGTAAAACCATGCAGACCTATGCTGGCGTGTTCCGTAACCAGAAGTTGATGGACGAGGGCGTGCGTCAGATGGCTATTCTGACCGAGCGCGCTAAGCACCTTTGGGTCAAAGACAAGTCGAAGATTTTTAATACCGCACGCATTGAAGCTTTAGAAATTTCAAACTTGGTAGAGACTGCGAATGCAACCATCATCTCCGCTGCAGCCCGCAAAGAAAGTCGTGGCGCGCACTCGCACGATGATTTCCCAACCCGCGATGACAAGACCTGGATGAAGCACACGCTTTGGTTTAGCGAAGGTAATCGCCTCGATTACAAGCCAGTGCAACTTAAGCCATTAACCGCGGAATCGGTTCCACCCAAAGAGCGTACCTTCTAATTAAAGAACGAGATAAACCATGAGTGATACCCGTATATTTGAAATTTATCGCTACGATCCTGAGGTGGATGCTGCTCCGCGCATGCAGCGCTACGAGTTGGAATTAACGGATGAGCGCATGCTGCTGGACGCACTAATTTCGCTTAAGAAACAAGACGAGAGCATTACCTATCGCCGCTCCTGCCGCGAGGGGGTTTGTGGCTCCGATGCGATGAACATCAATGGCAAAAACGGCTTGGCCTGCTTAACCAATATGAAGACCTTACCTCAGGTCATCACCTTGCGTCCGCTACCGGGTTTGCCCGTTGTCCGCGATTTGATTGTCGACATGACCCTGTTTTTCAAGCAGTACTTGTCCATCAAACCATACTTAGTGAATTCCACCCGTCCACCGGAAAAAGAGCGTTTGCAGAGTCCAGAAGAGCGTGAAGAGTTGGATGGTTTGTACGAGTGCATCTTGTGCGCTTCCTGCTCCACGTCATGTCCATCGTTTTGGTGGAATCCGGATAAGTTTGTCGGGCCAGCAGGTTTGTTGCAGGCCTACCGCTTTATTGCGGACAGCCGTGATGAAGATACGGCAGCTCGTTTGGATAATTTAGAGGATCCGTACCGCCTGTTCCGCTGCCATACCATTATGAATTGCGTCGATGTTTGTCCTAAGCACTTGAATCCAACCAAAGCCATTGGCAAAATCAAAGAGTTGATGGTTCGCAGGGCGGTATGACCATTAGTGCGGCGGCCTTGTATCGCTTAAAAAGCGATGCGCGCCGGGGTTTACTGGAAAACGACCTGATTTTGGAGCGGTTTTTCAGGCGCTATGCAGAGACATTA
>CALRTW020000035.1:0-7403 GCA_943371165.1 Rhizobium sp. Q54
CGCTGGATAGCGTACTGCCGGGAAGAACATCGCTCACCATCGCCCACCGTTTGGCAACGGTGCTGCGCGCAGATTCGATCTTGGTCTTAGAGGAAGGGCGGCTCGTGGAGCAGGGTAGTCATGCTGACTTAATGCAGCAAGGCGGATTGTATGCACGCTTGGCTGACCTGCAGTTTGCATAAGAAGTAACTTAAAACCAGCAATAAAACGAGCAATCCCTCAGCGCTAAATTAGTCTGCTGATTTTTTGGGATTGAGCTGCCGCCATACCAGCACGCCGCCACTCGCCAGCTGAATCAAGAGAAGGCTAGTTGCCAGTGCGGCCAAGGTTGTAAAGTACGCCGCTGAATCCGAAAAGAGAACGGGTAGTCCATCTTGTAAAGCGGCCTCGCGTAAGTAATCCATTCGGGGTATTAACATAAATGCCACGATTGCAGTCGAGATCGCTAAGACAATGGCAGGCAGGCGCAAGCGCTTGTATTCCACAAGGCCCCGCTTGATTAGTAGATTGGAAACGCTCAGAACAACAAAAGCGATACCCAAAATGACGTTAGCAATGTACTGCGTAATGATGTCGGCCAGCATGCCGCCCGCCTGAATATCACTCGAGGCAATACGCACCACAATGATGCTGAGCAACTGGCCCAAAAGGCCGCCACCCAGCAAGAGGCAAAGGCAGGTCATGAAGCGCCGAGTAGCACTGTACGGATCGACGGAATCTGCGGCGTTTATGGTGGAGAGTGGTGGCATGACTTAATTAAGAGTGGCAATGACTATGGACTTGACATGGGATTGAGTAGTCAATTCCCATATTTTTTAAGCCTATAAAAACCGGTTTTTGATAGTTTTGCACATTCGCTGCAATAAAAGAGCAAACTAACCTAGTTCACTGACTTTGCTGAGAAGCCTCTTTTTGAGAAAGTCTTGTAAATGAACGGCCTTTTTTGTATTTGAGATTGCGTTTCCTTGTTTAAGGGTTAATAAATAACACCATGATTCAGATACAAATTTGGGGTGATTTTGAATGCCCTTATTCCTACCTTCAGGCGGTGGCACTGGCCAAGCTGAAAGAGCGTTATCAGGACGGTATTGAGATTATTTGGCGGGCGATTGAACTGACCCCCACGATTGGCGCGATGCCGCCATCGGATTCGTATCTGAAAAAACTGCAGCAGGCGTCCATGGAGCCGATTGTCCAAGAAGAAAAGCTGGTACTAGCTACCCCTGCTTTTTTAACTTACACCTGGTTGGCACAAGAGAGTGTGTGTTTTGCCAATAAGCACGGTAAGTCATTGCAACTGGCATTGGCTATTTTTAAGGCCGTGTTTAGTCAGGGTGGCAACATCAGCAATGAAGATGAAATCATTACGCTGGCTGAGCAAGTTGGTATCGAGCCCCATGTTTTGCGAGAAGCCTTCGATGATGGGGTAGCAACCAAGCAAGTGATTGCAGATGAAGAAGAGTTTAAGGCAAACGGTTTTCAGGGCGTCCCTGCTATGTTGATTGGCGAGAAGAACTTTTCACCGAAAAGCTTTATGCCGGTAACGGGCTATACCAACGTAGATGAGCTCGAAAAGTTAATTCCCAGCAGAACATTGTCCAGTTGAGTTTAGGCAAAACCCGTCTTAATTGATTGGAACCATGCCTTTACAAGCGAATACGATCGGCCGCGGATAAACTAAATCGTTCGTTAGCGGTAACTCGCGAGTGCTTTCTCTAACTCCGCTTTCACTCTGGTTTTTAGACTTGCTGGACCCAAGACCTCAACTCCGGAGCCGTGCTTCAAAATATCCATGATGAGCTCGGGATCTTGGTTGTAATCAAACTCCAAGATATAAAAGCCTTCTTTATCAAAACTACCAACTTGTTGACCATGCCATTTTTCCGTGGCAACCCAGCGTGCATGCTCCGGTGTAAAACGCAACTTAGCGCGTTGTGTAGCTTTCCCGGAAAAGATGCCGTAGCTTTCTGCAAAATGCTCTTGTGCTTGCTTTTCAGAAACCTCGTCGGCCTTGAGGTTGGTGAGTACCGCTTTACGAATGCCATCCACGGCAAAGCTACGTAATTCTTTACGCAAGTGGCAGTAAGCATCGAGGTACCAGTTCTCACGGTAAAAAATAAGGCGTTGCGGCGAAATAATGCGCTGGGTTAACTCATCTTTGCCTTTGGAGTAGTAGGCCACATCCAAGCGATTACGTTTGAGCAGGGCAGCGCCAATCTCAGCAAAGTTCTCGATGCTGTTCTTGCGGCTACCCATGCCCAAGACCTTGATGCGCTTGCGCAGTTCTTTGGCGGTAGTTTCAGATTGGCCCAAGATGCCGTCGATGATGGCAGTTAACGGCTCAATGTGCGGACCAATTAAGCCGCCTTGATCGAGGGACGATAGTAAGTGCTGCATCAGCACGAGGGCAGTGGCTTCTTTTTCGGTAAACCACAAGCCGGGTAATTCGGTTTTCTCGGCATCTTGGGGATGCTCAAATTGATAGCCGCCGGTGTAGCGGTCATAAATGATCGAGGCATTCATACGGCTACGGAGATACTCTAGGTCACGCTTAAAGGTAGCGTCGGAGATTTCAAGCTCATCTAAAAAGGCCTGTTTCGGCACACTTTTGCGCGCCTGAATCATGTACTTGATGCGGTGCAATCGCTCCATGTCACTCATGACATTTCCTTAATAAATAGAACTATTAGTAATTAAAGCAGATTAATGCGGTGCAGGCTCATATTTTGAGCCTGTAGGCATAAAGCAAGCCTGACTGGCTGTAATCGCCCCGTCATAAAAGTCGCTAAAATCAGGCAATGAACCAAGATAACTACACGCCCGACTATTCAAAACTGCGCCCACTGCCACGCTGGATCTTTATGTCCCGCTGGCTACAGGCGCCGCTATACATTGGCCTGATCGTGGCCCAGGGTGTTTACGTGTGGCAGTTCTGGCTGGAGCTGGTGCACCTGATTAGCATGATGGCCGATAAGTCGATGACCGAAACGGCGTTGATGCTGATCGTTTTGGGCCTGATTGATGTGGTGATGATCTCCAATTTATTGGTGATGGTCATCGTAGGCGGGTGGGAGACCTTTGTGTCGCGCCTCGACCTAAAGAACCACCCCGATCAACCCGAGTGGTTATCGCATGTGAATGCTGGAGTACTGAAGGTAAAGCTGGCAACCGCGATTATCGGCATTTCATCAATTCATTTATTGAAGACATTTATTAATGCCGCTTCCTATGATGAAAAAACGCTCATGTGGCAGACCATCATTCATGTGACGTTTGTGTTGTCTGCGGTTGCGATTGCGTATACCGAGAAGTTGGTTAATTCAACACACAAGCATTAATTGCTAGCGCCCCAATAGAGCGCGGGTCACCTTGCATTCTGCGCGTCACCATTTTTAGCGTATTTCAGCTAAGATGAGCTCATTCCACTACAGCAGGAGCACTGCACATGAATCCCCAAGAAAAAGCCCAACTGGAGCAGTTCTTACAGCAGCTCAATAGCACCCAAGCAGGAACAAAAGACAGCGACGCCAATGCCTTGATTGCGGAATCAATTAAGCAGCAGCCCGACGCATCGTATCTGTTAGTGCAGCGCGCCATGGGTTTAGAGATGGCATTGCAGGTCGCCCAAAAACAAATGGCAGAGATGCAAGCGCAAATTGATCAAGCCAATCAAGCTAACCAAGCTAACAAACCCAGCTCGGGATTTTTGAGTGGCATTAACTCCTGGGGTAGGGCAGCGCCAACGTCAGGTGCACCAGCAAATGCAATGGCTGCAAAACCGGCGGCGGGCGCAGCACAGCCAAGTGCTTGGGGATCTGGCATGCTGGGAGCAATTGCAACGACTGCAGTTGGCGTCGTAGCCGGCTCACTGCTCTATCAAGGTATACAGAGCATGATGGGGCAGGGTAGCGCACCCGATGCTGGCAATGGATTGGGTCACTCCAATGCGCCAGCGGACTCAGGTCAGCAGGTCGCTCAAAACTACGACAACAACGTTGCTGACTATGACAGTGATTTTGGTGGCGACTTTGATGTTGATGGTTTTGCCTAATCAGTAAAGTACTTGGCCAATACCATCGTTCATCATCTGCACCGCTTGGGGAACGCTATTCGTCTTTAAGGCTTATACGGTTTAGGCAAGGGTTTTTGATCAAGCCACGCCTCTAGCGTTTCAGTAATGCCTTTAGCAAAGGCAGCAAAAATAGGTTCAGCCACAAAACCCAAATGCGGCGTCACTAATAGGTTAGGGGTGTTGCGCAATACATCATCCGTTGGCAGTGGTTCAATATCAAACACATCGATTGCCGCTTGCCCGGGGCTGCCTTTCTTGAGTGCGCTCGCTAAGTCGGGCATCGCGATTAAAGCTGAGCGGGACGTATTGACCAAAATGGAATCAGGGCGCATGAGCGCCAACTGATCGGCGCCGATGATGCCTTTAGTGCCTGGACCCGCTACCAAATGCAGGCTCACTACTTTTGAAGTGCTCAATAGCTCATCCAGACTGACCGACTTTGCATTTTCAGCAGCAGCGCGCTCCGGCGTCATGTTCGGACTCCACGTCACAACTTCCATACCGAAAGCCTGACCCACCCGCGCAACCCGACTACCAATTGCACCTAAGCCGAGGATGCCAAGGCGTTGCCCAGAAAGCATGGGCAAAACCGAAAGTGAATCGCGCCAGCCACCGCTAGCAAGCAAAGCCCGCTGCTCTACTAAACGCTTTGCAGCACCAAGTATTAATGCCCACGTTAGTTCAGCAGTGGTTTCCTTAGAAGGGCCACCGTAAGTGCATGCAATCGGAATGTTGCGCGAGAGTAGTGCAGCTGCATCAAGCGTACCGTTGCGTTCACCGGTAAACATCAATAACTTCAATTTTGTTAGGCGCGCAATCATTGCCTCATTAAACGGCGAGCGATCCCGCACGATGGCGATCACATCGGCATCCTTTACGGCTTCATAGAGAGCTTCGCCCTGAAGGGGCTCTTGGTGAATGGCGATCTTGGCGCGTTGATCCAAGGCTTCCCAATCGGAGAAGCGGCGCAAAGCGCGTTCGTAATCGCCCAGAATGACGATATTGGCTAATGAGGACATAGTGAGTATTGAGTGGTGGCGTGATCAAGCGAGGGTGGATCGGAGTGGTTTGATTCTACTATTGACCACCACTACCGCCTTAAAAGAGGGCGCCCCATGATTGTCCTATGAGCGTGCGCTGCAACATGACTCAATCGAGCCAGTATGGTCGATGGGTGGTAATCTGTCAGTCATCGCTTGGGTGAGTTAAGGAGAGATACGTGATGAATAAAATTTGGGCTTTTATCAATAAAGCAGGCTTATTAGGCCTCATCCTTCTTGGCATCAGCGCTACAGCGCATGCTCAAACTGCTGGCCTTGGTAGTTGGCCTACACAAAAGCCCATTCGTTTGATTGCCGTATTTCCGCCGGGCGGTTCGGTTGATCAGGTTGCGCGCATCTTAGCTCAGGCCCTTCAAACTGAATTAAAGCAGAACGTCATTGTGGAAAACATTGGCGGCGCATCTGGCGTGATTGGAACCGCGGCGATGACCCGCTCCGATCCGGATGGCTACACCTTTGCAGTGGTGTTCGATACGCATGGCGTTAATCCCACCCTCAAAGACAAAATGCCCTATGACACCATCAAGGATATTGCGCCAGTGACTTTAATCGGTACCTCGCCCATGGTCTTGGTTGCGAGTAAGAATTCGGGAATAACTAGCTTCAAGCAATTAACTGAACAGTCAAAGTCAGGCAAAGCATTTAGTTATGGCTCTATCGGCATTGGTAGTCTGGGCCACTTATCCATGGCTAGACTAGCTAAGCAAGCTGGCTTTGATTGGAATCACATACCGTATCGTGGCGGCGGCCCACTCATGCAAGATGCGCTCGGAGGTCAGGTGCAATTGGCGGTAGGTTCTGAGTTTTTAGTCAAGCCCCACGTGGATAGCGGCGGCGTGATTCCCTTGGTCATCACCACAGCCAAGCGCTCGCCAGCATTACCCCAAGTGCCAACCATTGCGGAAAGTGGCTTTCCTGGTTTTAATGCCCCAGCTTGGTGGGCAGTAATCGCCCCAGGTAAAACGCCTCCTGCGATTGTGAATGCCATGAATCAGGCCGTTACCAAAGCATTAAAAACGCCTGCAGTTTCAGAGAAATTAAAAACACAGGGCATTCAGATTGTTGCCGGCGACCCAGAAATGCTACGTGATTTTATTGGCAAGCAAATTGCGCTGTGGGGTAAGTTCGTGATTGAAAACAATATTAAAGAAGCGCAGTAAGAAGAGTGGTTCAGCTTCTCCTGTACTCAGATTCTCGGTGAGAGCGCCCCCTATTTTCAAAGGCATAGCCCTAGTTCTTTTTTTGGCTTCGAGCGCGCTTAATGCAGCTGCATCTGCGCAAAAAATACTGCCTCAAACGCAGGTAGTCAAAATCAACGGCGCCTCTGTTGAAGTGGATGTCTATAAGCCCATAGGCCCACAAAAAGGGGCGGCCATTCTGACCCATGGCTTTACACGCAGCCGCACTACTATGGGAGAGCATGCCCAGGCACTAGCAGCTCGAGGTGTTCTAGCAATTACGCCTGATATGCCCTGTACCTTTGACTTTCGTTGTAATGCCAGCGCAATTGCTGGTTTAGTTAATCTACTGCGCAATACAGATACCTTTGGCGCTAGTAGCCAGCGCATCATGCTTGTGGGCTTTTCGGCAGGAGGTCTTTCTAGCTTGCTGGCAGCAGATACGCCTGGCGTGGTGGGATATGTTGGACTCGATCCTTTTGATCGGGTTCTATCCAATGAATCGGAGCGTGCTGGCATTACTGCATCAAGACGCCTTACTACCGAAGCCCTCATTTTAAGAGCCCCCGCATCAAGCTGCAATGCACAGGCCGTTGCAGCGCCATGGGGTTCTGAACTTAAAGCGCTATGGCGCGATGAATTAATCGCCGGCGCATCGCATTGCGACTTTGAGGCGCCAAGTGATTGGAAATGCCGATTGGCCTGCGGCGATACCAATCCTGCGCGGCAATTGCAGGTTCGGCAAGGCATATTGGATGCGGCAGCGCGGTGGTTGCAGTAAATTTTTTTTAGTTTTTTCTTACAAGCCCAAGTATGGGCTACACAACATCCTGAAAAATGTCGCTTTGCCTCAGGCATTTCCTACACCTAAATAATCCTTTTCCCCTGTTTTTATGCCTTGCATCTCTCTAAGCTGAGTGCTTTATGACCAAGGGAGGCAGCGATGTACTTAATGATTGAGTGTGGCCACAAACGATTACGCCTATTTAAGCTCATGCTGGATATACGCACCGTCGCCGTCTTTGGGGGATTAATCCTGCTATATATAGGCTATCGCTATCTCATGACCTTCAATTGGTAGTTAGGAGGGGG
>CALRTW020000036.1:0-6725 GCA_943371165.1 Rhizobium sp. Q54
CTTTGTTTCCAGAGCCCCGCGCTTTGCCTTGGCTCACAAGTACCCAGCCCAAGAAGCGCTAACGACCGTATTAGGAATTGATGTGCAGGTCGGTCGCACTGGCGCGATTACCCCAGTAGCAAGATTGTCTCCGGTAGAAGTAGGCGGCGTCACCGTTACCAATGCCACACTACATAATGAAGATGAAGTGAAGCGCAAAGACGTACGCATTGGCGATACCGTAGTGGTGCGGCGTGCGGGCGATGTGATACCCGAAGTGGTGTCGGTGGTGCTCGAGCGTCGCCCGAATGAAACCAAGGCATTTGAGATGCCAAGCCGCTGCCCGGTATGCGACTCGCACATTGAGCGCGTAGCAGACGAGGCTATTGCTCGCTGTAGTGGTGGATTATTCTGTGGCGCGCAGCGTAAACAGGCCTTAGTCCATTTTGCGCATCGCCGTGCCATGGATATTGAGGGCCTTGGAGAAAAGATTGTCGACCAACTCGTAGACAATAATTTAGTACGTACCCCAGCCGATTTATACCGACTAGGATTTACGGCAGTAGCCAATTTGGAGCGAATGGGTGAGAAGTCGGCTGATAATTTAATTCAGGCGATCAATCAATCCCGAACCACCACCTTAGCCCGCTTCATCTTTGCCTTAGGCGTTCGACATGTAGGCGAAACTACCGCAAAGGATTTGGCCAATCACTATCAAAATATGCATGCCCTCATGGATGCTACAGGTGAAGACCTGCTAACGGTTCGGGATGTTGGCCCCGTTGTGGCGGACTCAATCACGGGCTTTATGCAAGAACCCCACAACCGTGAGGTGATCGAGCAGTTGCTGGCATCCGGCATGGTACTCAGCGTCGAAGAGAAAAAGGTGAGCGCAGCCGTAGCGGGTAAAACATTTGTACTCACGGGCACGCTGCCTACCTTATCAAGGGATGAGGCAAAAGAGCGGCTTGAGCGCGCTGGTGCTAAGGTAGCCGGATCCGTTTCTAAAAAGACCGATTACGTTGTGGCAGGCGATGACGCAGGTAGCAAGCTGACTAAAGCGGAAGAGCTTGGTGTGCCGGTGATTGATGAGGCAACGATGCTGGGTTTTCTGGGGTAGGATTGGGATATCAGCATCCGTATCTAGATTTATCGGTAATTTAGACGTCATCCATTTCTTACAAAAGAATCAGCTAGCTCTGTCAGGATGATTTCATTACGATTCTGTGATGCGAAATACATATTTAAATTTAAATTTTTCAGGTACTCCTCATGACGCTGCAGTACGTCAAATCGTAAATTCACCAAATCCTTTTTCACGATCTAATCTGATTGGCCATATAACTGCTAGCGGCTTGGTTATAGAGTTTGATAAGGTTCTTTTAATACGTCACCCTTATCTGGGGCTTTGGATTCAGCCGGGTGGTCATATTGATGAGGGAGAGACGCCAGAGTCTGCTGCTATACGCGAAACCAAGAAGAGACTGGCGTTCTGTGTGAGTTACTCTGGCAGGAGAATTCTCTTGTAGATGTTGATGTTCATACGATTCCGAATAATCCCGCCAAAAAAGAACCTGAGCATATTCATATTGATCTTTGTTTTGCTCTGAAACCATCTCGAATGGTTAATACGGTTGAGGCAATAGAGTGGAGATGGTGCGAGCAGAGTGCTGTTACGGATGTCCGAACTAAAAGGGCGGTTAAAGCTTATTACGAGTTGTTACAAGCTAGTGCTAATAAGTGTTAGCTGGCCAATACATCCAGGATTTCAGTTTCGATCTGGATTTGCAATTTCGGATTCTTGCTGAGTTCTGCGGCGTTCAGTAGCAATACATCTTCCACGCGCTCGCCCAAGGTATTAATGCGGGCGGTGTGGATCGATACGCGATGTGTTGCGAGTACCTTTGCTACTGCATAGATTAGCCCGGTACGATCGCTTGCCGACAGGGATAGCACGACGTATTGACCGCGATCATCGGGTTGCATATTAACCCTAGCTTGCACCGGAAAGCTACGGGATTGCCTGGATAGGCGGCCCATGCTCGGCTGGGGTAGTGGATCGGTTTTTTCAAGCGCAGTCTTCAGTTCATATTCCACTAGCTGAATGAGATCGCGGTAACTGCCGGTTTCAGTGAGGCGATTCATGCCCGTGACCTGGAAGGTGTCCAGCGCATACCCATGGCGCGTCGTATGAATGCGCGCATCCCAGATGGAAAAGCCGTGGCGCTCAAAGTAGGCGCAGATACGCGCAAACAAATCTGCTTGATCCGGCATATAGACAGCGACTTGCAAGCCTTCACCTACGGTTGATAATCTGGCACGCACTACCGGCTCTACGCTATCGACACGATTGAATAGATGCCGAGTTAACCAGGCAATATCACCCGCATCCTGGCGCAAGAAAAATGCGACATCCAATTTTTGCCATAAGTCAGCATAGGCCTCGTCTTCAATCCCATTCAGACGTAAATTACGCCGGGATTCTTCTTGGTGCTGCGCTAACTCCGATGTGGCATCGGTTTTGGCGCCGCCCAGCACGCGCAGGGTCGAACGGTAGAGGTCTTCGAGTAATTTGGCTTTCCAGGCATTCCAAACCTTGGGGCTGGTGCCTCGTACATCCGCAACAGTTAGTAAATAGAGTGCGGTTAGATGACGCTCATCGCCCATCTCTTTGGCAAATTGCGCAACAACATCGGGATCCGAGATGTCTTGCTTTTGCGCCACCTGGCTCATTTTCAGGTGCTTTGCGACTAACCAAACCAAGAGCTCGGTATCGGCTTTGCTGAGACCGTGGTCTTTAGCAAACTGCCGCATATCGCGCATGCCCAACTCGGAATGGTCCCCGCCACGGCCTTTAGCGATGTCATGAAAGAGGGCGGCCAAAACAATCAGCCATGGCTTGTCAAAGTTGGCAATCAATCGACTGCAGTACGGGAACTCCTGCGTATGCTCCATGATCATGAAGCGCCGTACATTGCGCAACACCATCAAGATGTGTTGATCGACGGTATAGACGTGAAACAAATCATGCTGCATCTGCCCAACAATTTTTCGGAAGGCAGGCAAGTAACGACCCAATACGCTGGTTCGGTTCATTAGCTGGAAGGCGCGTGTGACCCCGTCTGGTTGTTTGAGGATTTCCATGAACAGTGCGCGGTTTGCGGGATCCTTACGCCACTGGCTATCCATGCGTTTACGCACGTTGTACAGCGCTCTAAAAATGGTTGCCGAGAGACCCGTTAAGGTGGGTGATTGCGTAAAGACTAAAAAGGTTCTGAGAATCTGCTCGGGGTGTTTCTCGTAGAGCATGGGGTCGGTGATATCGAGTAAGCCCTGACGCTCAATAAAGAATTGGTTCTCTTCCCCCGGAATAGCATGGGTTGTTTTTGATTCTTGCGGGAAGAGCAATGCTTCAATGTTTTGCAACAGCACATCATTGAGCTGGGTTACGGCTTTTGCTGCCCAATAATAACGACGCATGATGGCTTCGCTTGCAGCGCGATTGCTTTCAGCCTCGATTCCCATGGCGCTCGCGAGCGGGGCCTGCAAATCAAATGCCAGTACATCCTGCCGGCGTTTTGCAAGCAAATGCAAGTGAGCGCGAATGGTTTCGAGTAGGCGCTTATTGCGCTTGATCTCGGTAAGCTCGCGCCGAGTAATGATTCCTTTTTTGTATAGATCCTGAAAGCCATTACCAAATTGCGCTGCTTTACTGACCCAGGTAATAATTTGGATATCGCGTAAGCCGCCTGGACTCTCTTTGCAATTGGGCTCTAAGGAGTAGGGGGTATCTTGGTATTTTTGATGGCGTTGCTTGAGCTCAAGTAATTTAGCCTGGAAGAACGCCTTAGGATCCATGGCATTCCAATAGGCTTTGGAGAATTTCGTAAATAGACTGCGATTGCCTCCCAAGAAGCGCGCCTCTAATAAAGAGGTGCGGACCGTAATATCTTGCGCCGCTTCCGATAAGCACTCTGCGCTATTGCGCACGGATGAGCCAATCTCCACTCCCGCATCCCAGCATTGCGCAATAAATTGCTCTACGCGAGTCGAGAGCGTTTCTAACTCGTGGTCAGGTAGCAAAATTAAGATGTCGACGTCGGAGTAGGGGAAGAGTTCGCTGCGACCATAGCCCCCGACCGCAAGCAGGGCGGCATCGTCATGCAATTGGCATTGTGACCACAAACTCATAAGCAGCACGTCACTCATGTTGCTCAGTTGCTTGCTTAGTTTATCGACGCCTTGGTGAGCTTGAAACTCCGCATACGCTTCTTCACGCGCAGTGCGTAACTGGGCCCCATTACTGATCGCAACTTTATTTTGTGTGACCGTACGCATGAATGAGGGTATGCCGTTTGTGGGCGCGATCTATGCGCCGGGGCGGAAACGCAAGCCGGCGACGCATTCAGGGGGTGGGTTGCTGCCTTCCGACCAGGTTAGGACTTCTACGCCGCTCTGGGTCACGAGTAAGGTATGTTCCCACTGTGCTGAGAGGCTGCGGTCTTTGGTTTTGACAGTCCATTGATCCGGCATCGTGCGAATGTCGCGTTTACCGGCGTTGATCATGGGCTCAATAGTGAAGGTCATGCCGGCTTCTAATATTTCGCCAGTGCCCGGCCTGCCGTAATGCAGAATTTGCGGATCTTGGTGAAAGACTTTGCCAATGCCATGACCGCAGTACTCGCGCACGATCGAGTAGCCGGCTTTTTCAGCATGGGTTTGGATGACGTGGCCGATGTCGCCTAAGCGCGCGCCTGGCTTTACTTGGGCGATGCCCAGCCACATGCATTCAAAGGTAATTTGAGTTAAGCGTTTTGCTAAGACCGATGGCTCGCCCACCATAAACATGCGACTCGTATCGCCAAAGTAGCCAGCAGGGGTGATCACGGTAATGTCGAGATTAACCACGTCACCGGATTTCAAGATTTTGTCACCGGGGATGCCATGGCAAATGACGTCATTCACCGAGGTGCAGATCGAGGCCGGAAAGGGTGGATATCCTGGCGGTTGGTAGTTAAGTGGCGCTGGAATGGTTTTTTGCACATCGCGCATATAGGTGTGGCAAATGCGATCCAGCTCGCCCGTGCTGATGCCGGGCTGTACAAAAGGTGCCACGTGGTCCAGTACTTCGCTGGCCAGCCGACCCGCTTCACGCATCCCTTGGATGTCGTTTTCTTCGGTAAATACACTATTCATGCTTTTATTATCAACGACTTGGCGGTTTTATGGGCAATCTAAGGCCATTTCAGGCGCTTTCAGGCAGGGGGCCTGACCAAGCCAGGGCGCCCTAGTTAATTGATATGTAAGCTATAATTTGGGGATCGGCTTGATGGATGACGTACATGTGACGGCATCTGTTGAACCGAAATTGCGGGTTAGGCCTTCCAGGGTGGCACTTTTTAGTGCAGCTAGGACCTAACCTTAGATCAAACCCTTAGGAGAATGTTATGTCAGTGACTATGCGTCAGATGCTGGAAGCCGGGTGCCATTTTGGCCACCAAACACGTTTCTGGTCCCCCAAGATGGCCCCTTATATTTTTGGCCATCGCAATAAAATTCACATCATCAATTTGGAAAAAACATTGCCCATGTTTCAGGAAGCCCTGAAAGTGGCAAAACAAATTGCAGCTAATCGCGGCACCATTTTGTTTGTTGGTACCAAGCGCCAATCGCGCGAGATCATCGCCGAAGAGGCAGCACGTGCAGGTATGCCTTACATCGATAGCCGCTGGCTCGGCGGCACCCTCACGAACTTCAAAACCGTTAAAGGCTCACTAAAGCGTCTGAAAGACATGGCCGTTGCGAAAGAAGCGGGCGATTGGGAAAAGCTTTCGAAGAAAGAGGCCCTCACCAATGATCGTGACCTCGACAAATTACAAAAAGCCTTAGGCGGTATTCAGGACTTGAATGGCGTACCTGATGCGATTTTCGTAGTGGACGTCGGCTATCACAAGATTGCGATTACCGAAGCCAAGAAATTAGGCATTCCAGTGATCGCCGTTGTGGATACCAACCATTCCCCTGAAGGCGTGGATTACATCATTCCAGGCAACGATGACTCCAGCAAAGCAGTAACCCTGTATGCCCGCGGTATTGCGGATGCCATATTAGAAGGCAAAGCCAACGCAGTTCAAGAGATTTTGACTGCCGTTAAAGAAGGCGAAGAAGAGTTCGTTGAAGAAGGGAAGGCTGAGTAATGGCTGCAATTACCGCTGCAATGGTTGGCGACCTGCGCGCTAAAACCGATGCTCCGATGATGGAGTGTAAAAAAGCATTGACCGAGGCTGATGGCGATATGGCTAAAGCAGAAGAAATTCTGCGTGTGAAGCTAGGTAGCAAGGCTAGCAAAGCTGCTTCCCGTGTAACGGCTGAAGGTGTCGTAGCTGCTTTTATCAATGGCACTACTGGCGCCTTAATTGAAGTCAATTGCGAAACCGACTTTGTGTCGAAGAACGATGACTTCTTGGCGTTTTCAGACAACTGCGCCAAGCTAGTTGCGAATAGTAACCCAGCTGACGTGACTGCCTTGGCTGCATTGCCGCTCGAAGGCGAGACCGTTGAAGCCGTTCGCACCAAGTTGATTGGTCGTATTGGTGAAAACATTACCCCACGCCGCTTTCAGCGTTTTGCTGGCGACAGCAAATTGGTTTCCTATTTGCATGGAACCCGCATTGGTGTAATGGTGGAGTTCACCGGCGATGAAACAGCTGCGAAAGACGTTGCGATGCACATCGCTGCAATGAAGC
>CALRTW020000037.1:0-3849 GCA_943371165.1 Rhizobium sp. Q54
CTTTATTCATAATCGGCCAGACCCGCTCAAATAGCTGTTTCGCAATTTCACGCTTAAAGGCAACTGGCCTTGGGCGCAGCGTAGAGCCGGTAATGGTTAAACGACGACGCAAGATTTGCCCGGTATTGACCTCTGATTTAGAGCCGCCCATGATGGCGATGATCACAATGCGGCCGTCATCCGCCAAGCAGTCGATTTCGCGCTGCAGGTAGGTGCCGGTCACCATATCCAGAATGACGTTCACACCCTTACCGTCGGTGGCCTTCTTGATTTCTTCCACAAAGTCTTGGGTTTTGTAATTGATAGCGAGATCTGCGCCGAGCTTAATACAGGCTGCGCATTTTTCATCGGTTCCAGCAGTCACAAAAACACGGTGACCTAAGGCTTTTGCAATCAGAATGGCAGTCACGCCAATGCCGCTTGACCCGCCCTGCACCAACAATGTTTCCCCTGGGGCAAGCTCACCGCGCATGAAGACATTGCTCCAAACGGTAAAGAATGTTTCAGGTAAGGCAGCTGCTTCCAGATCGGTAAAACCAGTGGGATAAGGCAGGCACTGGGCAACCGGAGCAAGGCAGAGTTCAGCATAGCCACCACCCTGCACCAGGGCACAGACTTTATCGCCCACCTTGAGACCAAACTGATTATCGGCATGGGCTAGATCGCCGCCAATAATTTCACCGGCCACTTCAAGTCCAGGAATATCCGATGCACCAGCAGGAACCGGGTAATGCCCTTTGCGTTGCAATACATCGGGGCGATTAATTCCGGCAGCCAGGACTTTAATCAAAATTTCGCCTGATCCTGCGCTGGGTAGAGCAGGATCTGGGCGAGTCGTAGGAATCAATACCTCAGGGGCACCAAATTCACGAATTTCAACAACGCGCATCGCACAGTTCCTATTTAAATAGCGCCAGCTTAGGCCTGTTCTTCAGTGGATGACTCAGCTGCACCAGCCAAAGGGGCAATCGTGCCGCCCTCTTCTGCCATTGCTGCTTTGAGTGAGAGGCGTAAACGACCACGCTCATCTGCAGCCAATAATTTCACGCGCACTACTTGGCCTTCTTGAAGGAAGTCTTTTACTTCTTTGACGCGCTCATTGGAGATCTCAGAAATGTGCAATAGACCGTCTTTACCAGGAAGAATATTGACCAAGGCACCAAACTCAAGCAACTTGACTACGGGACCTTCGTAAATCTTGCCGACTTCAGCTTCCGCCGTAATGCCTTCGATGCGGGCTTTGGCTTCTGCCATGCCTTCTGCGCTTGTAGAGGCGATCGTAACTGTGCCGTCATCTTTGATATCGATGCTGCAACCGGTTTCTTTGGTCAAGGCCTGGATGGTTGCGCCGCCCTTACCAATCACTTCACGAATCTTGTCAGGGTGAATCTTGAACGACACCATGCGCGGTGCGTGCTCGGACAACTCAGTGCGAATCGTGCCCATGGCCGATTGCATTTCGCTCAAGATGTGCAGGCGACCTTCTTTGGCTTGTGCCAATGCCACTTGCATGATTTCTTTGGTGATGCCTTGTACCTTAATGTCCATCTGCAACGCGGTAATGCCATTGGCTGTTCCGGCCACTTTAAAGTCCATATCGCCAAGGTGATCTTCGTCGCCCAAGATGTCGGTCAAGACTGCAAAGCGATTGCCATCCAAAATCAGGCCCATCGCTACGCCAGCAACGTGTGCTTTCACAGGTACACCAGCATCCATCAGAGCCAAACAGCCGCCGCAAACGGAGGCCATGGATGAGGAGCCATTGGACTCGGTAATTTCAGAAACAACCCGAATGCTGTACGCAAAATCTTCTGGGCTTGGCAGCACTGGAATCAAGGCGCGCTTGGCTAAACGACCGTGGCCGATTTCACGGCGCTTCGGTGTACCAACGCGGCCGGTTTCACCAGTAGCAAACGGAGGCATGTTGTAGTGGAACATGAAGCGATCGCGGTACTCACCTTCGAGTGCATCAATGATTTGCTCGTCGCGGGCAGTGCCCAACGTAGCAATCACCAAAGCCTGGGTCTCACCACGGGTAAATAAGGCAGAGCCGTGGGTACGTGGCAATACGCCATTGCGAATTTCAATTGGACGTACGGTGCGTGTATCGCGACCATCAATCCGTGGCTCGCGATTCAAAATTTGGCTACGCACAATCTTCGCTTCGATATCAAACAAAATATTACCAACTGCAACGTCATCGACTGGGCCATCGGCAGCCAGTTTTGCCATGACATCTTTGGTAATGGCTTTTAACTTGTCCGAGCGCGCTTGTTTTTGACGCAATTGATATGCTTCGCGTAATGGTGCATCAGCCAATGCGGCTACCTTCGCAATCAAAGGCTCATCTTTTGGTGCAGCAGTCCAGTCCCACTCCGGCTTACCGGCATCGCGCACCAAATCTTGAATCGCATTGATCGCAGTCTGCATTTGCTCGTGGCCATATACAACCGCGCCCAGCATGATGTCTTCCGGCAATTGCTGCGCTTCTGATTCGACCATTAATACTGCAGCTTGGGTACCAGCAACAATCAAATCCATCTGGCTGGTTAACTGCTCAGTACGGGTTGGGTTCAGCAAATACTGGCCATCACGGTAACCCACGCGAGCGGCGCCAACTGGGCCGTTAAAGGGGATGCCGGATACGGCTAACGCAGCCGATGCTGCAATCAATGCTGGAATATCAGCGGGCACATCTGGATTAATCGACAGTACATGCACAACTACCTGAACTTCGTTCAGAAAGCCTTCTGGAAACAAAGGGCGCAGTGGGCGGTCAATCAAACGGGACGTTAAAGTCTCGCCTTCCGATGGACGGCCTTCGCGGCGGAAGAATCCGCCTGGGATCTTGCCGGCAGCATAGGTCTTCTCAATGTAATCCACTGTTAGTGGGAAGAAGTTTTGCCCTGCTTTAGCAGAGCGGGCTGCAACAACAGTACCCATGACGACGGTATCGTCGACGTTGACAATCACAGCGCCGCCCGACTGACGCGCGATTTCGCCCGTTTCCATCGTTACCTGGTGATTGCCCCATTGAAAACTTTTTACTACTTTTTTAAACATGGTCATTTTGATCTTTTCCAATTTAGTTCACACCGCATTCACATGAATGCCGGGTGCGTTTACTACTTGCGTCGCAGATAAATCAGCGCTACGACACCACTGGAGCGATTACAGATTACAAGGGATGCCATTCCAGGGAGGCACTGAACACCATGTTCAGAAACTCATTGGAATGACACGATCCCCTAAACGGGCAATCTAAAAACGCTCAAAAAATATGCCATCTACCCAAGACTGAATCACGAATGAGTCACCCTCAAGGCAAGATGGCATGGCGATACAGATACGATTTACTTACGGAGACCTAATTTCTCGATCAATGTGCGATAGCGAGCCAAATCCTTGCCTTTGAGGTAATCCAAAAGGCGGCGGCGGCGTGAAACCATCTTCAACAAGCCACGACGGCTGTGATGGTCTTTAGCGTTAGCCTTGAAATGGGGGGTTAGTTCATTGATGCGGGCGGTCAGCAATGCAACCTGTACTTCTGGACTGCCCGTGTCGTTTGCGCTACGCGCGTTGTCTTTGACGATTTCCGCCGTTTTGATATCAGCAACTGCCATTTTCTACTCCTAACTTGCGAACACAAGAGCTTTCACCCTGAATTGTGTCGTGCGATTAATTAAACAAATAAAAACAAAAAAGCTTTATAAATCAAAGCCCTCGAATTGTAGCAGAGATTCGAGGGCAAACGGGGCAATTTTCGTCGCCCCAAAACCAAACCATTGAAAATAATTCCAATAAAAACAATGGCTTAGCTAATTTTTAAGGCTGATGCCCTCGCCTAAG
>CALRTW020000038.1:0-3800 GCA_943371165.1 Rhizobium sp. Q54
GAAGCCTGTTGCCTTGTCTACTGCCGACGTTCCAGCAGAAAACATTGCCACCGAGCGCAATATTGCAGAGCAAAAAGCAGCCGAATCCGGCAAGCCTGCTGATATCGTTGCCAAGATGGTTGAGGGCTCGGTACAAAAGTACTTGAAAGAGGTATCGCTTTTGAACCAACCCTTCGTGAAAAACGATAAGCAAACCGTTGAGCAAATGCTCAAGGCTGCGAATACGACGATTAAGTCTTTCACGATGTTCATCGTAGGCGAGGGCATTGAAAAGCGGCAAGATGACTTTGCCGCTGAAGTGGCTGCCCAGGTGGCCGCTGCTAAAGCAAGCGCATAAAAGAGCCCTTTAAAAGCAAAGGGGGTTTGCCCCCATGTCTTTATCTGGTTTTGTATCCCAAGAGGGCGTAGAAGCGAAAGTTTCTACGCCCTTTTCTTTGCCCTTTATAATGGGAATCAGCCATTAAAAAATACATATAAATCAATAACCTAAGCAGAATAAACGACCATGCCAGCATACAAGCGCGTACTCCTAAAACTTTCTGGTGAAGCGTTAATGGGTGAGGATGCTTTTGGCATCAACCCAACTACCATCGACTCCATGGTTGCTGAAATCACCGAGGTGGTCCGCCTAGGTATTGAATTAGCGATTGTGATTGGCGGCGGTAATATTTTCCGCGGCGTTGCGGGTGGCGCTGCCGGTATGGACCGCGCTACCGCCGACTACATGGGTATGTTGGCCACCATGATGAATTCCCTGGCGTTACAAGATGCTCTGCGTCAGAAGGGCGTAGAGGCTAGAGTGCAATCGGCTTTGCGCATGGATCAAGTAGTAGAGCCCTACATTCGCCCAAGAGCGATCCGGGCTATGAGCGAAGGCAAGGTAGTGATCTTTGCTGCGGGTACCGGCAATCCCTTTTTTACGACCGACACGGCTGCGGCATTGCGCGGCGCCGAGATGGGCGTTGACATCATGCTCAAAGCCACCAAGGTGGATGGCATTTACAGCAGCGATCCCAATAAAGATGCGAGTGCGACACGCTACGATTCCATTACCTTTGACGAAGCGATTATTCAAAACCTGCAAGTGATGGATGCAACTGCCTTTGCCTTATGCCGCGATCGCAAGTTACCGATTAAAGTATTTTCAATCTTAAAACCGGGAGCCTTGCTGCGCGTAGTGCAGGGCGAGTCCGAAGGCACTTTAGTGCACGTCTAATAGGAGAACAGCATGTCCGCAGTTGAAATTAAAAACACGACCGATCAAAAGATGCAAAAGTCGCTTGAGTCCTTAAAGAGTGGACTAGCGAAAATCCGTTCAGGGCGTGCTAACCCCGGTATCTTGGAGCACATTCAGGTTGATTACTACGGCAATCCCACGCCCTTAACGCAGGTGGCTAATTTGGGTTTAGCAGATGCGCGCACGATCAATGTTCAGCCCTTCGAAAAAACCATGGTGGCGGTGATTGAAAAAGCCATTCGGGATTCCGATTTGGGTTTAAACCCGGCATCGCAGGGCACAATCATTCGAGTGCCGATGCCAGCCCTGACGGAAGAGCGTCGCCGTGAATTAACCAAGCTTGTTAAAAGTGAGGGTGAAGACGCGAAGATTGCGGTGCGTAATTTACGCCGGGACGCCAATGAGCATTTAAAGCGCTTAACCAAAGATAAAGAGATATCGGAGGACGAAGAGCGTCGTGCTACCGATGAGATTCAGAAGATGACCGACAAAGCAGTCATCGATATCGACAAAATTGTGGTTGATAAAGAAAAGGAAATCATGACGGTGTAGTCGCCGTCACGATTCTTACCCAATAAAGTCCATGGTTAGACACGCTAGCTCAACACGCGAAATCCCCGAAGTCAGGGCGGTGCCGCGCCATGTGGCGATCATCATGGACGGCAATGGGCGCTGGGCAAGTAAGCGCCATATGCCGCGGGTTGCCGGCCACTCTGAAGGTTTGGGTGCAGTTCGCAAAGTGGTCGAAGAATGCCGTCGCCAGGGTGTGGAATTTCTCACGGTGTTTGCTTTTAGTTCCGAGAATTGGCGTCGACCCCCAGAAGAAGTCGGCTTTTTAATGAAACTCTTTCTCAAATCCTTGCGCGGCGAAGTGGGCCGCTTGGCAGAGAATGGTATTCAACTGCGCCTGATTGGTGATTTAACTCAATTCGATCAGTCGATTCAGGAGATGATTACTTTCTCCGAAGAAAAGACCGCACACTGTAAAGACCTCACCTTAACGATCGCAGCGAACTACGGTGGTCGCTGGGATATTTTGCAAGCGACGCGCGCAATGTTGCGTGCTAATCCGGATATTGAGGCCGATGCAGTATCAGAAGAACTCCTGCAGCCCTATTTGTCGATGGCCTATGCGCCTGAGCCGGATTTATTTATTCGTACCGGTGGCGAGCAGCGCGTTAGCAACTTCTTGCTATGGCAGTTAGCCTATACAGAGTTGTACTTTACCGATACGCTATGGCCAGACTTTACCGCCACGGATTTACAAGCTGCGTTTGATTGGTTTAGTCAGCGAGAGCGCCGCTTTGGTCGCACCAGCGCGCAGCTTGCTTCAGAAGCTCTTTCTACTTCCGCTTAAGCGACTCTATGCTCAAAACCCGGGTAATTACTGCAACTGTTTTACTGGCAGTTTTTTTACCTATCCTATTCTTGTTGCCGCCAATCTACATTAATGTCCTTTTTCTTGTCATGATTGTGTTGGCGGCGTGGGAGTGGAGTCGCTTGATTGCACCCGGTGCTACTAGAGCCGCTTTGATTTATGCCGGCCTGTGTTTCATTGCTATTGCAGCATTGCTCTTCTTTTCGAATGTAGATGTAGACATCGCACTACTTTTATTGGCAATGGTGTTTTGGATCATTGGGGCGCCACTGATCATGTCGCGTGGTACTCAATTAACGCTATCGAAATGGCAATTCTTTTTTGCTGCGCTGGGTTTAATCGTCTTGCCGGCCACGTGGTTTGCTTTGGTGTTTTTGCGGGAAATGGGTTTGCTGTGGCTGCTTACAGCAATGGCTTTGGTTTGGGTCGCGGACATTGGCGCCTATTTTGTTGGCAAAGCCTTTGGACGTCGTCGCTTAGCTCCTCAGTTGAGTCCGGGTAAAACGGTTGAAGGTGCCTTGGGCGGGATCATGCTTTGCTGTTTGTTTGCAACCCTATGCGCCCTGTACTTACCTCCAACAGCAACTATTTTTGGCGCCTTTGCAGTGAGCTGGGGCTGGCTGCCGATGTTTATATTGGTGATCAGCTTAACGGTACTTAGCATTGTGGGTGATTTGTTTGAATCTCAGCTCAAACGCCTTTCTGGGGCAAAAGACAGTAGTAACTTACTGCCAGGGCATGGTGGCGTTCTCGATCGCATTGATGCGCTTTTACCAACCATGCCCATCGTCGTATTACTGGTTGGACTCTTGAAATGACTAGCACCAGCAACCCATCCTTGAGCCGACGCGTTGCGGTATTGGGATCGACTGGATCGATCGGTGTTAATACCCTGGATGTCATTCGGGCGCATCCCGATCGCTTTCAGGTGGTTGCGCTGACGGCAGGCCGGCAGGTCGAGCGCTTAGCAGAGCAGTGCCTGGAATTTAAGCCTCGCATTGCCGTGGTAGCCGATGCCGCTGGCGCAGCACAGCTAAAGCAATTGCTTGCAGAAAAGAGTAGTGGGCTGACGATTCTCCACGGCCCAGATGCGTTGCTCACTGCCGTTCTGGAGTCGGACTGCGATAACGTGATGGCAGCAATTGTTGGCGCGGCTGGCTTAGCCCCCACCTTAGCCGCAGCAAA
>CALRTW020000039.1:0-3650 GCA_943371165.1 Rhizobium sp. Q54
GACATCCAGTTTGGATAGACTGACCAAAGCATAGGTAACTCAATGTATGGCAGTGTATGGAAGAGCAGCTTTAAGCTATGGCTCTGCCTTTCTCGGTCTAGGTGGATTGAAGCGTTTTTAGTTGAAGCGCAAACCGTCCAGCCTGATTATTTGAAATCAGAATACCAAACTCAATGGCATCCGCAAAGGATAGGGCTGGTGCATTAACGGCTTGCCCACGGAAGGTTGATTTAAATTGATTTAAATTAAATTGATATGTTTGCCAAATGGGTTCAGCAATGAAATCGGCTACATAGCTCACCTGCGGCGCTATCGCAGTGCGTAAGACGAGCTTGTATTGCTTGCCGTCTCCTTTGGCCGTTAGTTCTAGCGCTTGAGTTCCTGGAGGAAATTGCGCTGATGAGCGCATGGAGGCAAAACCACCGTTATTGTCAAGGGAAACCAGGCCTTCAAAAAACATGCCTTGCGTATCTTGCCGAAGAGCCGATTGTGATATTCCGCCCATCACGCCATCATTCACAACCCAGCAATCGCGCATCGTTTTGGGGTTAGTGAAATCCATGCGAACTCCTTGTGCGCGTAACAGTTCGCTCCAGCATAAAAGGGAAGCACTCGAGATGCAAAGAAAATTTCTTCTGGTGTTCAATTTTGCAGACGCGGTGTCGGAGCCGAATGCCTTAAGACTATAGCAAAGCGCCGCGCGCAGCGATGGGCCAAATGGCCTCTACCGTATTACCCCGAACACAAATAATTTCATCGTATAAGTTGACGGTGGGATCGCAATGGCCAGGTATCAGCTTGATGGAGTCACCCAGCTTTAGTGGTGAGTCTGCGGTGAGCTCGAGTACGCCATGCTCATCCGAGGCTTTGAGGTAGGTTGCGTCCGTACGTTGCCAGACTAGCGGCATTCCAGAATCGACACTGGACGCTTTGAGGCCGGCGTCGACCACGGCGCGACCCTGAGTTGGGTGGCTGAGTATGGCTGTTTTGATAAACAGAGCATGCTCAAACGGTAAGTCGCCTGCAGCACGCTGATTTTTGGCATAGTCGCGATCCATCAAAATATAGGAGCCTGCTTGCACTTCATTAAAAATCGATGAGCTGCCTTCCAGCATGACCGAGCCAGTACCAGCGCCGGTAACGCGTTCTACCGCGATGCCCGTCTGTTCAATTGCCGCTTTCGCTTCGGCCGCTTTAGCGCATACGGCCGTAATCGCATCCTGCCGCTCTTGGGGGAGTCGGTAGTGTTGTGCGCTACCGTGATAGCACTGTAAGCCCATGAAATGTAAGTAGGGCGCTTGATCAATTTGACGGGCCAGTGCAACCACCTTCTCAATGGATGTGGCGCCGCAGCGGCCCATCCCCACATCAACTTCAATATAGACATCGATCTTGATTTTGCGTGCGCTACTGGCTTTTGCGAAGGCAGTAACTTGTTCTGGATGGTCGACTAAGATACCAATGCGTGCCTGCTGTGCTAAATCAAGTGCATGAGCCACTTTCTTAGCACCAACTACTTCATTGGTAATCAAAACATCCTTTACGCCGGCCGCAACAAAGACTGCGGCTTCGCTGACTTTTTGGCAGCAAATGCCAACGGCGCCTGCTGCAATTTGGCGCAATGCAATTTCTGGACACTTATGGCTTTTAGCATGGGGACGTAAGCGGACGCCGCTACCCGACAGCGCATTTTGCAGAAGTCCCAGATTGCGCTCGAAAGCATTCATATCCAGAATTAAAGCGGGCGTATCGATCTCATCAAAATGATCGCCGGCGCGGGCTGCTTTCCAAGGTGCCATAGTGGGTTGTACTTTCAATTGAAACGAATCAATGCATGCATTGCAATGGTGTGATTCTAGGATACTTTTTAAAATATATCCCGTCAGTCAAGGCCGACTGCTTGGGTGTTTGCCGATGCCCTTGCTTTGATATAGCGCCCGCTACACGAAGCAGGCGATTGTTTGGTATAAATCCTGCTTACCATACGCCAGCAGGATTAGGTATTCATGCCGCACACCGATTCGGTCTTTGCCTTTGTCGATATTGAGACCACCGGTTCTCGGGCAGAGCTCGACCGCATTACCGAGATTGGCATTCTGACCTTCGATTCCGATGGCGTTTCGGAATGGTCGCGCTTAGTCAATCCAGAAACCTATATACCCAAAAACATTCAACACCTGACGGGCATCACCCCCGAGATGGTGGCGACGCAGTCAACGTTTGCTGAGATTGCCAATGCGCTCTATATGGAGCTCAAAGACAAGATCTTCATTGCCCATAATGCCCGCTTTGATTACAGCTTCATTAAGGCTGAGTTTAAAAAAGTCGGGATTGATTTTTCACCAAAGGTGCTGTGTACGGTAAAGCTATCGCGGCGTTTGTTTCCCAATCAAGCGCGCCATAATTTAGATACCCTGATTGCGGTGCATGGCCTGCAAGTGGCCAATCGCCACCGCGCTTTAGATGATGCCAAATTGCTGTATGACTTCTGGCAAGAGTGCATTCGCTTGTTTGGACCAGAGCGATTACAAGCCGAAGTGGATTATTTGCTAGGTAGTTCGAGCTTGCCAGTACACATCGATAAAACGCTAGTAGAGGAGATTCCGAGTCGCCCCGGCGTGTATATGTTCTACGCAGAAAATCGCCAACCTCTCTATATCGGCAAGAGCATTGATTTACGCGCGCGGGTGAAGGGGCACTTTCATGCGGCGCTGACGAATCGCAAAGAAATGAAGATTGCCATGCAGGTCCGTGACATTGATTGGATCGAAACGGCTGGAGAGCTCGGCGCCTTGATTTTGGAATCGCGCCTCATTAAAGAAAAACTACCCACCTTTAATGTCAAGTTGCGTCGTTCCAAAGACTTGTGCGCATGGCAACTGATCGAGTCTGCTGAGCACCTTCAGTTGCAGCTCGTGAATCACCAGGATTTAGAACCTGGCAAGCAAGATAACTTATATGGCCTTTTTTACAATAAGCGGGAAGCCTTGGCCAGCCTGCAATCGATTGCGAAGAAGAATCAACTCTGTGAGGCCATCTTAGGTTTAGAGAAGCGGCAAGGGCAGGGGGCGTGTTTCGGTTTTCATGTGAAGCAGTGCGATGGCGCTTGCATCGGAGCCGAGTCGGCAGCCATCCACAATTTACGCCTCAAAACGGCGCTCCTGAAATTGAAAGTCGCGTCCTGGCCATATAAAGGTGCGATCGCAATCCACGAAGGCGACGACTTGCATCTGTTTGATCATTGGTGCTACCTGGGCACTGCAGCGAATGAGGCTGAAGTGGAAGAGCTGCTCAATGAAAAGAAACCGGAGTTTGATCTGGATATTTATAAGATCATCCGTAAAACCCTTAAAAAAACAAAGGAATTGGGCTTGTGCATTACCGCCCTGGAAGCCCCACAGAATCGGCATGAAGCTGCCGAATTCCCTTAAATAGTGCTTTGTCCTATCTCCTAGGGTAAGTACCGTTTCCGCTTTATTAAAAAATTGCGACTATGAATCTCCATTCTTCCGGAGGAGCATTCATGAAGCACTCGATTAAACGTACCGCGCTATCTACTGCCATTGCCCTGGGTATTGCTGGCTTTGCTGCTAGCCCCGCTTTGGCGTGGGAACCTACTAAACCCGTTGAGTTTGTGATTCCTGCTGGTC